>NZ_PJIZ01000032.1 GCF_021596505.1 Nostoc sp. CMAA1605 | reverse complement strand
AAACCGGTGATTGCATCTGAACCAGAAAAAACGCCAGCAAATGTCAACTCTCCGGCGTTTTTTACGATACTTTTTACCCTTTCGCAAGGAAATTCCCGTTGCACTGACATTCGTATTAATTGGTGCTTCTACTCAGGCTTTGGGGCCATTCTTACTCGGATGGTCAGTTGATCATCTGATTGCCAAGGGAAACTTGCCAGGTTTACTACTGTTATTAGGAATACTAGGTTTAATCTACGGTTTTAGTATCTGGGCAATTCGGGGTCAAATTATTCGCGTCGGTTGGATTATGCAACGATTGCTGGCGCAATTGCGACAAGATATTTTTCTGAAAATTCAAAGTCTACCACTCAGCTTTTTTGACCGTAGTGAAGCTGGGGATTTAATGAGTCGGTTACTTAATGATGTCAATACCGTCAATCAAGCTTTTGGACAAACTGTTGCTCAAATGTTGGGTAACGTTTTTAGTTTGGTTGGCATCGTCATTGCCATGCTCTTTATTAATCTACAACTTGGTCTATTGAGTAACTTAGTTGTTCCCCTGATGATTTTTACCACTAGCTTTTTTTCACGATGGGCAAGGAGTAAATTTCGGGTGACACGTAAAACGATTGGCGAACTTTCTGCCAAGTTGGAAGAAGATATTGGCAGTGTCAGAGAAGCACAAGCATTTAATCGTGTACACATTAACATAGCAGAATTTGACCAACTCAACGCCGCTAATCGTGATGCCAACGTCGAAGCAGTAGCGATTACCTCAGCTTTTTTACCATCAATTGATTTTCTCAACACCCTAGCTACCGCAGGTGTATTAGCTTATGGTGGCTATCTTGCCGTTACTGGAAGGGCAACAGTAGGTGTAGTCACATCCTTTTTATTGTATGTGCAGCAGTTTTTTCGCCCCATCCAAATCCTCAGTCAGTTTTACACCCAAGCCCAATCTGCATTCGCGGGACTGGATAGAATTTTTCTGTTGTTAGATGAACCATCACTATTGCAAGACGCTCCTGATGCGATGACAATGCCTACTATTCAAGGTGAGGTCATCTTTGAAAATGTCAAGTTTGGCTATAATCCAGAACAAATGGTACTAAAAGGTGTA
Source organism: Nostoc sp. CMAA1605 (assembly GCF_021596505.1). Lineage (GTDB taxonomy): Bacteria > Cyanobacteriota > Cyanobacteriia > Cyanobacteriales > Nostocaceae > Trichormus. The sequence goes on along the minus strand of NZ_PJIZ01000032.1, from coordinate 64,407 downwards.
AATTTACACGCTCATCCAGGACAAATGGTGGCATTAGTAGGACATACTGGTTCAGGTAAAACTACCATCATTAATATGATATTGCGTTTTTATGATGTTTCTGATGGTGTTGTCAAAATAGATGGTATAGATGTCCGTAGTGTTACACAAGCGAGTCTGCGCCGTCAGATTGGCATTGTCTTGCAAGATAATATTTTATTTAGTGGCACTGTAGCGGAAAATATTGCTTTTGGTGCGCCGTATGCTACACAAGCTGAGATTGAAGCGGCAGCACAATTAGCCAATGTACATGAGTTTATTACTTCTCTACCACAGGGTTACACAACTCAGTTGGGGGAACGAGGCGCGCCTTTGAGCCAAGGACAAAGACAACTGATTAGTATTGCTCGTGCGGTGTTAATTAATCCCCGCATCTTGATTTTAGATGAAGCAACCAGTAGCATAGACACTCGTACAGAAGCCCTAGTACAAGATGCGATCGCTCGTTTATTAAAAGGTCGTACCAGTTTCGTCATTGCTCACCGTCTCAGCACCGTCACCCAGGCTGATCAGGTGTTAGTGATGCAGCAAGGTCAAATTGTTGAAAGAGGGACTCATGCTCAACTGATTGAGCAACAAGGTGTTTATGCTAATCTCTATGCTCTCCAATTAGGTGCGACAAGCACAATGGAAGTTCACTAATAGCATAGTCAGTTGGCTTGTATTCACAGATTACACCTTTGTGTGCGCCAACATAGTGGCGTGCGAACTAGTATGACTTGGGTAAAACAAAAGTAGAACAATATTTTGCAATAATGTACAAGAAACTATTCATGCTGCGATGATATTCTTCGTCGATAACAATATTTTTCATAAAAAATAAATCCCACCAATTAACTTCCCTCTTAACATAAAAACACAAATCAATCATAAACTTTTACCAATTATAAACAATTAGATATCTACCTCATAAAAGTATGCTTTTTAGGTAAAAAATTTACCTAAATTGGTGGTTTTCTATTGCTATAGACTTACATAAAAAAATAACTTGAATACAATTAACATCCTCAATCTATGTTAATTTTTACATTTATCTGTTAGTCTTATCAGCAAGTATCAGGTTACTAACCTAAGCTGAAATACCCTCGTGAAGTCTTGGTCTAATATGGAGAAAAATAGTCATAACAAAACTAGATTTATATTTAAACTACCTTCTCTATTGGTGAGAAGTGTCAGAAATAAAATTATTAGCGGCTATGTTTTTGCTATTGGAATTGCCATAATTGGAACCAAAACTGGATTGATAGTTGGGGACTTCTATTACCAACAAGCTATTGCTGTTCAAATAAGTGCTAATAGGGAAAGTCTTCTTTTAAGTGATTTGCAAATTGCCATGCTTGAGACTTTACCAACCAGAGAGTTTGTTCCTCTATTGCAAAACCCAACAAATCTAAAAAAAAATAGGTCTCAATTACCTGGGCGACGAGATAAAATACACAAAATACTAACAGCAATTAATTCTTCAACAAACACTTCATCAAGAACAGAATTTACCATTTTGCTTAATAAGTCTCAGCAAGCAGCAGATGAATTCTATCAAAGTCTAATAGAACTGCTTAATGGGTTTGATTCCAGATCAACTGATAAAACCGAGGCATTAATCAAAGAATTTACCAGAGGTAAAGAGTTTACTGACATTACTTCCCTTGCATACAGACTGACACCCTACATTAAAGAAGCCAGAGAGCGAGAGTACATAGCAATACAGGCTGTGCAGAAATCAGAGTCTTTAAGAATACAAATTTTAACTGTGAGTATGTCAATATCAGTTGTAATAGCTATAACTTTGGCTGTTACTACTAGTCGTGTGATTGCACAACCAATTGAAACCATAACTCAAGTTGCTAAAGTAATTAAACGTACGTCAAATTTTGCGCTGCAAGTTCCTGTTATTACCTCAGATGAAATCGGTTTATTGTCCACATCTTTTAACGAATTGCTCCAAACAGTAGCTGAATACATCGAGAAACTTTCACAAAACAATCAAAAACTACTAGCGGCAGAGGAAGCACTAAAAGTATCCTATACAGAGTTAGAAGCACATGTAATCGAACGAACATCTCAACTAGCTCAAGCCAATCAAAAATTGCAGGTGGAAGTCGCAGAACGCAAGCAAGCTGAGTTAAAACTGCTGCACCAGGCATTTTATGATGCTCTTACGGGTTTACCGAATCGCTCTTTTTTTATGAACCGCCTCACACACGTAGTGAATTATTCCCAACTTCGTCCAGATTATATGTTTGCTGTCTTATTTATAGACCTAGACGACTTCAAGTTTATCAACGATAGTTTGGGACACGCGTATGGAGACCAATTGCTATTAATTGTTGCTCAAAGAATTAAGGATTGTTTACGTACCATAGACTTACCTGCACGCTTAGGAGGAGATGAGTTTACAGTTTTGCTAGAGGGTATTAGCGGTGTAAAAGATGTGATAGATGTGGTTGAGCAACTTCAAGAAAGTCTGTCACGTAAAATCACTCTAGCTGGGCAAGAAGTTTTTACCAAAGCGAGTATAGGCATTGCTTTAAGTTCTACAGGTTATGAACAACCAGAAGACCTGCTACGCAATGCTGACCTAGCAATGTATCAAGCTAAAGCCAAGGAAAATTCAAGTTACCAGGTTTTCGACTCTGATATGCACGTTCAAGTGTTAGTGCGCCTACAATTAGAGACTGCCTTACGCCAAGCTATTGAACGCAAAGAATTTCAGATTTACTATCAACCAATAGTCTCACTAGCTACGGGAAAATTAACAGGATTTGAAGCGCTTTTACGCTGGCTACACCCACAAAAAGGAATTATTTCTCCAGAAGAATTTATCTCAGTAGCACAAGAATCTGGGTTGATTGTCAAAATTGATCAATGGGTACTTTATGAAGTATGTTCTCAGGTTAAAGAGTGGCAAGAGCGATTCTCACTCAAATCAGTAAATCCGAGAGAATCAGCTTTGACTATCAGTGTTAATCTATGTAATCCTCAATTTAGCCAAAGCAGTTTGCTGTCATATGTTGATCAAGTTTTAAAGAGGACAAAGTTAGATGCACAAAGTTTAAAACTAGAGATTACAGAAAGTGTGATTATGGAAAATGGGGACAAGGCAATTTTGGTACTTAAAGAAATCAGAAATTTAGGGATTCAGTTAGCGATTGATGATTTCGGTACAGGTTATTCTTCATTAGGTCGCCTGCATCAGTTTCCTATTAATGAGTTAAAAATTGACCGTACTTTCGTAAGTGGTAAAAATACGAGTCGAGTTAATTTAGAAATTGTGGAAACAATTATCATATTGTCGAAAAAACTTGGCATAAGTGTCACAGCAGAAGGCATAGAAACGGAAGAACAGCTAGCCTTTTTAAAGAAAATGAAATGTGAATATGGTCAAGGATATTTTTTCTCCAAGCCATTGGATAAATCTGCGGCGGAGAACTTAATTGCTGTAGGGTATCAATGGTAAGTTGCATTCAGTCTATGCTACAGTGAAATAATTATAATGAAATTTCAATGAGTTTGAGAATTTGATTATTAACAGCGACTGTCTTTAACAGGAATTTTAAGCATAATTACAACAATAGAATACTTTTAACAAGAATAGAAAAGACCTAAGCAAAACTCTCAAAGTAAAGTTTAAGACATGAAGAGTTCTTGAACCTCAAAATATCAAGAATTAATTGCCATTGCCAGTAATACCAATCATCTTGGGGAATTCCATGTCTGAACCTATAATTGTTGACAAAAAACCTACACTTGTAAAACTACAACCAGGTAAATACTTTTGGTGTAGTTGTGGACAGTCTACGAATCAACCTTTTTGTGATGGTTCTCATAAAGGGACAGATTTTATACCATTAGCTTTTGAAATTACAGAAGAAAAACAGGTTGCACTGTGTCTGTGTAAACACACTAACAATGCACCTTTTTGCGATGGTAGCCATAAATCACTCTAAAATTTAGGGGCTATCAATAAAGAGTATAGGCAGGGTGGTTTCATACAACCAGAGAAAAAAATAAACCTAGCTTTCAAAGCCTCTCCCCCACGGGGGGAGAGGTTTGGAGAGGGGTCAAAATCTCAGCTACAAAACAAAAAATCAAAACCTATCTATTTTTCTTTTTTCGTATGAAAGCACCCTGCTATCAATAAGGGGTATAGGGGAGAATAACAAAAGCAATAATAGACAAGAATAGTGCTGGCGATAAATTGTAAACTTTTGTGCGCGTAACTTCTATGAAAAATCAATGATCGCCCCATCAGGGGGAAATTCAAAATATCTCACCCCCTATCTATGAGTGCAAAAAAATCTATTTTTCCTCCTATATCCCTGCTGATATTAGTTAAATCAATCTGGTGTTTGTGTTTAGTCTTTCCTGGTAGTAGCGCAATAGCTCAGTCTAATGTAGACATTGATAGCTCTGAAACAGAAACAACCTTAGAACAAGTTACCTCTGTCAGCCAATTACAAGATGTACAACCTCAAGATTGGGCGTTTGCAGCTCTCCAGTCGTTAGTTGAGCGTTACGGTGTCATTGCAGGTTATCCCAATGGGAGTTTTCAGGGTAGCCGCGCTATGAGTCGCTATGAATTTGCGGCTGGGATCAATGCGGTATTAGAGCAAGTAAATGAGTTAATTCGCAACGGCAAATCAGATTTAGTTGCATCTGAAGATTTAGAGAAGTTACAACGACTACAAGCAATATTTGCCCCAGAATTAGCTACATTGCGAGGAAGGGTTGATAACCTCGAAGCTCAAAATGCAATGCTAGAAGCCAATCAGTTTTCTACTACGACAAAATTACAGGGTCAGGCTATCTTTGCATTCAACGTTGGGGGATTTGGTGGTGATAGAATTATTGCTCCTAGAGGTAGGGTAATTGCTGATAATGACCCCAATGCAACTTTGATTTATCGACTCAGTTTGGATTTAAACACCAGCTTTTATGGCACAGATTTATTAAAAGTTCGCTTAGTTACAGGTAGTGATGGTGCAAACGATAACGCGGGTGGATATCTTGAACCAAATTTGGGGAGTACCTTAGATTTTTCTATTCCAGGGCGGAATGATCAATTAAGTATAGGAAGGCTGTACTACACTTTTAAACCTGTTGAAGATTTGCAAGTTACTATCGGCCCTGCAATTGTTGCTCCTGATTTTGTTGATCAAAATCGTTATGCTAACATCAGCTTTTTAGACTTTTCTACTCAGGCTTTAGTTAACAACTATATATTACTTCCTAGACCGGCAGGGGCGGGTGCTTTTATTAACTGGCAACCAAAAGCCAGTCCCTTTAAATTCAGAGCATTATACGTTGCAGGAGATGCCACTGATTCGTTACCAGAGAACCGAAGATTAATTGGTGGCGGTGCGGCTGAAGATATTCGTTTATTCCCCACATCTGGCGGTGGTGCGGATGGTGGTTTGTTTGGTGATCCCTACCAAGGCTTTGTAGAACTGGAATATGCTCCTACTAAAACTTTGGCGGTACGTTTGCAATATAGTGGCGGTCAGCTATTCGGTAGTAGTTTTAATGGTGTGGGTGTCAATTTTGACCTGGCTTTGAATAATCGTGTGGGTGTTTTTGGTCGTTATGGTTATGCTAGTTATCCTGATACCAGCTTAGGTGATATCAATCCACATTATTGGATGGCTGGGTTAGGATTTCGAGATTTGTTTATGGAAAGAGCGATCGCGGGTATTGCAATTGGGCAACCTTTCATCGAAAATGCTGTGGGGGATAGTACACAGATGAATTTTGAAGCTTTCTATAACTTTCCTGTGACTGATCATATCCGAGTTACACCTTTAATTCAGGTAATAGCTCATCCGAGTAATCAAGATAGTAACGGCACAATTGTCACCGGCACTTTGCGGACAGTATTTGCTTTTTAAATTTTCTGTAACGCGCCCCATTCACTTTACTGTACTATTATGAATTCAGCAGAAAAGCCTGAAAAATTAGAGCCACGTAAACCAGTCTTTCAAGAGTTAAATTTTCAGATTATTTGTGCTGTCACTTTAATAGCTGTAATTGGGGTTTCTAGTATAACTCCAGCGTTTCCACAGTTAGCTAAATCTTTAGAAGTAGATCCTAAAAATCTGGGATTATTGATTACGGTATTTACATTACCCACGGTTATACTAAGCCCTGTTCTGGGTGTGCTGGCTGATAGATTAGGCAGAAAGAAAATTATTGTTCCTTCCCTATTTTTATTTGGCATTGCTGGGACGGCTTGCGGTTTCGTCCGCAATTTTGATTTATTACTAGGTTTGAGGTTTTTAGAAGGTATCGGTGCAGCTTCTTTGTTATCTTTGAGTATTACCTTAATTGGTGATTTATACATTGGAGCTAGACGCACTGAGGCAATGGGTTACAATGCCAGCATTAGTAGTATTGGTACGGCTAGTTATCCCACTATTGGTGGTGCTTTGGCAACATTAGGCTGGTATTATCCTTTTATGTTGCCTATTTTGGCTATTCCCATTGGATTGTTAGTATTATTGTTTTTGGATAATCCCGAACCCAAAGGCGATCGCAACCTCCGAGAATATATCAAAAACGCTGCCAAAGTTTTGCGAAATCGTCGTTTATTTGGGTTATTTATCGCTAGTGCAGCTAATTTCGTGCTACTTTACGGTGCTTACATAACTTATTTACCCCAGTTAATTAGTGATGTCTTTAAAGCCCCACCAGCCACAATTGGCATATTATTATCTAGCGTTTCTGTGGCAATTACAATCACATCTGCCCAATTGGGAAAATTAAGCAAAAAGTATTCACCGACAACGTTAATTAGGGCATCTTTTATTTTATATGCTGTAGCTTTATCACTTGTTCCCTTCATGCCAAGTATTTGGTTTTTACTAATTCCAACTACAATTTTTGGTATTGGTTCAGGTATTGGATTTCCCAGCATTCAAACACTATTAGCTGATTTAGCTCCCAAAGAATATTTAGCGACGATTTTATCTGTGAATGGGACATTTTTCGGATTAGGACAAACTTTAGGGCCACTGTTAATGGGAATAGTGTTTGGTTTTGGGGGAATCAGTAGTGTGTTTTATGCAGGAGTAGTATTTGCAATTTTTATCTTTTTTGTTTTTAGGTATTGCACTTGCTTGTAATGTCAATATAACAGTCCTAAATCATTCGTAAGCAACAAGATACCCGACTTCTTGGAGAGATTGGGTATCTTGACATAGTGAGTTAGTATGAGATTGCGTTACACTACACTGTATACAAACAATACCCCAATAATTACGTAAGCTGGAGAATAGCGATCGCACCTGGGACTGTAAATAATAATTTCTGACAAAGCCTGACTCGAAATCGCTGCACCGTTGCCTTAACTCCCCACAACACTTTTTTGTTTACCAGTCAACTACACTAAAATAGTTCCAATTTCCATCAATAACTCCAGTACAGTCAAATTATGAGATTTGCAGCAGTCTCACTCCAGTACGACTTTTTACCGCGATTTTACAAAATGGCAAGTATTAACGTGCTTTCCAACATGATGGTTCCTCTCGCGGGGATTGTTGATATCGCCTTTTTAGGTCATTTAGCAGATATCCGTCACCTGGCGGGAGTTATCCTCGCCACAATACTTTTTGACTATCTTTATCGCGTGTTAAAGTTCTTACGCTCTAGTGTCAATGCTCTCACCGCTCAATCTGTGGGCATGGATGATCATAAAACCATATTATTAGTAGGAATGCGGAGTGCTTTAATTGCGCTAGGACTGGGGTTAGTGATCCTGTTGCTGCAATACCCTATCCAAAAGTTAGGCTTTTGGATTTTAAGCGGTTCACCAGAAATTGAAAGTTCTGGAACAGATTATTTCTATGCGAGAATTTGGGCAGCTCCGGCGGTGTTACTCAACTTTGTTTTAATTGGTTGGTTCACGGGACGAGAAAAGAATAGCTGGGTGTTGCTCATATCTCTAATTGGCAATGGTTCTAATGTGCTGTTGGACTATTTAATGATTGTCCAATGGGGTTGGGAAAGTATGGGTGCAGGACTAGCAACAGCAATCAGTCAATATTTAGCACTGTTGACTGGTTTAGTGGGTGTTTGCTTCACCATTGAATGGTCAAAATTACGCGCCGCCTTAGAAGAGGTGTTTGATTGGCTGGCTTTGAAAGATACTGTTGTTCTCAAGACAAACATTTTGGTGCGATTCTTAATCTTGATTTCCACCTATGCCATCTTTACTAATTTGAGTGCCACAATGGGGACAATTACCTTAGCAGAAAATGGGTTATTGTTGCAAATTGCTATATTGAGTCAGTTCACCATTCAAGGCGTAGGTCTGACTACACAAACTTTAACCGGAAATTTTCAGGGTAAAGGCACAACAGAGAAGATGTTACCGTTGTTAACTATTTCTGTAATCACCAGTTTATTTATTTCCCTGGGTTTTGCGATCGCTGCTGTGATTTTCCCAGATACAATATTTGGTATTCTAACCAGTCATACAGAAGTTAACGAACACATTAGCAGTTATGCGATTTGGTTACTGCCACTTTTAGCTTTAACTGCGATCGCTTTTATGTTAGAAGGATACTTTATCGGTTTAAAAGAAGGCGCAACTATCCGTAACGCCGTACTTTTAGCCTTTGGATTCGGTTTTGCACCACTAGCCGCTACAGCTTGGTATCTGCAAAACAATCATCTCTTATGGGTGTCTTTAATTGCTTACATGAGCATTATGATTGTGGTTTTGGGGTTGAAATTACCTAAAACACTGGAAAGCAAAATACCTAGTCCAGATTTATTGGGGACTTCCAACTAAAAAAACAGACAATCATTTTGGTGTGGGAGGCTGGGGAAGCTTTTACGGGCATTTTTACTCAGCACCCAGCACTGTGAAGCTAGGTTAAAATTCTGCTCCTGTATAACCCGTAAATATCCACAGAATGGAACGAACGACATCACGAATAATTCGTAGAATGGATTCTGATTCTTTTGGCTGAGATGGTACAGAGACAGGAGTAAAAGCAATACCTCGACTACCAAGGACTACAGTAGCGATCGCCTTGGCTCTAGGCATATGAAATTTAGAAGTAATCAGAAACAGGTGTTGTATCTGCTGTTGTTGAAAAGCATCTACTAAGGTGGTAAAGTTAGTTACTGTGTCTGTCGCTTGGTAGTCAAGATAGAGTCTATTTTTATCAATACCTGCGGAGTGAAAAATTTCTCTTGCTCTTTTGGGGGGAGAGCCAGAAGAAACCCAAATTTTCAAATCTGGATCAAAATGGGCAAATGAAGCAGTGAATTCTTCTCTATCTGCACCACCGCCAAGAGTTAATATAGCTTGAGGTTGGGGAACTTGGCAGTAAGTGATCGCTAATCGGACAGGAATAGTGAGTAGTATAGCGAGAATAAAACCCACTAAAAACAACATCCAATTTTGTTTGAGTAGGTATGGTGATAATTTCATAACTAGACTGAATGCTTGGATGATGTGAGCCACATTAGTCTATTCTTGCTGATTATGCAATTTTTCTAACTCAATTAAACGAATAGATAACAAGATTTCGGCTAGCATTCTCTGAAAAGCATAATACCAACCAGTCCAGCCATCCCAGATTCCACCTTTGAGAATCAGGCAATACAATAAGATAATGAAGGGAGCTAGCACTTTTTGTTTACGGATGCGATCTCCAAAACTCAGTTCGCTGACTGGAGTTTCTAGTAGTTTTTTACCCTCAATCACCATATAACGATCCTGGGCCCATAGCCAACGCGTCAAGGATTTGCGATCATCGTGATGGATATAATTGGACAACATAGCAGACTTCCCAGTTAGTTGCAAAAGTTGAGTATGTCCATCGTCTATATATATTGCCTTATTTTTACGAAATAAAACTTGGCGTGGGGGAAGTATTGTACCTCTCAAGGGTCTACCAAGAATACAATACTTAAATCTGGCAAAATAACCATTCAGTTGCTCATCTACTTGTAAAGCAGCAATTTCAGCAGTAAGTTCATCTGTAATGATGTAGTCTGCATCTAATGAAAGCACCCATTGAGATACAACTTGAGCTACACCAAAGTTCCATTGTTGAGCGTGAGTATCAAATCTTCTTTGAAAAAATTTAACTTGTGGATAGGAAGATAATATGTCTAGGGTTTCATCTGTACTATAGCTATCAATAACTATGATTGTCTTAGCCCAGGTAAGATGTTCGAGCGTCCTACCGATATTTGGGGCTTCGTTATATGTGAGAATTAGGGGAGTAATTTCTTCTAGCATTGCTCAATAAATTTAAATTAATGTTTGTGATATAAATAGATTGCTAAAATACAAAATACATTTTAAAATGTTAGTGTTAATTTTTCAAACCATTAATATTATTTGACATCTGTACTAATTGAGAGCAGTAAAAGTGGGAATTTTCTTTATTTCTGTATAAACTGAAATCAATTTTGAGGCAATACAATCCCAGGTGTAGTTTTCACTGATGAATTTCCGAGCGCGATCGCCCCTTTGTTTTGCCTCTTGGGGAGCATCTAAAGCCTGTTTGATAGAAGTTGCGATCGCAGTTATATCAAACTCGGCAACATAACCTAAATTTTCCTGTGTTACCATATTAGCTAAAGCAACGCCAGGTGTAATTATAGCAGGAATCCCCGCAGCTAAAGCTTCTAAAACAGCTACACCAAAGTTTTCCGAATGAGAAGTAAGTGCAAATAAATCAGACCCTTGCAGTAATAAATCTTTCTTCTCACCCTTTACAAATCCTGTGAAATGAGTGCGGTTTTGCAGACCATGAGCTATTACCAGAGATTTAATTTTACTTTCATAATCAGCATCTCCACTACCTGCTATAACAAAAGTAAAGTGATAATCTAATAGTTTACTCAAAGCTGGAATTAGATAATCTAGCCCTTTTTTAGCATGGAGACGGGATAAAAATAAAATAATGGGTTCATCATCTGGTAAATTTAATTGTTGCCGCAAACGCTGACGCGCATTAGGGATTATATGAGGAATGTAGAGACCGTGCGGGACAACAAAGGATGGTGAACGCAGTTTTAACGGTGCGGCTTCTTGTTGTTCTTGTTCTGAAGTAAAATGAATACATTTACTATAATTGAGATTAGCCCTCTCTATAAGTTTCAGATATAGTTGCTTTTTTTGATAACTTTGTTGCAATGACCACTCACAAAGTTGTCCCAAAGGACGAACAATATAAGGCACTCTTTGCAGACGAGCAATAGTCATTGCTATTGTAGAAGGATAGGAAAAAATAGCATGGACGTGAAGTAAATCATACTGAGAAACATTCTGCCACAACCATGTAGTTAGGTCTTGAGAAAAGGCAAATTCTCTGATGGAGTTAACTTTAGGGGAAAAGCGCCTAAAAAACTGTACTGGCACTTGCTTATACTCAACCAGTTTACCAATAGGCACATAAAGTAAATCATCACCATTATCATTAGTAGTAGCAATTTCTGCGTCCACTCCAGCATTTATTAATGCTTTCACGGCTTCTACTACTGCTTGACTTGGCCCACCTCTGACTGATGCTACTGAAGGAATAATATGTAATACTTTCATATTAATGTTATTAAAAATAGTAGTTCAAGATAGTTTAGAGGTTGGTGGAAAAGAGGTTAGCTGCGATGTTAGAGACTGTTTATCAAAATAAATTCAGCTTAAAAAAGCAGAGAAAGTCAATTCTCCAAAATATAATCTTTTAGGTAATAATCAATGCTTTTTTGAAAGCGTTCAAAACCAAATTTGTTGACTACCCGATGTCTCAGTTCTGCTGGTTGGTATAACAGAGGATTAGGATATGTACCCTGGAGAATTTGAATTATATTGTAAGCGATCGCCTCTATATCATCTGGGTCAACAAGTGCGCCTAATTCACCTTGACAAAGGGCATCAACAGCCCCATCTTTATTACCTCCCAAGGTAGCTTTACCACAAGCCAGTGCTTCTAAGTGAACAATGCCAAATCCTTCACCTTTACTTGGCATAGCAAAAACATCACAAAGATTATAATAATCTCGCAGTTGTTCATCAGGAATGTACCCAGCTAATGTTACACAGTCTTGGAGTTGCAGTTGGGATATTAGTTGTTCAATTCTGGGTCGGTCATTTCCTGACCCAACCAAAACATAATGCAAATTGGGAATAATTTGACGAATTTGGGGTAGAGCCTGCAAAATTTTGTCATAACCCTTGCACCTCTGGGGCGATTGGGCAAGACGAGTGACGGTGAGAATCACTGGTTGTTGAGGATTTAAGCCATATTGTTTGAGGAGATGGTCTGGCTTGGGTGCGATTTGAAAATTATCAGCATTAAAGGTATTGGGTAAAACGACAACTTGATTTGGTTTTAAGTTTTGTTCTTGGAGGAGGCGATCGCGCGTATAGCTACTTACGGCTAAAATCAGGTCAGCATTTTCTAGGGCTTTCTTGACCGAGGGATTTTGGATATCCCAAGCATCGATACCATGTGCTGCAACCCAGTAGGGAGTGCCTATTAACTTTTTCAACCAGTAACCTGTAACACTAAAGTTGGGATGGGTGGAAAAAATCAAGTTGGGACGTTGTACAAGCCCAAGACCAATCATTTGTGCCGCCAGGGTGGGAGTACGTAAGGCTAGAGGCCAATGACCAGCCGTATGAAAACATAAATTAGCTGACTTTGCTGGTATATCTGTATCGTGTTTAATCACAATGTCGTAGGCCGCATCAGGGTAAAGACCTTGAAATGCTGTTAAACACAAAGAGGAGTAACGTTGAATCCCGCCTGTTGAGTTGAATAGCGCAGGAAACCAGAGGTGAAAATGATATTTATTTTTAGGAAAATTTTGTTTAATCACTTGATTGTTTTTACTAACAAAAATTCAGCTTGAGAAACTTATGTAGGAGATTTTTGTTTACCTAACTTTAACCGAATCACGAACCTGACGCTGACTTGGAGTGATAGATGAAATTACGTAGTCAAGTGCCTCTTCTAATCCTTGAGTTGCTTGAGGATAACTGTACTGAGAGACAATTTTTTTGCCTTCTTGCCCCCAAATTTGCAAACGCTGGCGATCAGAGAATGCTTCTTGCAGGCTACTAGCTAAAGCTGACACATCGCCAGCAGAAAATACCAGCCCATTGTGTTGGTGATGAATCAAATCTTCAGCACAACCTACATGACTGCTGGCAATAACTGGACGAGATAAACACATCGCTTCGTTAATTGCCAATCCCCAAGTTTCTGAAGCCCCGTAGCTGGGTAACACAAATAAATCAGCGATCGCGTAGGTACGAGGCATCAAGGTTTGATTTTGAAAAGGCGCAAAGTAGATATTTTTGTGTGGTGCTGCGACAGCTTTTAATTCCGCCTCTAGAGAACCTGCACCGACGAATAACAGCGAGACTTGAGACAAGTTGGCTGCCAAAAAAGCTTGTAGTAAATCTAAAGGACGCTTTTTATTTTCAAATTTCCCAGCAAATAAAATTACTGCATGATCCAATGGGATACCCAATTCTTGCTTCCAAAGCATCGCTTGCTGTTGGGCATCATCAGCTTGAGCAAAAAAGCGATCGTTATCTATAGCATGGGGAGAAAAAAATAAACGATTATTCGGTACGCCATGATATTGAAAATACTCATAATTGGCTTTGCCCACATAAAGACAAGCCGCAAAACGTCTATAAACCAGGTTAATAAATTGCCGCCGCGCCCATGCTTTGATGCCAGTAGGTTTTAGAAGGCGATGGGAATCACCCCGAAACAACAACGGTATCTCACGAGATTTCCAGTTCATCAAAAAGCTATAAATACTAGCGTAGTTGTAGCACATCAAAAGTACCGCATCAGGATGATAGGCTTTCACCTGAGAGACTAAAGAAGGATTTTGTAACCCTAATAAATGATGAACACCAGGATTGGTACTAACATTGGGTACAAATTCGTACTCATAGCCATCTAAAAGTGGAATATCCCATTGAATAACTTGTTTAAAACCTACATCAACTTTTGGAGTAATGCCGAAGTTCCAAAGGTAGAAAACTCGAATAGACAAATTATTGTTAAGAGTAATATGGCGAAACCAGGGAGCATAATATTGGATCGGATGTGTAGAGACAACTGCTAATTTTTTCATTACCCAATATCTTTTTAACTAGTAAATAACTTATTTGCCTAACCCTAAATTGCTTAGAATCTTACTGTTGTCCTTGAGATTAAAGGTAGGCTTCTCTATTAAATAATAAGCAACCATACCTGCTAGAATACTAAATCCAATATTATAAGGGAATATTCCTGTAATTGTAGTATTTTGATCAGTTAAAAATAATTGTTGCCATATATAAATACTGTAAGAAATTTGCCCTATGTACACTAGAATTGGGTTACTCAATAATTTACTGAGATAAGAATTAGGATTATTATGTATCCAAACAATTAATATTCCCAAGCAGATAACATTTAAAGTTATACCAATAGAAATTAAGTATCCCCCAATTAAGTAATCCAAAATTGGAGAAATAAATACTAGCCATGTAACTAACATAGCGATAGAAGAAGCCTTGATTTTAGAAATGCGGTTGCTATATATAGGAGATTGAGTCAAGATAGCCATAAAGCAGCCCGCCATAATACTGTCAATTGATGTATGTAGCATCATATTTAAATATCCTCTAGTTACAGGAAAGAGAAAATAACTAGCTACACGCACAATAGGCATTGACAAAACTAAGCATAGGGAAAACTTACGTAGATATTTCTTGTTTAAAAATAATAGAAATAGAGGCCATAACAAATAGAACTGCTCTTCTAATGCCAGAGTCCATAAATGTCCAAAAAACCAAGTTCCTCCAAGTTTTTCATTAGCAATAGCTGCAAAAACGCCAAAGTAATTCCATGTAAAAGTTGATGCAGATATAAAGTCTTGGGGCGTAATATTTAAATTAGCAATTACATTGATTAAAAAAACTACACCAACAAAACAATAGAGGTTAGGAAATAATCTGATTGCTCGTCGTACATGAAATCTCTTCAAATTAATAACACCAGTTTCATTAATTTCTTTTAAAAGAATCCTGGTAATTAAATAACCACTTAATACAAAAAATATCCTAACCCCTAAGCTAGAATTTGCTATGAATATTGATAATATATTCCAAATATCGCTATCAAACTTAATAGTATTTTGCGAATGATATATCACAACCAATAGAATAGCGATTCCTCTTAGCCCATCAAATGAATTAATACGATTTTTCAGCATTATTTTTGATAATTTCAACAGTTTTACCTGATGACCAGTCTGGTGAACTCGTTGGAGAACTTTTTTCGCTCCTTCGCGTTCTGGAAGACCAGCAGAAGTTACCAAGACTCGCAAAACTGGCCCTAACATATCCATATTCAGATGGCGTTTGCGCCCATGTATCTTTTTTCCTGCGTCATAGCCCGCGTCTATCAATATCATCGTTGCCGTTTCGTTTCCACTGATTTACTATTAACTGCGGCTTCTGATGTGTTTTTTACTTCTAAATTAAAAAAGGTAGCAAATATTACTGACTTAAGCCAAGTGATGTGTAACTTCTTTTTGAAACCTTCTAATTCTGTGGAATTAACGTAGTGTCAGGTGCCATTTTGATAGCCAACAGGCTGAAAGCTTCTCCGTCTATTTTTTTGAGACTTTTTCCGTCAAAAAAATTGAAACCGTATCCTTTTAACCAACTTTCTACTTGATTATTTTTATAACCATCTAAATAAACTGCAATGACGCGATTGGAATTAAACAAACCTTCTGCACCTTTAAGTACTTCTAATTCCTGACCTTCTACATCAATCTTGATAATTATACATTTTCCTAATATGTCAAATGAGTCAAGACGACGGCAGGGTACAGTTACTTTTTTTTGTGTTAAATCTGAGTAGCTATTCTCAATAGTAGTAAAGACGTGGGATACTGCGCCAGTAAAAAATTCTAATTCACCTTCTCGTTCAGCAAGAGCTATACAGTGCGCTGTTATTGGTAAACCATCAGTAGTTTGTTTAAGGCGCAGAAATGTATCTGGGTTTGCTTCAAAAGCATAAAAGTTTATATCTTTATAAATTTGTTTTATTTTTGCAAGTGATGCAGAAAAAATTCCAACATTTGCGCCTATATCAACAAAAGCATCAGCATGAGCTAGTAATGCAGCAAGATGAATAATTATTGGTAACTCATCGCGGAAGAGGCTAGAAAATTTTGCCATACGGGATGCACGCAAATAACCATTTTCTTTTATAGAATTAACTTGAATGCTACAGCCAAGCAGTTCAACCTTCTTTTCTTTATCTCCTTCAATGAGCTTAGTTACAAACCTACGAATGTAGGGTTTTTTAATAAAGAATCTGTCATACAAGTATGAAAACATAACGACTGAAACTCCTAATTTTCTATGTAATAAGTAGTGAGGCTCAATTATTTGTAAGCTACGATAACATCATCTTATTATGAAAACATATATTTAAGTCCAATTTAGTAAATATCTTGTTCTGAGATTATCAGAATTTCTGAATCCATATCCAGAGCGTTTAATTAGCTTTAGTTTGTTATCAATTACTTCTACAGTTTCACTGATCGTTCCATTATCAAAGTAACCGATAACTCTGCAATAAATTGATAATTTTGCATTAATTATATGACTAAGTATTCCTCGTAACACATAAAATGAATTAATACGATTTTTCAACATTATTTCAATACTTTTTAATTGGAATGAAATTGGTTATTAAAATAATGTAGCCGCCTGCCTATTGTAAAAATATGATATTCGGTTTTGATTTCTGAATTGACAGCAGGGAAGAGCTAATAAAGCATAAATGGGTAGTAAATATATATTATACTATGTATGCAAAAATTAAATCGTATATTTTCAATAGCTAATTTTATATGTATTTGAGTAATGATAATATGTAGTGTTTTTCATTAAGACAAGTCTCATAGCAAATAAAAGCATTAAAATTTGAGACAATACGCTCAGAAAAGAGCTAAGAACCAATTCATTTTTTGCTGATAACATTATAAAAGCTAGTGAAATTAAAAAACGATAGGATGTGATGGGAACTTTCATAGCGAAACGAGTAACATAACCATATAAACTTCCTAAAAAGACCCCTAAACCAGCACAACCTGTCGCGCCAAAGTTGGCATAAGCTTCCTGTAACATACCCCAAGAAATCTGAGTAGTAAGAGTTTGTTCGTATGTTTGTCTGCCATAATAAATGTTTAGCATATTAGTGGCTTCACCCCCACGAAGCTTATTTGGGTTAAGTACTCTAGGTATTAATAACTGAGGAATAATTGCATAAGTTCTTCCGTTCATATATTCCCTCATAGTGCCAGTTTCAGAAATTGCTTTCATCAACATATGTATAAGACTTGCTCTATCATTAAGACTTTCTGACTTTTGTTTGGGCTTATTTAGGCTGTCTTCATGGGCATTTATTTGTTTCAAGGAATTATTAATCCAGGTAACATACACAGTTGTATATTGCCCTGGCTGAATTGCTCCTTTATTCCAATAAACCGCGCGAGTTTCTGATTTACCTAAATTGAGGAATGATATCAGCAGGAAAGTGATTAATAGTAATCGCCAAGGAAGCTTGCCACTGCCTAGCATCCAACCTAAACTGGTTAAGACAGTGTACACGCCTCCTATGTTGAGATAAAGGCCGACACCAGCTTGAAATACCAAACAAGTTATTAGACCCAGAAATATCATCGTCTGTTGACGACTCAAGCATTTAGCACCTAATTGATAGCCTAGTATCATTAATCCAAGGTTAGTAAGAGCTGGTAGTGCAGTTTTCAGTGTTGTATAAATTTGTCCAGGGATAATCTGCCATATATACCCAGTATTCTGTAAAAGATCAAATAAGATAGAACAGAAGATGATTTGTAGGAAAAAGGGAGTTATTTGTGTTGGTTTAAATACTTTAATTACAGATTTACCCTGCGGTTCGCGTTTAACTAATGTCATCCATGTGATCGTTCCTGTTACCAGAAAAATAGCAACAACTATAGCTGCATTAAAATGTAGTGATTCACTGTATTGAAGAACATTAGGGTTCTTGGAAACTAAAGGGAAAGCATGTGAAGCTAGGTAGGTTAAAGCCAGAATTGGAAATAGTGGCAGTCCTTTAGCACGATCAGCACACCATAAATAGGTGGGTAGTAAAGACATTACCGCAATTAATAATGCACCAGCTTTACTAGGAGATGGTGCATCAGCAGTAATAATTTTCACTACCACCAAGATTAGAGCAATCCAAAAGCCTTTCAACATCCAACGCTTCTGAACCTTGCTAAATCCTATAGGTGACTCTAACTTAAACTTGGAAGTCATAAATTATATCAAGTTAATACTAGCAGCAGACCATTACCAGTGAGTATTGTAACTACAGTATGTATAATAAATCATGAATTAATACTGACAATAATTACTATTATCATAAACCTGATTTATAGTTACTTGGCTTTTTCAGAAAAACATAGAATCAAAAAACACTTGATAAAGTCTTGTTGCTTCGGTAATTAACAAGACACTGATCAAAGATTTTGCACTGCTGAAGTGTCATATCTCTGGCTGTATAGGGTTGAAAGGCTAACCAGTCAGTTTTCGGTTGGAATCCTTTGGGCAGGGATAATAGACTATTGACTTGAGAAATAATTTCGGATTGTAAATCTATAGGCTGGTTGTTGGAAGTAAAGGTTACTGCATGACCAGCTTGACAACTGTGTAAAATATCAACTACAGAACTTTGGTTATGAAAAATTGCCAAGATTGCTTTCTTAGCTAAAATGCAGGGATATAGTTTGGAAGCTGTATAACTGGGATCATCAGAACCAATCAGTAGAATAGCGTCGCTATCAACAAGAACTTGTAGTGCCTCAAAGTAAGGAATGCGATGGGGATGTTCGGTTACTAAATCTGCAATACCCAGTTCTTGGGCAATTGGCTCTATTGTTTTGACAGCTAGATTACCAGGAGCATAACTAGTTCCCACAAAGTGCATCTGCACTGACTGCCAAATTTCTGGGTTCTGGCTACGGTGCGCTTGAATACCCAAAAATAAAGACCTGACAGCCAAAGCCATATCATCACCGCCTCGACCAACATACACCCAATGGCGCTTACCATCATTGGGGTTATATATTTTCTGTTGAATGTTAAGCTGAGAAAGGGCGGCAAAATCAGGTTCTGGAGCGCCAAAAGGTAGTACAGTAAACTTTTCTGGTTGTAAATATGGATAGCGCTGTTGTAAAACTTTGGGATATGCTGGTGAGACACTGATTACATGAGCAACTTTACTTAAAGCTCTCGGTTCCAATATTTTGGCTTGGAGTTGAGCAAATCCATACTTGAAGCGTCCTCCTGGTGGTACAGTTTTTGCTTGTTTATAGTAATCACTCAGCCAAGGGTCTTGAAAGTCTAGAATGTATGGTACGTTAAAGAGACGCTCCCATCTACTACCCAGCCCCATAGTAGTAAATACGGTTGTCGAAAAATAAACCAAATCAAATTTTTGTTGCCGCAACAAGCGATCGCCTGTTTGAAGTAAATAGGGAAAACATCGCAGGCCCAAATTGCTCATCCCAATACGTCGAGTTTGTTGAACAGGTAATGCTCCTGTGTATGTAGTCGGAATCTGGGGAGGAACTGTTTTTGTCAGTATGGGGTCTTGAACACCTTCAATGTGATCAGGATGCACTGTCAAAATATGTGGTTCCCAACCAAATTCTTCCATGTAGGGTAATGACATTCTTACCCTTTGATGATCAGCAGCATTAATTGGTGGAAAATGGGGGCTGACGATTAAAACTTTATGTCTCAATTTTGAACACATTACACCTAGTCCAATTTTTGTATGAACTGTGATTTTATTAACCTCTAATGCCAAAATTTGTGACTTTTAATAGAAGGCTATAATTTCCTCAGATTCTTCCAAGGGCTTATTGCCAATAGGTTTAATTTTGTATCCTAATGAAGTTAAAAACTCAATACATTGTTGATGGAGTTCATCACTATGAGTTGCTAAGAAAATAGTTGGATGAGCATTACTTAGCATTGTTTTAGCACCCGTAAACACTTTCATTTCTGCTCCTTCTACATCAATTTTGATGTAGTCAGGTACAGGTATTTCTCCTTTAGCAATTAAATTATCAATACTAACTGTTTGAACTTGTAAACTACCTTTCGATGATAACTGTCCTTGAAAGGTAGAAGAGTTTAATTCAAAATAATCAATGCCAGTTTTATCTGAAACAGCCGACTCCACCACAGTAACGTTAGGTATACTATTTAACTGCAAGTGCTGTTTTAAATACTTAATATTCGTAGGCATTGGTTCAAATGAAAATACTTTTCCTTTAGCACCAACTAATGTGGAAGCTAAAAGTGTATAAAATCCTGTATGTGCGCCTAAATCAAATACGATACTTCCTTCTTTAATAGTTTGCTCAAATAGAATTTGCTTATCGTATTCATAGCTGCCTAACCAGCAACCATGTTGACTTGAACCAGTGATCCATCGCTTCCCTTTGAGCCTACCCTGTAGAATAGGTAAGACTGTTGTCTGAGGAATGAGTTTCAGTGGCCAGCGCAAAATTTTTCCGATTAAAGATTTATTTGAGATTCCAGATATATTCATGGTAAATTGACCTGTAAGCTTTATAATTTAGCTCAAAAAACTCATTAACTTCAAATATCAAGTATAAAGTATGAAAAATTCAAATATCCAAATTAGATTTTAAGTAAAAAGTTTTTGGTATAGTTTCTCATACTTCTCGACAATTACATCAGCAGAAAAATATTTTTCTACACGTTGACGGCATTGATAACGGTTAATATCTGGTAATTTTTCTACTGCTACTACAGCATCTTCAATACTATTAATCAAGTAGCCATCAATGGCTTGACGCACAATCTCTGGTAATGCGCCTCTGGGACAAGATATGACAGGAGTACCACAAGCCAGAGCTTCAGCAAAAACAATTCCGAAAGGTTCTTCCCATTCTATGGGTACAATCATGGCAGCAGCTTGTCCCAAAAGTTCATTTTTCTGTACATCGTTGACAGCGCCAATATACTCAATACCATCTTTTCCCAAATGAGGAACTATTTCTTCTTGCCAGTATTGACCAGCTTCTCCAGTTGTGGAATGATTGC
Source organism: Nostoc sp. CMAA1605 (assembly GCF_021596505.1). Lineage (GTDB taxonomy): Bacteria > Cyanobacteriota > Cyanobacteriia > Cyanobacteriales > Nostocaceae > Trichormus. Next base: position 43,193 of record NZ_PJIZ01000032.1, on the reverse strand, counting down.
CAGCAATAATTAAGCTGCGTCCAGTTTTTTTGGCAATAGCGATCGCTGTATGCGCTCCTTTAATCCGTTCTACTCGGCTGAGAAATATCAGGGGTGCATCGGCGGCTACCTTTGGTTGAAAAGTGTATTTTTCCAGTTCTACACAGTTGTGGATGGTATGCCAAAGGCCGCCAGCATTGCGTCCAATCTTACAGATATAATCACTACAACCTGTAAAGGTCAAAGAACCCTGAGCAAGTTTGACACCCCAACTAGTGGTGCGATGACTGGGATATCGTTGATAAGACATCACCTTCGGAACAGATGAAGGTAACAGGGGTAATAAATAGAAGATGCGGGAAAAACTATGGACAATATCAGGCTGAAACTGATTTACTGCTGACCATAGGGTGAATGTGTTTTGCAGTGCATCTAATTTGTTTTGCGATCGCTTTCCCAACCAACTGAAGGACTGATTTGCAGGTGATGTTGAGTCAGGGTGAGCCACCAGTCCCACAGTGTGTCCACGAGCTTGCAATCCTGTGACAAGTAAATCAACAATACGTTCAATACCACCGTATAGTTTTGGTGGTACTGGAAGTTCGGGATCGGCAGTGAGCAGAATTTTCATGGCTATGATTTAGCTATTGTTTGTTGATATCGCCTGTTATTTAAAGGTTTTTCTACTAACTTGTAAAATATGATACTAACACTAAATTGCCACAGTCCAGCCTACTACTTGTAGTAGGAGCATCATTAAGGTGTCAACGGGAATAAACCTTGACCCTAGATTTATGACTCTTCCTTGAAAAGGCACATGAAGTAGATCAAGCGAATATAATATTAAACCTACATATTTGAGCCAACTTATCAAAGAAATTGAGTCAATGATTTTATCAAATTTATATAGATGTATTCATAAAGCTGGCAGTGATTAAAAACCCACTAAGACCAAAGAACCCATGAACAGCTATATCTCCCAAAGTAAATTTATATAAGGTTTTAAAAGGTTCTATTCCATATCCACCCAATTCATAACTATGAGAAAAAATCACTAAAATTGCTAAAAATAAACGCAAAAAAATTAAACTACTGAGAGGGTGACAAGGCAACTCTAAGCTAGATGGGACAAAACTTTGAGAAGATAGTGGAGACAAAAAATAGGGAGCATTTTTGCGGCTCCCTGGAAAAAATATGTTTCCTGAATCTTACCAAAAAACCCTGCGTACCCATCTGAATGAAACCCAGTATCTAACTTTACAGCTTTTGTTGTTATTGCTACAAGTTCATCGTCAGGTCAAACTCTCCGTTTTAGCGAGTGTTTTTCCCCAACCGATTCAATATGGCAGTCGCAAACGCAACATACAACGCTTTTTGAACTTGCCGCAACTCCATGTCAAACTTTTATGGTTTCCCTTGATAAAATATTGGATAAGACAAGTACAAAGGGGACGAAACTTAAATCGAGACCAGCGTCGTCGTCTCCAGAAACTCAAACACCATAAATATGGATATTGGCTCATCGCAATTGACAGAACCCAATGGCAGGGAAGAAATGTATTTATGGTGAGCTTAGTCTGGGGAACTCATGCTCTTCCTTTGTATTGGGAGGTTTTAAAACAGGTAGGAAACAGTAATTTTCACACTCAAAAACGTCTCCTAAAAACAGTGCTGACTTTATTGAAAAACTATCCGGTTTTAGTATTAGGAGACCGAGAATTTCACAGTCCTAAACTGGCTCAATGGCTGGATGAAAGGGGTGTATTCTTCGCTCTGAGGCAGAAAAAAGACCTGCATTTCCAAACAGCATTGAATCAGGAGTATCAAGTTCTAAAAAATCTGGGATTCCAACCGGGAATGTCTAAATTCTATCAGGGAGTGAGGTGCAATAAAGGGGATGGAATTGGACTATTTAATCTGGCTATCTATTGGAAACGAAAATATAATAATCAGGGAGCAAAAGAACCTTGGTATATCTTAACTAACCTCCCAACATTACAACAAGCATTGGCAGTCTATCGTTGTCGTTGGGGTATTGAACAAATGTTCAAGGATTATAAAACAAGTGGCTATAACTTGGAAGATACCAAGGTTAATGACACCCGTTTTTTAGCCTTAGTCTTGTTGATTGCCTTAGCTTATAGTTTGGCGACAATGCAGGGGCAACAAATGAAAAAATTAGGCATAGATATCTATGCTGGACGTATCCAATCACACAAAGACCAGACCCCACGCCAGAGTCACTTTAGCTTTGGACTCTACGGACAACGATGGCGTTATGGGATGGAATTATGGGCTGATTGGGTCTTGAGTCTGATTGCCCTCAAACCCCATAAACGACTCTATTTTCAGCGTGGCTTTTATGCCCTCTCCCTTATGCACCAACCTTTATAGGTAGCTTGTCACCCTCTGAGATTAAACTATTTTTTTGCGAATTAAAAGCTTGTTCAAGCGATATAAATCGTCTTTTTTTCATTTAATAACTTGAATTATTTTTAAATTTCACAGATAGAAAATTATCTTAAAGTCTTTTCTATAACTTGTAAAAAGTGATGCTGTTCTACGTCCCAATTATAAATTTCTTGCCCTAACTTCCAAGCTTGGTCACGAGCTAGTTGCAATTTACTAGGATTTAAAAAATACTCATCCAAAGCAATAGCTATTGCTGTAGGATTATCTATGTCTATCAGTATCGACACCTTTGAAATTTGTGGGTAAATTTCTTCATGAGCAGGTGTTTTACTCATGAGTATGGGTAAACCTGCTAAAAGATATGTAAAAATTTTGTTTGTCAGACAGATAGCTCGATTCAAGGGTTGAGTTAATTCTAAGCATAAGCCCAGGTCGTGAGAGGCGGCTAGGCGCACCATTTCAGATGGAGGTGCAGGCGGAAGCAAGTGGAGGCGATCGCCTACTCCTACCCTTTGGGCTAATTCCGTCAGTTTTTGTGCATATCCAGCAGCCACAAGACCACGCAGATGCAGATGTACAGGAGTCCGCATTTGCCCCATTGCCTGAATAATTGATTCCAGTCCCCTACCAGGGCCTATAGTTTGGGAAAACCAGTAAAGCGAGGGTTGTGAGGTTTGGGGTTCACAGGGTGATGTCGGTGCTTCTGACAGGGGACAGACATTGAGAATTGGCTGCATTTTTACCCCGTAGCGTTCAGCGTAGGCGGCAGCAATTCCTGGTGAAGCAGCAGTTAAGTGATGACATAGGGGTAAAAAAGTGCGTTCAATGCGATCACGCACCGCAATTTCCGCCTGATACTCTGGTGTATCAGGTAACTCACCCACATGAAAGTCCTCAGCATCAAAACCCAATCGCGCCTGGTGATATTGGGCAGCTATGGCAGCTGCGGGGAGTGCTGCTAAATTATGCGCTATGTAAAGGTCGGCAGGTTCAGCCGCCGCCGCTTTAGCAAGTTGAAAACTGACCGTACTATGCGCCCAAATAGCGATCGATATGTGGGGAATCCAGCCAGTCCTTGTCATATAGCGGGCAACATTCTGCCACAGCCTACGCGCTAAATAACTCGGTCTAGCACCTAATCCCACCTGCACCCAAGCCCAAGAAGCTTGGGACAAGATAGTTTGGTCTAAGGGGCGAATCGCTGCCATATAATCTCCAGCAACCACCCTGACTTGAAAGCCAGCTTCATGCAAAGCATTCGCCTCTTTCACTAATCGCGGGTTAGAAGCAACGTGACCAGGACTAACTAGACATATCCGTTGCTGTCTCATAGGGTGTAGCCAGCCGCCTTGAGTCCATCCAACATCTTTTCAATCAAAGTGCGGCGATAATCAGACCATTGCCAACTAGCAGCAGTCTCTAGCGCCGCTTTTCGCATAGCTTTGAGTTCCTGTCGATGGGTTAAACACCAATCCAAAGCCTCAGCTAAAGCATCAGCATCTCCGGCGGGAATAATCAAGCCGTTAACACCATGCTTTACCAAATCAGCCGCACCAGCCCGGTTGGTAGTGATCACTGGTAAACCCTGAGCAAACGCTTCAGTCACAACCATACCAAAGCCATCACATAAAGTCGGGAATACCAGCACATCAGCTTGGCGATAGAGTTCATAAAGCTCAGAACGGGGGACAGTTCCAGAAATTTTGATTTCTTTTGGTAAGTCCTGAACCAAAGAACTGGGTAATTCCAAAGCACCAAACACATCCAGACGGGCTTGAGAATTTGGTTGCAGTTTTTTCCAAGCTTTTAATAAGTAATGAGCGCCTTTGCGAATACTGAAAGTTCCAGCCCAGAAAAATCGCAGAGGCTCTGCTGCGGAGCTACCCTGAGAAACCTCAGTGGTGATGGGCGGCGCGCCATAAGGTACAACTCGAACTTTTTCTACATCCAAACCAGCCGCCGCATAGGAAGCCTTAGTAAATTCGGAATTGGCAATCACAACATCAGCTAAATTCCATTCTTGCCTGCGCCATTGAGTGCGACTCTCTTGAAGAGTCAGAACATATTTCCAGTAAGAAGTATTCAGTTCTGGATAATTTTTAATTTCTTCATTGAGAAGATGAGTGACAAAATCATGTTCTGGCGCAGGTACATCATAAATACAAGCCATGTTATGTTTTTTGGCAGCTTGAAAGGTTTCCACGCAAGCTGTCTCGTAACTATACACAGCTTTAGCACCTGCTAAAGCAGAACGCGCAACCCATTGGTCAAAATTTTTGTTTCCCCAATGGAATACTACATCTGTGAGTCTTTTATCTTTATCTAAGCGACCTACTAACAGACGAAAGACTTCATGCCAAGGATAGTCTTTGACTAAAGATAAAGGAAATTCTGTAACAGAACGGCGTGATAGCTGTTTACTTAAATCAACTTTTAATAACTTTGCTACTGAATTAAGATAATTTAACCATTGAGCATCCGGTTTATAAACAATTGTGGTGGTAAATTGGTTTAAGAGGTTTGTTTCAAACAGCGCTCTACCAACCTGTTGGACAAAAGGAGTAGGAGCAGGATGTGAAAGGGTGACTGATTGAGAATATTTAGTTTCCAGCATATATTTAGATAACTAAATTCATATAGAAATTCTTAAAAAGAATAGGCGAAAAATTGAATTATTTCTTTTAAGCATTAAAAATAATTTTCTGTTTTAATTTCGAGAGTTTCCAACCAAGACCAGCTTTGGCATAACCATATTTGTAAACTTGCTGTTGTACTTTTTTTGCCAATTTCCAGCCTAAAAAACCAGACATTAATTTAAACATTGGCCCACCTGAAGGTGTTAAATCAGAACCACCCCAATTTTGAACCTTGGCTGCTGCTTTATCTTGTAGGTCTGGTACATCAGGATACACCTCATAAATAAAGCGTTGAAAAACAGTAGCACAAGCATGGCGTGTACGCTGACTATCTTCTTTCAGCAATAAATTATTAGTCCCAAGTTCTAGAGCTAAAAAAGCAGATTCCCATGCTTTGCGAGATTTAGAACCACTCAGACTGCTTGTATTTCCCGACCGATAATAAGTTTTGGCTCCTTGACAGAACTTAACTCCTTGACTAGCTAGCAAAATGCGACTGAAATAATCAAAATCGTTGATGAGAGATAACTTTTCATTCCATGACCCTGCTTTTTCGGCAATCTTACGTGGAACTAACCAAGCAGCACCGTGCATCATGTAATGTCCTTCCCAGGCGCAAATTAGCCAGTCAACAGGTGACATATCTCGCCAAAGAGGTTGAGGAATAAATAAAGCTTCTTCCGAAAATTTGTAAAACCTTGCCCATTCTCCCGATGCGACAAACTCAGAATTACTATCACCCAAAAGCTGAATTTGACGCTCAATTTTGTCAGGTGCTAACAAGTCATCAGCATCTAAATATTCAATAAAATCGCCTTGAGCTTCTTGGAAAGCCCGATTTTCTGCTGCACTTTGTCCGGCATTTTCTTGACTAATGACTTTGACCTTAGATGAAGCAAAACTGTTAGCTATTGCTAAGGTGTTATCCTTAGAGCCATCATCTACTAGGATAATTTCGATATTTGACCAAGTTTGGGCTAAGGCTGATTCAATTGTATCTGGCAGCCATTGTTCAACGTTATAGCAAGGAGTTATAATAGAGACTAAAGGATTCATATCACTTAATTTTTAATTAGAATATAATCAAAATTAGAAAACAATTTTGGCATTCCTTGGCGTAGTTGTGGTTTTAAAAATCTAATTAACCACTCGCGTAAACGAATTGCAAAAAAAGGATTAAAAATACATAGAATTGTAAATAAATTACTTATATTCTTGGGCTTTTTATCGTTAATAGATATAGCTAAATTTACACAGGCATCGGCAGTTCCCCAATCTAAATGAGCTGCACAAGATCCAGAAATTGCCCAAAGCCTTTGGGCAATTTCATCAGAGTATTGACCTTTTAAGGATTCAGAAATTTTTCGCATGACATGAAATTGCGCTTTAAGGCATTTAATTTGATTAGCAGAAGACATAGAATTTGCTCGATAGTAATTAATCAATGTAATTGCTGGATCGGATGCAAATTTTAAGCCTGCGATCGCCATCCGACAATGAAATGCTACATCCTCGTTATAAAGAACTAATGGATCAGTGTCATAACCCCCTGCCTGTAGGTATGCTGAACGACGATACAATCCACAAAAAGGATTAATTTGTTCTCGAATTGTGTAGGCGATCGCATCTCGCCTTAATTCAGCATCATCAAACTGACGAATACTAATCAATTCTCCAGTATCATCTCGCCGCCATTCATAGTTGAATAAAACAACATCTGGCGAGTTGTCTAAAACCATCCATTTGCGAGCTTGTTCTACAAAGTTAGGATATAAGGCATCGTCGGCATCATGAAAATGAATCCACTCACAAGTTGTGTGTTCTGCTAAGACATTTTTACCATGAGAACAGCCGCGATTGATCTCTCCTCTAATAACTTTAGCTCCAAAATCAGCAGCAATTTTACCTGTATCATCAGTGCTGCAATCGTCATAAACCCAGATTTCATCAAAGGGAATTGTCTGTGCTAAGGCAGACTCAAGTAATCGTGGGAAGTAAGCTGTGGCATTGTAAGCAGGAATACATAAAGCTAAGGAAGGATAAGTCATAGCTATCAAGTCAGAAATTTTTTCAGACTCCGCTTAACTAGATAATTACTCAACTCGCGCAAAGGTAAACGATCAAGAAATGCTAATGGTTTTTCTAAAGGCTTGGCAGGAGAAACAGCATCAACTAACCAAGAATTAGGACGAGTTGAAAATCTACCATTGTTTATTACTTTTTCATAAATCTCAATTCTCTGTTGGGCGATTTTAGCAGGTGCAAGTTTTGTTTTAACAGTTTCTTGAGCCACCTTGCCAATTTCTTTTCGTTGTGCATCGCTCCAACTCAATAAAGTATCCAAACTGTTTGCTAAACTTTGCGGATCACCAACTTTAAATGTTAGTCCATTGACTCCATCAGTAATCAAATCTGCTGATCCAGCCCCCTGAGAACACAATACAGTCTGTCCTTGAGCCATTCCTTCTACACAGGTGTAGTTAAATACATCCCAAATAGACGGTATAAGTATAAAGTTTGCCATTGCTTGGCGTTGGCGAGTTTCTTCTGGGGAGAAAGTTCCCAATGGCTGAATTTTTTTCCCCCAGATATCAGAATATGTCTGTGTAAGATAGGCAGACATTGAAGTTTTTGAATCCCGATACACTGTATCACGACCGATCCAGTCGATAATAGGGGATTTTGCTCCCAGCAATCTTAAGGCTTCGCAGAGAATTGTAGGGCCTTTCCAGTGCTGAATCCGCCCTACTACTAAACCATGAGCAGATTTTTCTAATGTTTTAATAGCAGGTTGACAAGACAACATGGGAGGAATATAAGTAACATTTCTACCCGTCAGGTGTTGCCAAGTCTTAGCATTAAACTGACTATTAGCTTGTAACTCATCTGCTAATGAGAGCAAATTTAATTCTAATAAACGAATCAAACTACTTTGAAGTTGGCTATCCAATTGAGGGTCATAAAAATCTATTTGACCAATGCTGGCATGAAGTTGCACAACAGTAGGTGGACTATCTTCTGAGACAATCCAAGGAGTAAACAACATACCCCAATCTGTGGTTTCCACTAAATCATAGCCTTCACTTCTGTTTACCTGTTCCCATGCTGTCCATGCAGCCGCAAGATGACGTTGAAATTCTGGAATGGCATTATAGCGATTAAATCTTGCTATATTAGCACTTACTGCTTGAGGGTTGAGAAAGTCTACGGTTAATTTGTCTACTTGATAGCCAGTTATTGCTGGCGATAAAGCACTACCGACTAATATATGGACTTGATGTCCTTGACGAGAAAGTTCTGGTATAAGGTTACTGTAAAAAGTGGCAATTCCACCACCAGAGCAAGGTGGATATTCGGGGATGATGAATAGTAACTTCATGCAATTACCTGTTCCAAGAAAGTATCAAGCTGAGAATTTAAAAGCTCAGGATTTCTTTCTTGCTCAAATGTGTAATAGTAATTTTCTGTTATATTCTGTAATTCAGACACAGGGATAGAAAAAATATAATTAATGGATTTATAAAAATCCGAAAAATCTATATTAATAAAACAATCTTGTAATTTATTACTAAAACTTAAAGGTGCTTTTCCTATAGGAACACATTGGGCATAGGCACATTCACTATATTTCAGAAATTCTAATCCACAACGAGATGGGGAAATGAACATAAATTTAAATTGAGATAAAAACTCAATGTACTTATTTCCAACCACGTTATGTAATAGTTTTTGATTAATATCAGGATAACCAGGATGTTTTAATAAACAAATTTTATTCCAAAGTAAGGGATTCCTTTTGATTTTTTTAAGAAAATCATAACGATAAGGATAAACATTGGGGTCTAGGTTTCCAGAAAAAACTATTTTTTTCTTTCTACTAGAAAGTGAATTTTTTAGTTTATAAGTATCCTTGAAGGCATAAGGAATAAAGACCATTTTTGTATTATCAGTTAAATCATTTATTTCTTTAGTTAATTCCGCAGGTTTATATACACTTAGAAAGAAAACGTTTTGATGATTTTTAATTTCAAATAGAAAACGATAGTAGTGATGATTACGACACCATTCCTCATAAGGATCAACAATTTTTAATAAAAAATTATATTTTTTATTCTGTGATATGTATTCTTGAAGTTTGAAACATTCTAATTCTGAAATACGATTATCAATAATAATAATGCTATTTGAATACAATTGAATGTTATTCAGATAGTCATATTGCCAACCCATTAGTTCTGCATAACCTGGTCCAGCATCATAAGTAATCATGTTAGAATATTTAAAATCTTGTGAAAGAATGATTACTTTATCCATATCTATATCCGATATTTGAATTTTTCATTAATTTGTTTTATGATTTACCAGGTAACTCAGAAACAAATTGTGAATGAATACGCTCTGGGCAAAATTCATGAAGAGCAAATTTTTGTGTTTGCTCAGACATTTTCATCCAAGTTTCTCGTTTTGTAAGCTTGATTATCGTGTTAAAAATATCTGCTTCATCTAGCCGAGTAATGTGTGCAAGCCACTGATTTTTTTTAGCCCAGTTAGATATCGCTGTAGAACAAGGTGACATAATCAGTATTGGCAAACCTAATTTGGAAAACTCAATCAGCTTGCTTGGAAAGCTAGTTGCTGCCCAAGGTTGTTCAATTAGGGAGAAGGAGTAGGATACCAATATACAGCTCGCTTTACCTGATAGAAAATTAATGACATCTTTGTTTTGCTCAAAAGGTTCATGGTATTTTACATTTGGGCATATATCAAGTAACTTAGCTAAAGTAGGATTATTACTAGGAGCAATAATTAAAAGTGTTCCATTTATTTTTTGCAGAGATTGAGCAAGAATGAGAAAATTAGGAAATTGAAATGGATGTAATCTTCCAGCATGAGCGACAACAGGGTGAGACTGGAAATTAATTTTCCATTCAACAAAATTGCAACTGTTTTTTTCTGGAATCGGGTAAAGAGCAGAAATTTTTTTTGTACAGTCAAGATTGTAAACTTGTGCAAGCTCTGGCGAAACTGGCCAAATTCTTGCTGCTTTTCTTAGTACAGCTATAGAGCGTTGCCGAATAAGATAAGCTTCTTTTTCAGATTTTGCCCATAATTCTTCTTGATCATGAATGATGACTGATAGGGGAACATTCCAACTTTGTGACAAATGCAACGCTAATAAAGGATATATATCACAAAGGAATGCCAAAATTACTGAAGGTCGCTCTTTTCCCAAGTATTGCTCACACTCCCATCGCCAGAGAGGTAGGCGCATTTTTACTAGTCCTGGAATTGCTCGCTTAACAGGAGGCCACCACCATTTACGACCAGTTAAAGGAATAATTTGCCACGAATTGGAAAATTTATTAGCACTCTTTAGAGAAGATTCTGGTACTACAATTGATATTTTCCAGCCTTGAAGCTCCAGTTGGCTTAAATGCCTTTTTAAAATAATAGGACTACCAGTTCCCTCCATCGGTGGTAGGAAAGAAACTAAAAGAATATGCTTTTTCATTGTCCTTGCTTATTCATCCTATTTATCATTCACAACCTGTTGGTATAGCTCTATGTATCTTTTGGCTTGTAGTTCTAGGGGGTACTCTAGTAGGGCGATCGCCATAAAGATATAAAAATCATCCTCCTCTTTTAGCCCCTAGCAATTTCTAGAAAGCGGTATCCGAAATTTTTCACATCTTCTTGATTTCTTTCCTGTGCTAAAGTTTCCTCTTCTAAATTCACTCCAAGAGGCAGCATTTCCCACCATTCAGCAATCAAATTGGCTAGTTGCTGTGGCGAGTTTCGCTCAAAAAATATGCTTCCTGGCGGATTTTGCTCTAAGTGAACTGGAAAATCAGAGAGAATCATTTTTTTACCAAGACAACGAGCATCTTCTACTACCGTACTCCAACCTTCAAATAGAGAAGGCTGAATTACAGCTAGGCAATAACGCATAAGTTGAATCTGATCGATTCTGGGTATTAAACCTAGTAAGTAAACCTGATTTGCTAGTCCATAAGTAGAGATAGTTTGTAGTATGGTATCTATGTAATCAGGTTTACGGTAGTCATAAAGATGGCCAGTACAGACAATTACTGGATATATAGAATTGGATTTTAGTATTTTTAAGGCTTCTAATAAAACTAAATGATTTTTATGTTGCCAGAACTGATTGCTAACTAGAAAAAATCGCTCTGGTAGGTGGTACTTTTGTTGTACTGCGATTGCATCCAATTCGTACCAACTAGCAGGTAGAGAAGTCCTGAATTGTAAAACCTCTGTTTGACATTGAGTGTCTGGAAAGAATTTTTTAAAATCTGTTGCTGCTGTTTTACTACTCAACACTACTCTTGGACTCAAGTTAGCTATCTTTGCAAATCCTCTGTCTCGTGTTTCTATATCTGATTGTGTAAATAAATGGGGTAAGTATTTATGTTGAAAGTCGGCAATCCAAGGACATCCCTGATATGGTAAATTTTCGTTTTTAGGAACTAAATAAGGATAAACAAAACTAATTTTATTTGCCTTCAATAAATCTGAAAAACGAGGATCTGATTGTTTAAATAAAGACCGTCTTATTTTCCACCTTAAACGATTAGTCAATGTAAAAGGCTTTAATTCATTGCCTAGATTGTAAGTAATATCTAAATAAGGCTTTAATTGATTTTGAATACTTGGTTCAAAATCTTGATTGTAGAATAAGCATATTTCAAACGTTGAACGCGCTTCATCTGGTAGACTTGATAGTGCCAAGATAATATTCTTGATATACTCACTACCACCTATCCAAGCACGCCCCCCCTGCATCAACAAACCAATTCTTAGAGGTTGATTCATACACCTACCAGTTCAGCACGACACCAGTTGACAAAAGTCTTAATTCCCCGTTCTAGTTCAACAGTGGGAATAAAACCAATGGATTTCAATTTATAAATATCTGCTTGCCAATTCAGAGGATTGCCAAGGGGAACAATTCCATCAAATTGAAGTGTTAAATTTTCTTCTAAAGAATTTAGTACTATTGTAGCCAGTTCAGAAATTTTTACTTCTCTACCTGAGCCTAAATTATATACTTCTCCTTCCATTGGTGCGGATTTAACAACTACACTTAATGCTCTGGCGATATCTAGAGCATGGATGAAATCTCGACTTTCTTCTCCTGTACCTTGTAATAATAGAGAACCTTTGATTATTGCCTTTTGGCAAATATCCCAGACCACCTGACGACGTAAACCAGGACCATAAGCAGAAAATATTCTCATACTAGCAGTTGGTAAACCATACACCTTTGTAAATTCTAAACACATTTGCTCACACATTAGTTTATGAAAGCCATATGGTGAGATAGGAGCAACTGTTTGTGTTTCATTGATGGGTAGTGATTGAGGATTTCCATAGACTGCGGCACTGGAAAGAAAAATGAATTTACAATTGGGAGTATGAAGACGTAGTGAATTAAGGAGTTCAAAGGTAACTACAGAATTTGTATAAAAGTCAGAACCGGGTTCAGAAACAGATAAGCCAACGGAAGCCCGTCCGGCACAATGAATACAAATTGAGGGATAATGTAGCTGTAATATTTCGTGTAAATATAAATCTGGTAATCTCAGGCAGTAGTATTTTGTCAAATTGGCTAAGGGGGCGTTTTCTGGTGGGGAAGTACCAATACCAATAACAGACCATCCTTGCTCGGAGAAATGACGGGCTATGTAGCGGCCAATAAACCCAGTAACACCTGTAATTAGAGCAATCTTATTACTTGCCATTATGGCTTAACTGCTAAAAACGAATATAGACGGCCAGAAGTATTTAATTTTTGTGATACGTACTTACCATAAAAATATTGAACTGGTTTTAATGCGCTTAAATAGTTAGCCAATGGCTGTCCAAAACGGATTGCTAAAGAATTTTTCAGTTGGTTTTGATATTGACTTTGAGTCATGGGTGCATAGTTAATAACAGTTTCTAATGGAGCAAACGAGCTAATCATTTGCAAGCCGACTGAACAAATAGCCGTCGTATACTCTTCTAGAAGATAAGCGTTTTCTCCACCATAAAAACGATGAAGCGGATGGGAGTCTAAAAACTGTTGCAAGTCTTCCTTGCAGGAAATGATATGCTCACGAGTAGCGATAAAATAACCACCAGGTTTTAATACTCTTTTTGCTTCTCCACATAATTGCTTTAAGTCCTGTGCATGATGTAAAACGGCTCTACCATAGACAATATCAAAATAATTATCAGTAAATGGTAATTTCTCTCCCCAATCCTGAACGACTTGAATAGGCAAACCTGTACTTTTAGATAAATTGCGAATTGCTTCAGCACCCACTAAATCACTCGGATCAGGTTCTAATGCTGTAACAGAACAACCTCTTTTGGCAAAGGCATAACTGGAAATTCCTCTCCCTGCTCCTATATCTAAAACTTTACCTGGAATTTTTGGCTTTAAGAGTTGATATAAGGCAGCCCATTCTTCACTTTGACTAAAGCGTTCAGCAGCAGATTCTAGAGGATCATCGTAATAACACTGTTGAACTAGTTCGCGTTGTTCAGGCTGATTTCTTAACCATTGAACCGCTTCTTCCCAAGTTAGCATTTTATCGCTCATCTTCTGGAATTTCTCTAATGATTCGTGCGGGATTGCCAGCGACAATTGTCCACGGTGGAACATCTTTTGTTACTACTGAACCTGCTCCAACTACCGCACCTTCACCAATTGTTACACCTTTTAATATCGTAGAATTTACACCTATCCATACAGAATTGTTTATGGAAACAGGTGCATTTGGTATATCTCTATAAACATCTGGAAAAATACCTTTTGAAAAATTAATAGCATCCTCTAAACGACGTTTGGGGGATATAGGATGCAAATCACTATCCATTATAAACACATGGTCTGCAATCCAGCATCCTTTACCAATATATACATTAGTTGTACAAAATATTCTAGAATTGCCTATAAATGTGTTATCATCAATCAACAATTTACCTTGTTTATAAACTTCTAAAGTACCGTCTATCATTACTCCATTACCTAAAATAATGGCTTCTGGATTGCAGGGATGATTGTAAACTTTTACATTGGATGTTAGAGTGCAAGCATCACCTGTTTTAATACATAAATTTCTACTGCTTCTAACAGTACCTCTATCTAATTTGTTTGCTATTTTCCTTAGAATATAGGCAATGTATTTCATCAAAATTATTAACCCCAACATTTAAATGCTGTGAATTTCGCGTTTACTTAGCTTTATTTAATATATTTTTTCTATTGAAAGAATTAAAGATTTTAAATCACAGAAAATCACAAATAATAACATAAGCATAATCCATACCAAGTATTACTCTGTAAGTTCGTGTTGCATTCTATCGGCATACTGATATGTGATCTTCTCGCCAGTTCAAATCTAAAAACACCACTCCAAAGGCTGAACCCTTATATAAACTCATATCACTTCCTGTTTCTTCTATTTCAAAACTAATTGAGGATTGATAGTGTGACAAAACCTCAACCTTTGGTACGTGTGCGCCAATATCAATAGTATAAGTATCAGGTACAAGAAAGTTAGCCGGTAACTCAATTTCTGCAATATAGTTACCTGGACTGACTTCAATTTTTAATGATGAAGAACGATTGATACTAAAAATCGGTATACCGCTAGAATTGTAAACTCTAATAGTTATTTCTAAATTTTTAGCAGGCTTTATCGAACAATATTCTAAACAAATTTTAATTGCTTCTTTGACATCAAATACAGAAGTAATTTTATTGTTTGAATTGAGTAATGATATCCGTTTAAAGTAAAAACGCGGATCTTGGTTTTGGGCTGTTAAGGTTATATCTCCTGATAGTTCAGATCCATGAATTAAATATTTACTAGTTATCCAATCTGAATTTCCTTCTTGGTGTACTTGACCATTGAGCAACCATATAGCACGTTGACAGAGTGTTGTGACTGTCGCCATTTGATGGCTCACAAACAAAACGGTACGTCCTTCTTTTCCTACTTCCTCCATCTTTCCTAGACATTTCTTTTGAAATTGAGCGTCACCTACTGCTAACACTTCATCTACAATCAATATCTCCGGTTCTAGATGCGCCGCTACCGCAAACGCCAACCGCACATACATTCCTGATGAATATCGTTTGACTGGGGTATCTAAAAATTTTTCAACCTCTGCAAAAGCTACAATTTCATCAAACTTGCGTTTAATCTCTACCTTACTCATCCCCAGAATTGCGCCATTGAGGTAGATATTTTCTCTTCCAGTCAACTCTGGGTGAAAGCCTGTACCTACCTCCAACAAACTAGCAACTCTGCCTTTAATTTTGATGTTTCCTTGAGTGGGTTCAGTAATACGGCTGAGAATTTTTAAAAGTGTAGATTTCCCTGCCCCGTTGCGGCCAATAATTCCAACTCTGTCACCTTGCTTAATCTCAAATGAGACATCTTTTAAAGCCCAAAACTCTTCTTGATAATTTGCAGGTTTAAATTTTTGATTTCGTAATGACTTAAATAAACCTTTAGCACCATTAGCTATCACATCCCTTAGTGCGGTGTATTTTTCCTGGGTTTGATGCCCAATAATATATTTTTTACCTAGATTTTCTACCCGAATTACAGTGTCAGACATAAGGTTTTTAGATATCAGTTAATATATATTAGTTTGTTAATAAATTAGGATTTTAATTGATTGCACACCTATCACAAAACTTATCGGTGCGAATCCTAAAATGACTCTAAAGTATCTGGGTCTACACCGATCGCTCGCAATCTTTGAGCCAATCTTTCCGCCCGTTGCCGTTCTTGTTCAGCACGTTGCCTTTCTTGTTCGGCTCGTTCCTCGAAAGTGGGAATCCAGTTACCTGCAACATCATACCAACGCAGCCATAAACCTTCTGTTTCTTGATACTGTCCCTGCCAAACCCCCAAACCTAACTGTAATTCCTCAAACCAAAATTTCGGCTCGGCAATTGCTACTGCTTGATATCGCATTCCTGTTAATTCAAACACCCGCAACAAATTTTGGTAGCGGTCAAACACAACGTAATAAGGAATGCGTAAATTCTGTTCATACACTTGCCATTTTGTCGGGGGTTTATTGGCATCCCTTAATGTTTGCCCTAAATCTTCTGCTTCTGTACCTGGTGAGAGTAACTCTACTACTAAAAATGGTGCAACTGCTTCTTGCCAAACAACGTAGCTAAGACGCATTTCTTGTTGTTGTTGAGCGCGAGATACACCCAATACTAAAAACCAATCTGGTCTTTTATGCCATAAGCGATTGCGAGCATCGTAATATAAATTTAAGTCTGTACCAATGAACATTTCCCCAGTGGGATAAGTTGGTGGTTGGCAGGTTTCCCGCAAAAGTTGGGGTTGAAAGTCGTGAAATTCGTCGGGCAAACCAGGCTCCTCTGGGTCTTCGCTGGGAAGGTCGTACATTGTCGGTAGGACTTCACTGGGGGGAAGAGGTGGGTCAGTTTGGTACATACCAGTTTTGATTGCCAGAATTATCTACTTTATTGTAGGTGAAGGCTGGAGAGTCCAGACAGTTATCTTTAAAATTAGATCACATCTGCAAATGTTCGTTCCATTTTGCGGAAGTACCAAATCCCACTAACAAATAATAGAAATACTAAACCCAAAGATAGCAAAAATCCAGGTAAATACAAGTTCGATTCTCCCCCTAAAATCGCCCAACGAAAACCATCAATTACACCAACAATTGGATTTAAGGAGTATAAAAACCGCCACTGTTCAGGAACTATGGTACTACTAAATCCTACTGGTGATATGTATAATCCAAATTGCACAATAAATGGGACGATATAACGAAAATCTCTATATTTAACATTTAAAGAAGCCAGCCATAATCCTGCACCCATTGAAGCGGCAAAGGCAATGGCAATAAAAAATGGTAAGGTGATAATCCTCCAAGTTGGAATGTAGTTATACCAAGCCATTAATCCTAGTAAGATTATCCCCGAAATCATGAAGTCTACAAAGCTAACTACCACTGCACTGGTAGGGACAATTAGGCGAGGAAAATATACTTTGGAAATTAAATTGGCATTACCTATCAAACTATTGCTGCACTCGGAAAGAGAATTAGCAAAAAATTGCCAAGGCAACATTGCTGAAAATACTAAAATCGGATAAGGCGCACCCTGGGAAGGTAATTGTGCTAACTTTCCAAACACGACTGAAAACACTACCATCGTTAGAAAGGGGCGAATTAATGCCCAAGCAATCCCGATCGCAGTTTGTTTATACCTTACCAAAATGTCACGCCAGGCGAGAAAATAGAATAATTCTCGATAACGCCAGATATCTTTCCAATACTGCTGCTCGGTGCGCCCAGCTTCAATCACCAACTCTGATTTAGAGCTAATATTTGTACTACTCATAGGTTATTGATTGAAGATTAATATTTTAAAATAGCTTTATCGGCTTAGGTTACAAACTGGAAACCGTTAAGACCTTGATAGGAAAGATCCCTAGCACTGCGGCGGGTAAATTCACTCACAGAAGGGTTTCCCTCGGAGTGAATTACTCCTGTTGCTTGTTGCCATAGTTCTGGCGGTGCTAAGGAAATGTCATAAGTACGCTCATCAGATTTACGAACGTAATACCATTTAGTCTGTTGACACTGTTCACACCAAAAAGCTTCTAGCCATTCTCCTTCTATGAGAACTGCTGTTTGATTCGCTACTAACATCAAGGCACTCCGTCGGCTCATACCTCGTTGTTGTAGTTGACTGGCTTGGTCAGCAAAGATTCTATATTTCTGGCTGACGCTATCAAGATAGCAGCCATGAATCGGACAGTAAATCGCTCTGCGTTTTGAACGTTTCCGATTTCGGTCACACCTTCTCTGCAATTCCACCTCCTGTTATAGATAACTATGATCAAGGAAGGCTAGTTTGGAGGGACTGAGATCAATAAGACCATCGAAGCCCAACTCCTCAAAAAGACCAACTAAATATTCAATTACGATGATGAGTCTATCTCTTTCTGTTACTTAATATGTAAATTTCAGTCAGAGATTTTACACGCTTTCCAGAACTGATAGTTGAAATCTATGTGTTTCAATTAAGCTCTGAACTTCGTATTTGTCTCATGTGAATTTTATACCATGTAGTTGAACATTTGTGTCTGTATTTATTTGATGTTTCTGGTAAATTACCAAACTTTAATAACCACAATATGATTACTTTACATTACCTTCAGATACTTTCATGACTTGCTCTGATGATACTGCCTGTTGCAACACACGTAAGTATTGTTGAGAGATGACTTTTGGGGTAAAGTGCGATCGCAAATATTGTCGGCCTGCTTTACCCATGCGTTCACCTATTTGGGGATCACGTCTGAGAAAGCGAATAAATTGTGCTAACCCTTCCCCATCTCCATTGTCAAATGTGCTACCGCAATTAGCATCAGCTACTAGTTCTTTGAGATATGAAGACTGGGAGCAAATCACCGCAATTGGTCGCCCAGATGCTAAGGCTGAGTAAAATTTACTAGGGGCTACTAAACCCTCTGTCGTTGTATCTACGCTCACTAATGATAAGTCACAAGCTGTTAAGGAATAGGGCAGTACCTCCTTATCTTGATAAGGTAAGAAGGTGAAATTGTTCAAACCTAATTGATTTACCTTATTGATTAATTCCTTGCGTTTAGCCCCGCCACCAATGCAGACAAACTGAATTGGCTCATCCTGCAATTGCTTTGCAGCTTCTAACATTGTTTCAATATCATGGCAGCGACCCATATTTCCAGAGTACAGTACGGTAAATTTATTGACTAAACCATACTCATGAGCAAACCAGTTTTCTTCCTTGGGAATTGGTACAATTGCATCTGGGTTAGCCCAGCTATGTATCACCGACACCTTATCAGCAACTTCAGGACAGTGAGTTACTATGCGTTCCTTCATCGCTGGACTCAGTACGACAACCCCTTGAGAATTTAACCAAACTCGCTTGTTAACTTCATGCCATAAGCGCGCTAGCCAACTGCTTTGGGAAACTACCCCAAGAGCGATCGCAATATCTGGATAAAGATCATAAACTATGCAGACATAAGGTAATCGAAACAATAAATATGCTAAATATCCTATAACTGGTAAAAATGGAGGGGCTGTAGTGACTAATAATATATTGTTACGCCGCCACGCTCTAAACATATGCAGTAAAGCCCGTAATGTGTAGAGGACACCATTAACAGCTTTACCACGAATCCTTCCTGGCCACATTTGAGCAGTACGGGATCTCTGTATTCTGATTCTGTCTACCCACTCAAGTCCTTGCGCTGTCTGAGATTGAAACGCATAGCCAGGTTGGCTAGTGAACACCTCAATATTGACTCCTTGTTGCCCCAACTGTTTAACTAGTTCCTCAATCAACTGTCCTGTCGGAGCATAATCTGGAGGGAAAAACTGATTAACAACACATAATTTAATGAATTTGGGTGTTTTTACAGGAGTTGTATATTGATTTTCTATAGGTATAGAAATGGATTGTACAATTTTTTTATTAATCCATTCATTTAGTCTCATCGGCTGTGTCCTATGTGACAAACTACAATTTCTTTTGAACACACTACCGAACTGCTCAAGCCATTAATGGATGTTACTCTTCTCCCTTGAGTCGCTTCTTATAAATTTAGTTATAATTGCTGAAGCTAATAGCTTTACTAAGATACCAGTAATAGCACTTTAATAGTGCTTGTATCGCTGATGTTGTTTCAGCTATTGTATCTAGCTCAATAATTCCAGTTTTTACTTTTTAGGGAACACAAGTAATAAACAAAAAAGCAAAATCATGAAAAATCACTAGATGGAAGAAGACATTTTGCCTTAAAGTCGCATATCTAACACTTTTAAGGCAACCTCTAGAGAACTTTTTAGGGATTGGCAATGCAAATTTTTACGAAGGTGATTATCTGTGAAAATTTGCTTTTTGGGTTACTAGCTATTTAGATGCAAAAGATTCAATATTCGAGAGTGCAGTAAGTCAACTCTAATCTACAAGCCGAAAGTCTTTTAGTTATGATGATCACCTTTTTATGAATCTGTTGCTTCTACTGGGAGTCTGATTCTTACCGTAATTATTTTTTGGGAATATAGTGACTATTGTATCTCCGAAATTTTTCAGTATTACTTAAGTGTGACTACGAGATACAAGATACCATGTTTTAAAGTTGACTGGTATTCTTCATCTAAACTTTATTTTCATCTAAACTTTTTCAAACCCTTCTTCATAAAAAAATAGTTTTAATTAGTATGAAACTTTCTCGGTTGAAACTGGTGAGTGGTAAGTGGTGAATTAAAATACTAATCGCTCTCTCATCCTTGGCGATGCAATGCTCTTGATCATGGCTTGCCAGCTAAACATTCTAGTAATTTATACTTAATTAAAGTAGCTGACGGGGTGAACGATAAGTAGAATAATGAAATCTTTATAATACAAGAGTGTTATATAAATTAATATTTGTGTAGTAGATGGGGTTGATTTCAAGTTGCAAAGTTTACAACAATAAACTGTATATTAAATCACTTTTCGTATCTTGAAATTATTGTCTTTGTTTATAGGTAATAAAAACTCATCATTGGTATATGTAAATCTTATGTGCAAGAGACTAGAGCAAACTTATTACAAATAATTAAACAAACAATTAAAACATAATGAGTAACCAACCTTACAAAGCAGTCAACTCTGAACAAAATGGGGCATCTCAACCTTTATTACCTCAACCTCAACCAGTTCCCGTTCCTTGGAGTGAGGAAGAACAAGAGAATTTTAGTATCAGGGATTGGCTAAACGTAGTCAAGAGGCGATCGCTAGTTATCGTCGGTGTATCCGTAACTGTGATGGTAGCTGTGTCTATCAATGTTCTGCTCAGTAAACCAAAAATAGAATATGAAAGCAATTTTTTCATGTTGGCCGAACCAGTTAGTAATGATAGCGATGTAGTAACTATTGTTCAAGAGAAAAATTCAAACAACTCACAACTAGATTACGATAGCCAAATTCTAGTCCTAAAAAGTCCTGAAGTGATGCGAAATACACTCCAGAAATTGAGAATTTCTTATCCAGATATCTCCTATCCGTCCCTCATTCAATCTCTAACTATTAATCGGGTAGGAGAAACTAAAATTATAGAGACAAAGTATCGCAGCAACGATCCCAATGAAGTAACAAAAGTATTAGAGTTACTGTCGAAAGACTATTTAGAATATAGTCAAGAAAGACGGCAGACTAAATTGCGTCAAGGAATTAAATTTATTAATGATCAATTACCATCTATTCAAAACCGAGTTGATCAAATCCAGCAAGAACTGCAATTTTTCCGCCAAAGATATAATTTTAATGATCCAGAAAGCTACGGAACTTCATTGGATAGCCAAGCCAGTTCTTTAGCTAGCAACAAGCAAAATATTGATTTACAGTTAACTCAACTGCGTGATCAATTAAGTCTGCTACAGACAGAAAAAGGTAGAAAAACTGTACTTAATGATGCTTCTTTGTATCAACAACTCTTAAGTCAAGTCACACAATTAGATACTTTAATCGCTACAGAATCAACACTGTTGCAGGAAGAAAACCCCAGGTTGAAAACTTTGAAGGAAAAAAGAGATAGTTTGTTGCCAGTATTGTTGCAAGAAGAAAAGCGTTTTTTGAATGTAAGAGCAGCACAGTTAAATACTCAGATTCAAGCTTTAGAAGTACAAGGGCAAGAAGTTACCCAAATAGCACGGCAACTAGAACAACAGCGTAAGCAAGTACCAATTTTAATCCGCAGGTATACAGAAATTCAGCGTAAATTACAATTTGCTAATGAAAGTCTGAATCGTTTTTTATCAACCCGCGAAACTTTGCAAATTCAAATATCGCAAACAGAGTTGGGTTGGCAGTTAGTTCAACCACCTAGTCAGCCAAAGTTGGTTGCTGGTGCTAACAGATTACGTAATTTAATTATAGGATTATTTGGCAGTATCGCGGCTGGTTTAGGAGTAGCTATTTTACTGGAGAAAACAGACAACACTTATCATAGTGTACTGAAGCTGAAAAAGAAAGTAAACTTCCCCTTATTAGGGAATGTTCCTTTTGATAACGAAGTCAAAGCCATTCAATCTCGTACTACCAAATCAAAGTTTCCTCAGCTTAAAATATTCAGATCCTCACTAGAAGATAGTGGAGATACTGAAGATGCAAATGTAGCGATCGCACAAGAATATAGCAGTTATTCCAACGATTTTTTAGATGCGTTAAGATTCCTTTATACCAATATTCAACAAATTAAACCTAATGCCCAAGTGCGTTCTTTAGTCATTAGTTCAGTCATGGCTGGTGATGGCAAATCAATCGTCGCCTTTTATCTAGCGCAAACAGCTACAGCAATGGGATTTCGGGTACTACTGGTAGATGCCAATCTTCGCCAACCCATGATTCACAACCTAGCAAATTTAAAAAATCTATGGGGATTAAGTAGTCTACTATCAACAAATTTACCAGTCAGTGAAGTTATTCAGAAACTACCCTCTATGGAGCAATTATCTTTAATCACTGCGGGGCCAGCACCAGATGATCCGATCAAGTTACTTGCTTCTGATAAAATGAGGCAACTAATGACAGACTTCCAGAATGATTATGATTTAGTAATTTATGATGCTCCCCATTTCTTTGGATTATCTGATGTTAGTGTCATATCACCCCATACAGATGGGGTATTGGTGGTGGTGAGGATAAGTAAAACAGATGCCTCTGTAATTGAGCAAGCCTTAGATTATTTAAGAATTTTACCGTTGAATATTTTGGGTGTAGTTAGTAATAGTTAAGCAATTTAAAAATAATATCAGTTTGTAGTAAGGACTTTAGTCCTTTTTTGTTCGCGGAGCGTTTCGCAGAGAGAACTAAAGTTCTCACGAAAAACCTTGAATTATTTTCCTGTTCTACTTATATCAGCTATCAATTATCAGTCCTGACGCTGTAGGGTGTTGTATTATTTCGCCAGAAATTTTACTGGCAAATGTTTACTGTTCCCTATTTCTGCCTGAAAATAGCTAGCAGCTTGGAAGAAAAATTATTAAGTAGTGGTGTGGCAAGCCTTAAATGGTGAATTTTCTGGAAGAAGTTGAACGCAGATAAACGCCGATAAACGCGGATAAAATCAATTCTTTAATGCAAAATTTAAAGCTTGACACGCTAGTAAGGTGTATTAGGGCTTTGCAAGGATTTGAGCGTGTTAAAAAATGATATTTAGTCGTAACGCACCACTATTATTAAATAACTAGCAAATTTTCTCAAAAATAATTGAATATTAGAGTAATTAACTATGTAATTTTGACAAGTATTTGATGAAGTTATCAAATATATCTATTTGACTGACTGGTAGTTTCACTATATGTTGAAAACACTGTATTTTCGGTTTCTAAAAGATGATGAAACATACTTCAGTTTTGTCTGCTCTATTATTAGGAGCAAGCATTGCGGTTGGTGCAAATGCTTCACCAGCTAATGCTATCACTACTGCTATATGTCAAGTGACAGATGTTACTTACACATCTGGTTCTAACGATATTAGTGCAACTGCTTGTAGGGGTGAATTGGAAACTGATTCCACAGCTTGGCCTTATAACAATGATGTAACAGGAAATGGTGATCCATTACTGAGTAAATTGAACACTCTGTTTGGCACAAGCTACAACTGGACTTTGGTTCGCAAAGATGAAGCCTCTGGGAATCAAGGGGTTTTTGATGGTTTTGACGACGCTAAAACAGGAACATGGAGTTCCAATAGTATCTCAGGACCCTTTGCTATTAGTCTGAAAGCTGGTACAGGTTTTTCCGTGTATCTGTTTGAAAACATCACCCAGGCTGTGACAAACGGAAAATGGTCTACTGTTGGTATACTTAACAACGGTGGCAAACAACCCAATCTATCTCATCTTTCCTTATTCACGGCACAACTTCCTACTCAACCCGTTCCCGAACCTATCACTATGCTTGGTCTTGGTGTAGGTACTGTAGGATTAGGCGTGTTAAAGCGCAAGTACGGCAAAAAAGAAGCTAAAGCAAAAGTAGCAGTTTAATCACAACTGCAATCACTTGGATGAAGCCAACAGTAAGGCTAGATTCTCTAAATGGTGTGTCAGTGGTCTAATTAGGTATTTTAAATAACCGTGACATAAAACACTCCTATCTAAATTTTAATGTGTTCTCTATTTTTCTTAATTCCAAATATTTACACTCCCTGATATAAATAAAATACACATATATTACAATTTACGTTTAATGTGAATTAAAATCGGGTAATTCTATAGACATTCGTAGGGGTGGGTTAATCAAATATCATTAACAATTAACGATGATATCGGTGAACCCACCCCTACCGAGTCTCATTAGCTCCAAGCATGGCCTTTTTTTTGGATATAGAAGGTTTTTCTAATTAACATCAGGCGTAATTTATCCCTAGCTACTAGCTCAACCAGTTCAATAAATTTTGTAGGTTGAGTCTCATTATTCAACCCAACCTACATCTAATACACTATTTTAGAGTTGCCACGCCACTAGGCTGTTCTTCTTCTTGCCCAGCGTGTTTCCTTCCAGATAATAAAAAACAAAACTGCTGATATCAAAGCCCCTAAATTCCACTTGACGGAATTTTTAATTAAATTCAAACTTACCGAAGACTGATTAGTTTCTTTTTGGGTTTTTAGTTGTTGCTTGGCTTGTGTCAATTGAGAGAGAATTTGATTTTTTACATCTTCAGGATTTCTCCCATTTAATGAACCACCCTGCCTCTTAATTAAATCCTCTATCTGTGTTGATGAAGTTTGATTTAACTGTTGTTCAACTTGATTCGCCTGAGAAAGTCTTTGCTCATAACCGGTCTTAATTTGCTCAAGATTAGTATTATACAAACGTACCGTGTTAAATACTCCTAGAGGAATTAATAGCAGGTATAGTAAGGCTACTAACAAAGCTAAACGAGATAATAAAGCTAATAAAGGTAGTTCCCATTTACCTCTTTTTGCTAATTTACCGGAAAATACAAATAATGTAGCAATTAATGGTACACCTACTTGGTTTACCAACCTTCCCATTGTTTGAAATTCCCAACTAGGATTCATAAAGCTTGGTGGCACAAACATTTCAATGATGTCTAATAGTGCCAAAAACAACATACCATAGCCCAGTAAACGCCAAAGACTAACTAGCTCTAGTAGAGGCTGTATAGTCCCTACCAATTTACTTAGTTTGGTAAATTCTGATTCTACAAATTCGCGGATTTCAGGTTCGCGGGTGTTAGATTCACGGATGTCAGTTTCAGCCATAAGTTTCAGGTAATTAAAAAATTAAGGTTGTTAAAACTCAAGGTTTAAGTAGAACGGTGTAAATAATTCAAGGTTGGTAGTGAGGACTTCAGTCCTTATTTGAGGACTAAAGTCCTCACTACAAAACGAATTTCCCAATTTTTACATTGCTTAATGTAGTTTGGTTTTGTCGCACCGACTTACTTAGGAAATCGTGGTTGCCACCACTTGTACCATGCGAACCAAGCTTTTTCTAATACTTGGTAAGACTCTTCAGGGGAAGAATTTTTTAAAGGCATCGATAAATATACCCACAAACAGCGTTTATCTAGCAGGGCTTCTTGCCCTAGCAAAATAGGTATTAAACGATTCAGGTTGATATCTTGAGAAAAGCGATTATCTCTAAACTGTGGATGAGTGAAGGTAGTACCTCCTCGTGGGTTTATACAAGTGCTAAGATAAGCTGTCTGTTTTTCTACTCCTAATCCGTAGTACCCAACTTCTTTCTGATAACGTACTACGCTAGACGATGTGATACCGAGATTGCGCTGGAGATATACCCCAATATCTGCATGATAAAAATTCTGTAAATAGCGCATTTCAATATCTAGAGATAAATCATTTTTTGAATACCTGTAATATTTTTGCGCCAATAAATCTGGATTGTCCTTCACCAAAGATTTAGCTGGTGTGACTACACTAGGCTGCCATTCTTCTAAAGGTACTTCTTGAGGGAAAATGAAATTATTAGCTGTAGGTTCATCAGGATTAGGAAATAAAATTGACTTTCCTAAAACTAATATCCCTGCACCAAATATTAAAGCTAAAAATTTAATTCGATTTTCTTTCCAGTACATTAATTTAAGGAAGTTGCGTTATTTTTACTTTCTTGTTCATTTCTACTGAGTAGAAACCAGCAGAAACAGCATAAGAAGAAACTAGCAATCATAGAAAATATCAGAGAGCCATCACCCTCATGCCAATATTTAAAGGCTTGCTGATCACCCTGCGCTACTAAGATAGCCATCAGTGCAACTCTGAAACCATTAACAATAAATCCTAGCGTCGTAGATATTATTGGTAACATAATTTTCTGCTTTAACTTAATATCAAACATAAAAATAAACAATACTACTAGGCTTAATAAATCTACGATTATATCTACTCCAGAACAACCAGAATACACTTCTATGCTTCCTGTAGGCAAATTAACAACAATTCCAGAGCGACTGACTTTAAAACCCGTATACCAAAGTATAGCTGTAGATAATTTAGCAGTTAAAATTGATATATCTATTGGGAAATTCAATAGGAAATATCGTATGGTTAGAAAACTCAAGAGCCACAACTCTTGATAGTATTGCTTTAGTCCTCTATAGCCAGAAGCTAGTAGGGCTAGACCAATGCCAGATATCAAGGGTGGGAGTAATGATAATATGCCAATATTTATTTGCAACAAACTAATTATAAATATTACAATTATAAAAAATACACCCATCAAGCTAGAGAAAAAATCACTATTTAAATTTAGTTTATGTTTCTTATCTTTGAGCGATAGATATACCACTAACAAAAATAAGGCATTGATGTAAAAGTTTGTTGGATCATCCTTCCTTGCAACTAGTGTTAAGTTAATTCCTATTAATGACCCAGCTATTCCTAATAACCATAATTCAACACTTTTTAGTGATATAGATAACTTATTTTGCATCGCTTTCATCGTAAAAATTAGTTAGGTTTACACAAACTACATAGAGAAGTTATATTTGATTTATGCAAAGTCAGTATACCTCTATTCCATCTTTGCTTTTAAGAGTTTCCTAGCTATAGAAGTAACTTCAACAATCAAACATGATGACTACTATATTGCAAAGTAAAAGCAATATTAAGAATCTTCCAGGTTTAAACATTATTTATAGTCTAAATCCTGTAATTATTTGATTTATTTATACTTTTTTGAGTGCAAATATTTTTGCATACATAATACTATGTATCGCAGCCAGTTTAGGCTTGCAAAACATATGTATATTGTTGGTTAGAAGCCCAACTAGACTTACACGATAGGGGAAAACACTACAATGAAGCGAGTCATTAAAAACACTTTGAGGGATTAGAGATTTGATACAACACTATCCCAATTAGATATTTGAATTGATGCTGATGCTATCACTCATAGAAATAATTTAAGTGATTTCCTAGATTGCAAAGAGTCTGACTGCCCTCCTTAATATAGCTAAATTTTATACATCCATAGACAGCATTCCATCAAGAAATTTTCGACGTTTAATCGATTTTTTTCGTCAGATGCACTGGGTTAACATAAATTTGCTATACCTTAGTAGCTACATAGTATATGTAAATAACTTTGCATAAAATGTACAAGTAATACAACACTTGCTGAAAATTTTTCATCAAATCTTCATTTAATCTTAGAGTATATTCTCATATAGCTCCTCATTCAGAATTAAAGTGCAGTTAGTTGCTTCCAGGACTTACGCAAAAATAAGGGACTTCCAATTAAAAAAATATACTATCACGTTGAGGGCAAGAGGGCAGGGGGAAAACATCTGTGTTGAAGACGATAAATTTGGAGAGTTGATTTTCTAGAAGTTTCTAAAGTAACTCTGTCATAACGAGCGATCGCGGCGTGATCTTCCCTGACACTGGGATTGCTTCCCTACACTTCGTTCCTGTAAATACTTAGTCCATGTAAGTTTTCAGACAAAAGTTTCATAAAGCATCTTCTAATCCAAAGAAATGCTGAGGTGATTACCTCGATTTGTAATATATTATCTTGTGTGTCGTGCATTAATCATTAAGCACGCGTAGTAGCAGCCAGAATACTGGTATTGCTTAGTCCTGTTGTGATTTAGCAAATGCTACTGAATTTCAGTGGAATATTAGGACTCTCATTTGATTTTCCCGAAGTTGGTTAAACCTCTAACTTCGCTCTTTTGTGTTACCTGTTTCGTGCCTGCATTAGTTAAGTTCAGTAATCAAATGGATTCCTAAATGACAAAGAATACAATTGTCAAATTTTTCGCATATGCTGCGATCGCATTACTATTGAGTTTCTCTGGTATTAGCCATGCACGCACTCCTGTGAACGTGCCACTGAGATATGAAGTAGCAACCTCTATATCTACAATTCCGTCGAGTGCGATCGTGCCTTGGCCAGTATTTCACCGTATAGACGCGCTCAGTTTTGCCTCTCGTATTGGTTTAGAGACAGTTTGGGGAGATTACTGGGAGCGTAGCGAAAATCCATCTTCTGTTGGTTTCACCAAAGTATCCCAGGAACTAACCAAGGCATCAAATGGTAACTATGCGGTATATAACAACCTTGATTTAGGCAGTGGTGTGCAAGCATTGATGCTACGTATCGCTTTGCCTTCTGGGACAAACGGTGTTGAAGTCCGTAGTGGGTCAGCTAGCGGCACCCTATTAGGAAAGTGTAACATCAATAGTACCGGTTCTGAGTCAATTTATCGTACAGTTCCATGTCCTTTAAATAGCAGTCTTGCTAAAGGAACACAAAACCTTGTCATCAGGTTTACAGGAACTAACAGCAAGATGCGCTTTAATTGGTTTGCTTTTTGGGCGCAGAATACGGTGCAGAAAATTGACGAGATACAAAAAGTCCAACCAGATGCTGTCAACAAAGGCGCGCCTGTATTGGCAATCTCCGGTAAACCAGTACGGACAAAAGACCTACTACCAGCAGTTTCCGAAATTCTGGCTAAATCCTATGGGATGTGGTCTCCTGGTAAAACATGGGAATGTCCTAAGTGGATGCACGATACCTATTGGACAAGAGGCGAGGATGGTAAGGTTTACCCCACCTGGCATCCGCCTGTAGATTTTAACCCAGAAACAAATATCTATTGTACATATGGTCATGAACATGGGGATGATCCGCGCAGTTCAGAAGTATTTAATATTGCGGGTATGCCAGCTTTTGGTTATGTTAACGAGCAATTAGCAGCGAATAATCCATCTAATCCATCTGTTCATAGACATGAAGATCACTTTGGACATAAGGTGCTTGTGGCTAATAACTGGCGTATGTACAACGCCAACAATAGCAGTGAAACAAAAACCTGTGATGTCAGCTTAAAAGTACATATGGGTACACATTCACCAGATGCGCTGACAAATACGGCTCATGAAATGTTTGCGTCTGGTAAATGTGATGGGCTAGCTCCCTTCAACTTAAAACATTTTGCTTTGTTTGGTAGACCTGGACAGTTCATAGAGTCTCAAGCTCCGTTATGTACCCTCCCAGTCCTACCTGGAATCACACCAAACCCTATTAACCAGCCAAGCGGGGGTTTTCATCGCGCTATTCCCACGACGGAATGTTATTTACGGGGTACAAAAGAGGAACAATCTTCAGATGTTATTAGAAGAAACACGGAATTTTGGCTTACCGCTTTTGCTGGCAAAAGTTTTTACTTTAATGTTACAAATCCTGCCCGTTTTTATGATGCGTCATCCTCAACAAAAATCCGTAGAACGGTGGATGCTTGCTATAATTCGAGCCATCCTCTTGCTAACACGCTTTTGTGTCAAGAAGTTCTGGCTGCTGGAAGTAGAGTTACCTGGGATGACCCCCGTTCGCCCTTCCGAGGAACTGTGCATTCCAATACTCACTTTTCAGGTCTTCAGTTTAATGATTCTCCAAGTTCTGTAGTATATACGGATGCTTATGGGAAAAACGCTAGGACATCACCTGCTCCTGATCTGGGAGTTACTTTGAAGCAAGTTGTTCCTGTTCAGAAATTTCATTATAGGGCAGATGGTAATGCCAGTGCCTTCCCGACAGCCGACTATTCTGCATTTGGAACGAATGGGGTAAGAGCGCCTAATTAACGGCTTCAAGACTTGAGGGAACACCAAATACTAACTCTTATTAGGGTGCGTCAGTATAGATATTTTCTTGGTGTACTTGGGATATCTACTTCTGACGCACCCTACATTTTGATTATAAATTAACGTATGTCTCCATTGGAGGCGCACGTTGATTTAGTACATATATAGTGATTTAACTAAGTGGGCAAGAAAAGTTATAAGTATATTTTTGCAAAACAAGGTTAAGGAATAACAAAGATTTTGGATATTTTAATTCTCATATAGGAGTAAATGTATAATTTCTTTTTAGGAATTAAAAAATAAATTAAACTTAATATTTATTTCCTGCAAAGATTTGATGAATTATACAAGTGACTATTGTGATTATACTGTAGTTATGAAACTATGGTATTCACTGTTACTAGTATTACATCAATTAATTTATGCAATTAAAATGATACTTGCATCAAAAGTGCCATTTTATACATGATTGATTGATTCTTGTATCAGCTTTTGCATACCAGATACATCAAAATCAACTAGAAACTTATGAAACATCTTCAATCTGCCTTATTTGGCGCAACATTTGCTGCTACAACAGCAGCAGTTGTTGCTTTTGCCCCGTCTTCTGCAATGGCAATTAGTATTGCTCCTGGTTCGGTTAGTGTAGGTGGTAGATGGAGTAGCGTTGAAGACTCAACGACTAAGGATCTCACTGTCAATTTTAACACTGTGTCTGTAACTGACATACAGCCAGGATTCGATAAATTTGACCCTGAGCTTGATACAGGCACGCTTACCATCTCGGCTTTAAATCTAGACTTTCTTGCTACTCAGACTGTACCGATAGTTGGCACCTTCAATTCATATCAACTGCCAGCAGGTGGTGTAATACCATTTTTAAATTTTGGGTTACGGACATTTGATGGAACAGGTCCTCAGCAACTAACGTTCAATCTGACTTCTGCTACATTCGTAAGAACTGGTTCAGGTTTACAATCACTAATGACAGTTAACAATGCAGAAGGTTACTGGACATTTGGTACAAATACATCTGGTTTGGCTCGCATCTCCGGGGAGTTTAATTCGGGTACTGGAGGCTATAGCTTGACAGCAACTGCTGTACCCGAACCCCTAACAATGGGTGGTCTAGCTTTAGGTGCTGGTTTTGGTGCTTTCCTCAAAAAACGCTATGCCAAAAAAGACAAGGAACTTGCAAAAGTTTAAACTCACTTGAGCTAACTTAACATCAAATAACAACGATCAATTCTATTTTGTGTTCCGGTGATAGTCTCGCTAAACGCAAAACTCTCACCCAAGTTTTGCACCAGGGATTTAAATTGTCTTAGTGAAAAAGCTAAGAATCAGAAAAGCTAGAGTTCAGCTTTCTTAAGTGTTTCTATAAGAGGTTTTAATGAGGTGTCACAATTTAAAGTTTTAATTGAGCAGTTGACAGGTGACAGTCTCCAAAGCTTTGCAGTGTAAAGGTTTTAGGCTCAATCAGAGTATTTATGATAAATATTATATATAAATATAATAATCTCCATAAAATTATCAGTGCATCGGGTGTATGTTGGGTTAAGCGCAGCACAACCTAACATAAATCTCGGAAATTCAACAATGAATATTGGTGTTGGGTTGAAGCAAGGAAACCAACCTACTTGATGTTTACTTTGATAAATAAGTTCTTATTACCAATTCTCTGTTAAGTTGCGCCGAATGAATGATGTAGAGACGTTGCATGCAACGTCTCTACTGTACGGAATAAAGTGCATCTTCATCAATAAATTTGCTACTTACAGATGCACTAGTAGGCTACTGTGTACACACAAGTAGAATTACCCCCCTTAATCTCCCCTTGGAAATGGGGGAAACAAGAAAATCTAGTTCCCTCCCATTTCCAAGGGGAGGGTTAGGGTGGGGTAAACAGAGGACTGATAGTTATCCGATCGCTTGTGTGTACACCGTAGCCTACAAGGAGGAGCCACTGCGTTGGGCGGGTTTCCCGACTTAAAGCAAGTGGCGTAGAGGCTTTAAATCTTGCTCCCCTTCCCTACAAGGGAAGGGGTTGGGGGTTAGGTTGAAAGAAAAGTTGCACACGGCGTTAGATAGGCTCTCACTCATAGTATCAGTGATTTTCCGAGAAAAATTATGCGTTTAGATACCTACAGTGTTGGTGAATACAGCCCTGGTGTACCATTTTGGCAACAACTTTCTTGGTATTTTTTCGGTTCGCCTCTAGTAGAAAGTCATTTGTTACCTATATCAAGCATCAAGGTTTTAGTGTTGCGGTGGTTTGGTGCAAGAATTGGGCAAGGTGTGCGGATTAAGCCAGGAGTGCGAGTCAAGTTTCCTTGGCGGTTGACTGTGGGTGACTATGTATGGATTGGAGAAGATGCTTGGATAGATAACTTAGCTCATGTCACCATAGAAAGTCATGTTTGTATCTCTCAAGGTGTTTATTTGTGTACAGGCAATCATGATTGGAGTCGTCCTGATTTCCAATTGATGATAGCCCCCATCCTGATTCAAGAGAGTAGTTGGATTGCGGCTAAGTCTGTGATTGGCCCTGGTGTAACTGTTGGTCGTGGGGCTATTTTAGCATTAGGCTCGGTAACTGGCAGATCCTTAGAGCCGATGACCATTTATGCCGGTAATCCAGCCCAATCAATTAAGAAAAGAAAGATTACACAAGATTAGGAAAAATCGTAAGTCCAGGGCGAACGCAACGCCGATAATGTCATTGCGATCCGAAACGAAGTGTAGGGAAGCAATCCCAGGGTTAAGGGAGATTAGAGAACACCAAAAAATCAATTGTCCCAAATAAACAGCTTAGTAGGGTGCGTCAGTATGAATAACCTCTTGGTATAGTTAGGTTTTCTCACACTGACACACCCTACAGTTTGGATATTTTTTTATCTAATGTGAATTAAAATCGGGTAATTCCATAGATATTTGTAGGGGCGGGTTAATCAAGTATCATGAACAATTAACGATGATCTCGGTGAACCGGCCCCTACTGAGTCTCATTAGCTGCAAGCATCGGCTACTTTTTGGATATGGAAGGTTTTCCTAACTCACATCAGGCGTAATTCCTAATATTTCGAGTCTATTTCTGATAGAAATGAGGTTTCTTGAGTTTATTCTTAAAAATCTTCCGCACCATATTCCGTAAAGTAGCGTCTCCTCGTAAAACGACATCTCTGAGTTGTTGTTCTGGACGACCCCTAAAAGAAGTGACGTGATAATATTTTTCTGGTGTGGCTGGTGTTGGTGAAAAGTAATAGTTGGATACACAACAACGCCGTCCATGATGATTAATCGGACTAACAGAGTGTAAAGAAGTCCGATTTGTCACCATAATTACTAGGCGATTAAATTTACTGTGGATAGTTCTAGCAGGTTGTTTTAACCCTCGATCCCAAAGTTCCAAGTTACCACCATAACTTTCTTGCCAATCTGGAGTTACGTAATATAGTAAGTTCAAAACTCGATAGTTCTTAATATCTTTATCATGGGAATTATCCAGATGAGGATTGAGAAAGCAACCGTATTCCATCAGGCTAAAACCAGCAGCATAGAGATATTCATCAGCCGTGAGTTTTTCAAAGCCTGTGATGTCTGCGATTAAATCTACAATTCTCTTGTCCTGGAAGGCATAGATGATTTCTTCCAGAATTGGATTGTATTTATTCAACTGGATGCCTACATATTTATGTTCTCTGATATCTTTAAGCTGCAATAATTCCTCTTTATGAGGAAAGGCTTTATAGATTTCAATAACCTCGTCTTCATTTAATAAATTGTCTATATAGCAACTATTAATCCTGTCAGTAATGGCAAATTCTGCTTTTAAAACTGACTTATATGTTGTGAGCTTATTGAAAATTTGCTCTGCATAATAGTTGCGTAAATCTTGTTTTTGTAGCATTTGCGTTCTATTTTAGGTTTTTAAAGGTAATTCAATTAACTATTTTGGTTTTGATTTCGACAAAACTGTAAACTATAAATAATGCAATAATGCAATCTACCAATAGAGGTATTTACTTCATAAAATTATTAATTTCATTTGTGTTTTTTTGATAAACACATAGTTAGAAACAAATGTCAACTACGATTATACATAAAATTCTTGTTTATTTTCAATAAAGCATGGGTAATTGCAAAAACAATTTGGTATATTCGTGTTGGCAACAGTTAAATTAAGTAGACATACTGTTAGGTAGTCAGAGACTTTATGTTGATGCAAGCAATTAAAAACTATTTTCAGTACTTTGCCCATCCAGAAGAAATTGAAAGATGTGATGAAGATGTTGTTGTTTGCAAAATTTTCAACCCAACTCCAGCAATTCAGGCTAACAGCTACTATTTCGGACATCCAGAATGGGGTTTGAATTACTTTGAAGCGTGTCACAGAGATGAAAATTTCATTGAACTGTGGAGAGAAGTAATTGGTAGTTGGCAGGGCAAAATAGTTGTGGATATTGGTTGTGGCCCTGGAAATGTCTATGCGTCTTTAAAAGAGTTTTGTGGTGAACCGGAGTTATTACTTGGTGTAGATGTTTCCTTGGGGGCTTTGAAAATAGCTTCTAAACTGGGATATACAGCTATTTTGGCGGATGCTCACAAGTTACCGTTAAAGTCTGAGTTTGCTGATATTGTGGTTGTAAATGCGTGTTTACACCATTGCGATGATATGGCTCAGGTGTTAAAAGAAGCGGCTAAGTTAGTCAGGCCTGGTGGACTTTTAATTACAGATCATGATCCGCAAAAGAGTGCTTATCAGTTTAAAGGTTTAGGGTCATTATTGTGGCAATTGCGATTGCCAATTTATCGATATATGAAACGAGGTGGACATTCTACTGCTGAGGAACAATCTTGGGGTTTAGCAACAGAAGTACACCACAAAGCTTGTGATGGTGTGACATCAAAAATGTTTTACGAAATGCTCGAACCTATGGGTTTTGCGGTTAAGGTTTATCCTCATAATCATCAGGTGGGTGCAGCTGCATTACAGGGTGATTATGGTAAGCCTTTTTGGAAGTATCGCGTAGCTCAAAGATTATCAGGTATAAACCCTCATTCCCCAGAGGCTGCATTATCGTTGATGTGTGTTGCAACTCGCCTAAATTGATTGGGATCAAAATTATGGGTGGAAAAATTTTGTTAATGATTTTTTAAGTTTTCGGCTTCAATCAACCGTATGGCGAGGATAGTTTCTGCTAATACACGTTGAAAGACATAATACCAACCACGCCAACCGTCAAAAATCCAGCCTTCAACAAATAAGCAATAGATAAATACCATCCAGGGAGCTAAAACTTTTTTTCTGCGGATACGGTCAACCCAGTCTAATTGGTTTACGGGAGTTGCTAAGATTTTTTTAGATTCTAGGACTGTGTAGCGTTCTTGCGCCCATAGCCATCTACTGAAAGGTTTGCGATCGTCGTGATAGATATAAGCAGATAGTAGGGTAGATTGACCTGTTAATTGTAAAACTTGTGTGTGTCCATCATCAATATAGATGGCTTTGCTTTTTTTAAACAGGACTTGACGGGGAGGAAGAATTCTAGTGTTGCGAACGGGTTGACCAAATACACAATATTTGAATTGAGCAAAGTAGCCATCGATTTGCCCATCGACTGGTAAGGTGGCAATTTCAGAGATTAAATCATCTGTGACTAGATAATCTGCATCTAAAGAGAGTACCCAAGGAGTCTGGACTTGTTCTAGACCGTAGTTCCATTGTTTGCCGTGGGTATCAAATTCACGCTGAAAGACCTGGACTTGGGGATAAGATTTGAGAATTTCTAGGGTTGTATCAGTGCTGTAGCTATCAATAACTATAATTTTTTTTGCCCAAGTCAGGCAATCAAGGGTGCGACCAATATTGGGAGTTTCATTATAAGTCAGAATGAGTGGGGTGATTTGCTCTAGCATAGATACATTGGTGCCATCG
This sequence comes from Nostoc sp. CMAA1605, assembly GCF_021596505.1. GTDB lineage: Bacteria > Cyanobacteriota > Cyanobacteriia > Cyanobacteriales > Nostocaceae > Trichormus. The sequence goes on along the minus strand of NZ_PJIZ01000032.1, from coordinate 7,031 downwards.
GGATTAGACCAATTCTCTGTCGTTGGTGTTTGCATAGGGAATTAGATAACTGATGCAGTTAGTGGTTTTGTGAGCGATTTACAAAAAATAGCATTACTCCTGTGCAGTCAGCCATAATTAGTATAATTTCCATCTCAAGTGAGCTTGAACCAATTTGGGGTTTTAGATGGGGAATTTTGGCTGGAAACCATAGTGCAAGAAAAAATACGTCCTGATTTCAATCCCCTCGCTTTACTATGGGGTTACACTCAGCACTCACTACTCAGCACTACTGAAAGTTTTGCTCGCCAAATGAAATTATGCAACCTATGGATGTCACAGCTTCAAGGGTGCAATAGTTTTAATTGGAAGTGCTTCACTGACGTTAAGTAGAACGGTGTAGATAATTCAAGGTTTGTAGTGTACCCCTCCGGGGAAGCAAGCTACGCGCAAGCGTCTCGTAGAGAGGACTTCAGTCCTTATTAGAGGACTAAAGTCCTCACTACGAACTAGAGTCCAATTTTTTTACATTACTTCACATAGTTTGGTTTTTTCACGTCGTTCTACTTAGTTTGCGGTGTGAAGTGATGAAGCACTGGGTTTTAGTTAGTGAAGCTATGCTTTAGTTGGGGATAATTCTTATTTTTAGGTATATTTTACTAGTTTTGGGAGAAAGACTATATTTGTAGCGATCGCAGTTTTTAAGTCTTTCTCAGGTAGGCTTAATTTTTTTGTTTTAAAAATCTATTGGTGCTGACTAGAACAGCAATCAGGAGAAAAAGTTGTATTTGCCAAGGTGCTAAAATCAGGCTCAAAATCAGACTCAGAATCGTAAATAAACTGATAATATAGCCTGTTTCATCGCGACATTTTTGGGATATGTATCCTGTTGCTAGACCTGTGGCCAGAGGAATCAAAAAAAACAAGGGCATTTCTACTTACCTCTACAGCGAATATGTGAAGTTTTGATAAAAACTTGTTGAAGTTATTTTTCTCTTTGTGGTTAATATTACAACTTAGCAGATCAGCTTACAATACATTACTTAAAATAACTATGTATTTTGTGAAGTTTACAAAATACTTATAGTAAATTAGCTTAACATTCAGTGCTGTTACTGGCACAACGATTTAGCATATTACCTCTAGGACTTTATTTTTTTGCTCAAACACGTAATGCTCAACATTCCTCATCTACTGGCCACTGAACTAGAACTAAGACCTCAACAGATAGAAAACGCGCTAGAACTTTTGGCTGAGGGTGCGACAGTTCCCTTCATTGCACGTTACCGCAAAGAACGTACTGGAGAAATGAATGAAATCCAACTGCGGGAATTGGCTGATAGGTATACTTACTTATCAGAATTAGAGGAAAGAAAGTCAGTAATTTTAAAAGCGATCGCGGAACAAGGTAAACTAACCGACGAGTTAGAAAACAAAATTTCATCTTGCTTACAAAAAACAGAACTTGAGGATTTATACCTACCATATCGCCCAAAACGTCGCACCCGTGCAACTATCGCCAGAGAGAAAGGTTTACAGCCATTGGCGGATTTTATCAAAGCTTTAAATGTCAAAAATCCTATTTCCGCCTTATGGGAAGAAGAAGCCGCAAAATATATTTCGGAAACTAACGGAATTAAAACCGCCGATGAAGCTTTAAAAGGTGCGGCTGATATTTTAGCGGAAGAAGTAGCAGAAAAAGCCGATTTACGTGCTTATATTCGCGAATATTTCCTAGAAGATGGGGTTTTCGTCTCCCGAATTAAAGATGATTATCCAGAAGGTACAACTAAATTTGAAATGTACCGGAATTATCAAATTAAAGTCAAAAATGTCGCGCCTCATAATATGTTGGCTTTATGCAGAGGCGAAGCTGAGGGAATATTAAGCTTTGATATTAGCTTTGAGGAAGATTTTGTTCTCTCCTATCTAGAATCCCAGGAAATTAAAACTAAAGTGCGTGGAATTCGCGATTTTTATCAAGCAATGTTAAAAGATGCGTTTAATCGCTTGATGAAAAATTCCCTTATCGGGGAAGTGATGACGGAAAAGAAAACCTATGCAGATATAGAATCTATTAAAACCTTTGAAGCTAATTTACGGGAATTATTACTATCTGCACCTGCGGGAATGAAACCGACTTTAGCCATAGATCCTGGATTTAGAACAGGTTGTAAAGTCGCAATTTTAGAACAAACTGGTAAATTTTTAGAATATCAGGCGATATTTCCCCATCAAGCAGCTGAACAACGCCACAAAGCCGCACAAACTCTCAAAAATTTGATTGAAAAATACAAAGTTGAATTGATAGCCATTGGTAATGGGACAGCTTCTCGTGAAACAGATGAATTTGTCACGGAAGTATTACAAACACTAGACCGAAAACCGATTAAAGTCATAGTTAATGAGTCTGGTGCATCTATATATTCTGCTTGTAAAGTAGCAATTGAAGAGTTTCCTGATTTAGATATTACAGTCAGGGGTGCTATTAGTATTGGTCGACGGTTACAAGACCCTTTAGCCGAATTAGTCAAAATTGACCCCAAATCAATTGGTGTGGGACAATATCAGCATGATGTAGACCAAAAGTTATTGAAAAAGAAATTAGATGAGACTGTAGAAAGCTGTGTGAACTATGTTGGTGTAGATTTAAACACAGCCTCTAAAGAATTATTAACTTTTGTTTCTGGCATTACTCCCACAATTGCTAATAATATTGTGGCTTATCGCAATCAGCACGGAGCGTTTAAAAATCGCCAACAGTTATTGAAGGTAGCGAAATTAGGCCCGAAAGCCTTTGAACAAGCGGCTGGATTTTTGCGTATTCGTGGGGGAGAGAACCCCTTGGATAATACAGCTGTGCATCCAGAAAGTTATCCTGTAGTGAAGGCGATCGCTTCTGATTTAAATGTACCATTAAATCAAGTCACACAAATTGCGGAAAAACTGCAAAAAACCAACTTAAAGAAATACGTTAATGAGCAAGTTGGTGAACCTACACTGCGAGATATTCTGAAAGAATTAGAAAAGCCGGGTAGAGACCCCCGCGCAGAATTTAAGTACGCCACCTTTAAAGAAGGAATTAAAGAAATCAGTGATTTACAAGAGGGAATGGAACTAGAGGGAGTTATCACCAATGTCGCCAACTTTGGCGCATTTGTTGACATTGGTGTTCACCAAGATGGTTTAGTACATATCTCTCAACTCGCTGACAGATTTATTGATGACCCGAAAAAAGTAGTCAAAGTGGGACAAGTGGTAAAAGTGCGGGTCTTAGAAGTAAATGAGAAATTAAGGCGTATTAGTCTTTCTATGAAAGCAGTCAAACAATTTTAGATTTTGGATTTTGGATTTTAGATTGACTGCGACATCATACGCGTTTCCAGCATACTCAACATCAATCATATAAATCATCCCATTGGCAGAAACTCAATATGCCTAGTAATAGATGGCATACATTTAACCAATTGAAGATACTAGAAGGAGTCGTAAATCATTTTTAAATCTATAAGGTAACGAAATGCTGGGAACTTTTTTAATAACCTTAGCTACAGCACTAAGTCTACTAATTGTAGATTTAGTTGTACCAGGTGTAAATATTGCTAATTTTCCGGCTGCATTAATTGCCGCTTTAGTGATTGGTTTAATTAATGGGTCAGTAAAACCTGTTCTCTCAACCTTATCCTTACCCTCAATTTCTTAACTCTGGGAGCATTTTCTCTAGTAGTTAACGGTATTTGTTTTTCATTAGCAGCCTTGCTAGTCCCTGGTTTCAGTGTTCATGGACTGATTGCGTTTATTCTGGGGCCTGTTGTTTTATCTTTTGCTAATACATTTATTAGCAAGTATTTTGCTGAAAGAAATCTCGCTTTGAATCCTAATGTGGATACTAAAGGCGAATTACCATCAAGCTAACACTACACATCTTTAAACTTAGTGAACCAAATCAGAAGATAATTCCTGAGATGGAGTAACTAAGTTGGTTGGTTCAAGACAATGTAAATACACTTGAGACTTAACAACAAACTTATGAAATTATTACGTTTTATTCTTGGTTTAGTGCTACCACCATTAGGTGTTTTCCTAACTGTTGGAGTGGGGCCGACCTTAGTGATTAATATTTTACTGACACTTTTAGGTTGGCTTCCTGGTAGTATTCATGCAATTTGGGTAATTGCTAAACGCGAAGAACAATTAAACGCTGAGAGAGGAGTTTACTAAGGGAGTTCCAATTTAAAAAATATACTATCACCTTGATGGCAAGGGGGCAGGGGCAGGGAGCAGGGGGAAAACATCTGTTCTGGTGTACGCAGTTCATGATGGCTACTTAAATCTGGATAGTTTATTTTCTGGAATTCTCTAAGATTTTGAGTCATTGTAGGGGATGAATTGGAATCCCCGGCTTATTTAAAGTCGGGGATTTCAATATAGGAAATTATTCAGTAGATTGTCGAAAACCTATTTATGAACTATTTCCTTATCTTGTTTATTCGGCTCTTTATCTTTGAATAAATCTGCCGTTGCTAGTAGTAATTCTCGCAATGTTTGTTTGATTTGACGTTCTTTTCTGGCTATAGCTGTACCAGCTTCACCTAGTTTAAGTTCTAATTGCGATCGCTTCTGCTCTACCTGTGTAGCTAAAGCCTCAGCTTGGGGACGAGCTTGATTATACCAGTTGTTAGCTTCCTCTAAATAATGCTGGACTTCATCAGCGCGTCCACCGTAGCGTGCAGCTAAGTTAGCACGCACAATTGCTAGTTGTGCTTGTAATTGTGCATAACGTTTCTTTAATAATGCTGCTTCTTCACTATCTTTGATAGCATCAATGGCAGAATCAATGGCACTTTTCGTATTAGCAGTTTTCTCTTTACCGGTTTCTGCAATTTCTGCGAGAATGCCATCAACATCCTGCTGAATCTTTTCTTCTTCGCTATCTATTTGCGCTTGGAGTCTTTGCAATTCTGACTGAGTTTTTACTATAGCCTCATGTCTTTTAGTGTTGACTCCCTCAATAGCACCTTCTATAGATGCGGTTACTTCCTCTTTTAATTCAGTACCTTTATCTTGCAGATTTTCCACTACGGCGGAAACTGCATCTTTGACAAGTGTGCGAATTTCGTGAGAACCTTCTTTAAACTCAGAAGCTACTTGAGCAACTGCTGATTTGACAATCTCACGAATACGTTCAGTTCTTAACTGACCAGTTGCTTTTGCTTGCTGCAAATCAGATTGAATTTGCTCTTTGATATTATTATTAGCCATTTTCAATTCTTGCTATTGAGATAATTTGGATAAACTTCTTTAAACAAGGTCTGCTAAGAATATTATGATGCGGGAATTTGATGGCAGCTACTTCCTTTAGATAGAAGTTAAAATACTCAGAACCTCAACTTCGTTCTAGATTTGCTAGTAGTCTTAAGAATAACAGTGCAGGCGATCGCCAATTTATGAGAAAATAATCCCTGGCTAATAGTTATGCTCATGAATAGGAATAATAACTGTGAAAAAAATATTTACATTAGTATTTATCATGTTATTGATTACCTTTAATTTTCCTTCACCTGTCAATGCAGTAGATACAGCAAATGGTGCGGAAATATTCAGTGTTCATTGTGCTGGTTGTCATATTAATGGGGGTAACATTGTCAGACGCGGTAAGAACTTACAAAAAAAGACACTCAAAAGATATGGTATGGACTCCATAGAAGCTGTTACAGATATTGTAACTAATGGTAAAAATAATATGTCAGCTTACAAAGACCGCCTCATTGAGCAAGAAATTCAAAATGTTGCTGCTTATGTTTTAGAGCAAGCAGAAAAAGGATGGCGATAATTAGGGACTTCCAACTAATAAATATACCATCGCTGTGGTGAGCAGGAGGGCAGGGGGCAGGCTTCCGCCGTGAGCGTCAGCCGAACGGGAGCAGGGGGAAAAATTAAAATATTCGCTCTAGGAAATTGGATAATTTATTTTCTGGAAATCTCTTAGTCAACAATTAATAGTTAACAAGCAAAATTTAAATATGAAATTACCTGTAGAAAGTCGTTTACAATTTACTCCTGATTTAAACATCTGTCGGATATTAAACGGTATGTGGCAAGTATCCGGCGCACATGGCAGAATTAATCCTCAAGCTGCCATTGAGAGTATGTTTCAATATGTGGATGCAGGTTTTACAACTTGGGACTTAGCAGACCACTACGGCCCAGCAGAAGATTTTGTGGGAGAATTTCGTCGTCAGTTTGCTGCTAAACGTGGACAAGAAGCTTTATCTCAAATTCAAGCTTTTACTAAATGGGTTCCTCGTCCTGGGAAAATGACGAAGAAATTCGTAACAGAAAATATTGACATTTCCCTGAGAAGAATGGCTGTAGAATCTCTAGATTTAATGCAGTTTCATTGGTGGGAATATCAAGATAGCAATTACTTAGATGCTCTCAAATATATGGCAGAACTGCAAACTGAGGGCAAAATTAAACATTTAGCATTAACTAACTTTGACACTGAACACCTGCAAATTATTACTGAAGCAGGCATCAAAATTGTCTCTAATCAAGTACAATTTTCTTTAGTTGATCGTCGTCCTGAAGTAAATATGGTGAGATTTTGTCAACAACATGACATCAAACTATTTACTTACGGTTCACTCTGCGGCGGATTTTTATCAGAAAAGTATTTGGGTAAACCAGAAGCACGAAGTCTTGATTTAACTACAGTCAGCTTACGCAAATACAAAAATATGATAGACGCTTGGGGTGGTTGGCAATTATTTCAAGAGTTGCTCAATACTCTCAAACAAATTGCTGATAAACACCAAGTTAGTATTGCTAACGTGGCTGTGAGATATATTTTAGATAAACCAGCAGTTGGTGGAGTGATAGTTGGTGCCAGACTAGGAATAGCCGAACATCTAGAAGATAATGCCAAAGTCTTTAGTTTTCACTTAGATACTGAAGATAGCGATCGCATCAATACCATATCCCAAAAATCACGCAATTTGTATCAGCTAATTGGTGATTGTGGTGATGAATATAGGCGGTAGTTAGGGAAT
>NZ_PJIZ01000031.1 GCF_021596505.1 Nostoc sp. CMAA1605 | reverse complement strand
CCAACATCCCAAGGATAGGGGGTGATGTTCGTCAAAAGCACCGATACCCATCAATGTGGTTGTGACGGGGATTTGGCATAATTCTGCTAATTCTTGAATTTCTGTGTGGGCATTAGATGCGATCGCACCACCACCGACGTACAGTAAAGGACGACGGCTTTCTTGAATTAACTGAATGGCGGCGTTGATTTGGCGGGGATTTCCCTTAACGGTGGGACGATATCCAGGTAGTTTGACTGTCCCTGGTTCTACAGGTATATAATCAAATTCCTCAAACGCTACATCTTTCGGGACATCAATTAACACTGGGCCAGGACGACCGGTACTAGCAATGTGAAATGCCTCAGCTACAATGCGCGCCATATCGGCTGGGTCACGCACTACATAGGAGTGTTTTACTATTGGTAGAGTGATACCGTAGATGTCTGTCTCTTGGAAAGCATCCGTACCAATCATTTTCCGTGGTACTTGTCCGGTGACAATCACCATCGGAATCGAATCCATGTAAGCTGTCGCAATACCTGTGACTAAGTTAGTTGCGCCAGGGCCGGAAGTACCGAAGCACACACCAACTTTACCAGTGGCGCGGGCATAACCATCAGCAGCATGAGCCGCTCCCTGTTCGTGCCTCACGAGAATATGCTTAATACTGCCAGTTGCTTCTACTTTGTACAGGTCATCATAAATCGGTAGAATTGCCCCACCAGGGTAGCCGAAGATATATTCGACACCGTGGCGCAGGAGACTATCCAGTAGTGCAGAACCACCAGTGACCCGTTTTGGGAACACATCTGATGATATAGAGCTGACAGATTGGGTATGTTGCTCTGTTTGTGAGGGACTAGTCGGGGAAGGCAAGCTCACAGTCACGATCAAACCTCAGAGGATAGCTAAGTTAATACGAAATTTCTGTATTTAATATTTCAATTTTAGTTGAAAATTTCAACCAAGTTATGACTGAAAATTATATCTTGAGGATGTAGCTAAAGCACGAAGATCGTGTACGAGCCTGCCTGTACAAGATGACTCATGCTTCTAGTGTAGAACTGAAGCAGGTCATATTGGTTAATTTTTCCTGACTTAGCAAGATTAAAAAGGGTGTAGGGGTTTAGGGGTGTAAGGGTATAGGGGTTACAAACATGAATTATTGCTCAGGTAGATTGTTTTTCCCAATGCCCAATGCCCAATGCCCAATGCCCAATGCCCTATAAACTATTAGGAATACCTACGACAGCACAGGGGAAATTAGGGCTTATCTGTTGAATGAGGGGGTGATAAATAGATTTACACCCTAAGAATAAGATGTCAGCCGATTCAATTTCTACTACCGTTTTCAGTTCTTGACTGAGATTACCAAAGCGTAGATGTGATTTAAAAGAACCTTGCCATTCTTCTGCTAGGCTTCTAGCTTGCCACAGAATTCTATCGGCTTCTTGGATGGTGTTTAGTGTCTTTTGTTGTACATTGGATACAGTTTCCCGCGCAGTTGGGTGTATTAATATAGATGTGTGCGATTTGGATATTTCACTGACGGAAGACGCAAAGTTTGGTAACTTTCTATTCAGCTTCAGTGGATGAGATGTTGCCTCACTATAGCCGTCTTCTACGACATAAACAGCTTGGACTACCACTTCTTGATTAGCTGCTAATCGGGTTTGATGTGCCATCCAAAAAGCTATGTCTAATGCGGTATGGCTACTAGGAGAAGCATCATAACCCACAATTAAGTTTATGGTTCTATTGATTGAGGACTGCTCAGGAAAAGCTGGCTTTGGTTCGGGAAGTAATAAGATTTGCTCGATGATATCGTCCCGACCCATCGCACTTTGCAACCGGGCTAACATTGGCTTGATGTTCACAGCTTTGACTTCTCCTAAACTTAACTAACAATGAATGAGAAGTAGGGTTAACACGAATAAATCCAGATTTATCCGCTAGGAATCCCCAATAACAACTGGTAATAAAGCCAAAGTTTTGGGGGTTCCTTCCATTGCCGACGGAGTTAGCTGACGGGCTAAGACTGGAAGGTGTCTTTCTTATGAGTGTGACGCGGTGTTATACCAATTCACAATTCGCAATGGACTTCGTCCCGCTACGCTAACGCAATTCGCAATGGACTAACGTCCCGCTACGCTAACGCAATTAAAAAACTTAGATGCAGCAAAACTTTCAGGGTTTACATCTGTATCAGGTTTTTCGTGAAATGGTGTGAGGGGTAGCGTGGCTTTTAGCCGATGTTGAGTGGTTAGTTGCTCCCTTAGTGACACTCGCAGATGCTTCACTCTATATATTTAAGATGCGCCCCATAATTTGGTTCCTCCGCTTCAAATTTTGGTTAACTTAATTTGAATTAGGCGACCCACTACAGAAATCATAAATCACTTTATTCTTCGTGAGCAAAATATTGATCGAGAAAGTTGAGTGCGTGATTGCGGATTTCAAAGTATTCTTTAGAGTTACGGATAGCAGCGCGATCGCGTGGATGGGGAAAGGGTACTTCTAAGATTTCCCCAATGGTAGCGGCTGGCCCGTTAGTCATTAATACGATGCGATCGGACATATAAATAGCCTCATCAACATCGTGAGTAATCATCATCACTGCTTGCCGATTACTTTCCCAAATATCTAAAACTTGCCTTTGCAATTTACCTCTAGTTAGAGCATCTAATGCACCAAAAGGTTCATCCATGAGTAACATTTTTGGACGAATTGCTAAGGCTCTGGCAATGCCCACTCGTTGTTTCATACCTCCAGAAATTTCATCAGGATATTTGTCTGCTGCCGCCGTTAAGTTTACCATTGCCAAGTGTTCGTTCACAATGCTAATTTTTTCAGCCCGATTAGCATTTTTTAACACTTCATCGACAGCTAGGCGAATATTCTCTCTAACTGTTAACCAAGGTAACAAAGAATAGTTTTGAAATATCATCATTCTTTCTGCCCCAGGCTTGCGAATCTCTTTACCATCAAGGCGTACAGAGCCGGAGGTGAGTTTTTCTAACCCCGCTACAATTTTTAACAAAGTAGATTTACCGCAACCGGAATGTCCGATGACAGAAATAAATTCATCTTCACCAATGGTCAAATTCACATCATTAAGTACGATAAAGTTACCCTTATCTGGTGTCGGATAAGACTTCACTAAATTTTCGATTTCTAAAAAGTTAGGTCTGGACATAGGTGGTTGATGAGCCTTGACGGTTAAAGGTGTAGATTTCATGTCAATTATTCCTATTGATTGTTAACTGTTGACTGTTGACTATTGACTGTTACCTAATTTCAAGACATAAAAAATCTAGTTGGTGCGTTGGCTCTAATAGCAAAGCTATTTAAATAACTCACAGGGTTACTAGGGTCAAAACCCTTTTTATCGATAAACACTTCTGGCGGTTCGACTTTATAGTCGTCTTGGGGACATTCAATACCCATTTCACTAGCTATGTCTCGATATAAATCGGCTCGCCAGCCTTGCTCGGCTAATTTCTCGGCATCTTTAGGAAATTCTCTGATTTGCCCCCACCGGGCAGCTTGAGTCATTAACCAAAGACTTCTGGATCTCCATAAAAATGTCGAGTGTTCACCAGGTACTTTGGGTAGATTGTCAGGAATATCAAAGAAAATAGTTGTATCTGGGGCGTTGATGGTGCGGTCTTGACCATCAAAACCACCATAGTTGTAATTCCCCAGAATTCCAGGTGCGGTAAATTTAGTTATTGGTGCATTGGGATTTTTGGGTTTTGCACCTGTAAAGGAACGATCTGTAATTAATTCGGCGATTTCTTGGCGGTGTTCGGGCTTGCTACAATACTGGCAAGCTTCTATCATGGCTTTGACTAGAGAACGATAGGTTTTGGGATAGTTGACAATAAAAGATTCCATCACCCCTAATAATCTATCTGGGTGTCCTAACCAGACTTCTTTTCCTTGAGCAAAGGTGAAACCAATACCTTCGTTACCTTTAATGGCTCTAGTGTTCCAAGGTTCGGCTACCATGTAGGCTTGCATAGCTCCTATGCGTACATTTGTGACCATTTGGGGTGGTGGAACTATGATGACGCGGAACTCTTTGAGAGGATCAACGCCAGCCGCTGCCGATACATAACGCACAAAGTATTCGTAAATTGCGGAACTTAAAACGACAGCCCAGACTTTATTTTCTGGTGTTTGTTTGTCGAAGTAGTTACGAAAATCTCTACCAAAGGCTTCTAACGCACCATCGCCATATTGTTGTTGATATTCATACCAAGGACGCAAACCAAAATCCCACATGGCTTTGTTCATGGTCATGGCATTACCGTGGCGATGAATGGTCATGGCTGCACACAAGGGGGCGTGGCGTGCGCCTTCTGCACCGATGCGGGCGTTGGTGACTGCACCAGAAACGACGGGGGACGCATCTAGGCGACCAAAGATTAAACCATCACGGGAGTTAGCCCAACTAGCTTCACGGTTGAGCTGGACGTTTAAACCATATTTGCGAAAAAAGCCTTTTTTCCAGGCGATCGCAAATGGCGCACAATCATTAACAGGAACGTATCCGACAATTAAGTCTGGTTTTTCTAGGTCTTGGGGTCTAACTACTGGTCGTACTGCTAGGGCTTCCTCCGTTAGTCCTTTGGCTGATTTATCTGCTGATACAGCACAAGAGGAAAGTGTCATACCTGCGGTAGTGGCACCTATACCTTTAATAAAATCTCGTCTTGTCCAGTTAGAGTTATTCATGCGGCGTTGAATAATTTAATTAGCTCACGCACAAGTGCAGAGGCGCACAGAAAATCTGCGTCTATTGAGTGTTATGAAAAGTTCGCCTCTTCTCTTTTACTTAGAGACTATCGGACGATGGGTGACTAGTTCTTGCAGTTTGCCGACGGCAAAGTCTAGGATGAGTCCAGTTAAACCGATGACGAATACCGCCAGAAATACTGAACTCAGGTTTAAACGACTCCATTCATCCCAGACGAAAAAGCCTATCCCAACACCACCAGTGAGCATTTCTACTGCAACGATGACCAGCCACGCAATTCCTAAGCTGATTCTCAGACCTGTGAAAATGTAGGGTAAACTGGCAGGCCAGATAATTTTGGTGATGCGTCGCCATTGGGGCATTTCTAAAACTTGGGCGACATCTATATAATCTTTGGGGACGCTGGCGACTCCCAAGGCTGTGTTAATAATGGTCGGCCATAGGGAGGTGATGAAAATTACGAAAATTGCCGAAGGATCGGCTAGGTTAAAGATGGCGAGGGCTATGGGTAGCCAAGCTAGTGGTGATACGGGTTTGAAAATTTGAATGATGGGATTGAGTGCTAGCATGGCAGGTCTAGACATCCCAATTAAAAATCCTAGAGGAATTGCCACTACTGCACCCAGGGCAAAGCCTATGAGTACACGGCGTAAGCTGGCTATCAGTAACCAACCAATGCCTAAGTTACCGGGGCCTCTTTGATAGAAAGGGTTGAGGATGTAGTCTAAGTTGGCGACTAGAGCTTCTGGTGGTGTGGGCATTAACTCATGATTTGCTAATGCAATCACCCACCACAGTAATATAATCCCTAAAAAACCTATAATGGGTAGTAATACTACATCCCTCATAATTACAGGTTTAGTCTTTTTCCAGACAGCTTGACTGGCAACAGCTAAAATAGCTGCCAAATTTAATTGCAGTATCATAGACGCAACCTCAACAGAGTTAAGTGCAGGTACAAAAAAAGCCGAGCAGTACCAGCCTCGGACACTGATGAGAGCTAAACATTAATAAAATGCTGTCTCTTCAGTCTCCTCTCAATGCCTACGAAGTTAGCTGACGGGCTAGGGCTGAGAGTTGCCCCTCTTGAGAGAGTATGGAGTTATCTAAAAATTTGTAACTCTTAGGTAATTACTTTCTGCAAGATACGCCCCAAAAGTGGTTCCTCCGTTCCAACTTGATTATGATTTTTAGTTGGATTAGGCTGACTTACTCAATATAGATATTAGTGACAAAATTGTATCATCTTTTTTAAGTATAAGCAACTTCTGAATCATAAATGTTATTTATTAAAATGCTCAGAGTTTTGATTATTTTAGTCAATATCAGTGTGTAAATAAGAGTTTCAGAGGATTTCCCCAGAAATTCTACAATTTATGTGAGTAATTATCTAGAATCGATGGTTGTATTGTGAAAGGATGGGCTAGAATTGGAAGCTTAATAATATATTTCAAGTGATAGATGAAATTTTTCGCGGATTTATATAATTGTCACTACACTCGTTACACTAATTACATATAGAATTGATTCCTCTATCACCTAGCCGATTTTAAAAGCATGGATTTTAGTCAATTACTGGCTGAAAATACGCATAAGATCATCGAAAAATGGATTCTCAAAGTTCGTAATGATCGCCACATAGAAAGTGCTGATGATTTATCTTACACAGCGATTAAAAATCATATTCCTGACATTTTTCAGGCAATGATCACCGTTTTATCACCTTCTCAGGAGGGTGATATTAAATCCATCGTCACGGCTAGTTGGCAGCATGGACTATTACGCGCTGAACAAGGCTTTGATCCGTCCGAAATCGCGCGTGAATATTGTCTACTACGAACAGTCATATTTGATACGATAGAGGGTGAGTTATCGCAGGGTACACCAGTAGAAATTATTCGTTATATGCGGTTAATTGATGCGGTGATTGATGAAGCGATCGCACGGTGTTTTAATAGTTATGTAGGAGAACGCTTACGGGAATTACAGAGTTTACAAGCTTCTCTGACGCTGCACAATGAAGAACTGACACGCTTAATTAATGCTAATCAAGACAACCTATCAGAATTAGCACATGAGCTTAAACATCCCCTAACAGCAATTATTGGTTACTCAGATTTATTTTTAAGACAACAAAGACGACAGGGTACGACAAAAGATAATTATGTCAATTTAGATCATATTGAACGTGTACTCCGCAATGGTAGACATTTGTTAAGATTAATTAACAATGTCTTAGAACTGTCAAGATTTGAAGCTGGTAAACTCCAACTCCAAACAGCATCTATTAATGTGCAGGAATTAATTAGTAATGTCTGTGAGATGCTAGAACCGCTAGCAGAAGAGAAGAATTTAAAAATTATAGTTGATAGCGATCGCCTACCGCCAGAGATAATCACAGATGGCTTTCAATTACAACAGATTGTCACAAATCTTGTGAGTAATGCCATCCGTTACACAGACTCCGGCACTATTAGTATAAAGTGTGAGGTGCTGGATAGTCAAAAGTGGGCGATCGCAGTTGCCGATACTGGTATTGGTATTGCACCAAAAGACCAATACCAAATATTTGAGCCTTATTTTCGTGTTAACTCTGAAGAACGTCCTCGGCTTCCTGATAGTACAGGCTTAGGTTTAGCAATAGTGGCGCGTTTAGTCAAACTATTGCAAGGAGAAATTAATTTAGTGTCTCAAGAAGGTGTTGGCTCTACTTTCACAGTAACTTTACCATTGGATATCAGCAAAAAACTAGAGAATAATTAGAGCTTTTCTAAAGACAGTAAACCGTTGTTGTGACAGTATTAAAACTAACTGCCACATCATAGCCAATTCTGATAGTAAACAGCCTCGCATTTGGATTCTTTTATTTTAACCTCAATGCTGTTTCTACACCAGTAGAATCAATACCATATTCGCCAGTTTCTGCGTCAATGACAATCATCTTAGCAATATTGTCTTCATGCTCAACATTCTGACGAATACCGTTGTCGTAAAAATGTTTAGCCCTGCTTGCTACTTCTTCCACACTCCAGAAAATAGCCTGCATAAGAATTACACCTAATTTTGTTGTTTCTACTATTGTAGTATTGAGAGTTTTATTCTTACATTCATTTCTCGTAAATGATGTGTATTTATGACAACAAGCCTTGTTTTTTCAACTTAGCTAAAGCATCTTCAGCCGCCGCTTTTTCTGCTTCTTTTTTATTTCGTCCCACCGCTTCCCCGTACTTTTTATCTCCCACATAAACCTCAGCTTTAAATTCTGGTGCGTGAGATAAACCACCTATTTGTGTTGTTACATAGTTAGGAGTAGTCGGGCCAATATTGCGCTGTACCCATTCTTGAAAGCGATTTTTGGAATCTACATTTGAGCGAGATACTACAATTTGTTCAGGTACAGCATCAAATAATGGTTCAATAATAGCTCGCACTGCTTCAATATTAGATTCATTATCTAAATAATAAGCACCAATTACCGCCTCAAATGTACTACTAAGTAAATTAGGATTTTGATAACCGCCATCACGAATTGCTCCTCTACCTAAGCGCATCCTAAAATCTAAGCCGACTTCCAGAGCAAATTTAGCTAATTGTTTTTCATCGACTAATGCGGAACGTCGCCTTGTTAATTCATCTTCTCCTTTTTCGGGGTGACGGCTATAAAGATATTCACCACTTAAGAAATTCAGCACCGCATCACCAAGAAATTCTAGGCGTTCATTATGTTCGCCTTCACCTGGATTTTCATGAACATAGGAACGATGAGTCAGTGCGCGACGTAAAAGTTTTTCGTCATGAAATGTTAGAAGTTTGTGCATTTTTTCTTGTTGCAGTAATTAATGTTGGGAAATGGAGAAACGCTATGTCTTTTAACATGAAAAAACCGCAGTAATGGCGGTTTTTGTGAAATCAATTTGAGATAATAAACTAGGAACAAAAATTTTTTAGGCAGCAATTACTTCTAAATCAATTAGAAACAATTGTTGATTGTGTTTTTGTACTTTACCATCCTTGACGGCAGCATCAACAAATTGACTAAAGTTTTTAAACTTCGTTCCATCAGGTTTACAAATAGAGGAAAATCCCTGATAGTGATCACAAAGCTTACGCATCAATTGGTCAATAGATGAAAATGTTGTTTTCTTCTCTTGCTGCAATAGTATTTTGATTGCTTGAGTTAAGTGCTTGATACCTTCATTATAAGTGATTGAGAGGTGAAAAGAAGTGTTTTGATGTTGACCATTTGTCTGTAATAGAGGAATTAATTCATCGGTGAAGTAAAATTGATCAGCAACTTCTATCAATTTTTGTTTTACATTACCTGTTTGAGCAAAAATTATTACTTGTAAATTCAATTTTTTGAGATGTCTAACTAATTTTACATAATCTCCATCTCCTGAAACCAGGATAACTACATCTGGAGATTGTTCACTGTCAACGCTGTCAATATCCTCTAAGCAATCTGCTATTAATTGATTATCTGCACTGTTTTTTAGAGGGCAGGGAACATCACGATAATCCAAATTTAGACTAGCAAGCTCTTTTTTTACACCAATTTGGTTGTTACACTTAGAATTGTAGTAGATGTTTTTGCGAACTAAAATTCCTTTTGAGTTAGCAATTTCTAGTAAAACCTTAGCAGTTTCTAGAGATAATTTAACATTCTGATAGTCCCAGTATAAAGCTACTACAGGTTTTCCTGGGGTAGTTTGTATATTTGAGATTTTATGAATAATTTTCATGGTATTTTGCCCAGATTTTCATTTTGTTTACTGGACAGCAGACAAACCACACATCAGGCAAAGGAATACTGTGCAAGGATTATATAGACAGTATTTATTTGCTTGATTCTGCACGTTTTAGATAATTTCCTTTGATTCTAGTCTCAGCAGTAGAACTCTATGATTCCTACCGAGCTTTGAATTATCCTCTCTCATGAGCATTTAGTTCAACCATTTGCTCAAAATTAAGTTGAATAAGTATTCAAGAGAAAGGATAGCTCAAAGCTTGGGAGGAAACTAAGAGTTATGCTGCTGAGACAACATCAAAAGCTAGAAACTTTACGTGGGAGTTATTTTGCTGTCTTAAGTATAGAATTGCACAACCAATTCTGGATGTCAAGATATTGTTTGACAAAAAAAGTACCACCGCATACGAGTAAGTTTAAAGTCACTATAGCTCATTGAAAATTTATATTTTCAGGAAATATCTTATTTAAATCGATAGATAAATCGGGAAAACAAGGAAAATAAATTACTTGATTGGGCAGGAAAATTCGCTTAGTTGAATAACCGTATTTCCCTTGAATATCTTGATAGGGTTCACTGTAACATTCCAAATGATTGTCAAATAAATTAAATATCCAATAGTCAGAAATACCTGCTTGAGCATAGAGAGGTAGTTTCACATCTTGGTCATAACTTAAAGACGAATCTGCTACTTCCATCACTAACAAAACATCAGCAGGGCTAGGATGAGCATAAAAATAATCATCAAGGCGGTTCTGCACAATAGCAAAATCCGGTTCGGGTTCGCTGTTAGGCGGTAAAGTAATAGGGGCTTGGGATTGCAAAGTAGCTCTATCGCCTATGACTTTTGGCAGTTCTTTTAATAACTTTCTTAAGCAAGTTTCATGGGCTGTACCCTTAGATACCATTTGAATCAGTTCCCCCTTAATTAATTGGATGTGGTCATCCTCATGGAGAAAGCCCAATTCTATGAGTCTGTGGTACTCATCTAATGTGAAGCGTTTAGTTTGAGCGATACTCATAAATTTTGCCCCCAGAGTAATACACAAACCATATTCTTATAACCCTTATTCTAAATGAGCCAGAAATTGATATGCTAAAAACCAAGACTAGGTTAAGAGTGCTGAGTGCTGAGTGCTGAGTGCTGTTAGCGGTAGCGCGGCGTTTAGTCGGTGCTGAGTGTTGAGTAGTGAATGCAGGAGAATGAAAATCCAATGCCCCATTCCCTATGCCCTATTCCCCATTCCCAATCCCTAGTCCCCAATCCCCAGTCCCCTATCTGTAAACCATGCCTGCGCCTACTATCAACCCGACAATTACTTCATTTCCCTTGACGGCTGTAGTCGGTCAAGAAGCCATTAAACTTGCTTTATTATTAGCAGCAGTCGATCCTGGGTTGGGAGGAGTAGCGATCGCAGGTCGTCGCGGTACGGCAAAATCAGTAATGGCGCGTGCTATTCACGCTTTGTTACCACCGATTGAAGTTGTCACCGGTTCAGTTAGCAACTGCGAACCCAACCACCCAGAAGAATGGGATGATTATCTGTTGGCTGAGTGCGCCGATAAAGATATTCAGGATGTCCCAACGCAAATTATTCCTGCGCCGTTTGTGCAGATTCCCCTGGGTGTCACGGAAGACCGTCTCCTGGGTTCTGTGGATGTGGAAAAATCAGTGAAGCAAGGAGATACAGTATTTCAGCCTGGGTTACTCGCCACAGCTAACCGGGGTGTGCTGTATGTAGATGAAATCAATCTTTTAGATGACCAGATATCTAACCAGCTATTAACAGTCCTTTCTGAAGGACGTAACCAAATCGAACGGGAAGGGATTAGTTTTCAGCATCCATGCAAATCCCTGTTTATCGCCACCTACAACCCAGAAGAAGGAGCATTACGAGAGCATTTATTAGATAGAATTGCGATCGCTCTTTCGGCTGACGGTGTTCTCGGTCTAGATCAAAGAGTCCAAGCAGTTGAGCAAGCGATCAGTTATTCTAAATCACCCCAAGACTTCCTCCAACAGTACAGTGAAGATATCGACGCGCTCAAAACTCAAATTATCCTGGCGCGGGAATGGTTGAAGGAAGTCACCATCACCAGCGAACAAATTGCTTACTTAGTCAATGAAGCCATTCGTGGTGGTGTCCAAGGACATCGGGCAGAATTATTCGCGGTGCGGGTAGCGAAAGCGGCTGCGGCTTTAGAAGGTCGAGCCACAGTCAACGCTGACGATTTGCGCCGGGCGGTAGAATTAGTGATTGTCCCACGGGCGACTGTGGTGCAGACACCCCCACCAGACCAACCACCCCCACCACCCCCACCACCACCACAAAGCCAAGACGAGTCAGAACAAGACCAACAAGAGGAAGATCAAGAAGAAGACAAAGAAGACCAACCAGACGAACCCCAAGAACAAGAACCCCCCAGCATCCCAGAAGAATTTATCTTTGACCCAGAAGGGGTAATCATGGATGACAGTGTGCTGTACTTTGCTCAAATGGCACAACGTCAGGGTAAATCTGGAAGTCGTAGTATTATCTTCTCTGATGACCGGGGACGCTACATCAAGCCGATGTTACCTAAAGGGAAAGTCCGCCGCATTGCTGTAGATGCGACCTTAAGGGCGGCTGCACCCTACCAAAAAGCCCGACGAGAAAGACACCCAGAAAAGAAAGTTATTGTCGAACAAGGGGATATTCGCTCTAAACGCCTCATCCGCAAAGCCGGGGCATTGGTGGTGTTTGTCGTGGATGCTTCGGGGTCGATGGCTTTGAACCGGATGCAGTCCGCTAAAGGTGCGGTGATGCAGCTATTAACTGAAGCCTATCAAAACCGTGACCAAGTAGCATTGATTCCCTTCCGAGGAGAACAAGCAGAAGTCTTACTACCCCCCACCCGTTCCATTGCTTTAGCCCGTAACCGCTTGGAAAGATTACCCTGTGGCGGTGGTTCACCCCTAGCACATGGTATTACCCAAGCTGTCCGCATTGGGTTAAACGCTCAAATGAGTGGTGATATTGGGCAAGTCGTGATTGTGGCAATTACTGACGGACGAGGTAATATTCCTTTGTCTCGCTCTCTAGGTGAACCCCAAGAACCAGGAGAAAAACCAGACATTAAAGGGGAATTACTCGAAATTGCTGCCAGAATTCGCGGTTTGGGAATGCAGCTATTAGTCATAGATACTGAGAGTAAATTTGTCTCTACTGGCTTTGCTAAAGAACTAGCCCAAACAGCAGGCGGTAAATATTATCACCTACCCAAAGCCACCGATAAAGCGATCGCCGCTATGACCAAAGGCGCGATCGCTGATTTAAAATCTCGGTAAAATTTAGGGGTTTAAGTCTCCGGCTTCTATCAAGCCGCAACTGTTATCGCTGGATTTCCCCGTCATCAAACGGAAAAAGCGAATTGTGTACCACTTTGCTACGCAACGCTACCGTGAACGTGAAAGCAAGCTACGCGGTAGCGTCTCGTCGTACAGAAGTGGGGCATTAGCCCATTGCGTTAGCGTTCGCGGTAGCGTCTCGTAGAGAAGCGGGACGTTAGTCCATTGCGAATTGCGAATTGCGAATTGCGAATTGATTCAATCTGTTTATCTAATCTTCTCTATAATTTAGTCAAATATGTCTGCGATCGCGTCAGCAAATCCAGTGCTGAGAATCTAATTTTTAACCTACATCCTACATAGGAAAAACAAGAGTTATTATGTCTCAATGCTGATTGAGACCAAAAATCTCGTATATTAGCACAGGAAACTTTATTGTTGTGTTCTATTACATCCTAAGAGGATTAAATCATGCTGGAATTGTTGGGTTCAGGTTTGGTGTCACTCTGGCTGGAGATGGCTGGGGTTCAGGTCAAGCCTTCAGAGGCCTTAGATGCGCTGACTTGGCAAAGTAGCCCTGGCTTAGTAATTGCACCCGATCCCAATCCAGCAGGGGCTAATACTGTTAAACAATATTTGCAAGGACTATTAAAATCTAAACTGATCGCCCAAAATCTCACCCCCAACCAAGGAATTTGGATGCAGTCGGGGCCTGTGCTGATGGCTGATCATCAAGGTACAACACCTTTACCTGCGGCTTCTCTCACTAAGATTGCTACTTCATTGGTGACTTTAAAAACCTTTGGTTCAGAACACCAATTTGATACCATGATTAGTTCTACAGGGCCGATAGTCAAAGGTGTTGTACAAGGTGATTTAGTTGTTAATGGTGGTGGCGATCCCATGTTTGTTTGGGAAGAAGCGATCGCTTTGGGTAATACGCTCAATAAAATGGGGATTAAGCAAGTTAAAGGCAATTTGGTGATTACTGGCAATTTTGCCATGAATTTCCAGCGTCATCCCCTATTGGCGGGACAAATGCTCAAGCAATCCCTCAATTCTAAAACTTGGACTCGTCCAGCGATTTATATTCACTCCATCATGCCCAAGGGTACACCAAAACCCCAAGTGGCGATCGCTGGTCAAGTCAAATTTATCGCCCAACCCAACCCCCAACAAACTCTTTTAGTGCGTCATCGTTCTCTACCCTTGAAGCAATTAATCAAGGAAATGAACGTGTATAGCAACAACGAAATGGCGCAAATGCTAGCAGAATCAGTAGGTGGTCATACAGTAGTACAGACTAAAGCCGCAGAATTTGCTAATGTTCCCCACGGAGAAATTCAGTTAATTAATGGTTCAGGACTAGGGCCAGAAAACCGCATTTCCCCCAGGGCTGCTTGTGCGATGTTAATGGCTATTCAACAGGAAGCCGCAAATCATCAACTGAATTTAGCTGATTTATTTCCCACCTCTGGCTTCGATAAGCGAGGAACAATGCAGCATCGTCACCTACCAATGGCGACTGTGATGAAAACAGGTACTTTGCGCGATGTCAGTGCTTTAGCTGGAGTCGTACCCACACGCGATCGCGGTTTAGTTTGGTTCGCCATCATTAACCGCGGCCCACAAATCTCCGCCTTCCGCCAAGAACAAGACAAACTTCTACAAAATCTAGTCAAACAACTAGAAATCTCCCCCAGCGTTCCCAATGCTTTAACACCGCATACAGCTAAATCACTACCAGATTTAGGCAATACTAGCCGGAATGAGATTGTGTTTCGGGGGTAAGAATTTAGGGGTATAAGGGTGTAGGGGTGTAAGGGTGTAGGGGTATAAGGGTGTAGGGGTGTAAGGGTGTAAGGGTGTAGGGGAACACAGGGGAAGAAAAATCTCATACCCAGTCCCCAGTCCCCAATCCCCAGTCCCCAATCCCCAATCCCCTATTCCCTACTTCTCGGAATAATTTCCGTCACTACCCGATTTCCAGAACCACCACTGACGACGATATTTTCAGTTTGCAGATTACCTACGGCTTTTTCACCCTTGAAATTAACAGGGGGATTAGCTTGTTGATAGGCTACATTTCCTTGGGCTTCTAATAATTTTTTTTCTAAATACCAAGTCATTTTTTGAGCATTCAGGGTTTGACGACGCTGTCCAATAGCATTGACGTTGCCTGTTAAATACGCTATTTTTTGGGGTATTTTCATTTCCCCTTGATTGGCAGTAACAGTTAATTTTTCTACTTTGTGAAAGATGCGTATAGGGGAATTTGTAATCACATTTTCTGCTTTCATGTTCCAAATCATAGAGTTACTGGCAATCTGCATTGGCGGTTCTAATAACTCTATTTGGGCATTTTTTTGTAGGAATGCTACTTGGGTTTTCAGGTTGAATTCGGCGGCGTTACCTCTGGCGCGATCGCTGATTTGATTATTTTTATAACGGTCAATCTGGACTGGGCGATCGCCAATTAATTTTTCTTCTTTAATCTGCCAAATTAAATGTTCGGTTCGCATTTGCGTCTGGGGATCAACTGATTTGGCAACTACACCACCAGATAATTCCATGCGTTGTTCACGAGTTTTAACTTTAGCTTCTTGGGCAACCGCTTGTAATTGCTTATGATTACCATTAATTTGGTTACGCATAATTAATAAATCTTCTTGGGGTCGCCATTCTAATTCATTTCCTCGTAAAACAATCCCATTTACGGGGTCAGTTGCGACTATTTTTCCTCGCAAAAACAGTTGTTTGCCATCTTGTTCAATATCTGCTTTCTCAGCTGTTACTTGATAAACTATCTTGCCATCTTGATACAGTTCTCCATAGGGGCTTTTTGCTTCACCAATTTGTTTTTCTTTGGTATATTGGGCTTGTTTAGCCTTCACTCTCCAGACTGGTCTACCATCTTCATCTGCTTGTTCTAGGGTGACATCAAAGAATGTTAAATTACTCTCTTGATTAGGTGAACTAGTATTATTTGGTTGGCTATTCCTGGGTACTTTATTTGTACAGGCAACTAAACCCAGGACTAAAACAAGATTGATAGCAAGGTAAAAACCATATTTGGATAGGAAACAGAATAGGGGGAAAGTTTTTTGAATTCCCCCCTGTTGATTTAAACTTGCATTTTTTCGGAACGGTGTTTGCTGATATTTCATTAATCTTGAATTTCTAAATGTCCATCGCTGGGATCATCTAAAAATCCCATACCCGATAAGGGTCGATAGGGATAGCTTTGGCGGGGGGTTTTTTGTATGTCTTCTTTGATAGCTTCTAAATCAATATAGCGATCGCTGACATTAATTAAGCTATCACTAGTCATAGAACGCAAACTTACAACCTCCACCCTAACCCCACGATAACTGACGGAATTAACTGCATAAGCTAAATCCCCGTCACCGCTAACTAACACGGCTGTATCGTAGGAATCTACTAAAGCCATCATATCTACGGCGATTTCTACGTCTAGATTAGCTTTTTTTGAGCCATCTGGTAGCTGTACTAAGTCTTTAGCGATGACTCTATAGCCATTGCGCCGCATCCACAACAGAAAACCCTGTTGTTTTTCGTTGGTGCGGTCTACACCAGTGTAGAAAAAAGCCCGCAATAACCGAGAACCACCCGTTAAGCGACAAAGCAGTTTCGTGTAATCAATTTCAATTCCTAGTTGCAATGCAGCATAAAATAAGTTTGAGCCATCAATAAAGATAGCTACACGCCCTCGATTTTCTAAAACCTGTTCCGGGGTAAATATCGAGTCATTTTCCAAATTATTCAACATTGTTGTCATACCTCAATTTTTATCTTTGATATTTTTGATAGAAGTTTTCAAGTGGAGAATACTAGGGGTTTATGATAACTTTCCAGGGCTAAAAGTAAAGTTTAGCCCCGTTAATTTTTGCGAAAAAATAAAAATGGCACTAGTGTGTGATTAATCAAAAATTAAAAAAACTAATCGTTTTTTGGTGGTTCTATGCGTTTGAAAATGGGTTGTGGTTTTCCTAAAGTTTGTTGGTTAGATAGTAGCCCCCATTGGGCATGGGTGGCAAAACTGGGTGTTTGTTCGTTAAAGTTAACTTCCCAGCCTAACTGCTGATAAATCTCACTGCTAATATTGGGAATCACTGGAGATAGCAAATAAGCTGCTAGTCTGACTGATTCTAGAACTGTATAGAGGACAATTTCGACTTCCTGCTGTTTACCTTGTTTATAGAGTGTCCAAGGTGCTTGATCATCAATGTACTTGTTACTGGCTTGTACCAATGACAGCACAGCTTCACAAGCTTGATTGAAAGCTAGTGATTCGTAGGCTTGTTTGACTTTTTCTCCTAGATTGACACCGATATTTTGCAAAGGATTATCCGCCGCAATAGCTTGGTGGTTAACTGCAAGTGCGTTTTCCGCACAGTATTTCTTCACCATGTTTAAGGTGCGATTGAGCAAATTACCTAAATCATTTGCCAAATCTGCATTTAAAACATTAATGAATCTAATTTCATTAAAGTCGCCATCTTTGCCAAATTCGATTTCCTTAAGGAAGTAATAACGAACGGCATCACTACCATAGCGTTGTAATAATGCTACGGGATCTAAAGTGTTACCTAGACTTTTACCCATTTTTTGCCCATCTTTGGTTAAAAACCCATGACCAAAAACTTTTTCTGGTAAAGGTAGATTTGCCGACATCAACATGGCAGGCCAATAAACGGCGTGAAAGCGGAGAATATCTTTGCCAATTAAATGCAGGTTAATCGGCCACCATTTAGCTAGGGCATTTTCTAAGGTGGGTGTGTCATCAGCATCTAACAGTGCTGTGACATAACCAAGTAGAGCATCGAACCAGACATACAAGGTATGCTTGGGATCAGCAGGTACGGGAAAACCCCAACTCACGTTGATCCGGGAAATGGAAAAGTCTTGTAAACCTTGGCCTACGAAGTTGAAAACTTCATTACGGCGACTTTCTGGTTGAATAAAATCAGGATGAGCTTGATAAAATTCTTCTAACTGGGTTTGATATTTAGATAAGCGGAAAAAATAGTTTTGTTCGTCTCGCCACTCAACTTCTTTGTTGGTATGAATCGGACAGCGATTGCCTTCTAATAAATCCCTCTCTTCTTTAAATTCTTCACAAGATACACAATACCAGCCTTTTTGTTGCCCTTGATAAATATCGCCAGATGACCACACTCTTTGAAAAAATTCCTGCACAATTGCTTCGTGGCGGGGTGAGGTGGTGCGAATAAAGCGATCATACCTAATGTTGAGCAAGTCCCATAAGGAAGAAAAGCTAGCAGAGATTTGATCGCAAAACTCTTGTGGTGCTTTCCCTAGAGTTTCTGCGGAACGCTGAATTTTTTGTCCGTGTTCATCTGTACCTGTAATTAATAGCACTTGCCGCCCTAGCAAGCGATAAAATCGCGCTAGGGTATCCGCCGCCATAGTTGTGTAAGCACTACCTACGTGGGGTACATCGTTTACATAATATAACGGGGTTGTTAGTGCAAAGGTCTTTTCTGTTTGAGCCACTATATTCATGCAAAATAAAAATCAAATTATTAAATCGTCTAATGTTTTACTTATCAAGGCAAAACCAAGCAATTATATAACATTACTATCCTTTTTTCCAACCTCAATTTAATATTAGCAAATTT
This sequence comes from Nostoc sp. CMAA1605, assembly GCF_021596505.1. GTDB lineage: Bacteria > Cyanobacteriota > Cyanobacteriia > Cyanobacteriales > Nostocaceae > Trichormus. The sequence goes on along the minus strand of NZ_PJIZ01000031.1, from coordinate 47,933 downwards.
CCTACATTTGGCATGATTTTTTAACTGATAGAAATATTACTTATTTCGATGATAAAGACGGTAATTGACTAAGAACAATCTTGATCAATGAATTTTATTACATCTGTGTTGCTATGTAATTTACACCTGCAAATAGCTGAGTTTTGTTGCTTCTTGGGGATAGGACATTTCTACCTTAAGACTGTCATGGTATTAGTGAAGAAATGTAAAAATTAAGTCAAGATAAACTGCGATATTTTCCCGAAAAGACATAAATTAGTTATGAGTCTCCATAGTCCTCTTGACATTTCTCGATCTTTCTTAGCGACTGTTTCCACAAAGATGTTTCGCTATTATGAGGATCGCATCCCCAAAGACGCTAGTTTGTTAATAGTGAGCAATCATCGCAGTTTTATGGATGCCCTGATATTAATGGCAGCATTAGCTAGTCCGATTCGCTTTGCTTGTCATCATTACATGGGAGAAGTACCCATTTTGCGAGAGATTGTTACCGGACAATTAGGTTGCTTTCCTTTAGAAGAAAATCAACAGCGTCAGCAAAGCTTCTTTTCTCAGTCCCAACAGCTATTAAAAAAGCAACAAATGGTAGGAGTATTTCCCGAAGGTGCTAACCCAATGGTGAAGTACACTCAACCCAATCATGTAGGTGAATTTAGGCGTGGTTTCGCACACCTAGCTTTACGTGCCGATGTGCCAGATTTAGCTGTTTTACCAATTGCGATCGCCTCTTTAGAAGAAGTCAACACCGCCGCTTTTCCCTTGAGGTTGTTAAGTCTGTTTGACCCTTCTGAACCTCTGTTTCATCAATCAGGTTGGCATCCCCTGGTTATTTATCATCGGGTGGCTGTGTTAATCGGTCGTCCTTATTGGATTACCTCTCAACATCAACATCAATATCACGGTAAACAAGCTAAAAATGTTGTAGCTGAACTAACTACATATTGTCACCATGAAATTGCCGACTTACTATTACAAGGCTGTTATTAACATTATCAACATGGGAGTTGTTTTTAATTCACCAGTATAGATAATTCTTCCCCGGTTTCCTAAATGGTATTTTCTATCGACGTATTCAACAGAATGCCTAGAGATTTATCTAGGATAATCATCAGTAATTTAGACAAAATTTGGATAAATTTATCGGTTTTTACACTTGTATAAACAAGTTAATGGCAATGCCATCAAACAGGGGAAGCAGGGGGAGTAAGAATTTTGATGATGATCTTCGTTTTCACTTGTGGAATAATTTAATTTCTGAAATTCCCCTACAAACCTTGAATGATTTACCCTGTTCCACTTAGCAGATTTATCTTGAGTATGGGCAGACAAACTAGACAATTATTAATTTATCGTAACATTTCTCAAGCAGTTGTTACACTTATAGTTATGATTTGATGAGAATTTAAGCTTTAGATATTTTTGAATTTATTTACCATGTTGAGTATTCATGGAGTAAAGCTAAATCAGACGCATAAAACCCAGAAAGATTAGCCATAATGCCAGAAGTTGAACTAAAACCGTGTTTTCTCACCCCTAGACAAGTGAAACCAGAGTTCCCACTATTTGTGTATTTACCGGGAATGGATGGAACTGGAAGACTATTGCGATCGCAAACGGCGGGATTAGAAGTAGGCTTTGATGTGCGGTGTTTGGCAATACCCCGACAAGATTTGACAAGTTGGGACGTGCTGACAAGTAATGTATTGGATTTAATCCACACAGAATTAGAAAGAAGTTCTCAAAGGCCTATTTATTTGTGCGGTGAATCTTTTGGCGGTTGCTTGGCGATGAAAGTAGCCATTGCAGCCCCACACCTATTTAAACGGATGATTTTAATTAATCCTGCGTCTGCATTTAAATTACGTCCTTGGTTAGATTGGACATCACAACTAATGTACTTAGTTCCAGGGTGTTTTTATGATGTGGGTGCATTAGGTTTACTCCCATTTTTGGCATCTTTACCCCGAATTTCTCGGAGTGTCAGACAAGAACTGCTAAAAACTATGCGTTCTGTACCTTCAGAGACAGTAAATTGGCGAGTATCAATGCTGAGGGAATTTAGTATTGATGAGGATAAATTGCGTTCCCTGCAACAAACAGTTTTATTAATAGCAGGTGGTAGCGATCGCCTCTTACCATCTGTCAGTGAAGTAGAACGCCTAGCCGAAATTATTCCCCATAATCAGAAATTAATTCTACCCGAAAGTGGACACGCCTGCTTATTAGAAGAAAGCGTAAACCTCTATAAAATTCTCCAGTCGCATAACTTTGTAGAGACAAAAATCACCCCAATAGTCAAAAATACCCTGTGGAAATAACAAAGGGTTAAAAACTCATGTAAGCTAATCGTCATTCATTTTTCCAGACTGATTCGCTTGTAGTAAGGGCTTTAGCCCTGGTTTTATGCAACTTAAATGCTGATTAACTTATCAAACTTTGTGCTGTTTGGAAGATGTCGACACTCATCGGACTTGGCTACAACCAAAACAGAGAGTAGGTACTGAGGCAAATACTCAAAAATGTCAGATAATCATCAATCAGTTGATCCATCCCCAAATCGAACATCCTTAAGCAAGAATTTGTCTGAAACTGCCCTGAACACAGGTAAAACCTTGTTAGATAAAGCAGTAGATATAGGCACAGCAACAGCAAAAACCACACAAAACTTACTGGAAAAATCAACTCAAATCACAGGTACAGTCATCAATCATATTGGGGAAAATTGGCTAATTAGAAGAATATCTGGCTTTTTGAATCTGAATTGGCTAATTGGTGCTAGTGACAATGTTGATTTTGCCAAAATGGCAGTTGCAGTTAAACAACTCCAACAAAAATATCCCCAAGAATCACCAAGGCAAATTGCCCATCGCATCATGACGGAAAAAGCGGCTAAAGCTGGTGGGATTGGGTTAGCTAGTAGTATTTTGCCAGGATTCGCAGCCGCCCTACTAGCTGTAGATTTAGCAGCAACCATGCAATTACAAACAGAAATGTTGTATCAAATTGCCTTTGCCTATGGACTAGATTTACAAGACCCCAGTCGGAAAGGGGAATTATTGACAATTTTTGGTTTAGGCTTGGGTGGGAATCGTCTCTTGAAAGCCGCCGGATTAGCTTTATTGCGGAATGTTCCCTTTGCTGGAGCCGCGATCGCCGCTAGTACCAATGCCACCATGAGTTATTCTCTAGGGTATGCGGCTTGTCGATTTTATGAAGCCAAACTAGACGAATCCGTATCCTTAGAATCGCCGGAAACAATAGCTAACTTAAAAGCAGAAAGCGAAAAATATCTAGAAACCGCGATCACTCAACAAGCAGTCATGGATAAAATCTTAGTGCGGATGATTTTAGCTAGTCACCCTGAAAAAACTTGGCAAGAAATCCTACCCCAACTGCAAGCAGCTAACCTCAGTCCCACTTCCCTATCAGCCATTGAGCAGAATATCAAATCACCCCAACCCCTAGATCAACTACTGAACCAACTAGATCGGGATTTTGCCATACCCCTACTAGCGCAATGTCGAAAAATTGCCCAACTAGACAATCAGACTACAGCAGCAGAGCAAGAAATTATCACAGCGATCGCCAATAAATTTGACCTTGAATAGCACTCAAAAGTCATTCCATTTACTCAGAATCCATACCAGGCGATCGTAAATTTCCCAATCCCCAATCCCCAATCCCTCACTCGGAAAATTTTAAGCAATACTTGTACAAGAAGTAAGTTTACGCAAAATGCAAAAATGGCAATTCAACTAAGTGACAAGCCTTTATTAGAGTGGGCAGGAGATACGCTAGCGATCGCATTATTTGAAGAAGCGGTAGAGTTAACAGGGGAACTCGCAACTTTAGATGGGCAGTTTGCTGGCATTTTAAAAGAAGTCATTGCCGAAGAAGAATTTACAGGGAAAGCCAACAGCACCGTTTTTACCCGCGTCAGTGGTGCTAGTCCAGTTAAAAAAATCATTTTGGTGGGTTTAGGAAAAGCCGAGAACCTCAAATTAGAAACAATTAGACGGACGGCTGCGGCTGTTGGCAAAGTCGCCAAAAAACAAAAAAGTAAAGTTTTAGGCTTGAGTTTTCCCTTGTGGAACAATGATCCATCTGCCACCGTGCAAGCACTGGCTGAAGGCGTACAACTAGCCTTATACCAAGATATCCGCTTTAAATCAGACCCAGAAGATAAAGCCTCACAGGTGGAAACTATCGAATTTCTGGGTTTTGCCGGACAAGAAGCCGCCATTACCAAAGCCAATCAAATTGTGTCCGGCGTGATTTTAGCCAGACAACTAGTAGCCGCACCAGCCAACACCGTAACACCGATTACGATGGCAGAAACAGCCCAACAAATTGCCCAAGACCACGGTTTGCAGATAGAAATTTTAGAACAAGCCGACTGTGAAAAATTGGGTATGGGTGCTTTTTTAGGTGTGGCGCAAGCTTCTGATTTACCACCGAAATTTATTCACCTCACCTATAAACCAGAAGGTACACCCAAACGCAAACTTGGAATTGTGGGTAAAGGCTTAACCTTTGATTCTGGTGGACTGAACATCAAAGGTGCAGGTAGCGGCATCGAAACCATGAAAATTGATATGGGTGGTGCAGCCGCAACATTAGGCGCAGCCAAAGCGATCGCCCAACTCAAGCCTGATGCTGAAGTTCACTTTATCTCAGCCGTCACCGAAAACATGATTAGCGGTCACGCCATGCACCCAGGAGACATCCTGACCGCATCTAACGGCAAAACCATCGAAGTTAACAACACCGATGCTGAAGGACGTTTAACTTTAGCAGATGCTTTAGTTTTTGCTGACAAATTAGGCTTAGATGCCATTGTCGATTTAGCCACCCTGACTGGGGCTTGTGTGATTGCCTTGGGTGACGACATTGCCGGGTTGTACTCTCCTGATGATGCCTTAGCCAAACAGCTAGAGCAAGCCTCAGCCACTTCAGGCGAAAAAATTTGGCGGATGCCAATGGAAGACAAATATTTTGAAGGCTTAAAATCTGGTATTGCCGACATGAAAAACACCGGCCCCCGCCCTGGTGGTTCAATTACCGCCGCCTTATTCCTCAAACAGTTCGTTAAAGAAACAGCTTGGGCGCACCTAGACATAGCCGGGCCAGTTTGGGCAGACAAAGATAATGGCTACAACAACACCGGCGCAACCGGCTTTGGCGTGAGAATGTTGGTTGATTGGGTACTGGAGAATTAAGGGTATAGGGGTTTAGGGGTATAGGGGTATAGGGGTTTAGGAGTATAGGGAAAGAATAAATATAAATTATTCTTCCCTTACACCCTTACACCCTTACACCCTTACACCCTTACACCCTTACACCCTTACCAACTATGTGCTATTGTTGGCTTACCGTCATCAGCTGTTGCAAAAGTAACAAGACTAACTTGACGGTAAGAAAGTAAAGGTTTTTCAGCAAAGCCATCTGGTAAAATTTGTAAGGTTTCTAGAAGCTCTAAGCAATGGGATCGACTGGCGTGCGGATAGCAATTGATGCAATGGGAGGGGATCACGCTCCCGGTGAAATCGTTACTGGCGCGGTGCGAGCCAGTGAAGAATTAGGTGTAAAAGTTTTATTAGTGGGTGATCCCCAAAAAATTAAAGCTGCCTTGCCCCCAAAAACCAATTTGGAAGGAGTGGAAATCATTCCGGCTGAGGATGCGATCGCAATGGATGAAGAGCCTTTAAATGCGGTGAGACGCAAACGCAAGGCTTCGATTAATGTGGCGATGGATTTGGTCAAGCAACAACAGGCCGATGCAGTATTCTCAGCAGGTCATTCTGGCGCGGCTATGGCATCAGCCCTACTCCGTTTAGGAAGATTGCCTGGGGTTGACCGTCCAGCCATTGGCACGGTATTTCCGACAATTAAAGCAGGTAAGCCGGTTCTCATCTTGGATGTAGGAGCGAATGTCGATTGTCGTCCTAAATTTTTAGAACAGTTTGCCGTGATTGGTTCGATTTATAGCCAATACGTTCTCGGTACTGATGAACCGAAAGTGGGTTTGCTCAATATTGGTGAAGAAGATACCAAAGGCAATGAGTTGGCTTTACGGACTCATGAACTGTTGCGGGAAAACCGTTATATCACCTTCATCGGCAATGCGGAAGGCAGAGACGTACTGTCTGGTGAGTTTGACGTAATTGTCTGTGATGGCTTTGTGGGTAACATCTTACTCAAGTTTGCCGAAGCTATAGGTGGAGTCATCCTGCAAATCTTACGGGAAGAATTACCCCAAGGACTGCACGGACAAATTGGTACAGCACTATTAAAGCCAAATCTCAAGCGCATCAAACAGCGTATGGATCACGCCGAACATGGCGGGGCTTTGCTGTTGGGTGTTTCAGGAGTTTGTTTGATTGGTCATGGCAGTTCTCAAGCACCTTCAGTGTTTAACGCCATTCGTATGGCAAAAGAAGCTGTTGATAACAAAGTCATGGAGCAACTGCAATCTCAATATGAGATGCTACAGAGTGAGAGTAGTTAGCAATCAGCCATCAAACTAGCAATAGCTACTAACAAGTCATTGGTTAGCAGTTAGAGACTAATGACTTATGACTGATAACTAATGACTAACAGCTGATAGCTTGGGAGATTAGGAGTGCAAAATTTAGGCATAGCAATTATAGGAAGTGGTTCCGCAGTACCAGTCACTTCCCTGCACAATCAAGAACTAACCCAACTGGTAGATACCTCCGATGAATGGATTACTACCAGAACAGGAATTCGCCAGCGCAGGTTAGCCAACTCTACTGAGTCATTGAGTACCCTAGCGACGACCGCCAGCCAGCAAGCGATCGCCGCAGCTGGAATTACACCAGCTGATTTAGACTTAATTTTGCTGGCAACTTCCACACCAGATGATTTATTCGGTAGCGCGTGTAGAGTTCAAGCTGAGTTAGGAGCGTCCCAAGCAGTAGCCTTTGACCTCACAGCTGCTTGTTCTGGATTTGTATTTGGGCTAGTCACAGCAGCCCAATACATTAGAACAGGGGTATATCGCAATGTACTTTTAATCGGGGCAGACATCCTCTCTCGATGGGTAGATTGGCAAGATAGGCGCACCTGCGTCCTGTTTGGTGATGGGGCTGGTGCGGTTGTATTGCAAGCCAATGATGGCGATCGCCTCTTAGGTTTTGCCCTCAAAAGTGATGGCACTCAAAACCACTACCTCAACTTGGCCTATCAAGGCACTTCCCAAGAAATCATCCCAGGTGCCAACATCACTCAAGGCAATTATCAACCCATCACCATGAACGGCAAAGAAGTTTACCGCTTTGCTGCCCAAAAAGTCCCAGAAATCATCGATAAAGCATTATTTGCGGCGAATCTCACCGTTGATCAAATAGACTGGCTACTACTACATCAAGCTAATCAACGCATTTTAGATGCAGTAGCACAACGCCTCAATATTCCTAACGATAAAGTAATCAGCAATCTAGCCAACTACGGCAACACCTCCGCCGCCTCCATCCCCATCGCCTTAGATGAAGCCGTGCGGCAAGGTAAAATCAAAACCAACGACATCATCGCTGCATCCGGCTTTGGAGCAGGTTTAACCTGGGGTGCAGCCATCTTCCACTGGGGACGTTAGTGAATAGGGAATGGGGCATTGGGCATTGGGAATGGGGCATTGGGATTAAAAGCTCTCCTGTCCCTTGCCCCTCTGCTTCTTAACCCAGTCCCCAATCCCCAATCCCCAGTACCTTTTTAAATGACTATTGACTATTGAGCAATGACTAAAACTGCATGGGTGTTTCCCGGACAAGGTTCTCAAGCACTAGGAATGGGAACTGACTTATTAGATATACCTGCGGCTCAAGAAAAGTTTGCCGCAGCCGAAGCCATATTAGGCTGGTCGGTAACAGACATTTGCCAAAACGAAGAAGAAAAGTTATCAAAGACACTCTACACACAACCTTGTCTTTATGTAGTAGAAAGCATCCTCGCTGACTTGATTCGGGAAAAAGGACACCAGCCAGATTTAGTTGCTGGTCACAGCTTAGGAGAATATGTTGCTCTATATGTTGCGGGTGTATTTGAGTGGTCAACAGGATTAGAGTTAGTCAAGCAACGCGCGGAACTGATGGACAATGCCGCAGGTGGGATGATGGCAGCTTTGATGAACTTTGACCGTGAACAACTAGACAAAGTAATTGCTGAAACTCCTGATGTGGTATTAGCTAATGATAATAGTCCAGGCCAGGTAGTGATTTCCGGTACTCCAGAAGCAGTACAGGCGGTCATGTCTCAGGTTAAGGCTAGACGTGCTGTACCTTTGAAGGTTTCCGGTGCATTTCACTCACCTTTAATGACTAGCGTGGCAGATGAATTTCAGAAAATTCTCAACACCGTAGAATTTCAAACTGCCACAGTCCCAGTATTATCCAACGTCGAGCCGATTCCCGCAGTTGAGGCCGCAATTTTGAAGCAACGCCTCAACCAACAAATGACGGGTTCAGTACGCTGGCAAGAAATTTCATTACAACTACCAGAAAATCAAATTGAGAAAGTAGTAGAAATCGGCCCTGGTAATGTACTAACCGGTTTGATTAAACGCACAACAACTGGTTTAATCTTAGAAAACGTCCGTAATGCTGCGGAATTACCGAATTAGGGAATGGGGAATAGGGAATAGGGAATAGGGAACAGAAAGAGGATTCAGAAAAACTTTTACCCCAATGCCCCATGCCCAATGCCCCATGCCCAATGCCCCATGCCCAATCCCCAATCTTATGTCTCGAACACGCGAACCCTTGATTAGTCTGGCTCTTTACCACGCTTTTAAGTGGTCGGTAGTTAGTCCGATGCTTCATGCTTACTTTCGGGGACGGATTTACGGTGTGGAAAATGTGCCTCAGTCCGGCCCTTTAGTGGTTGTGAGTAATCATGCTAGCTACTTTGATCCGCCCATTGTCTCTAATTGTGTCCGTCGCCCTGTAGCATACATGGCTAAGGAAGAATTGTTTGATGTTCCTGTGTTGGCGCAGGCGATTAAATTGTATGGTGCTTATCCAGTTAGTCGGGGAAGTGCCGATCGCAATGCTATCCGCGCCGCTTTAGAATATCTTGATCAAGGTTGGGCTGTGGGTGTGTTCTTGGAAGGAACTCGTACCCCCGACGGCAAGATTCATGATCCTAAGCGTGGTGCTTTACTATTAGCCGCTAAAGCTAAAGCCCCTATATTACCTGTATGTTTATGGGGTTCAGACCAGATTTTACAAAAAGGCTCATCGTTACCGCGTCGAGTTCCGCTCACTGTCAGAATCGGTAATTTAATTGATGCTCCCAGTTCTACTAATAAGGAAGAACTAGAACAGATAACACAAAAATGCGCCGCCGTCATTAACCAAATGCACGATTTAGGACGGTGAAAACATCTGGAGAATCTCTGCTTTGGGAAAGTAGCGATCGCTAATTTATTTATATAAATTGAAAAACAATATGACAGCGACCTATGAACCTCATCGCACTTTGAATTTTAAATTTATATGAATGGCTTAGAAGCCAAAACTTTGTGGAATCGACTGAACAATTCCTTAATAGTCCGTTTTTTACTATTAGTTGCTGCTGGCTGGGTTTTAGTCCAGCTTTTGGCATATTTTCAAACAGTCATTGTAATTTTTACATTTGCGGCAATTTTAGCTTTTTTACTCAGCTATCCTGTTAAGTGGTTGCGGCATTTTCTGCCCCACGGCATAGCAGTTGTGATAGTTTTTTTGATTAGTATTATATGTTTGACTGGGCTGTTAGTTACTATTGGTTTGACGGTCATTTCCCAAGGACAGCAATTAATAGATAGTATCTCTAATTTTTTAACTTCTTTATTACCTTTGTTAGAAAAAATTGAATCGTTGCTGCGTAGTCGGAATTTACAAATAGATTTAAGTTTAGTACAAGAACAGTTACGCAATCAAGCAATATCGAGTTTAGTGACAAGTTTGGCGATACTACAACAAGTATTGTCTAATTTTGTGACGTTTATCATCATCGCTGTTGTGGCTTTCTTTATCTTGCTAGATGGGGAAAAGCTATGGTCTTTAATGCTCAAAGTTCTGCCAACTCAACATCGGAGAAGATTTACCAATGTCCTGCGCCGCAATTTTTTAGGCTTTTTTCGAGGTCAATTGCTCTTGATGTTATTTCTCTCAACATCAAGTTTCATTGTCTTTCTCTTATTGAATGCACCATTTGCTTTATTGCTAGCTTTGATAGTCGGAATATTAGATATTATCCCCGGTATAGGGGCAACTTTAGGTGTAAGTATAGTCACTTTAATTTTGTTATCTCAAAGTGTTTGGTTAGCGATAAAAGTATTAATAGCTTGTATAATTTTGCAACAAATACAAGATAACTTATTTGCCCCTAGAATTATGCAAGGCACATTAAATCTCAATCCGGTGGTGGTGTTTTTTGCTTTATTAGTAGGTGCAAGAGTTGCGGGATTATTGGGAATTTTCCTATCAATTCCCATTACAGGTGTAATTGTATCTTTGTTTGAAATTGAGGCGATGAAATCAGAAATTTAGTTATGTTGATTCAATATATTTGGAAATTTTTAAGTTTGTGATGCCCGATTAATCGGTAAAATCAATTTATACACGCAACAATGGAAAATTATGTCGGATTTAAGAAAGGAATTATCAGAAACTTTAGATGAAGCCGAGTGGGAATGGCTAATTCCTCATGTGCAGAGAGATGCTGTAATTTTGGTGTCACTAGATTTGGATTTACTAGCTGTAGGTGAAGCGATCGCTACTGATAATACATCATCAGTGCAGCAATGGATTGAGAATCAATTACTGACTAAACCTTCTAACACTCAAATGGGAGAATGGAATAGCGATCGCACTAAACGATTTAACACTCTAATTCTTCAACCTTATGTTTTAGTGCAGGAAATTGCTGCTTAAAAACATTTGTATTTATAGACGTTGCATTTTGAAAAAATGGGCGTAAATAAGAAATAGAGAAGAGGAAAGCACAAGAAAATTTTCACCAATTCTCAATTTTCCCCTTCTTACCGCCGAGTTTTCACCTCTTCCGCGCCTGTGTAACCGGTAGCTACCCAAAATAAAGCTCTAGCTCCATCACGGATGGATTTTTCAATCGGTTCAGGGGGAGTTTGAGACGGTACTGCTACCGGTTTAAAGTTGATTCCTCGACTACCTAAAATGATTTCACCAATTACACAAGCACGGCGCATATGAAAATCTGAGGTAATTAAATAAACACTTTTAATTTTGCGCGCCTGTAAATCATCTACCAATGTAGTAAAGTTTGTGACTGTATCTACAGCTTCATAGTCTAAATGTAATCTTTTAGGACTGATACCAGCCTTTGTGAATACGCTTTTGGTGTATGTAGGGGGACTACCGCCAGAAATCATGATTGGTATATTGGGATACTGACGAGCAAACTGAGCAGTAAACTTCTCTCTTTCTAAGTTTTTGGTTGAGCCACCTAAAACAATAACTGCTTCTGGCGGTTCATGATTATTTTGTGCTTCCTTATATCCCCACCACATCAATAGCGGTAGAATCAGAACTGCAAATTGAAATGACTTACCTCTAAACAATAGATTATTCTTCAAGGCTCTCTAACTTTGTCTTTTTCGGGAATAATTTTTGCAATCAGGCAGAAAAATCACAAGGACAAATTGGCAAATGCACTTAAATAGCATACTCGCAAACTTTGTGAATCTGCAATTACACAGGTATTAGCTACAGTTTACTCATACCCAGCAAGCAATCCCGTAATGGAAATTGCCATTTTTCACTTTTATGATGATGAGTAGTTGGCGACGGGACTGGCCAGGCTCGAACCGGCGACCTAGCGCTTAGGAGGCGCTCGCTCTATCCAACTGAGCTACAGCCCCAACTACGAAGCATATATAATGATAGCAGTAGTTTTAGGTGGACTGCCAAAAATTGTGCCAGGAACCGCCGCCAATTTCTAAGCCACAAAGATAACTGTGTGCTTTGAGAATGACTAGGGGGTTTTTACCCCTAATTTCTCGCAACTCTAAATTCAGTTTTCCTTGCATCGTATCTCGACAGCAAAATTGTAACCCGTTCGCTGTCGGCGCACGCAAAGGCGCACCAGGTAGATGCGTAGTTCCGGTTAATTCAACCTCATAATCTAGGTTTTTTGCCTTCATTTGCCATCTACCCCAAGGTTGAATACACCATTCAACTTTGGCATTCCAGGGAACAAATTCATAAAATTTGCCCTGATAATGTATCCCAATCATCGCTACAGATTCCATCCACCACAAAACACCACGCCTACCACCCCCAGCAGTTAAGGCTAAATCAGGTTCACCATCGAAGCTATTACAATTGAGCCAAAACCATTTTTCAGGAAACGCACCACCCCAATTTTTTTCGCCATAAGCTGGCGCATTTTGGAACTGATAAATTTTGCCATTCCAATCAACCCAACCAGTAGCTAGACCATGAGCCATTAAAATTTGCCATCCTGGCTCAAAAATCTGTAAAAATGATAGCCAGCCAGCAGTTGATTGCTGAATACTATTTTGATTACCCCAGCCATATACAGGCTGAATTTCATATTCCCAACGACAATAAAAACCAGTAACGGGGTCTTGAATAAAACCCTGGTTTAAATTAGCAGTAGCTTGATAACCTTCCTGGATAGAGTTTTTAAACTCAGTGGGTGAGAGATAGCGGGGTTGAGTATGCAAGTGAGTTTTACCCCAATGACCCAAAGCTAAAACATCCCGACTAGCCCAAAATTGAGTTACATCAGGAAAAATTCGATATACATATTCGTCATTTGCTCCCAAAACCTGTGCCGCACCGCCACTGTGGGGTTGACCGCCAATGGGGTCTTCTATGGAATACATGAAAGCAAAAGTCTGACCACAATCTGGTAGGGTTACGCGATAATACCAGCCTTCAAAGAAGCGGCGACTACTTCCGTCCCAATGGTATCCACTGTGAGGCGTTTGAGTAGATTGCAGAAGACTTACGGGAATCGTTAACATAGACTTATGATTTCTACTTTTTAGTATGCGTCAGCGTCTTGATCTCGATATTAATCATGCTTATGAAATTTTAGGATTAAAACCTGGAGCATCGCAGGTAGAAATCAAAAGAGCTTATCGTCAACTAGTAAAAACTCACCATCCCGATCGCTTTGTTAATCTCCAAGAAAAAGAGCAAGCAGAAGTCAAAATCAAACAAATCAATGCAGCTTACAATCTACTCAAGTCAGAATCCACCATTAGTGATTCTACCACTGTAACTACACCCAAAAAATCCCCCAAGACATCAGTCAATCGCTTTGACGCGGAGAGTTTCTATAATTACGGTGTAGAGAGTGTAGGTAAAGGCGAATATGAAGAAGCGATCGCCTATTTTACCCAAGCCATTCGCCTCAACCCCCGCTATGTTGAAGCTTACAAATATCGGGGTTTAGTTTGCTCTCAATTAGGTTATGAACATCGTGCCGCATCTGATTTAAATAAAGCCGCACAACTGGAAGGAAAAATCCCTCAAGCCTCTGCTTATGGAAGAGTCCAGTATCAGTCTCAGCGAAAATCTTGGGTTTCTAGATGGTGTAGGAAAATCAAGAACTTTTTCAGATGGCATTAGTATCTGCCGATGGGTATTCTGCTTCATCTTTCACTAGTAAAATTCGCATTGCTCCAGGAAATCAATCACGGAGCGCAACTTTACTCACCATGCTACTGTTTGTAGACTCTCCACTTCTTGAAAATGAGCATCGCGTGTTACTAGAATCAGAGCGTGTTGCAGTGCAAGAGATGCAATCCAGATATCGTTCTCAGGTAACGGACGACCCTTGAGCCTTAACTTGTTTTTGACCTCACCGTATTGTCGTGCGGTTTCAGCGTCACATCCCAATATCGTGCTGCTAGCAACTAGCTCATCAACTCTCGCCAAATTTGCTTCAACTCGTCCTGACTTTCTGGCTCCATAACACAACTCACCAATCACAAAACTTGGAATGAAAACTTCGTTGGATTGAGCAAGATTGCTTTTGACGATCGCTTCATCTGCAAAAAGAGCAATGATGATGTTGGTATCGAGCAAATACCTACCACTCATCGACATCTACCCGTTCACAATCCTGCTTGATCGCCTCACGCATTACCTGGAGATCGTCAGGAGGGATTGAACCTGCAAAACGTAGCAATTGCTGCCCTGGAGTTCCTCGAAGTTCAGCTTTTACTAACGCTTGAGTAAATTCAAGCACTCTTTGTTGCAAGTGCTGCGGCATGATTTCTAGCCGTTTGATCACTTCATTGATAATGGAAACACTCATTCTCTCCTCCTTTTCTTAAGGTCGTAGATAATCGCTGCGCCAAGTCCATCTACTTTATCAGGACTTACACAAAAACTCTCTCAAACCCTTATTCCTCTGTGTCGAAAAATGGAATTGAGTGAGCAAGGGAAGAAGAAGCTGATGATTGTATTTGTTCTCACTCATTGAATCATTTATTTTCTGGAAGTCCCTAAAACACAGAAAAAGCGAATTGCGAATTGGTTTAATTATACTAAAGGTTTTTGGAGTTGCGATCGCAGTGCTTGTGCTGTATCTATAACTACACCTGGATAATCTCGACTCACTAAGACGGGCTGATTGTTTGATTGTATATCTGGCCACAATAACCAACGACTACCTTGAGGTAAAGAAGATATACTGAGAGGATTCTGAGTCAGCCAAATCAGGGGATGCTGTTCGTCATAATCGCTGATATCTTCGTGATATTTGGTAGCGGCTAGAGTTTCTAAAACTGAGCGATCGCCTCTGACTAATCCTGTGGCGGCTGTTAATAGTTGCACTTGTAATTGCTGGTGTTGTGCGTAAAAATACATTGACGCTGCGGCAATTACAGCTTGCTCAAAATTTTCTGCTTCCCAATTACCAGCAGTATCTAAAGCAATAATTACTTGCTGTCCACTGGTAATCATTTCTAATTCGCGCACACGTAACTCACCATAGCGCGCACTAGTCCGCCAGTGAATCAAGCGGGTGGGGTCGCCAATACGATAGGGACGCAGCGATCGCACTAATCCCGATGTGGCTGTTTGCAAAGGTCTACCGTGATACTCATTCCTTTGACTTTCTTCTTCCCCGATTTCATCCACTAGGGGACAAGCACTCAGGGGTAAGACTGTGGGATAAACAATGGCTGTTGTTTCACAGTGGTACTGACGACGCGACCAAAATAAACCTAAAGGTGCGCCTGTCGCCAATTCGACGGTGTGCCAGCGATAAATGCCCCGCTTTTCGGTAGGGTGATAATATACCCAACGGTAAGTTTCTCGGCTAGCAATAGTTTCAATGCTGTGTTTAATGGGTTTTCCCAGCACAAACGGTAAGATATCTTCAACCTGCAATAAAGTGACAGATTGCTTAGTAGGGTTAGAGATTTCTAATTCTAAAGTTAATTCATCCCCAGCCGAGACAGGTGCAATCTGACGACGGGTGACAGATAGACCAACAAGCGATCGCGATGCTAAAAATGCAGCTATCCCCAGTAAAGCCAGAGTTACGCCACTAATAGCGTAAAGCCAACCAGCCATCGTATTAATCGCCGCACCAAAAAAACAAACAGCAATCCCTGCTAACACCCAACCGGCGTATGTGGGGGAACTAGCATGAATTTCTAACCAGTTAGTGATGAGTTTGATAATTTTCATGTTTCTTTTTTAACTCATCACTAGGGGGATTGGGGATTGGGGATTGGGGACTGGGGAGACAAGGTAGAAGGCGAGAAAAGCTAATGACTAATGACTATTGACTAATGACTATTGACAATGACTACAGACGAATTCGATGACTTCCTTGAGTCCTTGTTGGGTTTTTAGGTTGGTGAAAATAAAGGGTTTATCACCACGCATTTTTTTCGCGTCTCGTTCCATGACGCTTAAATCTGCGCCTACATAGGGTGCGAGGTCGGTTTTGTTAATTACTAGTAAATCGGATTTTGTAATACCGGGGCCGCCCTTGCGCGGGATTTTATCACCGGCGGCGACATCAATCACGTAAATTGTGAGGTCTACTAATTCAGGACTGAAGGTAGCGGCTAAATTATCACCACCGCTTTCTAAGAAGACTAAATCTAATTGCTTAAAACGCTGTTCTAGTTGTTCAATGGCTGCTAAATTCATAGAAGCATCTTCCCGAATGGCGGTGTGGGGACAACCTCCGGTTTCTACTCCCAAAATGCGATCGCTAGCTAAGGCTTGAGAACGGACTAAAAATTGAGCATCTTCTTGAGTATAAATATCATTTGTCACTACAGCAATTTGATAGCGATCGCGCAGTGCTTTACACATAGCATCCACTAAAGCTGTTTTCCCTGAACCAACTGGCCCTGCTACCCCTACTCTAAATGTGGTCATAAGTCAATAAAAATCAATTATTAATTCATAATTATTCAGTTTGAATTTGTTCTATTTTTTGCCTAACTAAGTTATCCACTTCTGCAATTTCTGCTGGTGATTGAGGCATCGCAAATGTTTCAGTGGTTGCTCCTGCTGTGAAACGATCAACAAAAGCATAAAACGCCGCTTGATCGTTTGGATGAGCAACTACATAAGCTCTTAGTTCAGCTTTTGTCATTTTGTTAAAGTCAGTTTTCACTATATAAATCTCCAACGACCATTACGATATATCTCTATTTGTATATTATCTCCTGCCAAAATAAAGACATTACCTGTTCGCTCATCTAAACGCACAATAAAAATAGGCTTAAAAGTATTTGTTAGAGATTGGCACAGTGTAACGCACATAATGCCTTGTTCAGAAGTTGGTAAAATTGTTCCACCTCAATCAACTAGTCTGGTATCAGATTAGCAGGTTTACACTTGACTAAAGTATGCTCAACTTCTAAAAAGCCTTGTGTACTGTGTTTCATGCTGCATACTAGCTAAAGATAAACCCCAACTACAACAACTCAAATCATCATCTTCCAAATCCATTATTTCCATTGTGGCAGCACTGATTAATGGCTGTAAATTGAGTAATATTTCTTGTCCGGCTGTTTGACCGAGGGGAATAATTTTAATTCCAGCCGTAATTAAATTAGTTGCCCAGCTATGCAGATATGCTAATAAAGCCGCTTGTGGATCAATTTGCCAATGGGTAGCCGCTAGAGCAAAAGCGATCGCATAATTACAAGGATTACCCACTGCATGAGCTAAATCGGATATTTGCGGTTGTAGTTTCACCAGTAATTGTAGGAGCGATCGCCCCATTTGCCAGCTAGAATTACGTAATTCCTGGGTTTCTCGCGCCGCAGATAACCATAAATTCCAATAGCGTAATTTCTCAAAATCGCCTTGATTTACAGCCTCATATACTCTCAAAATCATCGCTGTTTCTAAGCGAATTGCCCCATAACGCAGTTCGGCTGTTAACCAATGCTGTAAACTTTCTTGAGTGGTAATTGTGCCATTTTCTACTAGAGTTTCTAATCCTTCCGAGTAGCTGTATGCTCCCACTGGCAAAGCAGAACTCGCTATTTGCAAGAGGTGTAACAAATGACTATGAGTGAGAGTGATGGTGTCCATAAGCACCTAATTCTGGTTGAAAGGGGACAATTTCTTCAGTAATTTCTAGCCCCATCTGTGCTAACAGAGTACGTAAAACGGGGTCTGGAGATAGGCGTAAATAGTTGGGGGTAATTTCTATCGGTACGTGACGATTGCCTAAATGATAAGCCGCCCGCATTAATAAAAGTGGAGTAGCAGCGACAACCGTAAACACTGGTTCTGGTTTAGCGGCTATTCTCATCAGACTACCATTAGTTTCATCTTGCAAAATATCTCCATCCCACAACACCGTCCCTCTAGGTAAGCGCAAAAATACTACCTGACCATCTTCGGTTTCAAAGCGGTGACGGCTGCGAGTGCGTTCTTCGGCTGTGAGTTGCAAGGTCAACGTGACCTTTATTTCTGGGTTTGGTGGTTTACGTTGCGTCAACGTCAGCATAATTTGTAGTTCGTAATTCGTAATTACAATACAAGAAAATAGGGAGGAGAAACTATCAATTCCCACTCCCTAGTGTTCTACCATCCAAAAATTTAAATCTGAGATAGGCTTTCTCAATCCAAAATCTAAAATCTAAAATCCAAAATCTTCAAGTCCATTCCAACCAACCTTGATAACCGGTGACAATGCGATTCCCGTCTTTGAGGATGTGGACTTCTATTTGGTCACTAGCCCAGGTAATTTTGTCAGCAAAGGCGGGGTTGAGGACGCGAACTTTTTGATTACGCGAAGAAACGGGGGAATCTGGCGAATTAATTGCTAAATTTTGAACAAACGGCCCATCTATTAAAATATCTAGTTGTGCTAGTAGTTCTTGAGAACCTGGAGGCGCGGAGGGTGATTGTAGTTCCTTGAGGGTAAAACCTGTAAAGGACATGACATTAAGACCCGCAGCTTTAAGTTTACGTGCTAACTCAGCCAAAGCGGATGCTTGCCAAAATGGTTCTCCACCAGAGAATGTTACGCCTGTATTTTTGGGTTTGCTTAAAATTTGCTCGACTAAACTATCAATACTGACTAGTTGATTAATTTCAAATGTCCAGGAATCGGGATTAAAACAGCCAGGACATTCACGGGGACACCCTTGCACCCAAACAACTGCTCGACAACCGGGGCCATTCACTTCTGATTCATCAATGTAGCCCATGATGTTGAGATAACCAGAGGGAATTTCTGAATGAATGGATGGGTTGGTTGGCTTAGTTTCCATCTATGTTTATTCCTTTCAACAGTTAACTATGACAAACCTATCGGGACGCAACGCACAGGAATTTTAGTTGTAGTCTGGATGGCATCAGCTAAAACACTGAGGACATCAGCACTAACACATTGGAGTTGGTGAAAATCACCACAGCCGGATTTAACTGCATTATTCCCCCTAGCATCCAACTGACGCACTAAAGCGCGGGGTCGAGATGGAACATTGAGATGAATTTCATCAGGACGAAGACGCTGTAACAGTTGGATGTAATCTTCTAGCATTTCTGTTGTCCAGGGAGACAAAACCATTGTTTGGATAGCGAGAGTTCCTGAATATTCCCGCCGCAATTTGACAATACCTGCCAAAATATCAGATAGATTTATTGTCTCTACAGGTCGATTAATACGCTGCCATTGATGTGACGAAATTGCATCTAGTTTAACAGCGATGATATCAGCGAACTGCAAGGCTTGACGCACTATGCGATCGCCTAAAAGTGTACTATTAGTTAATACTATCGTGGGTAAGCGGGTTAACTGTTTGGCGATCGCTAAAATTTCCTCCAAATTTAAGGCTAAAGTCGGTTCGCCACTACCGCTAATTGTCACTACATCGATTTGGGCATAGGATGCCAGCGATCGCAATTCCTCCGCTATCCTGCTTGTAGGCACAAATATTTGGCGTTGCAGAGTCTGGACTTCCATCTGTCCTAATTGACAATAGATGCAATTGAATGAACAAGTTGATACTTCCCCAATAGGGTCAATACCTAGCGACTGACCAAATCGCCAAGATTTCACAGGCCCGTAGACAAAGGAACGATGGGGATTTTGTGCAGACTCTATGGCGTTCATACTCGTCCTCTCGCTGGAGTCGCGATCGTCTAGCTTTTACCATCCCAAATCTATCGCGAGAAGATGAGGAACTTGTGAAGAATTGACACTCCCCCGTTTATACAATGGGAGATCCTGGAGTCAACCAACCCAAGGATGATAATTTTCTTCTTTTCTCCCTGCACCCTTCCCTACAGATTAATGTCATGGGATATTTTGAGCGAAAAGTCTCCTGCTCACTATTTTCTCTTAAGAGCTGCTTATTTCCTTTTAACCACGAATAAGTGATTTTAGGGATGTGTTTGTAGCAAGCGCGAGTTATATTTAAGCGTAAGTGATTAATTATATAAGTAATTCATTGGCTTCTTAATTACGCAATCTCACTGAAAAGCATAGATATTTAAGTTTTAAATATGATGGAAATTCAACTAAGATACTAGAAAACTTGTTCATAAATTATCATAATATGAAACTGATTAATAACACAATTAAGATTCTCTTAATTGACGATGAAGTAGCCACTTGGAATTCCTTATTAAATATTTTTGCTTCTCATAATTATCAAGTTAAAAGATTATCCCTCCAGCAATTAGATGCTGATTCTTTATTAGATTTTATTCCAGATTTAATTCTTATAGATATTTCCATAGCTCGATTACATTATAATTTAGTTAATCAAAAGTTAAAATCTAAAGATAAAAAGTTAAATGTACCAGTTATCATCCTAGTCCTGATAGAAGAAATTAACCTAGCTTTTGAGCAACTGAAACTAAAATTTGCTGACTACCTAATTAAACCCCTCAGACCCCAAGAGGTTTTAATTAAAGTTAAAAATCAAATCAAAATTAATAAACTCAAGCAAGAGTTATTTATCAAAAGACAAAAGCTCCAAAAATTAGGTAAAGAGATAGCGCAGAAAAATCAACAAATAGAATTTATATGTAATATTAATTCCGCAGATAATGGCGACGAAAATCATGATACTCTAAAGACTCCAACAGTCGATGTTATCAAGTTATGTAGCTATAACGCGGTATTAAGTAGACTGACAAAACATCAGTCTCTATCTCAAGGAAATTTATCTGCGGCTTTTGGCGAAGTCACAGAAGCAGGAGCAATCAATATTGGCGTGGAAAGAGCTAGTATTTGGGTATCAGAAACAACACACGATCAAATTCATTGCTTGGATTTATTTGAGAAAACAACTCACAAACACAGTTCAGGCTTAACTTTATCAGCTGACAAATATCCCTACTATTTTCAAGCTTTACAGCAAAATGAAGTGATCGCAGTTGCCGATTTAGTTTCCCAAGATCCACGAACACAGGAACTATCCTCAACTTACTTGATTCCCTGCAATATCACTTCCATCTTATATATTCCTATCCGCCTGGGGGAGACAACAGTAGGGGTATTTTGTTTAGAATCAGTAGGTGTAGTGCATCATTGGACAGAGGAAGACCAAAACTTTGCCCGTGCTTTAAGTAATTTAGTTTCTCTAGCATTAGAAGCCAGAGAACGCCAACGAGCTGAAGCCGCACATCGCACTTCCGAAAAGAAGTTAGCCTCAGCCTTTCGCGCCTCACCAGACCCGATTGCCTTGTGTACTTTTCCCGAAGGACGCTACATTGAGGTTAATGATAGTTTCTGTCGATTCTTTGGCTATAGTCGCACCCAGGTAATCGGTACTACCAATACGGAGTTGAATATTTGGGTAAATCCCCAAGAATGTCATTTTCTCTCGCAAATTCTCAAACAAACAAAAACCTTACGCAACCATGAGGTTGATTTTCGCACTTGTAGCGGTGAAATCAAGACGGTGCTGCTGAGTGTAGAAATGATCGAAATTGATGGACAAAAAATTGTCTTGGCTACGGCTAAAGATATTACAGAACGCAAGCAGGCAGAAAACGAAAGCCGCTTATTGTTGTTGACTACCCAAGCTATTACCCGTGCCATAGATGTCAAAAGTGCTTTAACATTGGTTTTGCGACTGATTTGTCAAACTATCGGTTGGGACTTTGGCGAAGCATGGATACCCAGTGATGACGGTAGCATTTTAGAGCATAGTTTAGTTTGTCACTGTGAAGAAAGCCGCCTCGAAGAATTTTGCGATCGCAATCAAAATGTCACCTTTACAATGGGGATGGGATTACCTGGACGAGTCTGGGAAACTAAAAGACCAGAGTGGATTGAAGATGTTTCCCTAGTCAACCAGTCAAAATTTTTACGCTCTTTTCAGGCTGCTAAAGTCGGGTTCAAAGCTGGTTTTGCTGTGCCGATTCTGGCAGGACGGGAAGTAGTAGCTGTTTTAGTATTTTTTAAAAGCACTGCTATGTCAGTAGATAAGCGATTACTGATGTTAGTAGGAACTGTGGCTACCCAACTAGGTAGTTTAATTCAGCAGCAAATGATCGAAGCCGCCCACAGAAAAAGCGAAGAAAGATTACAACTAGCTTTATCAGCAAGTGAATTGGGATTGTGGGATTGGAATATCCAAACAGGTAAAATTTATTGTGATTGGAAATGGCGAGATGTACTAGGGTACGCAGAATCAGAGATTGATCAACATCAGCTCGTGAGAAAACAGTTAATTCATCCCGAAGACTGGCGCGCCCTCAAATCATCCATTCATGACCATCTAGAAGGGATAACATCTGTATACGAGATGGAATTTCGGATGCGTTCTCCCTCTGGGGAATGGAAATGGATACAGTCTCGCGGCCAAATTGTAGAGCGCGATGAACAGGGTGTACCTTTACGGATGACTGGTACTAATAAAGACATTACAGAGCGCAAAACTCTAGAAAAACAATTAAAACTGCGGGAAGCCAGACTCAACGCCTTTTTTAGTGGTGCGCCCGTAGGGATGAACATCCTTGACCACAAAATGCGTTTGGTGCAGATTAATGACTTGATGGCAGATATTTATGGTAAACCATCAAAAGACCTCATCGGCAAAACACTCCAAGAAATCGCTCCTCACATTGACCCACTATTAACACCCTTCTGTCGGCAAGTATTATCAACTGGGGAAGCAATTTTAAATCGGGAACTCAGTATTACTGCTCATGATGTGCCTAATGGTCTGCGTCATTTTTTGGTGTCTTATTTTCCCATTCCTGGCGAAGATAATAGCCCCTCTGGTGTAGGTACTGTCATGTTGGAAATTAGTGGACTCAAACGTGCAGAGACTGCTTTAAGGGAAAGTATAGAACGAGAAAGAGCGATCGCTCAAGTAATTCAAAGGATGCGCCAAACCTTAGATTTGGAAACTATTTTTACCGCTACCACAGCAGAATTACGGCAAGTATTGAATTGCGATCGCGTTGTTGTCTACCGTTTCCATCCTGATTGGAGTGGCGAATTTGTCGCTGAATCCGTCGGTACGGGTTGGACTCCACTCATGGAATTACATCAACAAAGCCCCAATCTCACTAAAGATGCCTTAAAAAATGGTAAATGTCTCCAGAAAATGCTGGATACTCAAGAAATTCATTTGCAAAATAATTACATACCAACCACAAGCGGCACCAGCTTTTGTTGTGTATCAGATATATACCAAGCAGGGTTAAATCCTGACTACATTAATCTTTTAGAAAATTTCCAAGCCAAAGCTTACGTTATCGTCCCCATTTTATGTGGTAATCAACTTTGGGGATTATTAGCCAGCTATCAAAATTCTACGGCTCGTCAGTGGAAAACAGGAGAAATTAACATCGTAGTGCAGATTGGCAACCAGTTAGGAGTAGCTTTACAACAGGCACAACTACTAGCGCAAACTCAACAACAATCACAAGCCTTACAAGCTGCTGTGACAGCAGCAGACACCGCCAACCGAGCCAAAAGTGAATTCTTAGCTAACATGAGTCATGAATTGCGAACACCCTTAAACGCGATTTTGGGATTTACGCAACTGATGAGTCATGACAACAGCCTCTCCTATGATCATCAACAGAATTTAGCGATTATTAACCGCGCTGGAGAACATCTACTCAATCTCATCAACGACATTTTAGAAATGTCGAAAATCGAAGCCGGCAGAACTACCTTAAATCTCAACAGTTTTGATTTAATTCGGATGTTAAATAATGTTCAAGAAATGTTACAAATTCGGGCAACAGGCAAAAATCTGCATCTGGTATTTGAATATGCTCCTAACTTGCCAAAATACATCAAAACTGACGAAAGCAAACTACGTCAAGTTCTGCTCAATATTGTCGGCAATGCCATCAAGTTTACATCTGCTGGCAGTGTAACTTTGCACGTCAGTTTAGGGACTAATGACTGGGAACTCACAGCACAACAGCCGGAAGACAAAAATACCATTCCCAATGTCCGCCTGATGTTTGAAATCCAAGATACCGGAATAGGGATTGCTTCACAAGAACTAGAATTACTATTTGAAGCCTTTGGGCAAACTGAAAGCGGCAGACAATCACAACAGGGAACAGGACTAGGATTGGCAATTAGTCGCAAATATGTGCAGATGATGGGAGGAGAGATTAATGTCAATAGTAATTTGGGGCGAGGAAGTCAATTTACCTTTGATATTCAAGTCGGGGTAGTTTTACCATCTGAGATGCCCGTCTCATCAGTATCGCGTTGGGTGATAGGTTTAGCACCACAGCAAGAACAGTATCGCATTTTAGTTGTAGATGACATCTCAGATAGTCGTTTACTATTAGTTAAACTTCTCTCATCTGTTGGTTTTACTGTGCAGGAAGCTGCCAACGGCAAAGAAGCTGTTAATTTGTGGGAAACATGGCATCCCCACCTAATTTTCATGGATATGCGAATGCCTGTCCTGGATGGTTATCAAGCTACTCATTTGATTCGCTCTTTGGAGTCAGAACAACAAAATGAATGCTCTATCATATCTATGACTACGGTAGGAGCAAATACAAAAAAAACTGACGCAAAGTTAAATAAATCTTTAACGGAAGTCTGTATCAACCATCAACCAATTTCTAATTCATCCCATCCCCAAACAATTATTATTGCCTTGACTGCTAACGCCTTTGAAGAACAACGAGAGGCAATAGTTCAAGCTGGTTGTGATGATCTAATTAACAAACCTTTCCAGAAAGCGCAAATTCTCGAAAAACTCAGTCAGTATTTAGGTGTACGCTATCTTTATCAAGAAGATATACATCAACAATTGAATATTCAGTCTTCTTCAGAAAAATTACTCAATACTGATGGTGTCTTAGATTCACTATTAAAAATGCCTCAAACGTGGGTAGCAGACATATATCAAGCTGCTGCCCAAGGTAGTGATGATTTGATTTTAGATTTAATTCATCAAATGCCTACTAAAAATTCGCTATTACAAGAATGTTTAAGTTGTTTAGCGAGTAATTTTCAATTTGAAAGAATTATGGCATTAACTCATGATGTGGGAAACAAAAAAAA
Organism: Nostoc sp. CMAA1605; assembly: GCF_021596505.1. Classification (GTDB taxonomy): domain Bacteria; phylum Cyanobacteriota; class Cyanobacteriia; order Cyanobacteriales; family Nostocaceae; genus Trichormus. The sequence goes on along the minus strand of NZ_PJIZ01000031.1, from coordinate 22,916 downwards.
CAGAGAAATCGGCACAGACGTTTCCCCCGTAGACGCGCCACCACATTGCCGCAGGCACTCAAATTTACCTGCGGCAAACCGTCGAGGAGTACGGAATAATAGGGAATAGGGAATAGGGAATAGGGAATAGGGAATAGTTTATCTCTTACTGTCACCTTTTTTTAGAATTAAGTAGCCATCATGAACGGCGTACACAAGAAAACATGAAAAAGTCTTTCCCTTACACCCCTATACCCTTATACCCCTATACCCTTTGTCAAGAAAGTGACTGTCTCTAAGGATGAATTTAATAATTTCCATAGCTGCAAATCAGTAAAGTCTGGAATTGCCATAAATGCACCAAATTTTTGCAATTCTTGATGATCATGGGTAGAAGCAATACCAATAGTACGAATACCAGCCGTAACTGCTGCACGAATACCAGAAGGGGAATCCTCTAAAGCATAAGCTTGTTCGGCTACAATTCCCAACTGCTCTAAAGCCACTTGATAGGGTATTGGTTCTGGTTTTGCGGCTGTACAGTCTTCTGCAATGACAATTGTATGAAAGATATTTTTAATGTTTAAAAGCTCTAGCATAAACTCTACATTTTCTCTAGGAGCATTTGTAACTAAAGCTCGTTTTAATTGATGTGTCTTTGTCCAATCTACTAGTTCAGTAAAGCCAGACAATGGTTTAAGATGGGAAGCAAGTTGACGAAATATTGCTTCTTTTTCATCAGCAAAATTTTGACTTGCTGCTGGTGATAAATTTGGCAAAATATCCTGAAGAATTTCTGGATTTAATCGCCCACTAACCCTAGATTTGTAAAATGTTTCATCAATTTCAATGCCATAATTTAACAGCATTTTTCGCCATACTTGGTAGTGTATGGGGTCAGTGTTCACGATAGTGCCGTCTAAATCAAAAAGAATTGCAGCAAGCATAATTTCGGGTTTAATGTAAATAATTGTTAAGTTAACATCAACAGTTTACATTGTTTTAGAGGTAGTTTGTGCTGAGTCTAACTTCTTACGGTATCTGGAAAACCTCTCTCTAAATCTCTCTCCTGCGAGGAGAGAGACTTTGAGTTTACTGATAAAAATTTGAAAAATACTCCTAACATATTGCTCAAAAGCGCACCATTAAAGCATTACACAATCCAAAATCCAAAATCTCAAAATCGGATGATTTCTGCTGATAATTATCGCCACCATTCCACTGACAGCAAATGATAGCCACCACAAAAGTTTTTCATGTCGATCGCCTGGCAGTACAGGTTTACCAATCTGAGTCAGATATGGCTCAAGATGTTGCCATGATTGCCCAGCAGCATTTACAGTCAGTTCTCCAATGTCAGGAAAAGGCTGCGGTTTTATTAGCAACAGGCAATTCTCAACTGAAATTTTTGGAGGCTTTGATTAGTTTAGGTGGTGTAGATTGGTCAAGAATTACCTTGTTCCATCTAGATGAATATTTAGGCATTAATGCCGATCATCCTGCGAGTTTTCGGTACTATATGCGAGAACGAGTAGAAAAGCGGATATCTCCCCACCAATTTCACTATATTGCAGGTGATGCTTTAGAGCCATTGGCAGAATGCGATCGCTACACCAAACTACTCCAAGCACAACCTATTAACCTATGTTGTCTGGGCATAGGTGAAAATGGACACTTAGCTTTTAATGATCCCTCTGTAGCTAACTTTCAAGATCCTTACAGTGTAAAAATAGTCAAATTAGATGCGGCTAATCGTCAACAACAAGTAAATACAGGACAATTTCCCCATCTAGATAATGTGCCTCAGTATGCTTTTACTGTCACCTTACCTTTGATTTGTTCTGCTCAAAAAATCCTTTGTCTTGCACCAGAACAACGCAAAGCCCAAATAGTAAAAAGAATGTTATACGGTGCAGTCGGAACAGATTGTCCTGCTTCTATTTTGCGTCAACAATCACAAGCAACTTTATTTTTAGATGTAAATTCTGCGGGGTTAGTCAATAGTCAATAGTCATTAGTCATTACTCAGCACTCATTACTCATTACTCAGCACTCATTACTCATTACTCATTACTCATTACTCATTACTCGTTACTCATTACTCATTACTCATCCTATTCCCCTACCTACATCTCTGCTAATGAAAGCCTACACCACAGACCACCGAACCCATCTTGATACTTCGTCTTCTACTATGAAAACTTGCTTTTGTGAATTAGCAGTTTCAGTTACAATAACTCTTAAGGTAGCTATATAAACATTATTAGCTAGTGAATTGCCGTAACCAACTACTTTACCTAAATGCCCCGTTTTTTGATTTAGTACGTAATCTCCAATGGAGAACATAACAGCACTTCAACATTGCAAAATATATCTCCTATACCCAATTAATTTTCTGTGAGAATAAAAATAAAAACTTCATACTTCTAGAGAGTTTAATTTGTCACTTGGGAAATATTCTACAGATGATTCATCTCTTACTAAAGATAGAAGAGATATCTGAAAAACTATTATTTTACTGTTAATTTTTTCTCTTTTCAGATATGTCGCATGACTTCGGCTATTGACCAAGCTTGTGCTACTGCACCTCTGGGATAATGTGGTGGTTCGCCATCAAACATCTCGGAAATAGAACCGATACAAGCATCATGCCATAGGTGATCTAACAAAGGTTGCCAACTAAAAGGTATTGGTTGTTCTGGGAGAAAACGTTGCCAACCACGAATAAAAGCACCAATTAACCAAGTCCAAACAGTGCCTTGATGGTAAGCGCGATCGCGTTTCTGACTATTACCTAAACATCTACCAATATATTCTGGATCGGCTGGGTCAAGACTGCGAAGACCATAAGGTGTTAACAAGCGATCAGTGGCTAATTCTAATATTTGACGGCCTTGGGATGGTAAAAACCCACAATGATATAAAGACACTGCTAATACTGCATTAGGGCGAATTTGGGCGTTGCGGCGATCGTCAAAGTCGATGGTGTCGTATAAGTAACCTAATTGTGGATTCCAGAATTTTTGTAGAGAAGTTTTCACTTGTTGTGCTTGTTGGGCATAACGCTTACCTTGATTGGCTAAACGTACTTGATCGCCTGTTTCTAGCTGGCTTAAGTGTTCTGCCCATTGACTCATCCAGCATAAAGCTGAATACCATAAGGCATTGATTTCAACGGGTTTACCGGAACGGGGTGTAATAGGTTGTCCCTCGACTACAGCGTCCATCCAAGTCAAGGCTACTCCTGGTGCATCCCAACCTAATAGCCCATCCGTTGCATCTACTTGGATGTTATAACGTGTACCACCGATAAATGCTTTATGAATTTGCTGTACTACGGAAAACTGTGCAGCTAAAAATTGCCAGTCTTGGGTAGCTTCTAGGTAAAGTCCTAAAGTTTCAATCCACCACAAAGCTGCATCAATACAATTGTATGCAGGCTCAGTGTCTGTGTCTGGGAAAGTATTGGGGATAAGACCATGACGACAGTAACGTCCAAAAGTTTGTAGGAGATTTTTGGCTAACTCAAAACGTCCAGTTACTAAAGTTAACCCAGGTAAAGCAATTAAGGTATCTCTTCCCCAATCATTAAACCAGTGATAACCAGCCATCACCGTGGGGTTTGCAATGGAAGCCCGATAAACAATAAATTGATCGCTGGCTTTGAGTAATTGTTGCCAAATTTTGGTATTGGGGGGAGATAAGGGAGATAAGGGAGATAAGGTATAATTTTTTGCTTGTCCACCTTGTCCACCTTGTCCCTTTATCCCTGATTCCCAACTGTAAATCTGGGATAGTCGTTCCTGTTCTGCTTCTACTGCTTCCGTAAAGGTGTCTGGGTTTAGGGGATCTATTGATTGTTCAGGGAAACCTATACGAGCTTCTAGGGTGACGGCATCTCCTGGTTTGAGAATTACTGTTAGATAACCTGGGCTAAAAAGGTCTTCGCGATCGCCTAGTCCCCGTTGTGTCTCTTCGGGAAATTCGTAATTCCAGTACCATACGGGATCTGCTCGATATTCTCCCTGTGTCCAGCGTAATCGCCAAGGTGTACCAAAGCCATCATTACTCATGGCTTGTAAGTAGATTTGCTGATGACCGAGTAATTGTGAAAATTGTAAGTCGCAACTCTGAGTCTGTTGACTATGAAAATTGCGATCGGCAATCAGCAATCTCAGCCTTAAAATCGCGGTTTCTCTACCTTCATAGCGATATTGAATTAACAGGCGATGGTTAACTGAGGAATCTTGCAGATTGCCGCTATGGTGGCTAGTTTCTATCCCATAAGGCATAATTAATTGTCTACTCAGTTGCCAATCTTGTTCACCCCAAATCCATTTAGGAACGGGGTTAATATCGAAGGAGTGCAACAGTTTGTAGCCAGTTGGCTCGATATTACCTGTACCCCAAATATTTGTCCCTAGTGGCACAACTTTTTTTGAGACTTCCAGGCTAGCTTCTATATGGGAAAACAATAGGGTTCGCCCAGTCGGTGGATTTGTCGCCGCAAATAGCCAACCGTGATAAGTTCGGGTGCGGACATCCGCAACAGTACCACTGGCAAAACTACCTAAGCCATTGGTTAATAACCATTCTCTTGTATCTAAATCAACCATTTGCTACTCAAAATCGTTATGACTATGATATAGTCGTAACAGATCGTAATCAAACTGTGAGCAAGCGTGGATGGGTAAGATTTACCTGACCCCAACTCCAACGCTAGTAAACGGATATAAGTTGAAGGAGATAATAGTAAATGTCCATCACTTACGGAATAGAAGGAAGCCTCCGCGTTGGTCAACAAGCTCCCGATTTTGCCGCAACAGCCGTAGCGGATCAGGAATTTAAGACAATCAAACTTTCCGACTATCGTGGAAAGTATGTTGTTCTGTTCTTCTACCCCCTAGACTTTACCTTTGTTTGCCCCACTGAGATCACAGCGTTTAGCGATCGCTACGAAGAATTTAGTAAACTTAACACTGAAGTTCTGGGTGTTTCCGTTGATAGTGAATTCTCTCACCTAGCTTGGATTCAAACAGATCGCAAGTCTGGCGGTGTTGGCGACCTCAACTATCCCCTAGTTTCCGACATTAAAAAAGAAATTAGTGCCGCTTACAACGTATTAGACCCAGCAGCAGGTATTGCTTTGCGTGGTCTATATATCATTGACAAAGATGGTATCATTCAACACGCTACCATTAACAACCTCGCTTTCGGTCGTAGCGTTGATGAAACATTGCGGACATTACAGGCGATTCAGTATGTGCAATCTCACCCAGATGAAGTTTGCCCTGCGGGTTGGCAACCTGGTGATAAAACCATGAACCCTGATCCTGTCAAATCCAAAGTTTACTTCTCTGCCGTTTAACAAGCATCAAAATTTTAGGTTTTGGATTTTGGATTCTGTTAATTATCTCAATCTGAAATCAAGAACTAAAAGTGATAACGCTGGCTTTGGCGGTTGTAGAAACTGAAACTAAAAAATCATCCATACCACAGATGAATACACATATACACGAGATATAAAATCAGTGTTAGGTGGAGTGTTTATCTGTGGTTTTTTAATTTTGCGGAAAGTTGCGTGCGGGGGTTTCCCCCGTTGAGCAAACTTTCCAAGACGAATTTTTAATTTTTAATTTCCTATGCTGACCTCAACAGATTTTAGTGGCTTATTTAATGAACGCTTTTTGCGGAATTTTCTCCCGATTCCAGCTAGTAACGAATTGAGACTAGAAATCGGAACACCAGACTTTCAATTACCAGACATTACGAATGGAAAGCTAGTTAAACTCTCGGATTATCGAGGCAAAAAACCTATTTTATTAGCATTTACCAGAATTTTTACAGAAAAGCAATATTGCCCATTCTGTTTTCCTCACATCAAAGCTTTAAACGAAAACTATGAGCAATTTCAACAGCGTGATATAGAAATTTTACTAATTACTAGTACCGATGAAAAACAAAGTCAAATAGTTGTGAGAGATTTAGGCTTAAAAATGCCATTACTGAGTGATTCTAGTTGTCGAGTATTTCGCACCTATCGAGTAGGACAAGCTTTAGGCGCACCTTTACCTGCTCAATTTGTCTTAGATAAAAATGGCAAACTCCGCTACAAACATTTATTTTCCTTCCTAGACCATAACGCTACCGTAGAAACCTTACTATCACAATTTGATTAAGACTGAGGGGAAACACGGTTTCTTCCCCCATACCTCTACATCCCCGTATTTCTCAGGAGAAAAGCCCTTTCTCCCTACAGATGATCTTGTAAGAGTAATCAGCTACGCTGGGCGGTTACGCCATCCCCTGAGTCGATTTTTCAGCCATTCTACACCCTAAAAATCCTGAACTATCGGTTTTTGGGATTGATTTCAGTATCCACTAATTTAACAAACCAAGTATAAATACAGATTTATTAAAGACATCAACTCAACTAGACTAAACAGTTGTGTATACCTTCTAGCAGCAAAGGAGGTCTGAAAGCTGATTCGGAAAAGCTTTTTTTGTACCACACGGGTGAATTAAATTTTAAAGACTACATCTTCGTACCAGCGATCGCATCCGTGTAATCTTCGGGAATCATGGAATTTCCATAGAAAAAACAGCATCAATACGATAAGTGATACTTGCTTGACACAAGTATCTAAATGTACTTTACTTTCCTTAAGTGTTTACTATGCTGTTAATATGCAGTAGTTTGATTTATGGAGAATACCTATAGCCAACATAGATAACTTCATGAACAGTTAACAATCTTAATCAAGTAACTAAAGTAAATTAAAAATAAGTGAATCACAATGAAGCGGAAATTTGTGGCTAAATAAGGTTAAATGCGGCTCAAATGTAGATTATTTCTAGGTTTTAGTCTTGATTAAGCTTAAGGGTTAAGCTTTTTTCAAATTTGGGTATTTTACTGATTTGGCGATAAATTCTCTGAAACACTGCACTTGGCTTTGCTGGATAGTGGCCAAATTTGTGCAGACATTGTCCTGCAAATAATTGGCTAAAGTTCAGATCAAAGTAAATATCAAGATATTGATATTGACCATCAGTATTTAGTAATTCGTGTTCCTTGGATTACTGGTGTAATACTATGTTACATCAAGTGGATTTTGTTGTCAAACAAACTCTTGTGACAAAACCTATGACTTTAAAACAAATTAAGACAAAGAGAAGACGGGGTGTGATCTTATCTCCCAGAGGATTGCAAAGATTAAAAGATGCAATGCTCTCTTGGGAGATATTAGAAAATCATGGCGATCGCATCACGCTTGATCAACTATCACAGCAGACAAATCTTTCTGCTAAAACTCTTAGTAGATTGTGGTCTGCAAATAAAGGTGTAGATCAAAAAACCCTGAAATTATGTTTCAATGCTTTCAACTTAGATTTACAAAAAGAAGACTACATCTTTATCCAGGAAGACAATGAAACAGACTCTTTGGATTTCCTATCAGAGAGTTCGTATCTAGAGACAGAACGTTTATCTACATGGTCATATCCAGATGGCCCAGTCCCATTAAATTCCACCTTATATATTGAACGTTCACCGGTAGAAGACTTAATTTATCGTGAAGTAACTCAACCTGGGTGCGTTATTCGGATTCGTTCCCCTAGACAGATGGGTAAAACATCTTTGGTACTCCGGCTTTTAGATTTTGCCGAAACGCAAGGATATCACACTGTTAATTTAAGTTGTTCCCAAATTGATGACCAATGTTTAACCAACTTGAATAAATTGTTGCGTTGCCTTTGTCATCAAATTGCGACAAAATTAGGGATTGAACCCAATATTGATGATAAATGGGATGAAGAGGTAGGCTATAAACTAGTTTGTAGCTTTTACTTACAAAACTATATTCTCAAACAGATTAACAATCCGATAGTTTTGGTTTTAAGTGAAGTTGATCACTTTTTTGCATACCCTCATATAGCTCAAGAGTTTTTTGCTCTATTACGTTCCTGGTGTGAAGAAGCACGACAAAATCGGCTATGGCAAAATTTGCGCTTTGTTGTGGTTTACTCAACAGAAAAGTATGTTTCGTTAGATATTAACCATTCTCCATTTAATATCGGATTGCCGATTCGACTCAATGAATTTACTCATCAACAAGTAGAAGAATTAGCCAGAAGATATGGGTTAAAGTGGGGTGTTGGCAAAGAATCTGTGCAGTTAATGTCTTTGATTGGTGGTCATCCAGCACTGATACAGCTAGCCTTGTATCATCTAAGTTCTGGGACTATGAGTTTAACAGAGTTAATTAAAGATGCGATCGCCAACGGTGGTATATACCGTCATCATTTACAACGCCACTGGATCAAACTACAAGCTAATCCGCATCTGATCAGGACGTACACAGAACTAGTATCGACGAAACAAGGTGTTGTTCTTGATCCTATGGACACTTACAAACTAGAGAGTTTAGGACTAATTACGTTTGAAGGCGATCGCGTCTTACCGCGTTGTGAATTATATCGCACCTATTTTGCTAGACAAATTTCTACATTGGGTTTACAAAGTTTGTCTTATGTGAATCTGAGCTAAAAATTCAGTGATTTGTCAGTATCAGTCATTTGCGATCGCCATTGAGCAAAATTCCTAGTTTCATGATCACCCCATAAAATCACACCATAGGAGTTTGCAAGCTTTAGCTTTTTTCCTACAAAATTCCTGTCTCAAAAATACACTCAACATCATCACTTTTTCTTTTTTGGGCATACAAATTTCTGCTCACAAGAAAATAGGACTTTGATTTTAGTTCCCCCCTTTTGCAAGGGGGGTTAGAGGGTATAAAGTCGCATTTTTGCAACTTGTAAACAGATGTGCTTGCAGGATAGCTTGAAAAAGGTCAAGGAACTAGATTTGCTAATTTATCCCATTTACAAAGGAAAATTAAGGGTATAACTCGACTTGTAAGTAATTCTATATGATATATATTTATTAAAAGCGATACATCAAATTTGCCCCTGTTTAGAAAAATGGTGATATTGAGAAAAATTATTTGACTCAATAGCAATTTTTGACAATGAAGTTAGTGAAACTAAAAGCTAAATAATTCTAGAAGCTAATCGTATATAAAATCTATATAAAACACAATGACAGATAGAACAATTAGAAAAAACTTTGGGTGAAATAATCACAAAATAAGACATTTAGAACATTTAAGTAATTTTGCCAAAATGACCAAGCCGCAGTAGAAAAAATATTTGATGGTGATATGCTGGGGAGATATTACTTGTTCTCAAGTGTAGGAAGTAATTATCAAGGGTGAAATTTCTCTCCTATTTAAAATGCCTCAAGTAACATGAAATACCAAGTTGGCGGCAGTCTTCATAGTGATGATCCTAGCTATGTTATTCGTCAGGCAGATAAAGAACTCTATACCAGTCTCAAGGCTGGTGATTTTTGTTACGTCTTTAATTCGCGCCAAATGGGCAAATCTTCTCTATTACATCGCACCAGAGAGCTTTTGACGAAAGAAGGATATAGTTGTGTTTACATAGATGTGACGCGCTTAGGTAGTGAAGATACAACTACTGAACAATGGTACAAGGGAATTATTATCAGTCTTTTTTATGGGTTTAATTTAGCTGAAAAAGTCAATTTCAAGGAATGGTGGGAAATGCAAACAGGTCTTTCTCCCATTCAAAAACTCAATCAGTTTTTAGAAGAAATCGTCCTATCTCAGCAACAAAACCAGCGTATCTTGATATTCATTGATGAAATTGATAGCTTATTGAGCTTGAGTTTTTCTACCAGTGATTTTTTTGCTTGGATTCGTCACTGCTATAACCAAAGAGCGCATGATCCCAAATTTCAACGCTTAAGTTTTGCCATCTTTGGGGTAGTGAGTCCATCTGATTTAATCACCGATAAACGGCGCACACCTTTTAATATTGGGACAGCAATTCAGTTATATGGTTTCAAAGTAGATGAAGCTACACCTTTACTGCAAGGTTTAGAACCCGTCATCAGTCAACCGGAGGCAGTATTAGAAAAAATTATTGCCTGGACTGGTGGACAACCCTTTTTAACTCAAAAACTCTGTCAGTTAGTTGTCCAAACTGCTTGGCAAGCACCCCACAAAAAAATTGATTTACCGCCAGCCACCGCCGGCTATTGGGTAGAGCAGCTGGTACAAAAGTACATTATCCAGCACTGGGAAGCCAAAGACGAACCAGAACACCTGCGGACAATTCGCGATCGCCTCCTATTTGATGAACAACGAGCCGGGAGGTTATTAGGGATTTATCAGCAGATATTACAAGCTGAGATTGATGGTCAAAATGTAGCACTCAACGACAGTCGAGAACAAACAGAACTATTGCTATCTGGTTTAGTAGAAAAACACAACGGCTATCTCAAACTGAAAAATCCCATTTATCGGTGCGTTTTTGATGCTTTATGGGTAGCTAGACAATTAGATAATCTGCGTCCATACTCGCAAATCTTTAATGCTTGGATAGCATCAGGTTATAAAGATGAGTCACGGTTATTGCGGGGAAAGGCTCTCAAAGATGCTCAAAACTGGTCACTAGGAAAAAGTCTCAGTGATTTAGATTATCGGTTTCTCAGTGCGAGTCAAGAATATGAACAACTGACAAACCAAACAGCAATGGAAGCAGCACAGGCCAAAGAAGCAGCAGTCAGACTAGCAAAGGAAAAAAAAACTGCTCAATTCCAAAGATGGCTGCTCATCGGAATGTTGATTAAGTTGGTCACTTCTATTGCTTTGGCTATTGGCATTTACATTTTGTATCGCCAATCCCAAAAAAGCGAAGTTCAAGCAAAAACTAGCGAAATTCGCGCCTTAGTCTCTGCATCCGAAGGGATGTTTGCCTCTAATCGCAGGTTAGATTCCCTGGTAGCCGCAATCAAAGCCCAAAAAAGACTCGAAAAACTAGAAGCACCCAATGCCAAAATTGAACATCAAGTCAAAGATGTCTTACAACAGGCAGTGTATGGTGCAGATGAATACAATCGGTTTTCTGGTCACACAGCAGCTGTGATGGCAGTAGATATCAGTCCTGATAGTAGTTTGATCGCTTCAGCCAGTATGGATAAAACTATCAAACTTTGGCGGCGTGATGGTAAGGCTGTGGCGACTCTCAAAGATCATCAAGGTGCAGTGAGAGCAGTTAAATTTAGTCCTGATGGCCAGTTTCTCGCCTCAGCCAGTGAAGATGGTACTGTGAAACTCTGGAAGCGGGGAGATACAGACGCACAGTGGCTGGTGACTCGCACCTTTAAAGGTCACACCGCTTCCGTCTGGGGAGTCGCCTTTAGTCCCGATGGTCAATTTTTAGTCTCTACTGGTTGGGATCGAACAGTCAGACTGTGGCAGCAAGATGGTAAACTCCTGAAAACATTTGCAGGTTACAAATGGGGATTTTGGGGAGTAGCATTTAGTCCTGACGGTCAAACTATTGCAGCTGCCAATCTAGATGGAACGGTAAAACTTTGGCAACGAGACACCACAGGCTGGCAAAACCCCAGACTCCTGCAAGTTCTCTCAGGTCATCAAGCTTGGGTTCAGGGAGTAGCATTTAGTCCCGACGGTCAAACCCTAGCTTCCGCCAGTGAAGATAAAACCGTAAAACTGTGGCGACGTAACCGCCAAGATGGTAGCTATCGCCTAGATAAAACTCTGCAAGGTCATACGGCGGGAATTACGGGAGTAGCATTTAGTCCTGATGGTCAAACCATTGTTTCTGCTAGTCTCGATAAAACGGTGAAACTGTGGGATATCGACGGTACAGAACTCAGGACACTCAGAGGACATAATGCTTCCGTTTGGGGAGTCAGTTTTAGCCGTGATGGTAGGTTTATTGCTTCGGCGGGTGCAGAAAATCTCGTCCGACTCTGGCAAAGTCAAAATCCCTTTCAAACCAGTGTAATTGCCCATAGTGGGGGAATGTGGTCAATTGATATTACTGCCGATAGTTCCACCATTGCGACAGCCAGCCACGAAAACGTTGCGAAATTTTGGAGTCGTCAAGGCAAATTACTGCAAACATTGACGGAAAAAAGTGTAGTTTTCGATGTTTCATTTAGTGAAAATGGTCAGTTAGTGGCGATGTTTGCAGATGACGCTACAGTGAAAATCCGAAGGCGAGATGGTAGTTATGTTGCTAGTTACAAAGACACCAATGGTAAAATTACAGATGCTGCCCTAAGTCCCGATGGTCAAGCGATCGCGATCGCTAATGTCGAGAAAATCGCTCAGATATGGCAACGTGATCAACCAAAATCCCGAATTCTCCAAGGACATCAAGCCGAAGTTTGGCAGGTTGTGTTTAGTCCTGATGGAAAAATGCTAGCTTCAGCCAGTGCTGATGGTACAGCTAAAGTTTGGACAATAGAAGGTAAATTACTCGCCACCTTGAGGGGACATTCAGCCGGTGTGTGGAGAGTTGCCTTTAGTCCTGACAGTAAAATGGTAGTCACAGGAAGTGGTGACAACACCGTTAAGTTATGGACAGTAGATGGAAAGTTATTGCAAACATTCACCGGTCACACCGCCGCAGTTTGGGGTGTGGGGTTTAGTCCAGATGGTAAAATGATTGTCTCTGGGAGTGTGGATGCTACCGTCAAACTTTGGCGACTGGATGGGACAGAAATCACCACCCTCCGAGGCCATACCGCCGCCATTCGACAAATTGCCGTCAGTCGGGATGGTAATTTTGTGGTTTCTGGGGGTGATGATAACACCCTAATTATCTGGAACTTGCCCGCTATTCTCAAACTCAATGCCCTAGCTGATGGTTGCGCTCTGGTAGACGATTATTTGATAACTAATATAACAGTGGAAGAGGGCGATCGCTCCCTTTGTCAAAACGGCCAGTAGTTCTATAGGCAGGGGGGCAGGGAGCAGGGAGCAGGGGGAGAAAAAGGCAATAGCAATTCCCAGTCCCCAGTCCCCAATCCCCAACCCCTATTCCAACAACAAACTACACAACTCATCAATCATCTGACTATTTTGAGCAATCATCTGGTGAGCTGTAGCTTGTAGCTGACGCACATTTTGTAGTGTGGTGTTATCTATTTCTTCTAATTCCGCATCTAAAAATGTTTGAAATCGGTAATAACTAGTTTTAGCTTCTGGCTCACTGGGTGCAAACAATCTTTCTAGTTGTCCTGCTACCACTTCACTACCACCATCAAACACTATATTTAACAGAGGTCTACCCCATTGTAATAATCCCCAGTTTTTGACTTCACTATAGGGGTAGGCACTTGTTAATGAACCTGTACCTAAAGAAACTACTAGAATATCTTCTAAATTCAGCACTCTATTTTCTAATCGCTGACTACTCATTTGTGCTTCTACAATAGCCAAATGGGCTGGATTATTGGCAAAAACACCCCCATCAACTAAATTATAAAAGCCGTTAGTATTGTGAGAAGTCACAATCCGATGGGGAGGAAAATAAGTCGGAGTCGAACTAGTGGCTAACGCTGCATCTAAAAGCGAAAAACCTCTAGATAAATTGCGAAATTTCTTAGATTCTATCTGTTGTTTTTCCGGTTTATTAGTAAAAAATATGGGAATTCGTTGTTCAATATCGTAACTAGTGACGAAAACTTCTTTGAGATTATGTTCTAGTAGCGCATCACCAAAATACTGTTTTAAAATTTCTTCTCTACTACTAGAAGCATATTTTGGTTGTAGGAATATATCTTCGATGGGGCCAAGTATTTTCTCAAATAATGGCTCATAAAAGATTTCCACACCATACTCTACAAATAGTTCTAACAAATCTTCTGCCGTATGTTCAGCTAGCGGTGAATGATCAGATTCATCGGCATTAGCTTGAGGTTTAGTGAGTCCTAGTGCTAAAATTCCGCCACTGGAAGTCCCAGAAATTAAATCAAATAAACTAAATATCGGCTTTTGTGTACGCTTTTCAATTTCTGCAAGCAGGATAGCAGGAATAATACCGCGAATTCCACCCCCATCAATAGCCAGAATTTTATATTTAGGACGAGTTGTTGTATTCATGGTTGTTTGTGGCTCCTGTTGTTGTGGTGTTGATGCTGGTTGGCTTTCTGTTTCCTCGGATATGAAATTAATGAGAGTTTGACTGGTTTCGATTTCTGCGTTGTCTGTTGCTGTTGGTTGTTGTGCTTCTGCTGGCGTTACTAATACAGTCGTTGTTGCAGTGGGAATATCTGCGGTAGAACTAATTGCTGTTTTAGTTTGAGGTTCACTTTCGGGGGATGATGGGACTACAAATGGAATTCTTGCTAAACCCCAAATAGGACTACCGCGCAAAGTGCCATGATAGGAGTCTCCTAGATAATTTTTGACAATTTTACCCTCACCTTCATCTAACTTCCAATAAGCTACTAATCCGGCTTCATCTCCAACTATTAGTCCGGCTCGATGGGTTTGAATTTGTGATTGATTACAGGCATAATTCCAGATACTGATATGAGCTAATTGCCCTGTAAAATATATGCGATTATGTAAAGTGGCACCCAATGTAATGGGACTTGTCGCCTTATTTAAAGCAGTCCCTTGAAAAGCATCAACATATTCATGATCATCAAGATATACAGTCAACTGACCTTGATGAAAAACAATAGCGAAAAAATGCCATTGGTTAATAGTTAATTCTCTATTACCAATCGTTCTGACAAATTTGCTAATATTTTCATCAATATAGATGTCTAAATTACCTGCTTCACTAATACCGAATTCAAAATTATCACTGTATCTGTCTGAAGAACGGGCGAAAAATACATTACGCGCCCCGTATGTGGTAGCTTTATTTGTAAGTTTATGTGGGTTGATCCATCCTGAAATTGTCAAGGCTGAACTTCCCTCAGCAAAAACACCGCCAAGGTCATTTCTACCAAAATCTATATAATCATCTTGACCATCAAATGTCAGAACTGATTGCTCAACTCCTTGATTTGTCACGATTTTTTAATCTCCAATTATTTAAGTGCAAGCACGGGAAGTATTAAATATTCGTCAATTGGTTAAAGTTTACACCTTAATTTACAAATAAATCCAATATAATTACAAGTATTATCTTAAATATTATTTGTGAGATAAGTTAATCAAAAAGGCTTGACGAAGTGACAAGACAGTTAAGCTATTTAAAGATAGATTAGGAGAAATTTAAACTGAATATCAGACAGTTAAGACATTTATAGGAATCTGGTTTTATTCCTAGCATCATTTGTGTAGAAAGGTAACAGAAAACATATGTACTTAACTTCGCACAAATCAAATATAGGAATTAGTCCACTACGTGTCTACGTATCTATTCAAAAATTAAGATGTAGGTTGGTTTTAACGAAGCGAAACCCAAGATATACATAGGTGTTGGGTTTCCTTACCTCAACCCAACCTACAATTTTCTTGCAAATACAAACCTTTAATTATTTACCCTGTTCTACCTAATTATGGTACTAACTTAACGCCTAGCAGGATTGATTTTAGCACCAATGACAGATTCATCTTGATATTTAATGAGAAATTGCGAATTATTGATTCGCATGACATCATAAATTTCTGGTGTAAAAACAGAGTTAATTGAAGCTATTGCATCAGCGATGGAAATTTTAAAAGCCAGGGGGATTTTAAAATTAAGCACTGATTTTGGCATGGCTTTCATATTTAAGTGTAGTTTCTTGTTAGTGACGTACCACACTCCAGTAAATTTGTTACCTGTTATCAGTTCCTGAGCTTTATAAAGCAAAGATGTTTGAATCTTAATTTCCTCATAAGTCATATCATCTTTAAATTCAATAGTGACTTTTGCCAAAGACGTATTAAAACGCCACTTACCGATGAGTAAAACCTCGATTTCAATATCAGAATGTTTACTACTATCCATTTTAAAAAATCAAATAAAGGTAATATTAGAAAGTACAAAATTAACTCAAGTGTTTATTTAATATCTAAAGGGTTTTCATAACATTTGTTAACACGAGAAAAAAATAAGTGCATTTGCCAAACTAACCAAGACTTGACTCGCCAAGCTGCCATTGAAAGGGTATCTGAAGATGATTGTGTGACAAATTTCGGACTTTGAGGTTCATAGTGTAACCATTTTGCTGGTAGATGTCCCATTGGTGTCATTGGGGATATTTGAAAGGTGAGTTGTTCATAGTCTAACCAATTTCCATCTTTTCGCCATCCTAAGCGATCGCCAAGTTTTTTTTCTGTTTCGTAATCTACTTGACCACCCATTTCACTCCAGATAGTCTGCTGAATTCTGAAGCCAAAATAACCATAACTGTATTGTTCCCACAGTTGATCAAGAATCTGGAGGACTTGACAAGGGAAGTTTTCAATATCTTCTTGATAAACTTCATCCCAATCATTTTTTTTCATAACTTTTAACATTAATTTCGCTGTTTCAATATCAGCTTCTTGCCATTTATGCTTTGCCAGCAAATCACGCAATAGAGTATAATCTACGTCTTGATTAATAATAAATTCTTGCTTACCAGGAGGATGATGATTGGTCAGTTCTATTAATCCTTTTGCTTCCGCAGCAGATAGAGAGGGTGGAGAGACAAAATTGACTTCTGCTTGGTCAAGGATTTGGATTTGGTCAGTGAGTTCCTGAGATACGTAATTAGAGATTAAATCGATGCCTTGCTCTAAAAATACTCCATCTTTGCTAATATCGAAACTATGGGTTTGCCAGTCTAATAATTGAGATTGAGCCAAAGCGTCTTTTAATCTGGCATTTTTTTCATAGATTTTTACCATCAAATCGATGAAATTAGCAGCAATTGAATTATTTTCCTCAATTTCTAATAAATTTGACTGGTATTTTAAAATATTATCACCGAGATTTTTAATGTCTCCGACAGTTGCATAAAAATATTCATCTACTTTGACGACTTCATCTATTATGGATTGAAAGGGACTAAAGTAGCCTTGGATAGAATCTTCAAAATTAATAGCGTTGTAGGCAATTTTAGCGATTTCTTGCCGAACTTTATGGGATTTTTGTTGATATGCGTAAATTTCTTGATAGACTGCTAAATCTTGAACTATTTGCTGGACAACTTTTCTTTGATTTTTCGTATCTTCTGCTAGCTTACTAATGCCGCTACTAATGACTTTAATTTTTTCTAATGTTAATAAATAAGCATTACTCAATACAATAACTGCTTTGTAATTTTCTTTTTTTTCCCACTGAAGCTCATGTAATATTTTAGGATTTTGATGATTTTTCAGTTCTAATTTGTTTCTAATATCTTCTAATCTTTTGATTTCTAAATATTTCTCTTGAAATAATTTCTTGAGATTATCCATCAGGCTCAATAAAAAATCATGATAACTATCTTGGTAGTTTTCGAGGAAATCAATTATATGATTATAGTCTGTAATAAATAGCTGAATCTCCGCTAAGATTTCTCCCTGATTAATTGCTTTTTTGCGTTTAATTATCCCAGCGAAATGATAATAACGCACACCTTCTTTGATAGATTTTTGACGTTCTCGAATTTTATTTTGAAATATTTTGACGGCGTGATTTTTGAGGACAGGTAATTGGTAGGTACTTTCGTAAATTTTAACTTTCTGATAGGTAATAAATCTTCTTTGGTGTTGAGTCAGCATGATTATGATTTGCAAAAGTGATGGAATTTAGGATATAGCCAGAGCAACTGATTTTTGCTGTCGGTATTCCTCCACAGGGACGAGTCGCCAATGATAATTTTCTGTAAGTTCTAAAACCCATTGATGATAATTAAACAAACTTTCTCTGTGTCCCACGCTAATAAAAGTTTTGTTTGTGGCTTGTAATTGCTCATACAAACTTTGTTCATTTTTCAAATCTAAAGCACTCGTTGCTTCATCTAAGATCGTGAAGCTAGGTTGTGTTATTAATAATCTTGCAAAAGCTAAACGTTGCTGTTCTCCCAAAGAGAGGATATTTTCCCAATTCACTTCTGTGTCAAAACTTTTCACACGGGTAAGTAGGTTTTGCAGATTAACTTTGTGGAGGATGGCTTCCAGTTCGCGATCGCTCATTTTTCTGTCTGTGTGTGGATAGAGTAGCTGTTCGCGCAGAGTCCCCAAGATTATATAAGGACGTTGGGGCAGAAATAACATTTCTTTTAAGGCTGGTCTAACTAACCTACCAGTTCCCGCATTCCACAAACCGGCGATCGCTCTCAACAGAGAACTTTTACCCCGTCCACTAGCACCAACAATTAACAACCCTTCCCCTGGTGGAACTGCTAATGACAAGTCTTTAACTATGACTTGTTCATAATTGGGTGTGTTTAAGGTGATATCCTCAAATGCTAAACGTGGTTCTTCTAAAACTCTAATAATACTGACATTCTCAGGTTTTTTACTTACTAACGCTAACGCATCCGAAAACTCGGCTAAACGCTGGACATAACTAGAAAATCTGCCTGAATTGCCAAATTCTGCTATTAATACGCCTAAAGCGTTAGAAAACATAAAGCTACAGAAGGTAGCTTGACTAATTTCACCATAATTAATTTTATCCTGAATAAATAATGGTGTAAGAATAAACATAGAAAAGATACTGATAGCAGACTGATAAGCACTGTTAAAAATATCTTGACCTCTTTCCCAATTCAGTCTGCGTTCGGCATTTTTCAAAACATTCTCAAACCTGCGCTGGATAATATTGATTTCCTCTGACTCTCCCTGGAAAAAAGCTATTGATTCGGCGTGATTTCTGACATGAGTCAAGCAATAATTAAAGTCAGCTTTAAATGCTAATTCTTCTCGATTAATTTTTGCTAACTCTTGGCTTAAAAAAACCGCAATAAAATTACCAACAATTGTATAAATTACCAGATATATTGTAATTTGCTGAGAAATTGTCCAGAGAATAACTAAAGCAGCAATCATATCCATGAACTTTTCTAAAAAAGTCGTAGAGAATCTGATAGCATTAATAGTGATGGGTTCAATTTCCTGCGCTATGCGTTGGTCTGGGTTGGCAATATTAGACTTAAAATTGATTTTATAGTAGGCTTGATTGCTAAAATATTTAGTTAAAATATGATTATTTAACCACTTGTACCAATCAATCGCAATTTTCTTTTTGATATATTTAGAAAATGCACTGAGCAGAACGGTAACGACAATAAAGAGGATAGATATCCATATAGTATTGAGATACTTTTCTAAATTTCTCTCTTCAATGACGATATCAAAAACATAGCGATTCCAAAAACTACTAACAGTATTGACACCTACAACCGAAATGATTAATATGAGCAGGAATAGAAACATTCCCCAAGAGGAAATTACTTCAGAAAATGCTCTTGTTCCTACTTCCGTGGGATACCAATAGGGGCCAGCAACTAATTTTAAATCCCGCCAAAGTTGTAGGAGAGTAGAAAAAGGATTGCTTGGTGTTTGCTGATTAGCAATTCGAGTTTGCATATTTCCAATGTATATCACTGCAATGATTGTTGAGATTTACCTAACAAGCAGTAGCCAAAGTAGTTAGGAAATTCAATGATGATCCAACTTCAGATCCTAATTTTTACCTGTCAGAAGAATTTCTGCGATCGCCTGGGAAATGGGAAAGTGAGGTGAGAAAATTTCTAGCCAAAAAAATTCCCCAACTGGGTTAATTTCCAAAAATACATATTGACCATCTGGTGTGACAATCATATCAATTGCCCCATAGTTTAAACCGAAATTAGCCATCATTTGTAGTAGCTTTTTCTCAATATCTTCAGTTAAATCATAGGGTTTCCAAGCGTCTTTTAATGCTCTTCCTTGTTTACGCCAGTCATAATTAGCACCGTCACAACTTTGGGAATCTACGGCGGCGGTAAATACACGATGTCCGACAATAGTTATCCGCAACTCTAAAGCCTTGGGGATGTTTTCTTGAAATGTCATCGGACAAAAACGTAGTCCTTCCAGATTTTCTAAATCCTCATCTGTAACTGGACTTGTAAATACAAAAAACTGCTCTCCCTGTTCACCAAAAATAGCAAAGGAGGAAAGCATTTTTGTCACGATACCTTGTTGATGACAATCCCCAGCAAATTGCTTAACTGCTGCGGGATTATTAGTAGTCAGAGTGCGTGGAGTCAGCAATCCTAATTTTCGTGCTACTTGCAACTGTAGCTGTTTGTTATGAGTTCGTTCCACATTTGACATTTGATCAAGGTGAAAGCCTGGAAGACTAGCAATCATACCGCGAACTGTGGCGCGAGATTCTTGAATTGATGCTTCTTTATATTGCTTGTCCATCGTGTCGGGAATTCTCTCCCCATAGCGCATCCGTCGATACCAAACCGAGGACACCTCACTTAAATCCAGTTGCTGTTCACCGTCAGTAATAATTATCCGTTCTGTTTCACCTTGGTAAATATCCAGTTTCACTTCCGTAGGATATCTATCAGTATCAAAGCGAAATGCTTTTTCTCCTTGAGATTCAATAGCTTTGATGACTAGAGGAATGCTGTCATTGTCATTGCTATATGTAATTATTAATACTGTCATAAATATAAGATTTTCATTAAATCAGTTTGTTGTGGGTGACTTATAGAATCAGAGTACCAGCGATCGCGATCGCATTGGGCAAGTCTCAATTTTGCTTCAGCATTCCCTACTCGCCTATAGGGTTAATTTCTCAAAACACATATTTATACCAATTTGCTGCACAATATTTCACTTTAAATCCCCGATTTCTTGTAGACATCGGCATAGTAGGTTGCCTAGATGTGAGAATTCGGGGATATTAAGGCAGTTATCAGTTTTAACAGCGTATAGGGAGGGATTTGTCAAAGCTACCAACACTTTTCAATAATAGGTTTGGTGCTGCACAAATGTGATTTTACCCAACACAGTTGACTGTTAAAGTAGCAGCGATCGCCTAACTATTGTTAATACCTAAATCAGCAGTGTTGAGTTATTTGAACCTGCTATTTTTTCAATTGTGAATTTACTATATCTAGCGATCTTCCCAGTCAGAAGGCCACTTCAAAGTCCAGATTGGTGGCGGTAATTGATCTGGTTCTGGTGCTTGTGGCGGCTCTTCTTCTACCAAGAAACGAGTAAAAAATGGCATCGCTTCATTATTTCCTGTTTTTGGGATTTTTGTAGACATTGCTGTTTTCCTCAGAGGAATTTTTGTTAGTCACTTAAGGTATAACAGCAAATCATTGATGAAGCAAGGACACTTAAGACATTTAAGATATTACAAAATTTTATGATTAGGGACTTCCAGAAAATACACTATCCAAATTTATCTTTTCCAAAACAGCTATTGCTATTTTTCCCCCTGCTCCCGTTCGGCTGACGCTCACGGCGGAAGCCTGCTCCCTGCCCCCTTGCCATCAATATGATAGTATATTTTCTCAGTTGTAAGTCCCTTATAAGATCATTCAAATACCTTGAGCCATTTCATGATATTTGATTCTTTATTATAGCGGTAGTTAAAACCATCTTTAGCAGTAATAGTTTGACCTTTACTGGCTTTACTTCTCACAGTACCCAGTGAATAGTTAGTTAATTTCTGCATTTCTTGATGAGAAAGTCCTACATTTGTAGCTGTATCCACTCTTGATATTTCTGGAGAATTTAGGGATTCTTCATCAGTGACAGCATCTGTGGTAACTACTTCTACATTTTCAGGGGATATATTTAATGTCTCTGGTTGACTGGTAGATTGACTATTAGATGTCAAATCTATTGTAATACTTGCAGTTTCTAAAATCTGAGTAGCTATCTCTTGTGCTTTTTGCTGGCGATATTCCTCTACAGTCAAAAGTTGCCAAGTAGAATCGTGTGAGAGTTCCAATACCCACTGATGGTAATTAAAGAGGCTTTCTCGATGTCCAACGCTAATAAATGTAGTGTTTGTCTGTTGTAATTGTTGATACAAGTTTTCTTCATTATGCAAGTCTAAAGCACTTGTAGCTTCGTCTAAAATCGTGAAGCGGGGACGAGTCACTAATAGGCGTGCAAATGCTAGACGCTGTTGTTCTCCTAATGAGAGGACATTTTCCCAAGGAAGTTCTGTATCAAAGCTATCGATGCGACTTAATAAGTTTTCTAGATTCACTTGTTGCAGAATGGCTTCTAGTTCGCGATCGCTCATTTTGCGTTTCGTATGGGGATAGAGTAACTGTTCACGCAAAGTCCCTAAAATGATGTAAGGACGTTGCGGTAAAAATAATACGTCTTCTAGGGGAGGTCTGACTACACGACCGCTTCCTGAGTTCCATAAACCTGCGATCGCTCTCAATAAAGAACTTTTACCCCGACCACTCGGCCCTACAATCAATAAACCCTCACCCGGTTGAACAGTCAGCGATAATTCCTCAACAATTACCTGTTCATAATTGGGAGTTTGTAAAGTCACATCCTCAAAAGCCAGTCTTTTCTCTTCTAACGTCTTAATCGTACTAACATTTTCAGGCTGTTTAGTCGCCGTTTCTAGTGCATTTGTTAGTTCAGCTAAACGATCAATGTAACTAGAAAATCTTCCTGATGTTGCAAATTCTCTGATTAATTCTGCCATCGCATTGGCAAATAGATTACACGCTAAACTAGCTTGAGCGATTTCACCAAAATCAATTTCACCTTTAATCTGCAAAGGGCCAAATACTATAAATGGAAATATTTGGATAATAGCCTGATATCCTCTATTAAAAATATCTTGGCTTCTTTCCCAGTCAATCTTGCGTTTAGCACCTTGAACAAGCTTATTAAATCTGCGCTGAATAATATTTAATTCTTTCTCTTCTCCCTGGAAAAAAGCTATTGATTCAGCGTGATTACGGACATGAGTTAAACTGTAAGTATAGTCTGCTGAAGATTCTAATTCTTCTTGCCTAATTTTATTTAGTTCTTGGCTAGATAAATAGCAATTATATTACCCACTATAGTATAACAAATCAATGCGATCGCTACAAATGGTGATAGCATCCAGAGAATAATTATAAAAGCTAC
>NZ_PJIZ01000030.1 GCF_021596505.1 Nostoc sp. CMAA1605 | reverse complement strand
GAAGCACACAAAGCCATTGAAACGAGTTTTACCGAACTCAAAAAAGTCTGGCCTAGCGTCATTCCCCCCAGTCAGCCAGTCAAAACACCACCCGAAGTGACTCAACTAATCAAAAATATTGAACTCAACTCCCAAAAAGTCATTGATCAATCTAGCACCCAAGCACAAAGTTAGTATCAAAGATAGTATTGTCAAGTACCACCAGTAACAAACTCAGGAGTTTAAAATAAGTGAGCAGTGAGGTATTTTAAACCCGTAACGCCAATTTGCCAAAATTCAGCCACAGTTGCAAACTCAGAAATCCTGGTAAAATCCGATTTTCTGAATTGCGTTAACGTAGCGGGGCGAGAGCATCGTTGCGAATTGCGAATTGCGAATTGCGAATTGCGAATTGTTACCACTCCTCACTCATCACATCCCCTTCGTCATTGTAATTAACGACTAATGCAAGAGCTTGATCAAAAAAAGACCATCGACTTATTAAACGCCATCATGGAATTTGAACTCGCAGGAGTAGTGCGCTACACACACTATTCTTTGATGGTGACAGGCCCTAATCGTATTCCTATTGTGGCTTTCTTCAAAGCTCAGGCTAGCGAATCCTTACTTCATGCTCAACAAGTAGGGGAAATTCTTACAGGTTTGGATGGACATCCCACCTTAAGAATCGCCCCAATGGAAGAGACTTTCAAGCATTCTGTAAAAGATATATTGGAAGAAAGCTTGAACCACGAAAGAAAAGCCTTAGAGATGTATAAGAGTTTACTGGAAACTGTAGATAATGCCAGCATTTACTTAGAAGAATTTGCCCGTACCATGATCGGACAAGAAGAACTACATAATCTCGAATTGAAAAAAATGCTCCGCGATTTCAGTTAAGAGTTAAGAGTCAATGGTCAATAGTCAACAGTCAATAGTCAATTTTTTTGGCTGTGGACTGAGGACTGTTGACTTTAAACTATGGACTGAGGACTGTTGACTTTGGACTAAATAATAATGAACTTTAGCACTGCTCTACCTACTTTTGTTATTACACTTCGTGAAGGCGTGGAAGCCGCGTTAGTGGTGGGTATTGTTTTAGCATTATTGAAAAAAGCTAAACAATCCCGCTTGAATATTTGGGTATATGCTGGTATCGCCGTTGGTATCGTTGTCAGCGCGTTAATTGGCGTATTGTTTAGCTGGCTAATTAAAGTGCTTGGCGCAGCTAACCCCCAATACACCCCAGTAGTTGAACCAATGCTAGAGGTGTATTTAGTGTGTTGGCGATCGCCATGCTCAGTTGGATGTTAATCTGGATGACAAAGCAAGCCAGATCGATGAAAGCCCAAGTAGAGGGAGCAGTTAACCAAGCTTTAGTCAACAATTCCCAAGCAGGTTGGGGAGTTTTTAGCTTAATTTTGGTGGCTGTTGTCCGAGAAGGCTTTGAAACAGTCTTATTTGTCGCTGCAAATTTCCAACAAGGACTCATCCCCACAATTGGCGCATTAGCTGGGTTAGCCACAGCAGCTGCGATCGGTGTAGGCTTATTTAAATTGGGCGTGAAAATTAATATCCGTCAATTTTTCCAAGTGATGGGTGTTTTATTAGTTTTGATTGTTGCGGGTTTGGTAGTTTCTGCATTAAAACATTTTGATGATGCTTTTGCTAACTTAGCCCTCAGTAACCGCGCTTCCGAAGGTCTGTGTTTTTATTACGAACACTTTACTAAAATCCATTCTTGTATTTTAGGGCCAATGGTTTGGAATACTAGTAAAGTTTTGTCTGATCAAGAATTTCCTGGTATAGTTTTCAAATCTTTATTTGGCTACAGAGACA
The DNA here is from genome assembly GCF_021596505.1 of Nostoc sp. CMAA1605. Classification (GTDB taxonomy): domain Bacteria; phylum Cyanobacteriota; class Cyanobacteriia; order Cyanobacteriales; family Nostocaceae; genus Trichormus. Next base: position 64,141 of record NZ_PJIZ01000030.1, on the reverse strand, counting down.
ATCTCTATCTCGTCCAAGCAGTGGGATATCTGACGTTTTTATTAACTGTTGGTGGTTTATATTTCCGCAGTTTAACTGGTGGTTCTGTAAAACCTAATCATATTGCGATTGACAAAAAATCTGTTAGTCCTGCAAAAGATTAAAAATATCCATTGTCGGGATACAATTAATCTCAGTAAGGTAAATGATGAAAGGTTTGTAGTGAGGAATAAAGTTATAAAAAAAGGACTAAAGTCCTCACTACAAACTCAGTTTTAGTATTTTTATTATTTAAATAAATTTTGCTGAAGTTGACGACAAGCTTTTTCAATAGCATCTATACTACCTGGATTAACTAAACCATAGTAGTCAAAAACATAGACTCGATTATTTTGAGTGGCTTGTAACTTCTGCCAAAAAGATTCTTTTTGTAAAGCATCTAAGACAGAATTAGGTGAGCTTCCAGGTGAACTTACTATTAAAATTGTCTCTGGGTTTGCTTCTAATACTTTTTCGGCTGATAGTGTGACATAACCAGCAACGGGACTTTTCCCTTGCAATTCTGCTGCTAAATTCTTGATTTGAAATTTATCGAGTAAATCACCAGCCCAACTATTTTTATTAGGCGATAGAATAGGCTGAATACTAACTAAAACTAGAGTTGAAGGAGTGCGTTCAATTTTATCTGGCAAAAAGCTCTGATAGCGTTCTAATAAAGATTGGGGATTCACAGTAATTAATTGGGCAATTTGTTTAGTTACTTCTTCTAAAGATTGCCAACTATTAACTTGTGTCAATAAAGTGCGAATTCCTAATTGTTCTAGTCTTTGAGTGACTTGATTAGAAAAGCCTGCTGCACCAATTACTAAATCTGGCTTGAGAGCCACAATTTTTTCTAAATTAGGGGGAGTTTGACCTTCACTGACACGAGGTAGATTCTGGAAGCGCGAATCATTTTTAAATAATGCGCTACCTGTAATTCCTACCAGTTTGGTGGAATCTAATTGAGAGATAATATCTGTCGCTAAAGACGAAAGGGTGACGACTCTTTTAGCGGTGAATGTTGCAGAAGTCTGTACTTGTGGTTGAGTAGTTGCCGTTGTGCAAGCACTCATCATGAAGCTTAATAAAACCGCTAGTATACAAGATATCCAGGAACGAAACATAAGCTAAATTCAAGAAATTAATTAAATCATCCCACGCCTCATCATTCAGAATAACTGAAAGTCACAAAAAAAAGGCGAGTACACACACCAGCCAAAATCCCCTAAAATTCAGATGACTGTGTTGCTCGCCAGAGGGTATACAAGGTTTTTGAGAAAAGCTGTACTTAATATACAAGACTTCATAGAAAAACTAATGTTGGATAGATCACAAATCACGGTTTTTTTTTAATTACTGTCAGTAAAGTTTTTTACCTGGCAACAGCAGTAATTTAACCTGCTATTTGCTATCTGGAATTAAAGCCAAGTCTTCTGGTGTATTGCAGTTAAATAATATTTCTGGATTTGATAAGGGTAAAATTTCTACAGGATAACTTTGTAACCAACGCTGAAACGATCGCCCGCCTTGATTGATAAACTCTAATAATTGCAGTAAACAGCGACGACGATAAAAACCGCACAGAACTTCCCAGCCTTTATCATGATGAGCTAAAGCTGCGATCGCTTGATCATCTACATTATCCAGTCTGGCAATCCAATCTTGCAATAACTCAAGTTGTAACTTCGGTAAATCACAAGCTAGTAGCAAAACCCACTCAGTATTTACCTGTGTCAAACCTTGAGCAAAACCCAACAAAGCCCCTTGCTGATGGGCAGATTCTCGAATAAATTGACAATGAGGCAAATCTAAGTGCTGATAGCGTTCCGGCCAAGGGGTGACTACATACACAGTATCAGCACAATGGGCAGCAATACCACATATTTTTTGCAGTAATGGCACACCATCAACACAAATCAAAGCCTTATCCTGTCCCATCCGCGAACTTTGACCCCCAGCCAAAACGATAGCAGTTAGAAGTGGTGAGTTATTAGTCATTAGTCATTAGTCAACAGTCAACAGTCAACAGTCATTACTCATTACTCATTACTCATTACTCTCCCCCTGTCCTATGCCCCATTCCCCATTCCCTATACCCTATTTTGACTCTGCTGTACTTGCTGCAACAACTGTTCTAAACTTCCGGCTGCGGGGAGACATTTCAAGCCTTGGCAAACTAAACCAACGCTATCGGCGGGTAAATTAGACACTACACTCAACGCTACAGTGGGTAAATATTTGGGTAGTAATGAGTTAATTTGCTCGGTGGTGCTGCGAATTAAAGTGCAGTTATGATACCAATCTAAGGCGGTAAATAAACTGGGGCAAGCTTGGGGTGCTTGCTGCATGATACTGTTAAAAGCTTTTAAACCTTGCTCGGCTAAGTCTAGATAATGGAGATCATCAGTTAACAGTGATAGCCGGACTAAATTTGCGATCGCTACACCGTTAGCTGAGGGTGTAGCATTATCAGCATAACTGCGTTCCCGTACAATTAAGTCTTGACTTGCATCACTAGCGGCATTAAAGTAGCCACCTAATTCTACACTCCAGAGGAATTCATTAAATTCGGTTTGCAGTGCGATCGCTCTTTCTAACCATAAAGAGTTCTGTGGGTTCTGAGTTTGGTGTAAATCTAGCAACGCCTTAATAAATAAAGCATAATCTTCCGACTGCGCCAATACAGCCGCTTGACCCTCATAGTTGAGTCTGTGGAAACGCCCCTCAACAAATTGATGTGAGTAAATAAATTCCGCCGCTTTCGCCCCTATTTCCCAATATTCCGGTAATTGGAACGCTGCCGCCGCCCTAGCTAGCCCAGAAATCATCAAGCTATTCCAAGCTACAATCATCTTTGTATCTGTAACTGCGGGGATACGTCCTGGCCAGTCAGTGGTTTTGGCTTCTTGGTTGTCTCGTGCAGGGGGGAAAGTGGGTAGCGCATCAGGTAAACTACCATAACGCACCGCAAACAATTTATCTAAAGCTACCTCTAAATTTGTACTCAATTCCCCTGCATTGCGTCTTTGCAATACGTTTTTCCCTTCAAAATTGCCGTTAGGGGTGACTGTAAACTGTTGTTGTAATTCTGTTAGTTCTGTCGGTGTTAACAGTTGTTCTAATTCTGCATAACTCCAAACGTAGAAAGCCCCCTCTTCCGGTTCCCTTTCTCCGGGATGAGTAAAACTATCCGCATCTTGAGCCGCATAAAAATAACCAGTCGGTGCAGTCATTTCTCTTTGTAGCCACTGCACAGTACCAGATACAGCCCTCGCAAATGCTGATTCTTGAATCCCTGCACTCCATAAATTAGCTAGATACTCGACAATTTGACCGTTATCGTAAAGCATCTTTTCAAAGTGGGGAACAGTCCAAGTAGGGTCAACAGTGTAGCGATGGAAGCCACCAGCCACATGATCATAAATTCCACCCAAAGCTAAATCTAGACCACGCTGAAGGCATACTTGTTGACCATCATACCGAGACTCAAACTGATATCGTGTTCCCTGCAATGCCAACTCTGCATAGGGAATCATCGGGAAGCTATTACCATACTGATTCGGCGTAATAATCCCTGTACTGGTTTCCCAACCACGCTGCAATAGTTCTTGTGTTTGTGCTTGTTGTGTTGTTTCACCTTGTAAAATTGCAGATTTTAGCAAATTTTCAGCAATTACAGCTTTTCGTTGTCGCAAATCCTCTTTTTCTGTATCGTAATAGCGGCGCAGTGCTTGCAAAACCTGCAAAAATCCAGGACGGTTGTAACGCGGTTCTAGAGGAAAATAAGTCCCAGCGTAAAACGGGACTAAATCTTCTGGTGAGAGAAAGACATTTAAAGGCCAACCCCCTTGACCACTCATCATCTGCAAAGCCTGCATATAGATGCTATCGATGTCTGGTCTTTCTTCTCTATCTACTTTAATAGGCAAAAAATTAGCGTTCAGATACTCAGCTACAGCCAGATCAGAAAACGCCTCACCTTCCATGACAGTACACCAGTGACAACTGGAATAGCCAATAGAAACAAAAATCGGTTTATTTTCGGTTTTAGCAGTTGCAAGAGCTTCATCACACCAAGGCCACCAATCAATCGGGTTTTCGGCGTGTTTACGGAGGTAGAGACTCTGGGCTTGAGCAAGGCGATTAGTCATGGTTAGGGTGCAGATAGTTGCCTTATACCATTTTGGATTTTGGATTTTGGATTTTAGAATGCTTTATTGGTAAGCTTTTTAGAAATCCATTGGTCGCAATCATTTTGCAAATTGGTATTATTTGCCCAGTCTAACTGCTGTCAGTATTTACCTCAATGCCTAAATATAGATATTTCTGGAAATAGAGGGAATCGGGATAAATTATTCAGTTTATCTGCTTCAAAACAACCGTCTTTCCCCCTGCTCCCTGCCCCCTGCCCCCATGCCATCAACGTAATAGTATATTTTCTTAGTTGAAAATCCCTTAGTGACTAGTGCGTCCTGTAACTAAACTCCAGATAAAAATAGCAACGATCGCACCGATAATAGCAACAATAAAACCAGGAATGCTGAAAGTGGCTGCCGTTAATTGTAATCTTCCCGTTTCTAAAAGTGTAACTAAAGTACCGCCAATTAACGCCCCAATGATACCTAAAATCATAGTTGCAATGATACCACCACCTTGACGACCAGGGTAAATAGCTTTGGCGATCGCTCCAGCAATCAGTCCAAGAATTATCCAAGCGATAATGTTCATAATTTAACTGGAAAGAAGACTTACCAGTAATTTATTGATTAAAATCTAGTTTTCCTTCTCTCTGGAGAAATAAGTATTAATGCCATTGAATTGTTATTGACTATTCTATATATATAGTGATAATTTTAATCAGACCAATCGGTCTGAAATATTTTCGATGTCTAAAGGCGAAGAAACAAAAGCTCGGATTATTCAACAAGCAGCCGAACTGTTTAATCAACAGGGGTACGCTGGTGCGTCGATTTCTGACATCATGCGGGTGACAGGGTTAAAAAAAGGAGGAATCTACAATCACTTTCAAAGTAAGGATGAATTAGCATTGCAGGCGTTTGATTATGCGATCGCTTGTGTGAGTAAACATTACAGGTTAGCATTACGCCATGAACGTCATGCGATCGCTCGTTTAAAGGCAATCATTAATGTATTTAGCAGTTTTGTAGACAATCCACCCATTCCTGGAGGATGTCCACTACTCAATACAGCTGTAGAAAGTGATGATGCTCACCCTATTTTAAAAGCACGCACACAGCAAGCCATGACAGCTTGGCTAAATCTCATTTGTCGCATCATTGAAACTGGAGTTAACAAAGGGGAAATTCCACCCGAAGTTAATGCAGATGAAATCGCTAGTATTATCACTGCAACCCTCGAAGGTGCAATCATGATGACCAAGTTATACGAAGATAAAATCTATATGCAAAGAGCAGTTAATCACCTGCATAAGTATATAGAAACTAATCTTTCATAACTGCACTAGAAGTTTAAAATATAATTTTTTGATATTTTACAGACCTAATGGTCTTGAAATTAATTAGGATGAATTATGTCAGTAGAAAATCAATCATCTAGAGCCTTGGAAGTAGTAATGACAATACCGATAAAAACCTATGATATAGACTTTATGGGTATTGTCAGTAATATAGTTTATATCAGGTGGCTAGAAGATTTACGCCTGAAATTCTTAGAAGAGCATTTCCATTTAGAAAAACAATTACAGCAAGGATATGCACCAATTCTTGCAGGTACAGAAATTGAATATAAACGACCAATTAAGCTGAATTATCAAGTAGTTGGTCGTCTGTGGTTGAGTAATTTAAGCCGGTTAAAATGGACTGTGCAAGCGGAAATTATAGCTAATGAAGAATTAGCCGCATTAGCTATACAAAAAGGTGCTTTTGTGAATTTAGATAGTAATCGTCCAATTCCCATTCCAGAAGAACTAAAACAGAAATATTATCAGTTTCAGCAGATTTAGTCAGCAAATTTTTTTGTGCGAAAACAAACCACTCGGTCTTTTAAATTCACAATAGGAGTTTTCTATGCTGCAATTTTACTATGCTCCGCTTTCACCTAACGCTCGGCGTGTATGGATAACTTTATTAGAAAAAGAAATTGATTTTGAGCCAAAATTATTACAATTAAATGGTGATCAATTACAGGCAGATTTTATAGAAATTAATCCATTTCATCATATTCCCGTGATAGTAGATGATGGTTTTAAGGTTATAGAATCATTAGCAATTTTAGACTATTTAGAAAGCAAATATCCCACACCTGCATTGTTACCTAGTGAGTCTAAAGCCTTGGCGCAAGCCAAAATGGTGCAAATGGTGACGGCGAATGAACTATTTCCAAAAACTATTCCCTTAATTTGTGAGAGTCCCGAATCGCCGCAGTTTTTACAAGCAGTAAAACATATAAATATAGTGCTGCAATTTTTCACAGAAATTATAGGCGATCGCCCTTTTTTCCTTGGGGAACAATTAACCCTAGCAGATATTGTAGCTGGGACAGTTTTACCATTTTTACCTAAATTGGGCGTGGTTTTAGATAATTATCCCCAACTGCAAAATTGGTGTGAACATATTCAGCAACGTCCAGCTTGGCAAAAAACTCAACTCAGCGACGCAGACTTTGAGGAATTCAAACGACGGGTAAGATTTTTGGTGAAACTGCACAGGCGGGAGGTGAATAAACATCATCAAGTTGATGAAAATAAATAGTGATGACACTTTTACGTTGTTTCTACATAGCTGATTGAGAAAAAGTAGATTAGATTGTAAGCATTGTTACCGATTGGAATGACAATGCTAATTTTTTTTATTCATGGTGTTGCTGAGTCTAAAGTTAAATTTGCTCAACCTTTGAAATCTCTAATTAAACAAGATTTTTATCAGCGTGGTCATAATTTACCACATTTTCACTCTGGATTTTATGCTGATATTTTGAACACAAAAGATAGAATTTGGAATTTTATTTATCAGGACTTAGCAAATACCAAGTAAGAAAATCCTCATGTTGATACTCAAGATATATTTCGTGGTCAGGAAATTAGACAAGAGTTTATTTCTGATTTTGTGGGTGATGCTTTTACTTACCTCAATATTGAAAGAGGAGCGAAAATTAGAGAAACTATCACACTACATTTAAATGAATTGATTCAAGATTATCCTGATGAAAATGAACTTCATATTGTTGCCCATTCTATGGGAACTGTAATCTTATGGGATATGCTTTTTTCTGATAAATTTTCATCAGGTGATTCTGCATTTATGTTTAGGGACTTAATCAATGGCAGAGTCAAACTTAAAAGCATTACTACAATGGGATCACCAATTTTATTATTTAATATGATATTAGATATTAAGAAACATCAAATTCATGATTTCATGAGTGATTTTACTCAACAAAACTTAAGATGGACTAATATAATCCACGCTTCAGATTTAATTGCTTATCCTTTAGGAGCTAGTTTAAAAATAAATAATGTACCTAATTTGTTAATCAATGATAAATTTATATCCACTAGTGCTAATGATTTAGAAACAACTGTACGTGCTGTAGCTGCATTTCCTGCTGTTGAAGCTGCCAGTAAAATGAATGCCAATATTAATCAAGTTTTATATATGGCATCTTTAGCATCAGGTGCCGCCGATGCTCACATAAATTACTGGCATTGTCCTCAAACCGCAAAAATAATTGTAGATAATATTCTTGGCAGTGAGGAAAAAATCATTAATGTGGTCATTGAACGTTTAAAAAGAGTTTCAGGAATGACTATTTTGTTGGTAGAAAATGAAGATTCTGCCCAAACTGTAGATTCTAAGAGTGCAAATTATTGGGATATGTATTTTGGGAATATTGATAAACTAAGAGAAAGTTTTGAATTTTGTGATGGTAGTGGCAAGCTAAGAATGCGTGATAATTTAGCACAAATTCCTCATGTATCTGTGTATAATAGTCAAGGTAACTGTCAATTTAAAGGATATGTTGGTTTAATTCATGCTAATGGACTGAGAAAAGAAGTAGAAGATATTAAGCAAAAATATTACTAAGGAATAATTTTTAGCAAGATTAAACCATAAAAATATGCAACGGTTTTGCGCCTGCGTTATTATAAATACCTTCCCAGCAAATTATCTTTAATAAAGCAGGAATTATAAAAATGACTATGACTCAACAACCAATACAAGTAATTGGAGGTGGACTAGCTGGGACTGAAGCCGCATGGCAAATTGCTCAGGCTGGAGTACCAGTAATTTTACATGAAATGCGTCCCCAACGTTTCAGCCCTGCCCATCATACAGAACATTTAGCAGAATTGGTGTGTAGTAACTCCTTTGGCGCAATGGCAAGCGATCGCGCGGCGGGTTTACTGCATACAGAATTACGCCAACTCGGTTCTATAGTCATCTCTAAAGCCGATGAACACGCTGTACCGGCTGGGGGTGCGTTGGCTGTGGATAGAGGTCAATTTGGACAGGATTTGACGCAAACTTTAGAAAATCATCCTTTAATTGAATTCCGCCGTGGGGAAGTTCCAGCGATCCCCGAAGGTATAGTGGTTTTGGCAAGTGGGCCATTAACTAGCCCCGATTTAGCAGAAGACTTGCACCGCTTTACTGGGATGGAATACATGAGTTTTTTTGATGCGGCTAGTCCCATTATTGTTGGTGAATCCATCAACCGCGATGTTGCCTTCATGGCTTCACGCTATGACAAAGGTGAAGCTGCCTACCTGAATTGTCCCATGAATAAGGAGCAATATCTGCGGTTTTGGGAGGCACTTTGTCAAGCCGAACAAACAGAACTCAAGGATTTTGAGCGAGAAACAGCGAAATTTTTTGAAGCCTGTCTCCCCATTGAAGAACTCGCACAACGGGGAGAAGACACAATGCGCTACGGGCCTTTAAAGCCAGTGGGTTTATCTGATAGCCGCACTGGGGAACGTCCCTATGCGGTGGTGCAGTTACGCCAAGAAGATAAAGCCGGTCAGTTGTGGAATATGGTTGGCTTCCAAACAAATCTGCGTTGGGGTGAACAAAAACGAGTCTTCCAGATGATTCCAGGTTTAGAAAAAGCGGAATTTGTGCGTTTGGGAGTCATGCACCGCAACACCTTTATTAATGCGCCGCAGTTAATGCTACCAACGTTGCAATTTAAACAGCGTCCTACATTGTTGGCGGCTGGACAGTTAATTGGGACTGAAGGTTACACAGCAGCCGCCGCCGGTGGTTGTTTAGCGGGAATTAATGCGGCGCGGTTAGCTTTGGGTAAAGAACCTTTGGCATTACCCAACACAACCATGATGGGGGCATTATTTGAGTTTATCAGTTCCGCCTCACCTAAACATTTCCAACCAATGCCACCAAATTTCGGTATTTTCCCCGATTTAGGCGCGAAAATTAAAAATAAACAGGAGCGTTATGGACGTTATCGCGATCGCTCTTTGGCAGATTTGGCTAGTTGGAAGGAGAATTTATAGGGGTATAGGGGTGTAGGGGTTTAGGGGTTTAGGGGTTTAGGGGTTTAGGGGGAATAATTTATTTTTCAGTATGGTTGTTAGGTTTTCTATCTTTTATTTACACCCTTACACCCTTACACCCTTACACCCTCATACCCCTACACCCCTATACCCCTAATCCAACAAATCAGGTTCTTGACGGACAATCATGTCATATAAAGGCTGAAAGCTAAACCAGCCCATTTGTGCAGAACCAACTTGACTGTGTGCCACACTAGCAGATTCTGGTTGAATTAATTTCGGTTTACCAGCCGCTTCAGCTAATAGTTGAGCTTGACAAGAACGTTCCATGGCGATGAACCACCAAGCGGCTTCATCAACTGTTTGTCCCACTGTCAATAAACCATGATTTTGTAGAATCAGGGCTTTATGATTACCTAAAGTCTGAGCAATGCGTTGACCTTCTTGGGGATCGAGAACTACACCAGTATAGTCCTCAAATACACTATGGTCTTGATAAAAAGAACAAGCATCTTGGGTGAGGGGATCGAGTAGACGACCGAGACTAGACCAGCTTTTGCCGTAAAGTGAATGAGCATGAGCCGCAGCGACTACATCAGGACGTGCTGCATGAATTTGGGAATGGATAGCAAAAGCAGCTCGGTTGACGGGGCGATCGCCTAAAATTACTTCTCCTTCATGATTAACTAAAATTAAGTCACTCACTTTAATTAATCCAAAGTGCATTCCGAAGGGATTCACCCAAAAATGATTAGGGTTTTCTGGATCACGGGCTGTAATATGACCTGCAACACCTTCGTCAAAACCGAACCGCGAAAACAGGCGAAAGGCGGCGGCTAGTCGTTGTTGGCGATTTAATCTGGCTTCTGCAATAGAATTAAAAGTTGGTGGTTGAGGTGCATTTGGCTTTTCTCTAGTGGTAACGGGCATTTTTCCCCCAATTTGTTGAGCATAAATTCATACTTACTTAGAAATAAAGATAACGTTAACTCACCAAAATACAAGGGTGCGTCAGCACTGACGCACCCTACTGGAATATTTTTTTGGGGTAAATTTTTTATCTAGCCTGTCTAACAAAAATTACCTGACAATTTTGACCACCGTAACGTTCACAGGTACTAACAGCAAACTGTTCTGCTAAACCTTGGTCAGTTCCCCAGCCGGTTCCGTAGCTACCATCAGAACCCACAGCTAAAGCACCCCAAGCATTTCTAAACCATAGAGGTACTGTACAATCTTCAGCCTCGCTTTCACTGCGACAGTTACTCAAAGCAGCGTTAATTGCGCCTTGCTTGGTTCCAGAAATTCCTGAAGAATACACTTGAGTAGAAGGAGAATAGGAAATTGCTCCGTATACATTTCTTGATTGTGCATTCGCAGATTGAGTAATTCCTGATAGTAAAGAAAATGCGGCGACGGCTGCAACTATGCCTTTTTGTAAATAATTTTTCTGCATTATTCTCTATTTCCAAATTCTATTAATGAGAACTATTTTTTTTGAGAAGAATCACTACACTTTTACCGAGTGTTGCCACTATTATTTGCTAAATTTGCTCGCTGCGAGATTCGCATTTCTACTAATCTTTGTATAAAGATGTACTTTATGAAAACTGCTGTTAGATATACTGGCGTTTTGGGAACAATGCTATCTATGCTTGCAATCCCTTGGCTGAAGATAAGGCATGAAAACGCCATTAATTCGATACTGGAAAGTTTGCTGGTGTTTGCTGATACTCTGCTGGATGCTGATTTGGCTACCGGTATTTGCAATCCCAGCACCAACAGTCAACAACCTCCGACAACAACAGCAACAAATTAATCAAGAACGCCAGAATGTGATTCAGGAACGCGATCGCTTGACTAAAATCCAACAAGCGGCGCAAAATCACTTAACTGGAATCGCCAACAATCTGCAAACTACCAATGGTCAAATTCAAGAGACTGAGACACGATTAAAGGTTGCTACTCAACGCCTCCAGCAACTAGAAGGTGATTTGGCTGTAGCAGAACAAATCTATGGTGAACGCCAATTAGCCACGATTGGGCGGTTAAGATATCTTCAGCGATCGCCTATTAGTCAAGGATGGGCGGTATTATTACAAAGCCGAGATATCAGTGATTTTATTAGCCGTCGCTATCAATTAAAGTTGGTATATCAAGCAGATCAACAGATGTTGAGCAAATTAGCCAAGCAAGCCGAACTACTGAATCAGCAAAAAACAGAGGTAGAATCGCAAAAAAACGAAATTGCTTTAATTAGAGAGCAATTACTAGCTCAAAAAGCCGATTATCAAGCTCAAGCACAGTCTCAATCGGAATTAGTGCAGAGATTAAATAGCGATCGCCTAGCTTTGGAAGCCGCGCAAAATCAACTAGAAAAGGATTCCAAAAGTTTAGAAACCCTGATTCAACAAAAAATAGCCGAAGCACAAGCCAGGGAAGCCGCACAAGCAAAAACCAACAGTCGCACAAATATTTTTGTTAAAGGTACAGGAATATTCGCCTTTCCTAGTGACGCACCCACTAGCAGTCCCTTTGGCTGGCGGATACACCCGATTTTAAGATATCGTCGCTTTCATGCTGGGTTAGATTTTGCAGCTAGCTACGGGAGTACAATTCGCGCCGCCGACTCAGGAACAGTGATTTTCGCTGGTTGGTATGGTGGTTACGGCAAAGCTGTCATTATCAACCACGGTAACGGCATTACCACACTATACGGGCATACTAGTGAATTATACGTAAGAGAAGGACAAACAGTACAAAGAGGACAGGCGATCGCGGCTGTTGGTTCGACTGGTTTATCCACCGGGCCACACCTACACTTTGAAGTCCGCCGCAATGGTACGCCAGTCAACCCTGCAAATTATCTCTAACACAAAATGTTAAACCTCGTGATATAATCATCCAGTACGAGGGCGCGTAGCTCAGTGGATAGAGCAACAGATTCCGGTTCTGTTGGCCGGGGGTTCAAATCCCTCCGCGCTCGTTGGATGTACATTAACTAATTATTTGTCACTGTTAACACATTAGTGTCACTTTTAATTAATTAATGTCACTGTTAACATATTAATTGTCCCAGTTCTCTACTGCTATATCTTAAATATGACAGTATTATCCTTGTTGATGGTAACTGTTAATACCAATTTAATATGAAGCTGCATAGAAAAGAGCTTCTAAAATAAAGTTATAAGAGGAGATAGAAATTACCTGCTCAAATGTTAATTGCTCGAATAGTTGTTGTATGCGAGTTCGTAAGTCTTGTAAAGAAGAAAAAAGTTCATTCTTGAGATATTTTTTGAGATACTGCCACAGCCTTTCAATGGGATTGAGTTCCGGGGAATGAGGTGGTTGAAGCAGGGGAATAATATTTTCAGGCCAATTAATCGCACTACTGATATGAGCAGGAGCTTGGTCTATTTGTAAAATTGCATAATCTTCACCTAATTGCTGAGATAACCAGTCTAAAAACTGTTGAAAATATTCACCATTAAGTTTGGGGTATTCTTGCTGAAAATGTTGTCCGGTGAATGGTTCAATTGCACCATAAATCCAAAAATTTTCCCTCTGCCATTTCACGGATACAGTTGGTTTGACTCCACAAGCGGTAATCACTTTTCCCGTTAAAGTTTTTAATCCCACCCTAGTCTCATCCTGACATAGATAACGAATACTCTTTAGAGGTGCTAGATGTTTTTCTAGGGTATTGAGGATGATACCGAGTTTTTTTTAAACTCAGATACTAACTTTTCATCCTGCTGATGACTTTGAGGACGCGGTACTTTGAGTTTTGCCCCTAATTTATATCGAACTAGCGCATAAACTGTTGCATACTCAACTTCCAGTCCATATTGGAATTTCAACCACTCAACTATTGCACCATAGCTACTAAAGCCTTTTCCTGTTTTTAACTCTTCTGAGAGTGCGGCGAGCGCACTTTCGTTAATTTTTCGTTTTGCTCCTGGAGCTTTTTTAATTTCTAATAATTCATCTAGCCCACCGGACCTATACTTTTGTAACCACCTTGTCACCGTTGAAGTATCTTTCGCCAAGCGTTTTCCAATTTCTTGCTGCTCCTGAACCTGACCGCTTTTTATCCACCACAGCATCTGTAATTTTTCTTTCTGGTTCCCTAAGTTGGCTGTTTGTAGACGTTTTTTAAGTTCTTCTTCGCTCTCTGCGATTTCAATCTTAAAAGTTCGGCTCATGGTTATTTTAATTTATCTAGTTTGTTTCCTCTATTCTATGCAGCTTCATATTAAATTGGTATAAGTAAATTAATTATTCACTAATGGAGCAAGAGGCAAGATTCTTGATTTAAAGGAATCTGTTGCTCTATCCTTTCAACCCACCTAAAAAGCGTCAGCTTGGCATCAAAATTAAACCCAGAAAAAGCTAATCAAGCTTTTGATTTACAAATTGCACATCACTCTTGTTTTTCAACTGTTTCAACCCGCCTCTGCGTGGGAGGGGTGTTGAAACCAAAACTAGCATAGACAACCATGCTAGAAAATGCGCCTTTCAACCCGCCTCTGCGTGGGAGGGGTGTTGAAACGCAATTTTTATTAGCAACAAACGATATTGTTCAGAAGGCTTTCAACCCGCCTCTGCGTGGGAGGGGTGTTGAAACCTTTCTTTTGTGCTTCACTTACTAAAGAAGCTAATTCTGCTTTCAACCCGCCTCTGCGTGGGAGGGGTGTTGAAACAATAGTATCGTAGTTAATGGCATGAGTTGGATGCTTTTTCTTTCAACCCGCCTCTGCGTGGGAGGGGTGTTGAAACTCTGCGCCTCAAACCCTTGATTTGCCAACAGTTCTGAAAGCATTTTTGGCAAGTCTCCCAAAATCGCCCATCAGTCAACACTTAAAAAAGTAAATTAACTGACACCTTAAAGGCTATAAACCTTACTAAATAAGCGATTTAAAGTTTTGGCATATCCCCAGGGAAATTGACCCCGCTTCGATTCGCCAAAAAAATAATTAAGGTGGGTTCCTCCTTGCTCGGAGGTGATTCAGTAGCCACCACTGCGGTAAACCCGCACCTCTATTACTGGGGGTGCGCCTTATTCCTGTCCTCAAGGGACAGCAGCATCAAGGTGGGCAGCTACCAGGGTCAGAAAGCAAGACTGTTTGACAACAGTCAAACTAACCCACATTTTTCACAGTACAGAGGCTTGAAACAAGCATGAACTGCGGCACTATTAGTTATACCTATTTTATTGTCAAGGTTCTGTTTTTTGTCAATCAGGCTTTTCGGGATTGATAGGCATTTATCGCTAATTCTTTAGCTTTCTCCTGTGGGCTACCTCGAATTGCTTGTTTTGCCTCCTCTATGACAATTCCAGCTTTAGCTGCCTGACTTTGGATATTTCCAATTAATCGACCATAGCTCCACTGATGGATGCTAACTCGGTACTGTTTGGCATATTTTTGTTGAACTTCTAAAACGTCTGATTTTTGTTCAGCTTTGGCTTGAATCTCGCTTTGAACTTGTTCTCGCATATCACCCAATTTAGGGAGAACAATACTACCAGCTTTATATGTTTGGGCGATCGCTACAATTTCTTTAGCTAGTAATCTGTCTACATACTGCCCTAACTCTGATTCTCCCATTTGATTTGGCGCAGCCAATGTTTGAGCTATTTGGCGTTGGTGGGATAAGGTGTGTTTTTGTTGTCGCTGTCTATTGAGCAGTCTGTAATTATCGCCCAGTAATTGTTTAATGCTGCGGTAGGTAATGACTTCACTTGTAGACCCATCAACCACTGCTAGTGTTGTAGGTTTCTCTAAACCAAGGCTAACACCAACAAGAATATGAGATTGACCTTTATATAAGGGCTTGGTGGGACGGGGAAAGGGATTATTAATTCTGGCTAGAGATGAGTTTTTTCGTTTTATATGAGCTTGTTGTTTATCGTTGAGTTCGCCTTTGGCTTTTGTTTGGGTGATAGTTTTAGCAATTTCTTCTGCTTTCTCTTCCCTTACTTGGTTTGTTCCTTCAGCCGTCCACAGGCGAGTATCTACAGAACAGTAAAGGGTTAAGCGGTTAACTTTCCAAGGTTCACCTTTACCTTCCCCTTCTTGCCATGCAATACGCCCACTACGGAGAGTAAATAGACCGCTAGAGAGTTGTTTTTTACTGTTATTTTTAATTTGTTGGTCTTGTAAAAAGCGTTGGAACCAGTGGAGATGGCGAGAATCACAGTAGACTGGAAAGCTATGCTTACTCAAACCATTGAATTTCACACAAATGCGTCCATGCTCGTTTTTAAACCAAGTCATATCTTCGTTGGTTTCATAAGCAACTGGGAAAGGTACTGTACTAGATTTTTTTAGCAGACTGTCTTGCCAAGATTTCGCCTCCGCTTGATTTTCAGGAACATTAAGAGTGGCCAGCAAAAGAGTTTCTAACCATTTGGCATCCGTTAAGTCTCGACCTTTGGGGATTCGTGCCTCTAGTTGTTCTCTTAGGCGTTCAATCTGAATTTCCAGTTTACGTCGGCGTTTTGCAAATTTTTCAGCATCTTCCTGTTTCTCACTGATTTTGCAACCATTTTTCAGCAAATAGCTAATTGCACAATGTGTCAAATTGTCTTCTGTATCACGGTAAGCTTCAAACAAACTATCAGAAATACTGCTTTCAGCATCTGATTTTTTAGATTTTTTGGTTTTCTTACGTTTCTTTCCTTTCGCCGGTTGTGCTTCAACTTTATCTGGCTGGGGAGCAAATTGAGCCAGTATTTCAGCAGCTTTAGTACGAAGACTCTCTAAAGTAACTCCACTAGCTTCTACTAATTCGGCATCGCTTTTGAGCATTTCCAACCAGCACATTTTACCTTCTAGTTGGGATTGCGATCGCTTCATCAATGCAAACCAAGATTTGTAGATGTAATTTACTGTGGCGATCGCACTTGTGTAAAAACGTCCAGGTTGACCGATGAAGCGAGGATCAGTTTTCAAAGGTTCGCATAATTCTTTGACAATACCAGTCGGGTGTTTGCCCTTTTGTCGCCAAGTTTCAAACTCAGGATGTTGAGCTACTTGAACCAATAATTCATTAATCAGTGGCGTATTTAAATCTGCCATCAACTTCCATAGTTGATGACGTGATGGCTCAGAAGCTACAAGACGACACTGAATAGTGATTTGGCTCATACCTTTAAAACAACTTTGTTCAATACTAACATATTTGTATTAAACGAGTCTTCTGTAAAATGGAAATCTATGCAGGAGACATTTTTTACAAGTAAGGAAGCTTCTAAAATTACAGGTTGTACACTCCGTCAACTCCAGTATTGGCGAGAAAAAGGGGTGGTTGTTCCTGTCATCAGTGATACGGGGACAGGACGTAGTATTTATTACTCAAAAACCAATTTAGTAGAGTTGGCAGCTATGGTATATTGGCTGTCTGTAGGTTTGAGTTTTGATATTGCTTGCGAAACCTTGAAGATGCTGAAAGACCAAGAACCAGAGTTATTTAGTTCTGGTAAAGGTAAACGCTTCATGTTGTTGTCAGAAGCACAGGAGCGATCGCTTGAGCTTATGGAATATGACAGAACAAAGGCGATCGCATCTTTAGATGAAGGTAAGCCTGTGATTCCCATTTGGCTGGACGTGATTTATCAGCAGTTGCGTCAAAAGTTAGAGAAAAATTAAGACACTTGATATAAAGCAAATACCACGGTACTTTAAACTGTTACAACTATCAGGATGCGATCGCCTACTGTGCTGGCAATATGAATTACACGACACACAACGCTATTGTTAACTTTATTTGGAATATTGCCGACGATGTATTGAGAGATGTCTATGTACGCGGTAAGTACCGAGATGTAATTCTGCCAATGACGGTACTACGGCGTTTAGATTGCTTGCTAGAACCAACTAAGGAAAAGGTACTTGAACTTCACAAGCGACTGGAAGAAGGCAATTTTGGACAAACTGCCATAGCGCAACAGCTTCCTAGAGTAACTGGTTATGTCTTTTATAATACTTCTAAATTTACGTTTAAAACCTTACTCGATTTTCCTAGTGATATTCAAGCAAATTTTGAAAACTATTTAAATGGTTTTAGCGAGAACGTACAAGAGATTATTGCTAAGTTTAAACTGCGAAATCAAATTGAGACTTTAGTAGAAAGTAATAGGCTTTATGCTCTGATTCAAAAATTTGTTGCTAAAGAAATTAACCTTAGTTCTGACCCAGTTAAAGATGAGAATGGTGAGATTATCCATGAAGGATTAACTAACCTGGGGATGGGTTATGTGTTTGAGGAATTAATCCGCAGGTTTAACGAAGAGAATAACGAAGAAGCAGGGGAACACTTTACCCCTCGTGACATTATTCAATTAATGGTGAATTTGATATTTCTGCCAATTGAAAATCAGATTCAAGGTGGTACTTATTTGGTATATGATGACGCTTGTGGTTCTGGGGGAATGTTGACGGAATCAGAAGCGTTTATTCAACAGCTTGCAGAAAAATCAGCCAAAAAAGTCACAATTGAATTATATGGTCAGGAAGTCAACCCAGAAACCTACGCTATTTGTCAATCAGATATGCTGATAAAGGGTCGTGACCCTGACAAAATTTACTATGGGTCAACTATTTCTAATGACAAGTTTGCTGATTTACAGTTCGACTTTATGCTTGCTAATCCTCCCTATGGCAAGTCTTGGACTGTAGACCAAGAAGCTGTGTTTGATGGCAAAAAGAAAGAAGTTAAAGATTCGCGGTTCGCTGTAGAACATCCAGATTTAAAACCAGGAGAAAAGCTGACTCTTTTACCCCGTAGCAGTGATGGGCAATTGTTATTTTTGGTGAATATGCTTTCTAAAATGAAGCAGTCTAGCACCTTGGGTAGTCGGATAGCAATTGTTCATAATGGTTCAGCTTTGTTTACTGGTGATGCAGGTAGCGGGGAAAGTAATATTCGTCGCTGGATTATTGAAAATGATTGGTTAGAGTGCATCATTGGCTTACCTTTGAATATGTTTTATAACACGGGTATTGCCACCTATATTTGGGTGCTATCTAACCGCAAACCTGAAGACCGTCAAGGGAAGGTACAGTTAATTGATGCCACTGAATGGTATGGCAAGTTGCGAAAGAATTTAGGGAAGAAAAACTGTGAGTTAACACAAGCTGATATTCAAAGAATTACAGAAACGTTTTTGGCTTTTGAGGAAACAGAACAGTCTAAAATTTTTGATAACGAAGATTTTGGTTATCACAAAATTACTGTTGACCGTCCTTTAAGGTTAACTTTTCAAGTTACATCAGAAAGAGTAGAGCAGTTTTTAGCCGGAAGCTTGAGTGATTCATCTCCTAAAAAAAATAGTGGAGAACAGCAGGAAATACCACTAAATATTAGCTCTAATACGAAGCATGGGTTAATTTTGGGGATATTAAAGGACTTGTTTGGCAGCGAAACCCACAAAGATTTTAATCGAGTCAAGCAAGAATTTGAAAAAGCACTGAAAGCAGAAGAACTTAAACTAACGGCTAAAGAGTTTAAGTTAGTTTATGACACATTTACAGAAAAAGACGAAACCGCAGAACCTGTAATTAAGAAGAAAACTAAGGATGTGGTAACTTATGAGCCTGATTCTGAATTGCGAGATACAGAGAATGTACCATTGAAGGAAGATATTGAAGAGTATTTTGCTCGTGAAGTGCTACCCCATGTACCAGATGCTTGGATAGACTACGAGAAAACGGTCAGAGGTTATGAAATTTCTTTTACTAAATATTTTTATAAATTCAAACCGTTGCGGAGTTTGGAAGAAATAGCAGCAGATATCTTTGCTTTAGAAGCAGAAACAGAAGGTGTTTTACGCCAGATTGTTAGCGAGGAGAAATAGTATTATGAAAGAAATTCGGGGTGATGCTAAAACTATTCGTCAACTGCTCAGTGGTAATAAATACGCTATCGACTATTACCAACGAGAATATAAGTGGGAAACCAAACAGGTTCAAGAACTCCTAGAAGACCTAACAGGGAAGTTCCTTAATGATTTTGATCCGAGTCATGAGCCAGAAGCCATTGAAAATTACGGGCATTATTTCTTGGGGTCAATTATTGTTAGCCAGAAAGAAATTAAGAAATTTATTATTGATGGACAGCAACGCCTCACTACTTTATCTCTATTACTAATTTTTCTGCATAATCTGCAAAAGGATCGCCCCGACCAAGTAAAACTCGACGACTTAATTTTCTCCGAAAGGCATCGGAAAAAATCTTTTAATTTAGATGTTGAAGAGCGTAATGCTTGCATGGAAGCTCTCTTCAACAACGTTCCTTTTGATGACACAGAGCAACCAGAGTCAGTAAAAAATATAGTTGCGCGTTATGGTGATATTAAAAAATATTTTCCGCAAGATTTCACTCAAGAGGCTTTACCATACTTTATTGACTGGCTAATAGAAAACGTCCACATCGTCGAGATTACAGCTTACTCAGATGAGGATGCCTATACCATTTTTGAAACGATGAATGACCGAGGGCTATCGCTTACGCCTACGGATATGCTGAAAGGCTATTTGCTGGCTAATATCAATGATGAAGCTAAAAAACTTCAGGCGAATCAGCTTTGGAAAAAGCGGGTAAGTGAATTAATAGAGTTCGGTAAGGATGAAGAAGCCGATGCAATTAAAACGTGGCTTCGCAGTCAGTATGCCCAGACAATTAGGGAACGGAAAAAAGGTGCTGTCCCTGGTGACTTTGACCGCATCAGTACAGAGTTTCACCGTTGGGTACGTGACCATAAATCGGACATCGGACTCAATAGAAGTGTTGATTTTGTGCGCTTCATAGAGCGAGATTTTGCATTTTATACCCGTCAATATCTGCGCTTGCGTGAAGCCTCAATTTCATTAGCACCAGGGTTAGAGAAAGTTTTTTATAATGCCCAGTATGGTTTTACCCTTCAATATCCCTTGCTGCTTGCACCTCTAAATCCAGATGATGACCCAGGTATCATTAACCAAAAGATTCGTTTAGTGGCAAGTTTTCTTGATATTCTGCTTGCTCGGAGGCTTTGGAACTTCCGAATGATAAATTACAACACGATGCAGTATGCCATGTTTGTAGTTATGCGGGATATTCGGGGGAAACACCTATTGAACTTGTAAAAATTCTGCGGCAGAAGTTAGATGCAGAAACAGAAGTCTTTGCTTCTAATGAACGACTGCTACTGCATCAGCAAAACTACAATGCTATTTACCAATTTCTTGCGCGGATAACAGATCACATAGAAAGGCAATCGGGAATACCATCACGTTATAGCGAATATATTGCCACTGGGAAAACTCGATATGAAGTAGAGCATATTTGGGCAAATAAACCCCAGCGTCACTCAGATGAGTTTTCCAGTAATGCAGATTTCTATG
The DNA here is from genome assembly GCF_021596505.1 of Nostoc sp. CMAA1605. Lineage (GTDB taxonomy): Bacteria > Cyanobacteriota > Cyanobacteriia > Cyanobacteriales > Nostocaceae > Trichormus. The sequence continues at coordinate 43,240 of NZ_PJIZ01000030.1, read as the reverse complement.
AGTATCGTAACCGCATTGGGGGATTGTTGCTGCTGCCGAAATCATTTAATGCTAGTTATGGTGACTTGCCTTACACTGACAAATTACCTCATTACTACGGTCAGAATCTTTTAGCTCAATCACTCAATTCTCAATGTTATGACCATAATCCAGGTTTTTTGAGATATAAGGAACGCTCTGGGCTACCGTTTCAACCTCATAAGGAGTTTAAAAAAGCTGATTTAGATGCGCGGCAAAAGCTTTATCAAGAGATTGCAGAGGAGATTTGGAACCCAGAGCGTTTAAATAGGGTGGTTGAGCCGTAATTCTCTTGAGGAGGTTTTGGGATGAAGTGTTATTCAAGTTATAGGGATTCTAGTCTGGCTTTTGCCGAAAAAATTCCTCAGCATTGGGAAGTAAAACGAGCAAAGTATTTCTTTTACGAAATAGATGAGCGTTCAGAGAAAGGAGATGAAGAGTTACTTTCTGTTTCTCATATCACTGGAGTTACTCCACGAAGCGAAAAAAATATCACTATGTTTATGGCTGAATCTTATGAAGGCTATAAAACTTGCATTCCAAATGACTTAGTTATAAATATTATGTGGGCTTGGATGGGAGCGTTAGGAGTATCTAAATATAAAGGAATTATTAGTTCTGCATACGGTGTTTATAGGCAAAAAAATACAAATAACTTTTATACTGATTATCTTGAATATCTTGTAAGAATACCAGAGTATATCGCTGAATATACGCTTAGGTCAAAAGGTATTCGCTCCTCAAGACTACGTATGTATTCTGATGATTTTTTTCAAATACCTATTATTTGCCCTCCAATTGAAGAACAAAAACAAATCGTTCGCTTTCTTGAACGCAAATTAGAACAGATAAACCACTTCATCAGCAACAAGCAACGGCTAATAGAATTACTCAAAGAGCAGAAAACTGCGATCGCTAACCGTGCAGTTACCAAGGGACTCAACCCTCATGCACCTATGAAACCTTCTGGTATTGAGTGGTTAGGGGAAATTCCAGCACATTGGGAGATTATGAGACTAGGGCGACTATGCAATGTCACAAAGTTAACGGGTTTTGAATATACAAAATTATGGAAGACAGATCCTGATGGTGAAATAATTGCTCTTCGGGGTTTAAATATAAAAAATAATCGTCTCATTCTTGATGATGTAGAAACAATAACATCAGCACTTTCAAATCAATTAATGCGCTCAAAATTGTTTGCTGGAGATATTGTTTTTCCGTGTACTGGAACATTAGGTAATGGTGCATTAATTGAAGAGAATAATAAATATCATATCAATCAAAATATTGCAAAAATCACACCTACTGAGGATATCAATCCTAATTTTCTACTATATGTGTTGTGTTGTAGTAGTATGCAGTACCAGATTAATCGATTAAACTCTTCTGGTCTTCAACCAGTTTTACTTATTGGAACTATTAGAAATCTCATTGTTCAAATTCCGCCAAAAGTTGAACAGAATCACATTGTCGAGTGGCTTGATACAAATACTGCAAAAATCGACCTTGCGATCGCCAAAGCTGAAAAAGAAATCGAACTCATCCAAGAATACCGCACCACGCTAATTTCCGACGCTGTAACGGGAAAAATAGATGTACGTGAAACATCAGCAGTTGAAACCACCCTTACAACCGCAGCAATTTAGCCATGAACACCACCGACACCTCAGAAAAAGGCTTAGAAGCCCTCATAGAAAAAAGCCTACTCACTGAAGCAGGTTACATCAAAGGGCAACCTGGGGACTATGACCGCAATTACTGCATAGATAAAACTCAACTGCTGCAATTCCTCCGCCAAACCCAACCCACCGAAGTCACCAAACTAGAAACCAGCTACGGTAAACGGTTTGAAGAAAAGCTATTTCAGCGCATCTCAGACCAAATCAAAAGCAGAGGTATTGTTGATGTTCTCCGCAAGGGTATCAAAGCCCAAGAAGTCAACCTCACACTCTATTACAAACTACCCGCATCCCAACTTAACCCCCAAGCCATCCAACGCTACTACCAAAATATCTTCTCCGTTACTCGTCAACTCCAGTTCAGCAACGATAAAAAACGACTATCCCTGGATATGGGGATTTTCATCAATGGCTTACCCCTCATCACCTTTGAACTAAAAAACAACCTCACAAAGCAAAATGTCCAAGATGCGATAAAGCAGTACAAAACTGACCGTGACCCCAAAGAACCCCTGTTTAACTTTGCCCGTTGCTTAGTTCATTTCGCCGTCGATGATGAGTTGGTCTACATGACTACCGAACTGAAGGGAGAACAAACAGTTTTTCTCCCCTTTAACAAAGGTCAAAAATCTGAACCACACTTACTTTTCCCCGACAGTGCAGGAAACCCCATCAACCCCAACGGACTCAAAACCGATTACCTGTGGAAAGAAATTCTCACCAAAACCAGCCTCAGCAACATCATTGAAAAATATGCCCAACTAGTAGAAGAGAAAGACGAAGAAAAACAGAAGAAACGCAAACTAATCTTTCCCCGTTACCACCAACTCGACCTAGTGCGAAAACTCCTAACCGATAGCAAAACCAATGGTGTAGGACAGCGTTATCTAGTTCAACATTCCGCAGGTTCAGGTAAAAGTAACTCCATTAGCTGGCTAAGTCACCAACTCGTAGAACTCACCGACACCAGCGACACCAACCCCGTATTTGATTCAATTATCGTCGTTACAGACCGCAAAGTTTTAGATAGACAAATCCGCGATAACATCAAACAGTTTGCCCAAGTCCAAGGCGTAGTTGAAGCCATCACCGAAGGTAGTAAGCAACTAAAACAGGCACTAGAAGAAGAGAAAAAAATTATTATCACCACAGTTTTTAAATTTGCCTATATTGTTAAAGAAATTCAGTCATTAAGCAATCAAAAATTTGCCATTGTCATTGACGAAGCCCACTCAAGCCAAAGCGGTACAAGTGCCGCCAAAATGAGTGCAGCTTTGAATAAAGAAGCAGGTGAGGAAGAAGAAACCACCGAAGATAAAATTCTCCGCATCATTGAAGAACAAAAACTTTCACCCAACGCCAGTTACTTCGCCTTCACAGCCACACCCAAAAATAAGACATTAGAAACTTTTGGTATTCAAAATCCAGCAGATGGCAAGTATTATCCCTTCCATAACTATTCCATGAAGCAGGCAATAGAGGAAGAATTTATCTTAGATGTGCTGGAGAACTACACCACCTATAGAAGTTACTGTAAGCTTGAGAAAAAGATTGAAGACGACCCCCAATTTGATACCAAACGTGCAAAGAAAAAGCTCAAGCAGTACATAGAGGGACACCCCCACGCTATCCGCCAGAAAACAGAAATTATGATTGACCATTTCATGGAAGAAGTAATTGGTCAACGCAAAATTAATGGACAAGCAAAAGCAATGGTCGTCACCAATGGTATTAACAGTGCCATTCGCTATAAACTAGCCTTCGATGCCTATCTACAGGAAATCAACGCACCTTACAAAACTATAGTTGCATTTACTGGCAGTAAAGAAGTTGACGGAAAAAAAGAGGATGAGTCCTCAATGAATGGTTTTCCAGGGAACGACATTCCCCAAAAGTTCAAAAAAAGTGAGTATAGATTCCTGATAGTAGCTGATAAATATCAAACAGGATTTGACCAACCCCTATTACATACCATGTATGTAGATAAATCCCTAGCCGATATTAAAGCTGTTCAAACTTTATCTCGCCTCAACCGTGCTTACAAACCCGATAAAAAAGATACATTCATCCTAGATTTTGTCAACTCAGCCGATGCAATTAAAGAAGCCTTTGACCCATTTTATAAAACAACAATTCTCAGTGAAGAAACCGATATAGACCGCCTCAACGACTTACAAGATGCACTTGATAGTTTCCAAGTTTATTCTGAAGAACAAGTCAACGAATTAATGACCCGCTTCATCAATGGTGCTGAACGTGACCAATTAGACCCCATTCTCGATGAATGCAAGCAAAACTTTATCAACGAATTAGACGAAGAACAGCAAATAGACTTTAAGAAAAAAGCGAAATCTTTTGTCCGTAACTATCAATTCTTAGTCCAAATTCATCCTTTCCGTAATCCCTACTGGGAAAGCTTGAAAACCTTTCTCAAATTCCTAGTAGCCAAACTTCCCAACCTTAACGACACCGATTTATCCAAAGGCATTTTAGAAAGCGTTGACATCGACAGCTACCGCATAGAAAGACAAACAACCCTAGCCATACAACTTGCAGGTAATGGTGAAATTGCACCTGCACCCCCTGACCCTCCTGGTAGCAAATATGAGGCACAATTAGACACACTCAGCAATATTATTCAAGATTTTAACGATCGCTTCGGCAATATTGAGTGGACAGAAAAAGATAAAGTGCGTCGCTTCCTGTTTGAAGAATTACCTGCCGAAGTCAGTAAAGACGAAGAATATCAGAACGCCAAGAAATACTCAGACCGACAAAATGCCAGAATCACCTTCGAGAAAAAGCTAGTCGATAAATTTCAGGAGTTCATCTTCGACCATACAGAAGCATACCGTAAATTTACTGAAGACTCTGAGTTTAAAGCATGGTTAGCCAATACCCTGTTCGATAATGATTACGACCAAGGTGCAGCATAGGCCATATACAGACAGATCACAGATTTAATCATTAGATTTCTACTATAAAGGGGATTGCAAACCTCCACCATAAGTAATTGCTACCCATTGCAAGAACTTGATAGTATTATTAGATACTTGAAAAAATCTGCCTTAAAATCGAAGTAGAAGTATAAGGATATCAGAATTAATCCCATGAAGTACCAATTGCCCTCTTACAGCACAGGAAGTTGATGCTGCATAATGAAATTCCAGGGCTTAAACGCCTAAAATCCTTAACCAATAGGTGTTGCTACCATCACTGATTCGTATTCCAAACTAAGCTAATCTATAAAGATGAAGTCTATTTTAGCGCGTGAGAAACAATTTTAGAACATGAAGCTGCCAAATTATGAAAGAGTCATTTATGAACGTAACCCCTTAATTGAGGTTATTGCTCAACTCAGATTTCCAACTATCCTGAGAATTGGAAGCCAACAACCTGTAGAATTTCAAGATAATGTGAGATTTGAATATCCTATTTTTGAATCTTCCAGAAACTTACAAATACCAGTTGAAATATCGAGTATTTTAAATCAATTTAGCTCAAATATTGGAAATGATTTAAATTATCAATTCAAATCAGAAGATTTGAATTGGCAACTTTCTATAGATCAAAATTCCATAACACTCGCTACTACAAAATACGAAAGATATGAAAAATTTATTAGTAAATTTAAAAATGCAGTTGAAATATTTGAAAGAATATATAATCCATTATCTTATTCTCGAATAGGATTAAGGTATCGTGACTTGATTATTAGATCGAAGCTAAAGATTAAAGGTAAAGAATGGTCAGAGTTAATACCTGAGCATATAGCTAATGAATTTTATACACCAGAGATAGCAAATTCAATTCAAACTTTTGTTAAGAATTTACAGTTAAAAACTGAATTTGGACAAGTAAATTTCAATCATGGATTAGTAAAAGTTAGAGACATAGAGCAGGGAATAGATGAAACAGCTTATTTATTAGATGCTGACTTCTTTACTGAAAATAAGTTAGAGAGAGGTGAAAAGGTCTGGGAAGTTTTTCAAAAATCTAACCGCACAGCTAGAAATCTCTTCCGTTGGAGCATCACTGAAGAGTTACACAGAGCTATGAAACCTAAATCAATATCAATGTAATACTCTCATACCAGCAATGCAAACAATACCTAGTAGTTCTCAAGGCAAAAATATAATAGGTCATCGATATGAAGTCATATCGCTTCCTAGCCAAACGCCTTATTGGCAAAATGTATCTAGCACTCCTACTTTAAAAATTCAAATTTCTATTCAATCACCACTTAAAGCTGATTCTTTTAGTCAGTTTAACCATAATACTTATCTATTGATTAAGTGTTTATTCTTGCTGAATGTACTTTTTGTTACTTCATCTGAAGGCTTACAAGAAGCTTCTGAAGCACTGGAGAATATGGTGGATTACTATAGATGTTACAGGTCTGATTGGCAACCAAAGAGCTTACCTGGAGAATTACAAGTAATTACAGGTACTGTATTGCCTACTGAAGTCAGACCACCATTAGTTATGGATTTTGAATAAATTACGATGCCCAAACATTTGATTTACAGAGCCTCTCGCAAAAGAGAGGCTTTGAGACAGGGGGAGATTTTGACTGGAGTTATACAGTTTCAAGCTATTCTAGGTAATTCATCTTCAGATATTGAAAATGCCAAGTTTAGGCCTATAGTTCATCCTTACGGAATTATTATTACTCAGGACTGTGACTTAGATTGGGACTGTACAGCTAGGAAAAATCAAGATAAGCCTTATAAATTGTTAAATTCTATACTTTTTTGTGCTATATACACAGCTCAAGAAATCCGCTCTGATCAAAATAATCAAATCAACTCCAAAGAATGGGACTTAGTTAAATCCAATCGCCATCAACAATACTATTTTTTTGAGCAAGTTCCTTCAAATTGTGAGCTTTTGAAAGAAGGGTTGCCAGAATTAACAGCAGATTTCAAAAAAATTTTTGCAATAGATACTGAATTTTTATATCAGCAAATCAAGCTGAAAATAGCTAAACGGCGTACTATACTCAAAACCCCATATTTAGAACATTTTTCCCGTCGTTACTACGAATATCATGGACGTGTTGCACTTCCCGCACAACATGAAAGCGCAAAAGGAGGATAACTTTGCTGGCTACCAAAATCAGTAAATGTTATAAAATACTTGTCAAATTGAGTAATTTTTCGTCGATAGTTAGGAAAAAGAAAGCAAAAATTTCTGATATTTGATCATTTCTTCAAATCTCAAAAAACACCTTTGGCAGAAACCATCCACCCACAAGGACGGAATCTTAACCTTTGCGCCACAGTTTGGACATTCTGACAGCAAACTTAATTTGTGGCGATCGCAACCTTGCGTTACCTTAAACTGCCATTCAATTTTGTGACAAGGCGACTCAGCATAACAAGCAGCACATAACTGAATTGGCTCAATTTTCATCCCCACCTCAGCCAGTGGTAACATTTGCTCTAACCTATCAGCATCAACCCCCACAACCTTAGCCAAAGCCTCCAACTGCTGGCGAGATGGTGGGGATTAAACCGAAACTTTTCCCATCGAGCGATCGCCTCACTTCTCTTTACTAGGTGGCAAAATCGTTCCATCGGACTGCGCTTGTCTAATCGCTCGTTTCAGAATTAATACCGCCATTTGCGATAAAGAACGCTCCTCTGCATCCGCCAGTTGTTGCAGGGCTTCTTTGTCTTCTTCTTCCATGTAAATACTTAGTGTTACTTTCCCCATGTGACTATCATCAATTTTTCTATGTATTTTTATATTAAATCACTAAATACAAATAAATTTAAATAGAAATACATTGAATTTATGTATAATTACTGATAAGTCAAAAGCCAGCGCACAACTTTCTCAGGGCTGACGCGCTGGCTTCTGGCTCCTTCTCACAGGAGACATATTCCATGTTAAGACCTGTTTGCCACAAAACGGATCAATACACAGACTCTCAACAAGCCTTAGATGACTTCGGAATTGCTGAACTATTGGCGAAACTCAGCAATTATTGTGAACAGCAAGAACAAGAAAGTTTAGCAGCGTTGTTGATTTCTCAATTAACCCAGAGTATTGATGCTGAACTGATTGCTAATTATTTGAGTGTGGTTGCTCAAAGCCAACAAATTCAACTCCCAAGATTAATTACCCAGAAATTTTCACCGAGTTCCGTTGATTTACCTAACGACTTTCCGAATACAGCAAAGACACCCCGCTTTTTGTACGGCGATAAATTGCATTGGATTGGTTGTGACACTGATTGGGGAATTGCGATCGGCAGATTCTACAGCTTTGCTCCCCATCTTTGTTGCTGGACTTGGTGCTACCTGATTTGGTTGAGCAAAGATAGCCCCAGTGCCGCTTGGATATCTGCCGATATTGCCTGGGAGGAAGATTTAGAGCCACTAGAAGCGGAGCCAATGCTATGAATAATCCGCGTCCTTTACAAGCACGAGAGCAAAATTTGATTGATTTATATAGCCACTGTCAGCTAGGAATGACACCCAAGAATTTTTATGCAAAATGGGATGTCAATCATGAAGCGATCGCTCGAATTTCCTCTCGTTCACTTTCAACCGTCCGCCGTTGGTTTTCTCAAGGTCGTAGCTACCGCCATCCTATGGCCTCTGATTTACGTCATCTTGCTCTCATGGATTTTTTACTCGAAAACTTCGAGGATATCCCTGAAAAACTTTTGCACAAACTCTGTTTAAGCAGGAATAAGTAGAAAAATCCACAAATTTCAATATCATTCTGACATTTTTTTACCAGCCACTCTCAAAGTAGGGTGGCTTTAGTTTTGAATAGCCAGCCATGACATATATTGAAAAACTAAATCCTTGGTGTATAGTACGCCACTTTCCCAATATGCAAAACAAGATTGTTGCTCGTTTTCGTCGCTGTAATGATGCAGAGGCACATTTAATAACTCTGCGCCGACTCCTACCAAACGCTACGTTCTCAATTATTTTCAATGTATGAAAAGAGCAGCAACATGAGGAAGCATTGTTATAGGCGATCGCTCTCAGTATCCTAAATTGTCTTTTGATGTTCTACCATTTCTGCAAAAGTTGTAAAACACCTTTGACACCAGCCATTAGACCATAACGCAGGAATCTTAAATCTAGCCCCACAATTGGGACATTCTGATAGCAAAGTTAAGTTATGGTTCACACACCCTTGCGTTACCTTAAATTGCCACTCAATTTTGTGACATGGCGACTCGGCATAACAAGCAGCACATAACCGAATTGGCTCAATTTTCATACCCACCCCAGCAGGTGGTAACATTTGCGCTAACCTATCGGCATCAACCCCCACAACCTTAGCCAAAGCCTCCAACTGCTGGCGAGATGGTGGGGGATTAAACCGAAATTTTTCCCATCGAGCGATGGCTCCGCCCGCCGCAGGCATCGCACCCCCAAGTCCTGCTGCTTTACCTAACCCAGTAGGCGTTAAATCATTTGCCCGTCGAAAGCGTCCTAAAAAGTGGCTGATACTTTCTCCCTCTAAAGGTTCGATTTGAAACAGCCAAGGTTGAATGTTTGGAACTTCCATTATTTGTACTCTGCTGCTACTTCCTTCAGAGTTGCCAAATCCACCTTCTGTAATCCTTTCTTTAATGCTCTGATAGCTGATTCTCTGAGAATCATGTCGAGCAAACCAATATAACCCCCCGTTGCCTCACCTAAAGTCTTCAGCATAGTCTTACTGGCAAGATTGGAAGCCACTGGCAACTGCAAAACCCTCTTTTCCCAAATGTCTACTATTCTCTTAAACTCATCCCCAGAAAACTTACCAAATCGATGACAAGCCCGAAAACGGTTGTAAACTTGTTCATCCCGCTTAATTACTGCATCTAAGCGGTCAGTTCCTACCAAAATCACTGCTATTTCTAATTTGTCAAAAATGTCCCGCACCTCAGCAAAGGTCTTGGGTTTCAAGCGGTCAGCCTCATCAATAATCAGCATTTCCACTCCACACCCCTTAAGAACTCGTAGCGTTCTGTCCCTGATTTCGGCTACCGTTCCCTTTGTCATTTGATACTTCAAATGTTCAAGGATGACTCCAAACAATTCTTTTGCACCGCATTCTTGCGGGATTTGAATATAAGCAACAGGAACAGTTGGAGGTCGTCCTGGTTCTTGCTTTGGTTTATGGCGTAATCTGTAGGCATCACAACCCATAGTTTTACCTGTTCTTGACTCCCCCACCACTCGACCAGACTGCCGTGATTGTCGCTTCCCATCTAACCAATCATGGAGCATTTGCACTTGTTCTAGGGGAATAAAACTCTTCCGGTTCAATCGTTGAATTTCTGCTTGTATTTTTTCGTCATTTACCGGAAAATCACCCAATTGTTGGGCAACAGCTTGAGCCTGTTTTGAAGTCATTTTCTACCACCCGTAATCTTCACGCATTTGTTCGTAATCGAACACTTCCGGCATCTGGTATTCTGGTTCACTCTCAACAGATGCCACTTCAATTTCTTCCTCTGGTTCAACAGGCACAGGTTTTTTAGCCTTTTGAACTACAACCTGTTCTGCTTTTTGGCGTTCCTTCTTGGTTTTCTTTTGGTTTACGAAGGTTTCGCGATCGCGCACCTCTGCCAAAATAGAACGATTGCTAATAGCTTTACCTGCTTGCCGAATCCGGCGACTCATAGCTTTTGCTTCATCCACAGACAATTCCTCTGTCTCCAAATCTTGAGCATAAGCACGGGCTAGAAATTCTTCTTTATTACCCTTGTGGTTATAAACCAAAATAGTAGTGATATCTCTAGGGTCATATCGCAGTACAACGCTTTCTCCTGCGTAACCTGCTAAATGTTCACCTTTGTACATCAAATTTTCAAATTGTAAGTAGCCTCCTCTTTGAATCATTCTGCGTGTTTGCTTCATTAAGCAGATATCCAAATCTCTTTCTGAAAAGGTATCAGGTGCTACTATCAAGCCAGATTCCCAACGCTGAAATCTGGTTTGCTCACCCATGCGAGCATCAATTCTTTGGTTATAGTTATTGACAATGTAAGCTACTAACCTTTGCTCTAGTTGCCGTAAAGTTAAACAAGCTTCCTTCTCTGCGTCTTCTGGACGTTCTTGTACATTTGACCCTGTATATCCTGGCAAAGTTGAGAATAATTCGGTGTTAAATGTTTTGAAAGGACGCTCAACAATACCGCCTTCACTGGGGCGATCGCGTAAATGGCAGACAAATCCCAACTGCACACCTATCTGTTGCAAATGGTTAGAGCGAAAATCTTTACCGCCATCAGTGTAAAAATGTTGCGGTTTACCGTAGGTTCCCCACTCTTCATGAAGCCCGTATTCTTGTCCATATTGCTTTGGCAAAATTGCATGACGTAACGCCAAAGCGACTACCTGAGAACTGGGAGCATCATAGCCAAGATTAATACCCACAATGCAGCGAGAATAACTATCTATGACTGTGGTTAACCAAGGACGACCTAAAATTTCCCCATGTTGATCTACTAACAACACATCCACACGGGTATGGTCACATTGCCAAACTTGATTACTGTACTCTACTGTTAAATCCTTTCCGTCACGGGTTTTAACTGATAAACGAGAACCTCGCCAACCAGGAGAGCGAATACTTTTTGCTTTCTCCTGTTTTTCAATCACAGGTTCGAGAATACGGTACACAGTCATGTGAGAAGGAGGTTTGACACCTAGCTCATCTGCTCTAGCTTTCACCCTGACGGCTACTTGCTGGCGAGTCATGCGCTTACTTCCTTTATTACCTTCCTTATACGTCTTTAAAATAAATTCTTGCCAGTCTTCATCAACTCGGTACTTGCCTTTATCAGCACGTTCGGTTTGTGCTAGACCCACTAAGCCTTCCTGTTCCCATTTATCTATCAGTCGGCGTACTGTTCGGACTGACTTACCCAGCTTTTCTGCGGCTTCTTTGAGCCTTTGAGCATAGGTAGCGCGATCGCCTGCTTCTAGCAGACTTTGAATTACCTGCATTTTTAACTTTGCTTCATCCGAAAGCTCAGACAAGATGACATTTGTTTCAGCGATATTTTTGCTTGTGTCTGAGGCAGTTTCTTTTATTGCAGGTGAGGTAAAAGAGTTGTAATCCTGCATATTATTGTTTTATTAGAACATAGTTGTATTGTACTGTTAATTGTGACAATTAATTTGTTAATTTTTTCTACAAGCATTAGTTTCACTTGCTTAAGCAAAGTGACAGCTAATTTGTGAAAAATCTGTTTTTTGACATTTAGTGTGTTAAATAATTTTAGTGGCGGTTGAATGAGACATAATGACAAAAAACCTGCCATAATAGTTGGTATGACAGGCTTTTCAATATTTAAGTCTTTTGTGACAATAATTTGTTAAAATGACAAACAATTAGTTAATGTACAAAATCAATTTTCTGCCGTATGTTGAAGTATGGCAGAAATCTTTGTTATGCAGCAACTCATCAGTATTTATTTAATATTGAGAGCAAAAGTCAATCTTTCCAAATAAAAGAATCTGTTGCTCTATCCTTTCAACTCACTTAAAAACTTTTTTCGATTTGCGGTTTGTTGGTATTGTACCTCTACTGAGTATCTATCTATTACAAGTATGTCCTTGTATTTATTATGCAACGCCCAATTAATAAAATCATTGCTATCAAACGTTGTCCAAAACCTTTAATTTTCATGTACTAAATTTATGTAATACCATATCCTGTGTATTGCCTAACATTTTGTGGGTGAAATCCTAAGACAATTTTATCTTTAGGAATACCAGCCGCCTCTAATTCATAAGTAACACCATCTTCAGTATCATCTCTTTGTACCCAAACTTTGCCATCAATAATGTCAATATGAACTAAGCAACCGTGAATTCTTTTCACACCATCCCAACCAATAGTGATCAGCAAATAACTGTCATTTTCACAATCAAATACAGTTTTGCATTCAATAGCTGCATAAGAATAAGGAATTCGTGTATAAGGTATTAAAACAGCTTTGATTATGTGACGGTAGTTATCTAAGGTATCCATTTGATAATCCTCTCAGTATCAGGATTGAAGACAAGTAGATTGAGATTTTCTGTTTCTATTAAAAGTGTACCAATTGGTTCTTCAAATAACGCGGTGAATACACTGTCACGCACTCCTAAATATAATAATCTCTCAGGTTCTAGGCGATTGATGACAGCACGATACATAACAAATCCACCAAGCGCATCTTTGAGGTCTGCTATTTCTGAAGGACTGACAAAACTTTTAATTTCGACGGCTATTTTTCTAGTTCCTTGTTCGGCTGCTAAAAGTTGTTTTGCTCCTAAATCGACATACATATCTTTTTGACCCCATTTTAAATGTAAGGGATCATCTGTAATTATCCATCCTTCTTGAATTAAGGCATTTTTAACTGCATTGTGATAGATGTCTTTTGCAGGCATAATAATAATTATACTTTGTTTTCTCTATGGAAATTAGTATTATTGCACCCCAGATGCTCAGTTTTTACCCAAGGCGATCGCCTACTCTGTACACATATCTTAAAAGTGGTGACAATCATTACCGGAATCCAATGCACCATATAAATAGAACCTTGAATTGTTGCCCATAGTAAACGCCAACCACGTAAATTTTGATGTTGATAAAGTCCAGCTATGAAAGCTACTGTTAAAATAATACTTAATATAGTTTGTAGTGGTAATAAAACTGGGCTATCTCTATAAAATATTGTCCACAATAAATCAGGAATTAGTCCTATAGGGAGGAGAAATTGCAAGAGGAAAAATAAAATCAAATCAATTTCTTTTATCCAACCCAAAGCGAAAATTTGCGGGAAATAATCAAAGTAACGCTGATAACCACCCTCAGCCCAGCGACGACGTTGAAACCAAAGATTTTGCCAATTAGTTACACCCTCTTCTTGAATACTTATAGTAGACAAAAACTCAATTTCAGCACCAGCTAAATAAATTTTAAAACACAAATCTAAGTCATCTGTAATACTATTCTCATTCCATCCTTGACACTTTTCTAATATATCTCGCCTGACTAACATCCCATTCCCCCGTAACTCAGACATTCCGCCTACAGCCAAGCGATGGGTTTGCAAAAAGCTATCACAACACATTTCCATTTGCTGACAACGAGTCAAAAAATTGATATCTGCATTAGTAATTGCTTTTCGCACTTGTACTGCACCAATATTTGGTTTGTGGAATAATGGGGCTGTTTGTTGTAGAAAATTCACAGGTAGCAAAGCATCAGCATCACAAATTAAGATGATTTCTCCTTGAGTGTGGGGAAAAACTGCATTTAACGCCCCTGATTTTCCACCTTGTGATTCTCGTCTATAAACTTGGAGTGTGGGAAATTGAGTTTGTAATTGGCTTAATATCTCAGGAGTAGCATCGGTACTACCATCGTTAATAATCCAAATATCCAGGCGATCGCTAGGATAATCTAATTGGTATAAGTTGTAAACTAAAGCACTCAAGACAGCACTTTCATTTTTCGCCGGAACTAAAATTGAGACTTTTGGTGGTTCAGCAAGACTGGTAATAACTGGTGCGGTTGGTTTAGCCATCAGCATTCTGATGGCTTGGATACTAAAAACCGCCGTTAGTCCCACCATGAACCACCGTGTTTCCGGTCGCCAGTGTAGTAAACTGACAACAACCCAAATCAGCAATACTACTAAGGTAGCCTGAAATCGGCGAGTAGAAATTGGCTGATTGGTGTTTCCCATGCTATTTATTCTGCACTTGTGGTTCTTGGCTGGGCTGATCTGGTTCTTTCTTTTGCTGACGACGTAATACTAACATTGTGATCAGGAAACCACCTACTGCTGAGGCAATAATTGTAGTCCATACTAGTCTTTTAGTTTCATTTAAGACTGGATTATCTAAGAGGTTAGAGGAGAAATGCAACGATTGAATAGTCCATTTATCTTGGAGTTTTTGCAACACAGCCGTCCAACGCATCCCCATATCTGCGGCTTTACCATCTTTAAAAGCAAAAGTCGCAAGTGCTTCTCCAGATGAAACAACTATTTCTGGTGATAGAAACGTCCTTACTGTATCGCCTGTGAGATTCATTTTGATATTTTGGATGTTACTAGAAAATTGCTGATTCCAATACTTTTCAAATTCAGGTACTTTGTGAAAAACTTGGTTGTCAACTGTAGTAATCGTAAAGCTGGGGTGTAAGTATGGTTGAACTTTAGAAAAATCACGGTTATTAATGGCTTCTAGGGCGATTTCTCGCGTCTGTAAAATTGAATTAATTTCCTGTTGGTTATCTGCTAAAGCCGCTTGGGGTAAACACCAAATTCCTAGCACTAGCAGAATACTGCAAAGTAGCTGAGTGCATTTATTTGCCCATTTCTGTTGCGTCATGTAAAAACCTCTACTTTGAGTTACACTTATGGGTGATTTTTTACGGTCGTCAACATGATGGATTTTAAACTCTAAATTCGTCAAATAAGTATTAAGTTCTGTCAAATTGCATGGAAAACTTAATTACCTGACAAAAGTAGTTTTCATTTTGTTACAACTAATCATTAACATCCATCTCCCATAACACGATTTAACATTGCAATTGTTGTTTATTTTTTATGTCTACAGAAGATTTTGCAAAAACTAGCTGGGATTGGCAACTGTCCCTATCTCGTCAAAGAATTGGAGAAGCGGTAGAATATGAGCTTTACCGCTTCGATAATGTTTTACCAGAAATATCCCCAGATTGGAAACTTAGTCCTTGGGTGACTAACTTGTTAACTTTTTTATTTTGGTTAGTTGTAATTTTATTTGTGGCTGTAGTAATTTTGCGTTTATGGCGAGAATTCCAGCCTTATATATATGCGTGGCTAGCAAATAACGGCAATGGGGGGAATGCTAAATCAAAAGCATCTCCAGAAAACGTCTCTGTCACAACTTTATTAGAGCGATCGCAACAATTATATCGTCAAGGAAACTACCGTGAGGCTTGTCGTTGCCTTTATTTAGCGGTTTTGCAACACTTGCATGATACAAAAATTCTCCCACATCAATATAGTCGCACCGATGCCGAATATCTGCAACTACTAAAACTGGGCAATCAAACTCCCCTCCAACCCTACGAAACCTTAATTACCACTCACGAGCAATTGTGTTTTGGTAATGCTCAGATGGTAGAAGAAAATTATCAACAGTGTCGCCAAGCCTATCGGGAGATTACAGAAAAATGAAAAAATCAAAACGTAATGTTTGGTTAGGTGCGATCGCTATTATCGTCATCATCATTTTAAGTTTTTTCGCTGCTCCCAGCACTCAACTTTACATAGGTTCAACTTATAATCGCGCTCCCAACGGCTACGGAGCTTGGTACGCTTATATGCAGGATCGGGGAATTCCTATCCAACGTTGGCAAAAACCCCTAGAAAAGCTCAAACCCCAAAAACCAGCCACCCTACTGAGAATCCAAAGTTCCCTCAGACCAGCAGATTTATTACCAGATGAAGAAGCATGGCTAGATAAAGGCAATAACTTAGTAATTTTAGGAGTGCGATCGCGCGTTAGTCCATCCCCCTTTTATACTTGGCAAACATCACCCGATGGCAGAGTAGCTATTGCTACACGTAGACGCAATATCAAAGTGCAGAAAAACCAAATTTCTTTAGGTGATCAGTTTGGCGCGGTAGTGTGGCACGAAACACAGGAAAAAGGCAAAGTATTTTTTTCTGTAACTCCCTATATAGCCGCCAACGCTTACCAAGACGAAATAGATAATTTTAAATATCTAGCCAGCTTAGTACAACAGAAAAGTAATCAAATATTTGTAGACGAATATATCCACGGCTATAAAGATGAGGATATCAAAGATGCAGAAAGTCAAGGAACCCTCATTGACTATCTAGCGCAAACTCCACTATTAGCCCTATTGATACAAACAGGGATGGTGCTATTAGTTTTAATTTGGTCACAAAATCGCCGTTTAGGTCAACCAGTCCCCCTAGAAACACCAGTCATAGATAACAGTGAAGCATACATTCAAGCTTTAGCAGGAATCTTACAAAAAGCCGAATCTAGCGACTTTGTAGTCGAAATGGTCGGGAAAGAAGAACAATTACAACTCCAAAAAGCTTTAGGTTTAGGTTCAGTCCCACTAGAACACCAAACCTTACTCAACCTATGGGTTGAAAAAACAGGTAAAAGCCCAGCAGAATTAGACACAGTCTTAAAATTGCAAGCACGCAAACGCCGCATCAGCCAGCGAGAATTATTTACCTGGCTAGCAAAATGGCGAATGTTGAGGAATAGTCAATAGTCAATAGTCATTAGTCATTAGTCATTAGTCATTAGTCATTAGTCATTAGTGATTTTCTCCCTCCCTTGTCTACCTTGTCTGCCTTGTCTCCCATGCCCAATGCCCAATGCCCAATGCCCCATTCCCCCGTCTCGCTATAATTCCTAAAATATACTGACTTGGGACTGGTGATGGTGAAGAAAGATTTTTTGTGGGATTTCAAGTCATAATTTATGCAAAGTTAGGGCATATACTGACTTGACAGCAGCCATAATTGAAACTGCCATTTTTGGATTTTGGTTTACGAAAAAGATCAGGGTAGTTTTCCCCCTGCTCCCCTGCCCCCTGCCCCCCTGCTTTTTTCCTCCCCCTTTCTTTACTAAAACTTATGAGCGAAACCCGTCCAGTCTTAATTCACCTTGGCGAAAAACTCAACCAAATCGTCGTCGGACAAGCCAGCCTAGTACAACAGATACTCATCGCACTCCTATCAGGTGGACACATCATTTTAGAAGGTGTGCCGGGAATTGGTAAAACTCTCCTCGTCAAAGTCTTAGCGCAACTTATCCAAGCAGAATTCCGCCGAGTGCAATTAACACCAGATGTCTTACCTTCAGATATTACAGGGACAAATATTTTTGACTTAAACAGTCGCAGTTTCACGTTAAAAAAAGGGCCAGTTTTCACAGAAGTTTTACTGGCTGACGAAATTAACCGTACTCCTCCCAAGACTCAAGCCGCTTTACTAGAAGCGATGGAAGAGATGCAAGTCACCTTAGATGGTGAAAGTTTGCCATTACCGAGTTTATTTTGGGTAATTGCCACACAAAACCCCCTAGAATTTGAGGGGACATATCCTTTACCAGAAGCACAACTAGACCGATTTTTATTCAAACTTGTGGTTGATTATCCCGACCAAACTGCCGAAAAACAAATGTTGTTAAATCGTCAAGCTGGTTTTGCGGGGAAACGTTTAGAAATTAGTAGTTTGCAGCCAGTGACAACGGTAGAGGAAATTTTACAGGCGCGACAGGCAGTTAAAAATGTCAAGGTATCAGAAGCAATTATTGATTATTTGTTGGCGTTGGTGAGAGCATCCCGTCAAGCGGTTGATTTAGCTTTGGGTGCGTCTCCCCGTGCGGCTGGTGCTTGGTTGCAGACTGCTCAAGCGGCGGCTTGGCTAGCTGGAAGGGATTTTGTGACTCCCGATGATATCAAAGCTGTTGCATCACCGCTATTGCGCCATCGTTTGATTCTCAAGCCGGAAGCCATGCTAGATGGCTTACAAATTGATTCTGTAATTGCTTCAGTAATGAATCAAGTAGCAGTACCCAGATAAGCTATTGTACTTTTAATTTGTATATTAATATTCGCAAGAGGGCAGGGGGCAGGGAGCAAGGGAGAGAGTTTACAGCTTTTATCGACTAACGGGACTTAGGCAACTTTATAGGTGTAACAGCTTAGTATTAATTTTGGATTTTGCGGAAAGTTCTGTAGGCGGGTTTCCCGCCGTAGGAACGCCACTTGCTACAAGCCGGGACACTATGCACGGCAGTTGCTCATGGGGGAAACCCCCATGAGCAACTGCCGACGCTCCTACGTCGCTAACGCTACGCTAACACCAACGCAGTGGCTCAACTTTTCAAGACGGATTTTGGATTGAAAATTGTCATCCGGAGACATCATATTTACATTTTTTCTTCCTATTCCCCGTTCCCTGTGTCCTATTCCCTAACTGAACAAATTAAGGGACTTCCAGAAAATAAATTATCCAATTTCCCAGAGAGAATATTTTGATTTTTCCCCCTGCGCCCTGCCCCCTGCCCCCTGCTCAACACAGCAATTGTATATTTTTTATTTGGAAGTCCCTAATTAAATTTAGCTAACCGATAAAAGTCGAATTCTTTGAGCATTTCCAGAAATTTAAACACTGCTGGAATATGTAAAGAATGAGATAAAACAGCGACTCCTATGACTCTTTCTAATGGCTGAGGTAAGCTATAAACTTGTACGTTGGGAGGAATGGGAACGGCAGCTAGACGAGGTAGAATGGCTGCGCTTAATCCTTGGTTAACTAAACTAACGATAGTCGAGTCTTCTTGAATGTGGCTGGTGGTATTGATGAAGGGTGCTTCTTGCTTGAAGTGATGATGTAAGGTTCGTCCGCAGGGTAAGCAAGCCAGGATGACTGGAGAATATGCGTTGATATCTTCCCAAGTCATTTTAGAACCGCTAATTTTTGCTTTGGGTGGAAGTAATGCCACATACTCATCACGGAAGATTTCCCAAGCTTCAAATTCATCGCTGGTAGGTATATAAGTAATACCTAATTCAGCACGCCCTTCACGTAAACATTGTTCTACTTCTAAGTAAGAAAGACCCTCGATAATAGTAACAGCTACGTCTGGGAAATGTTCATGAAACTGCGCGATCGCTTTTGGTAATAAGTGAGTTGCTACACTCCGAAAGGAGGCTATCCGCACATGACCACCATGTAAACCTCTGTGCAGGTTGGCTTCTTGTTGCATCATTTCTAGATGCTGTATAGCCTGACGCGCATGATATAAGATTCGCTCTCCCGCAGGTGTCAAAACGGCACCATAACGACCCCTAGCAAATAAGGGTACACCTAATTCATCTTCTAAAGTCGCGATCGCATGACTAATCGCCGGTTGGGTAAGCTGTAATTCTAACGCTGCTTCACTAAAATTACCGCGCTCCGCTACTGCAACTACGGCGCGAAGTTGGGAAATTTTCATGGACAATAGATAAGGTTAATTTATACAGTAATTTACTTAGTGCTTGATTCCGAATAATTTAAGAAAATTTTACGCTGTTCTCTACCTTTTATTTTGACACCTGGAAATTTCTATAAACGCCATTTATGGAAACTATACAAGTCATGATTTGATTATAAATTCAGGCATTGTTAAAGTGATATCTATTCCAAGATAACCAGGAATAATCTTATGCAAGATAATATTAAGTGTCTACAATCTAAAGGCAGAGAAACGCCCAATAAAATCGGCTTTAAGCATAATTTCGGTAGAGAATTTATACAAACAATTTGGCAAAAACTACTAAAAATTTTGCTATCAGATGCCAATGAAATTCAGGTTAACCAAAAAGTTGACCGTCAAGGTAACAAATACTGGCAAGCATACGACCAAATAACAGGCCATTCTTTTGCATCAGGTTCAGAAGTTGATGTACGGATGTGGATTGAACAGATTTATAGATACCAAGCATATGACAGAACTAAATCTAGTAATTGGTAATAAGAATTATTCATCTTGGTCACTCCGTCCTTGGTTAGCGATGAAGCAACTAGGGTTAGAGTTTCAAGAAACTCAGATTATGCTGAGTAATCCCGACTTTGGGGACAAAATTCGCCAATATTCACCCTCAGCCAAAGTTCCTGTACTGCTACATAATCATCAAACCGTGTGGGATTCTCTAGCGATTTGTGAATATTTAGCTGAAACATTTCCCACCTTGCATTGGTGGCCAAGTGATCAAACAGCAAGAGCATTTGCTCGTTCCATCAGTGCAGAAATGCACTCAGGATTTCTGCATCTCCGCCAAAATATGCCCATGAACTGCCGTGCTAAATATCCAGGCAAAGGCTTAACGCCTAACGTACAACAAGATATTGACAGGATTATGGCTATTTGGCAAGAAACACGCCGAAAATTTGGACTTGAGGGTAATTTTTTATTTAGTCAATTCACCATTGCAGATGCTTTCTTTGCTCCTGTTGTCTTACGATTCGTAACTTACGATGTCCAGCTAGATCCTATTTCTCAAGCCTATGTAGAGACAATTTTAGCAATCCCAGCAATGCAAGAGTGGATACAAGCCGCCAAAAATGAAACAGAAGTCATTCCTCATTACGAAAAGTAGTGTTAGTGGAGTAATGAGTGCTGAGTGCTGAGTGCTGAGTAATGAGTGTTGAGTGTTGAGTGTTGAGTAATAGGTAATGACTAATGACTATTAACTATTGACTATTGACTCAAAGGAGTAGCTAGTCCATCAATACTGACAAGATTTTTCTTTTGTTGATACTCTTTAACGCCCTCTTCTCCCTTTTTCTCTGCCCAAGTCACTAGAGTTTGGCGTTGACCTTGATATTCGTAGAGTGGTACACCAAAACCACAAGATGTCTGCACACGTTCCACATCAATTACAATAATTTGACGCGTACCAGGAATTGGAGGAAACAAAGAGTATAAAGAGTTCCAATCAGGTGAATTGGGTACGATTGTCTTGCCTCGTCCGTAAAGACGTAATATGCAAGGCGGTTCTTCAAAAGCACAAAACATCAAAGTAATCCGCCCATTTTCTTCTAAATGCGCTGATGTTTCGTTACCACTGCCGGTCAAATCTAGATAAGCTACCTGATGGGGAGAAAGCAAACGCAAACAATCTAATCCTTTGGGTGATAAATTCACATGACCATCAGGACTTAAGGGAGCAGAAGCGACAAAAAATAATTTTTGGGCTGCAATAAAGTCTTGCAATTGTGGGGTAATGCAATCAAAAACTTTAGCCATAGACTGGGTTTAGAATGTGGGAATTAATTTCAATTTTAGATTTTAGATACTTCGACAAGCTCAGTACAAGTTTTGGATTTTGGATTAAAAGCCTGGACTTACGCACCGAAGGCTAATGAAACTCTCTTTCCCTCTGCACCCTGCCCCCCTGCCTAACCCTATGGAGTAGTTTGAGTGGTGACAACTCTGGGATTGATCTGTTTAAGTAGGCTTTGAATATTATTGAGTGTGGCTGTTTTCATAGTTGGTTGTTGCTCTAACCAAGCATTTGCCTGTTCTTCTCCCTGTTGAACTGCTAATATAAGCGCGCCCCAAGTTTGAATTTCTGGCTGATTGGGGTTGGCTTTGAGGGCTGCTATGACGCGCTTCCACAAGCGTCCTTTGTCAGCTTTGAGGAGGGTGGCAATTTCTTGGGCATTTTGTGGTGATTCTTGTAATACTTGTAAGGCTTTTTCCCATCGACCATCAATTAAATCTGCTAGCACTTGTTGGCTGGGAGAAGCCCAAGTTTTATCGGCTTGGGTTTTAGTCAGTTGGGAGTGGAGACGAATTAAATCTAATTGGGCTTGTGCTGTGGCTGGTAAACTTCCTCGACGCTGTTTTTTGATGAGTTGTAACTTTTCTGAGGCTGGCGTCCATAGGCCGCTACGGGCAACAATTAAGGCATCTTGGAAAGCTTGATCTTTGATGGCGCCTGGTTGGAGGTTAATGGCTTCTAGTTGTATGGGTTTAAGATATAACCTAATGGCTTTGATTTGATACACCTGCAATTGTGGTTCTAAGCCGACTGTTTGATCAATAACTAGTTCTTTGGCACTATCACCAGTGACTTGTTGCCATTTAGGTAGTTGACCGTTGGGACTTGTCCAAGACACCATATGCTGGAGGTTAGCCCGGTCTGGATTGTAATAGATAACTTGACCATAGGCGATCGCATGAGTGCCTTGTTGACGTTCACCCCGCAAATAAATCCAAAATCCTGGCGTTGATGTTTCGCCTTCCAAGGGTTTGATTTCTGTTAAGGGTAGAGCGTTACTAACATCTTGATTTTCTGATGCGGTATCAACTAAGGGTGCAAGGGCAAAGGATTCTTCTGTACCAGCAATGGATAGATTATCCGTGAGACGATAAAACCTTTCTGGCTGGGTTTTGTATTGTAAGTCCTCTAACTTATAAACCCGCAATTCTACTACTTCTTGACAATTAGACTGACAGTTGGGACGCTGACGCAGCACTGGCAGAAGAAATGAGTTTTCAGCCGCATCTAAAGCTATAGTTTCACCAGCTATTTGTTGTTGGTCACTGATACTATCCTTGATTTGCTGGAGGGTTTGCGGGTTTCCAGTGTAACTCAGGGGTAGTTGCGCCCATTTTGGTAAGAAGTTATTTAGCCAACCCACCTGTTCAGGATTGAAAATTAACAGCACACCTATCCAGGTAGCTGAGAGAACTAACCCCGCACCGGTTAGTAAAATAGCGATCGCTATCATTGAAGACAATTTCATCCTCTTGTTTTTGGGTAGTTGAGATTCAGAGGCCACATCGTTAGTTAAATCAACAATTGGCTGATTGTCTTCAGGAGAGTAGCGGCTGGCCATGTTCTTTCTCTGTCAATCTACAGTGCGAGTGTTATGTCTTGTTTCTCTTTTATACTCGCGCTTTGATTCGTTGCCTACTAGTGATATTGTCTAAATTGTTACATATTTTTAAAATTAAGGTTTCAAGCATTTTTGTTGAGTAACATTTATCACTATACGTATACAACTAAAGCGCGATCGCTGGGTTGGAAATAGTCCTGTTTTAAGAATTGAGCTTAAATAGGATGTTTGCTAAATTTTCGCCCAATTTTTCAATAGATTCTTGTTGGTGAGGCTGTTTTAAAGAACCGTCAGTGTTAAATGCTTCGTGGGCTGTTGGTACCGCTACTTGATCTGGAAGTACCAACACTTTGATATTGCCCAAAATAGCCCTGAGATGCACTAAACCGCGCAAACCACCCAACCCACCAGGCGAAGCACTCATAATAGCTGCTACTTTGCCTGCAAATGCTGCTAGTGGTGCTTCATTGGGCGAGGGACGAGAAGCCCAGTCAATAGCATTTTTCAATACTGCTGTGAGTGAACTGTTGTATTCTGGGGAAGCAATTAACAGTCCTTGATGAGAAATCAACAAATCTTTCAATGTTCTGGCGTTGGCTGGTAGTCCTTGTTCAGCTTCCCAGTCTTCGTCAAAAATTGGTAATGGCAAATCACGTAGATCAATATAGGTAACTTCTGCACCTGCTGCTGAAGCACCAGCCGCCGCAATTTTCACTAATTTTTTGTTGTAAGAATCTGCACGAGTGCTGCCAGCAAAAGCTAGTATTTTCGGTGTGACTGCCATAATTACCCGTAGTTTTCCAGTAGCAAATAACCTCATCAGCATTATCTAGGTAGGAAATGAAAACCCTGTAGTAGTTTTAGGTTTTCTTTAGAACTTCATTGGAGGATTGAGTCAGCATCACCGCAGATATCACAGGCAGGGGAGCAGGGAGCAAGGGAGAAATTCAGGGATTCAAGCTCATTATTTATCTATGCTCGAAAATAAAAATATTTATTTCAAAGCGCGTCAGCACCAGAAATAATACGTCCTTATTTCAAGCCCCTAGATTTACATTTATTATGTGGGATTCCTTCCCCCTGCTCCCTGCCCTCTTCATGGATTTTTTCATATGGATGCCGCACGTCAGACCAAAATCAGTAAATTTTTAAGCAAGCATTTACGACATACACCAGAACTGCTAGGACTCACTTTAGCCCCTGGTGGTTGGGTATCAGTTGATGAATTACTCAATGCTTGTGCAGCCCGTCAATTTCCCGTTTCCCGCACAGAATTAGAACAAGTTGTGGTAAATAATGATAAACAAAGATTCGCCTTTGATGAAACTAAAACCAAAATTCGAGCCAATCAGGGACACAGTGTCAAAGTAGAGTTGCAACTGCAACCACAAATTCCACCAGAGATCTTATATCACGGCACAGGAGAAAAATCCGTACCAGCAATCTTAAAATCTGGACTGCTCAAGATGTCGCGCCATCATGTACATTTATCCACAGATGTAGAAACTGCCCGTAAAGTGGGAATGCGACATGGCCGTCCAGTGATTTTTGTAGTTAATGCGATCGCAATGTATCAAGCAGGATTTACCTTTTATTGCTCAGAAAATGGGGTTTGGTTAGTAGATCATGTACCACCACAATATTTGAGTGCTGAGTAATGAGTGCTGTTAGCGGTAGCGCGGCGTTTAGCTGGTGCTGAGTATAAACAAACCATTGTAAATCGCGTTAGCGTCTCGGAGAGAAGTCCATTGCAAATTAGTTTTATTGCTTCTAAAAAGTGAAATTTAATACATTTTCTATTTCAGAAATAATAACTAATTGAACTTGTTATGAAAAGCATAGAAAATGGTGTAAATAGAATAATTTTTATGATGATTTTTGTCTATCATGGATAGTGTGAATCGCTATCTATAGGAAACAATATGCCCGAAAGAATTATTACTCAGTTAAATACCTGGTTTAATCGAGGTAGAATTGTCAGTAATTTAGAAGTCTTTCAAGATATTATTATTATTTCGCTGTGCGTGGGCTTATTTTGCGTCATGCTCATCCGTTTAGTTGATATGTTTTTGTCATTTATCCGCCCGTTAGATTTACGAGAGGTTACATCTGATATTCTATTTATTTTGATTTTAGTTGAGTTGTTTCGCCTATTAATTGACTATTTACAAACACAGAAAATTTCTGTAGGCGCAGCAGCAGAAATTACGATAGTTTCTGCTTTACGAGAAGTAATTCTGCGTGGTGTATTAGAAATCCCCCGTGATCAAATTTTGGGTATTTCTATATTTTTAGTAGTTTTAACGATGATTCTAGTAGCTCTACCTTGGATATCTCGCTTTTTTGACCACGTTAGAGTTGTCACACCAGAAACATTAACAGATAATACGGAGTTATTATCTGAAATATCTATGAATGCCGATTAATCTGGTAGCGTGCCAAAGCTAAAGTAGTGCATTATCTTTGGATTTAATGAAACGCAGATGTAGCTTTCTTCCCGCAGGATATGCGGATAAAATCGATTTTTCAGTGCAACATTTTAGGTTTGCCACGCCACCACTCATACTTAGATTTTTTCTCCAAATCCAATTGGATTTCTATAGTCTTACTACGCGACTACCTTGGCGACACCTTTTTGAAAGTAAGACACTTAGGTGATATGTCTAAAGTACGAGTTTACCCTGACATGATTCTCACCAATGGATAATGAATATAAGTAATTGACTGAGCTACATTCAAGGCGTAACCAGTAAAAATTTGTACTGGATAAAACATACACTCTCCTATCTACAAGGAGTTGAATTATGTCAGACACAAGCAAACGCGGTTTTGCTTCAATGGATGAAGATAAACAGCGCGAAATTGCTAGCAAAGGCGGACACGCTGCTCACGAAAAGGGAACTGCTCACGAATTTACCCCTGAAGAAGCGCGAGAAGCCGGACGCAAAGGTGGCGAAACTGTCAGCCAAGACAGAGAACACATGGCTGAAATCGGTCGTGAAGGTGGTAAACACTCTCACGGTGGTGGACGCAAGAAAAAAGATGAGGAAGAAACTGAAGATAGCGAAGCTAGTGAAGATAGTGGAGAGGAAACTAAAACCCGTGGCGGAACAAGTGAACAACACGCCGAAGCGGGAAGACAGAGCCACAAGAACACAAAAAAGAATAAGTAATACCAATTCGCAATGGACTAACGTCCCGCTACGCTAACGCAATTTGCAATTCGCAATTTGCAATGGGTTAACGCCCTGTTTCTCTACGAGACGCGAACGCTACCGCAATTCAGAAATTCAGATATTATCTGGGTTTAAAGCTTTGCATCTTTTGCCTAATTTTGGAGAATTGGTATAAATTCTTCTGGTTCTAATGGTTGACTTTTAACTGTTAACTGTTGATTGATAAATGTTGCTTTGGGAACGTGCAGCAGCTTTGATATTGACGAATGTGAGAGACTTGGTGTAGCAAGTCTCTCACATTGTTTTGTTTTAAAATGTGCCGCTATGCAGTCCGCCGTCAACCTGTAGCATGACTCCATTAACAAAAGAAGCCGCAGGTGAGCAGAGAAAAACCGCAACATTGGCAAATTCTTCTGGTGTACCCATACGTCCTAAAGGTATATTGGCGTTGATTTGAGCGATTTCTGCGGCTTTTGTTTGACCAGTTTTAGCCATACGAGCGTTAATTAATTCATCTACTCTTTCTGTGTATGTCCATCCTGGTAAAATACTGTTGACACGGATGCGATCGCTACCTAATTCTTGAGATAAAGTTTTAGTTAATCCAATTACCCCTAACCTAATAGAATTCGACAACACAAGATTTTGTACTGGTTGTTTGGTGGAGGTGGAAGTAATAGTCAAAATAGCAGGATTTGCAGATTGTTTAAGGTAAGGTAAAGCACATTTAATTAGGCGGACTGCACTTAGCAACATTAAATTTACTGCTGCTTCCCACATTGCTAAATCAGTATCAGCAAAAGTCCCCGCAGGCGGGCCACCCGCATTAGTCACCAGGATATCTAAGCCCCCGAATTTTTCAATAGTAGCATTAATGACTCGTTCAATATCTGCTTGCTGCGTCACATCTGCACGTAAACCTAACACCTCTGCATTAGTTTCGCTGGTTATTTCCTGTGCAACCTGATTGATTAATTCACTACGCGCACAAATGACAACTTTCGCACCCTCACGCGCAAATTGCCACGCCGTAGCTTTACCTAAACCTTTACTGGCTGCCGTGACTAGTACCACTTTATCACTGAGTTGCAAATCCATAAATATACCTTTTTAGCACCATACAAATCCTTCTGAAGATTTTACAAAATAGTGCTAGGTTCAAAGCATAATTTTACTCAGTAACAAAGATAGATTGGCGTTGCTGATTGAGAATATGAATTGGCTCACGCAAAGGCGCAAAGGCGCAAAGGTGCAAAGAAAAACAAGGATAATTTTTGCATTTCATACTTTGATTTAGCAACGCCGAAAAATTTTTCCTAATCCCCAGTCCCCAGCGATGCACTGAGCTTGTCGAAGTGTCCCCAGTCCCCTATTTAGCAATATCTTCAAAATCTGCTACAGCACAAGCAAATTCTCGAAATGCTGTTTTAATCAAATCCTCTTTCATGTTCCGTTCTAAAGCTGTGTCGCGAATTAAGTCGGCTAACTCAACAAATAGCAGAGATATCATAAATCGATCCTGGCGGTCGATTTGCTTCAAGCAAGATAAAATGAACTCATACAACTCTGTTTTTCTGGGTTTAGTTTGTTCATCCCAAATTTGTAAGCCAAGACGAAAAGTTTTTAAACGTATCTCACTAGTAGTGTAAGGTTTATCCTTATAGCGAATTGATACGCGCTGGGGCATTTCCATAAATTAAGCATATAGATTCACTGTAAAGTCAGTATTCAACTCAATTTTGAGTCATCAGGAAAAATATTTGATTTTTAATTAAAGCGAAAAACTAACGTTCAACTTGATTGATTTCAACTGCTCTACCATCTCCTAAATCACCTTGGGCAAATCCAGGATTTTTAGGTAAATTGATGGCAACATTAGACATTTTACTAATTTCTATTTGTAGGTTTTGCAACTGACCATCTAATAAATGACCACCAGTTTTTTTATCTTTAGTGATAAAATGAAAGTGATATCCGCTAACATTTACTCCTGACATATAAGCAGGTAGACGGAAGCCAACTAAAGTTCCATTAACGTTTTTTAACTCAAAAATAGTTTGGGCTTTGACAGCATTTACTAAAGGTGGATAAGGCGGTTTTTGTTTGGGTACGCTCCGCACTTTGAGATAAGGAAAATTCCCTTGTATTCGCAGCGCGTAAGGATAATTTTTTGTAGTGATTTTTTGGTCTAGAGATTGCTGCATTTGCTGATAAGTCATTTGTCCTGGTAAGCGAATTGTAGTTTGGGGTTTAAAAAAAGTTACTACGGCAAAAGGACTTTTCATCTGATCTGGGATGAGAGAAGTAACACCATTAGATTTGATTTGATAAAATTTACCATCTAAGCCAATCATCTCTCCATCTAAAGCGTTGACTGTTCCCAAGCCAAAATCACCATGTTTTTTTAATTCTTGAAAATTAGTATCTCCGTCATAAACACCTGCGGCTAAAGCACTAATTGTAGATGTTTGAAATAAAGTATTAGCGGGGGTTATTTGCTGTGAGTTTCCAGGTAAAACAACACCGACAGTAGTGATAGTTAAACCAGCTATCCAGATATAAGGCTTGAGTTTCATGTAATGAATTTACTTGTGGTGAGAATCACAGAAAATATACAGAATACAGGTGATAAATTCAATTACGAATTGTAAAGTTGAAATTCTCTAGCCACATCTCTAGCAATACTTTGTCGCATATCCCAAGGGAGAAAAACTTCTACTCTTGGTCGCCATGCACGCAACCGCATAATAACATTGTGATCACCATGTCGATACTGTACACGGTAGTAAGCATCATCAGGGGAACGATGAGCCAGAATTTTTAATAATTGCTCTTGTTGTTCTGGATTGGGTGTAAGTTTTTTGATGAGATTTTTAGCTTGGGCATAAGCGATCGCTTTAAATGTATCATGGCGAAAGGTGCGGCGAATATAGCGATCGTGATAATCTCGGTCAAAGCGTAGCAGCATCAAGCGAGACTGTAAATAAAAATCAAACCCCCAAGCTAAAGACATTTGCATTTCAATTTCATCTGGGGTGGGTAAATTGCGTTGGTGGTAGCGTTGGATGAGATTTTTAGGGATGTCGCGGTGTGTCCATTCAATGGGGTTGATATCTTCAATTCTGTCGAGGCGGAAGTTATACCAATCCGTCTTTAAATCAGGACTTTCCCCAAAAGCGCACAGATAAACGGCACGCTGGACATAATAAATACACACTGGATAAACTGTGCAGAGAAAAATGTTTTTTAATCTTGCACTATTGTAAGTTATTTGAATAGGAGGTACTGGTGTTTTTGCCCAGAGGTTTTGTAACTCATGTTGCCAATTTTCTATCTCATCTGTCGCTGTGACTACAAAATCTAACTTAAAGAAAAACCGCCGTACACCACAGATTTCTTGCGAAAGATTTTGTGCGATCGCCACTAAGTCCTCTTGATTGAGAAAATTTAATTCATGGGCGTGTAATTTGGTAGTCATCGGGCGCGCCGGGAAATACTTGACGCGGTAATATTTTTGTTGGTGTTTCTCCAACCACCCCAATTCAGCCAAGATATCTAAATCAGCTTGCAGACTGCGACGCGTCACCCCAAACAAGCGTTGTTCTAAAAGTTTCTCTAAATCAGGGATGGGTGTATGTGCTTGTACGGATGCTAACCACTGCGATCGCTCCAGTCCGGTTTTTTGGTTAAATAACCATTCCGCCGTCGTTTTAGCACAAGGGCAGCTACGGTTATGTAGTGGCGGTACAGTTTCCCCTTTGGGATGAGTGAGAGTAAAAAAAGTATCACGCCACTGAGCCATAGTAAAACCATCATCTAAAAGAATACGGTCTTGAGAATCACCGTACAGAGAATGCAACCACACCCACAAACGCAATGCACGCGGTAAATTTTGCTTGAGCGAACCCCGCGCTAACCATTGTAATAATTCAACTTGTGGGACATCAGTAAAAATTTGTTCAGACACTGTTTTTAGGGAATTGGGCATGGGGCATGGGGAATTGGGTATGGGGAATTGGGGTCAATATTTCTTCCTTGTCTCCCTTGTCTCCCTGCCTCCTACAGCATACGACACTTTGGAAGTGGCTTCTTCCAGCAGGGTGTATGATGTATCCATGATTGGAGAAAACACCATGAGTTCTTACAAAATCGAGTTAAAAGACGGTATTTTACGGATTGGCTTTGGCGAACCTGCCCAAAATGACCAAATTGTGCGCGATGCGGCTGCAAGGTTAGAGGAGATGACGACATCCGGCGAATTAGTTGGGGGTCAATTACTGAAAATTAACGGGCCGATATCTATACCTGTAGCTTTTGTGTTAGCACATAAATTGGCTCATATCTACGGTGCAGTAGCTTTTTATGATCCCAAATTAGCTAAATACGTGGTTTCTATTACACATAATCCCGCGTATAAATTGGGAGATTTGATTGATTAAAGTTTGGTAATCAAAGGTTTATTTGGTACAAGCCAGAATCAATGCTTTGTCATTAATTACATAATGAGTACCTACTATATCAAGTTACAGGGTGATGTCCTCAAGGTAGGATTTGGTAGTACGCTAGCTACAGGCGATCGCATTGTCCGTGATGTGGCGGCAAAGTTAGATGAGATGATGGCTACAGGAGAATTATCCGGTGGTGAACTCATCAAAATCAATGGCCGAGTTTCAGTATTAGTTAGTCAGGTATTAGCAGATAAGTTAGGGAAATTGTATCAGGCGATCGCCCTATTAGATCCCAAAATCGGCGCACCAGGAATAGATAGATATGTCATCACCATCAGCAGACATCCCCAATATCAAGTCGGGGATATTCTGGATGTGGTGCGAGAGTCGCAAGCGCAAACTAACCTCAAAGTTGTGTTGTGTGGTTTTGCGAATACTGGAAAGACTTGCTTTCGGGAGGGATTAAAACAAGCACTATTGCAGATTCCCGACGCACCAGAATCATACTTTATTTCCGGCTGTCCTGATGGCGATGGTTCATGGTACAGCGAAACCGCCAGACGTGATCCTGATTTAGCCGCCGAGTTGAAAGCACGTTACAAAGCAGGATTTAGTCCAGAGTTCGCCAAACTGAAGGCGCAGGAAGTTCGAGGTGTGAATACTCCCATATTCGTCTTTGATATTGGGGGAAGAATCTCCGACGCGAACCGCTTGATTATGAAAGAGGCTACCCATGCGGTGATTTTAGTCAAAGATGAGGCTGAGATTGAGCCTTGGGTAAAGTTTTGTGATGAGTTGAGTTTAGAAGTTATTGCGATCGTTTTTAGCGATTATTTTGGGAATAATGACGTTGTTGAGTCAGAATCGCCGATTTTACGCGGTACAGTTCATAGATTACAACGAGGTGAGGATGTATCATCGCGGAGAACAGTGCAAGCTGTGGCGCGGTTGTTGGTGAGTTTGAGTAGAGACAAGTAGAGAAAACAAAATTTAAAACCATCAATGTTTATTTAATATCTCTTGTAACTCAAATTATCAATTTTTACGCGGTACTTTGACATCTGAAGTCCAAAATTTGAGTTCGGAAAGGGAAGTTTCGGGTTTTGAGGTCAAAATGTCGAGTTCAGAGGCTCAACGTTGCTGTTCTGAAGGTAAAACTTGGAGTTCGGAAGGCGAAGTTTCGAGCTTTTTGCTTGGATGTTACTGTTCTAAAATCGGAAGTTCGTGTTTTGAAGTGCAACTTTTGAGTTCTGAAGTTGAATGATGGTGCTAGGAAAGCGAGCTTTTATTAGCAGAAAATTATTAAGCTATTTTTTCTTCTTTAATTTTGGTTTCAAATAATCTGGCAGATTCTCTGACTGAATTGCAGTACAACCCCATTCATAAGCAGTTTCAATAGACTTTCCTGCTCCAAGAGCATCATAAAATCCCGTAGCAAATTCAATTGCAGCTGTATCTCCAATTGCATCACTCATCCCAATTACATAGTCAATATGTTCGACTATTACCTCTGCTTGCACTTCAGAATAGCAAGCATTAAGGAGAACACATTCGACGTGTTCAGCACAGAGTTTAAACGTTTTTGCTAGAGCTTCTGTACTCAACAACTTTGATTGCCCGTTCTCATCTTCTATTACTAATCCTTGATTGCCAGAGCCATGTCCGCAGAAATGGACTATTTGTGGTTCAGTATCTAATAAAGCCCGGCGCAAATCACTAGTCCGAACAGCCCATCTTTGCTCTAGTTTATTAAATTGGTCACGCTTATTAGATCGACGTAAACTCTCATGAATTTCTCGCACCTCCTCATCCAGACGCAACGGAGTAGAATTTTTAGGATTTGCTGCCAGAAATAGTATTGTTTTCATAGGAGATACCTTTTTTTGACTTACAATTTGGAGAATTTCCTCTAGTTTAAAAGGTTGCCATGTTTGGCGACGAGCTAAAGTCTCAGCCTCTAGTAGCCTCCATTGCAATTTATCTTTTAATTCTGGAAGTTCACAGATAATTTTGCGAAGTGCTTCACACGCTTGAGGAGTACCACGTTCTTGTATACGCTGTGGAATATAGTTTCTCCATGTTTTAATGCTATGTTGTGGTGTTACTGTGTACGCCTCAATACCCACTACTTTCTCATTTTCAGTAATGTTTTGTTTTTTGCTATCTGAATCAGGATATTGTTTGGCAAGAAAGATATATAAGTCTGCTATGTGTTTTTCAGGTAAACGCTGTTCTAAACTCCCACTATATTCAAATGAGAATGTTATCTTTTCAAGAACTTCTCGCCCAAATGCCGTATCTTCCTGAATAGCAGACCAAACCACTGACCAACCTGCATCTTCTGCATAGAGTAAAAGTGAACAAGCTGCTGCAATGGCTTTTGCTCTGTCCTCACCACTGTTATTAATAGGTAAAGCAATCAAAGATTCTGCAAATGCTTTAGCTTCAGTAAATCCATATTTAAGCAAATCGTCTAGTAAATTTCCTATACTCTTATTAGTTAATTCTTTATCTTGAACTTTATCGAATATTGCTTGAGCTATCTTTTTGTCCCAACAGTTTATTATTAGGCTCTTAATGTATACATCACCATGTTCTCGGTTATCTTTTTCTATTAATTTTATTAAGACTTTAATAAATTCATTAGGAGCATTTTGATAAGCTTGTTTGATTAATTCTTGGTAATGCTCTTGGTCTTCAGTTCTTCCCCAGTAGCGATATGCAAGAATTATTGCTGTCCACTTTTGCCATTCATCAGCAGAGAGAGAAGAAATCAAAGCTGGTGCTTGTTGTTGCAACAAAAGTAATGCTTGATAACCTAATAATGCAGAGTAGCGAAAATTATTTGTACCTAACCAAGCTTGATTGTCTGGCTCACCATGAGTCAAATATAGCCTTGCAGCCTGTATAATTCTTTCTTTGGTTGAATCCTCTACTGCAATCCAACCAGGAAGACTGACCAAATTAGATTTTAATAGAAAACTATCAGGATTACTATAAGATTCAGGACTTAATTCAAAACATAAGGAATACCAAAGATGAGACTGTCCAGCCTCAATTTGATTCAAAATTTCCAGCAATCTTTCCTTTAGTGGAGGTTCTAAAATAGGTTTTTTCTCATCTTCATTTATCCATTGCTGCTGTTCCAGATATCTTTCCTGTTCCTGCTGCGCTCTTGGTGAGCATAAATCAATTGGTTCTACAAGCGACTCAAACTCTTTTCTAAGAATTAAATTAGTCTGGCTTGCTGTCAGCACAGCATCTAGATGCTCAAATCCCACTTCAGTTCGTCTAAAATTCCACCGAAGCAATTTTGCCCAAATTTTTTGATGATGTTCATTTTCTGATTTTTGAAGACATTCAATTAACCATTGAAAATCCTCCTCAAAAACTATTGCTGTTCTGTACCCAATTAACCATAAAGGCTCTTTGTCTAATTCTGGAATTATGGGGATAATGGACTCTACAAGTTGATGACGCTTTTGAACATCATTTTTTAAAACCTTGCTAAAAGATATTGTTTTATATGGATCATCGTCAACAATTACATCGTGATTTTTCAACCGTAAAACAGCAACTCTAGCAAATGCCTGCATTACTTCTGGTTCATCCAGATGCTCCCAGGCTTTCAACATAATTGCATCTGATAACTCTCCAAACGGATAACGCAGGTTGTGCCTAGTAACTTGTTTTTTTAGCCAATTTAAAGCTAGTGGTAAATCTGAGATTTGAAGATATTGTCCAAGCTCTCTTGCTATAAAGTCCTGATATCTCCCACCAATTGATGTAGATACTGGTTGTATTAATGTATCAAACAGTTCTTGTGCTGTGATGTTGCCTGGCCAAACTGCTCGGAGTCCACAACCTTTTAGCTGTTCCTCTACATCATCTTGAATTTGAGCAACTGCTAAAGGTTTTAATCTGGCTTTGGTTTTCTCATCACCAAGATTGCATACAACCTCTGCTGCATTGGTGCGAATCCAAGAATGTTGCTGAGGATCAAGTGCAACATTAGCAAGATACTCCTGTACACCTTTGACACTACAAGCGTTTGCAATATCTATTGCTACGTTCCGTGCATTAATACTTTTTGTTTCATCACAAATATAAAGTTGAAGCTGCTCAGGTAATTTTGGATGATCTAGATTTTGGTATAGCCAAGTATTATATTGATAAGTTAATTTTTCCTCATTGTGTAGTTTCAGAAGAGATTCAACTAGAGCAGCTTTATCATTATCACTAGCAGTTGCAACATCACTTTGCAATAGTACATGAGGATCAGTCTTCATAACTTCCTGAAATACTTCAGGTAAGAGACTAGCTAGCCAAGCCACTGTTTCATACAACTGAGGAATAATCCTATTTTCAGGATCATCAGGATGAACTATAAGTTTGAGTATTTGAGGTAATTTTATTTGACGTTCTTTGAGATACCATGCCGCTAGAAACTCAGCGTAAGTTTGATGCGCCCATCCTATACGGTTTAATTCCCCACGAGATGAGAATAAACCAGTGTCTAAAACTTCGTCAACAGTTTCTTGAGTAATTTCAAAGTCTCTACCCTCAACATTTTCTGTTCCGTGACATATCTTCTCTCTTAGCACATCATCATCTGGAACATCACCCCAGTCTATACCAGTCCAAATAGCAGATTTCTTGCCAAAGATTGTAATAGCTGCAATCCTAGCAGCAACAATTAAACGCTGTTGCCTATCAAATTTCCCTATTAGTTTTGATGAAACACGGCTTGGATTTCGTTCTTCACAAAGCCAGAGACATCCTTTAAAATAAAGTTCATGTAGCCTTTGATTATCAGGAAATTTCTCACCGTGATCATGATAAGTATTGATAAGGAATTTTAATGTAATAGGCTTGATAGCCAAAGGTACAACATTTTTTTTATTAATTTCTTCTAGAAATGCTTCAGTATCTTGGATATCAGCAATTTTTGCTGCTTGACTAACATCGACACGGCGAAGCGGAGCTAGTTTATAAATTCCTACATTATCTTTACCCCAAATTTCTTTTAGTCCTTCCTCTAAAATATCTGGCCAAACTGCCGTTCGGCAGGCAATACGCAGATTTAATCGGTTAATTTCATCACGATAATCTTTAAGTTCATCAAGCAAGAGTGTTGCTAATATATCTATACGTAATAAACACTCATCAAAGCTGTCTACAAAAATATGTAATTGATGATTACCTTGTAACCATTCATTAAATTTTGGACTGTTAAAGATTTTATTAACTAGTCTGTTTTCGTCTCTAATGGAACGGATATCTAAAGCAAGTACCTGACCACCTTGTTGTTGAATTTTACTGATAATTTTTTTTTGCTCTGTTTCTAAAGCACGGGTTTTGCCAATTCCTGGCTCACCTAGTAGTGCTAAACATGGTAAGGCTGATATAGCTTCAAAATTCACGAGGTCTGGATTATAGATATGTCCCCACTTAGCTTCGGGGTCACACAGATAACCGCCACAAGACAAATTTATTGGTTTTGACCGAGGACACCAAAATCGTTTCCATCCGTAATCTTGACTTGGCATTTTTACTGAGAGTAGACAGAAAATATTTTTACTATATTAACTTAGCTAAACTTGTAATGATGTGTTATGACGGATTGGATTCCAAGATAATATTTTTATGCGATCGCCTGCTTAACTTCACTTTTCACTTTCAACCTTTGAACTCGAAATTTCGTCTTCAGAACTCGGAACGCCAAGCTTTTTACTCGAAATTTCAGCTTCAGAACTCGGAACGCCGAGCTTTTTACTCGAAACTTCAGCTTCAGAACTCGGAACATCGAGCTTTTTACTTCAACATTCGAGTTCTGAACCTCACACTTCGCCTTCAACGGTGCAGATGTGGAGTAAATTTCTACAACACTGCTGCTTCAGGCTTGGCTTTCCGAGATTTACGCGCAAACCTTTGCCCCATCTGCCCAACTACAGCGTCTAATCCTCCCGTTTGTCCACTGGCTTTAGCATAGTTATATACCTGCAACGCGGCTGCATAAGCTTCACTACCCACCGCCAGAGAAGTATCATCAACCAATTCTTGCAACTGAG
The DNA here is from genome assembly GCF_021596505.1 of Nostoc sp. CMAA1605. Taxonomy (GTDB): domain Bacteria; phylum Cyanobacteriota; class Cyanobacteriia; order Cyanobacteriales; family Nostocaceae; genus Trichormus. Next base: position 6,445 of record NZ_PJIZ01000030.1, on the reverse strand, counting down.
TCAACGCCAGCAACAATGGATACAACGCTTCAAATAATTGCACATCCTTTCGCATTTCTTCCAAATCAAAAGAACGTGGTAAAAAATCTGGGTTTTGTGTCGCTACCTCTAACGCTTTGCTAACAAAGGCGCGGCTCTTATCTCCCATCTTGGGTAAAGCTTTGCGCTCCTCGTTACTCAAATCAACTAAAAATGGTAGCTTTTCTTTAATTGTAGCGATTGCTTGCAATAAAGCATCCTTATCTGTTGCACTCAGCGTTGCACTTACAGGGCTTCTGGCCATAGACTTGAATCTCCAGTATGGGTTTCTGATTTAGAGTTCCCATATATACCAGCCAAATCCATAAGTATAAACACAGGTTTAACCACATCAAAGCTGTATTGCAGCGTCAACATTAGAGATATTTAAATATTATCAGTGATGAATTTAGCATTAATAGCATCGCAAATAAAATTAAGCGATCGCACGCACCCCTACACATTCTCAAATTTCTATCCAACCAATCACGGCAGAACTTATGCAATTGATATAATATTCTTAAATATCAAAAATTTATCAATTTATCATGAACAGTGTCACTATTTCTAACCTAGATGAAAACATCAAAAATATCCTGCAACAACAAGCAGAAAAAAATGGTCGTTCTGTAGAAGCAGAAATCAAAGAAATTTTGCGTATTGCTTTAACAGAAAATCAACAACATCCCATCAACATTGTTACGATGCTAGAAAAACGCTTCGCTCATTTGGGAGAATTTGAAATATCAGAAATCCAACGAGAAGCTATACGCCCCATACCTAATTTTGAATCATGATTATTCTTGATACTTTAGAATAGAATTGCATCTCATATAGCAGAGGTAAAGCTATGAACATCGAACAAACCGTTTTAGAAACCTTACGAGAATTACCCACAAATAAACAACAAGAGGTTTTAGATTTTATTCAATTTCTCAAATATAAATTATCAGTGCAAAAATCATTATCTATATCTGATAAACAATCAGTGATCAGAGAAAATACACAAATTAATGACTTCTGGTCAGCCTTACAAAATTTTAGACAAAGAGTTGATTTAGAGAGTATCGATGATGACGTATTTGAGCATTTACGGGATAAATCACCGGGAGAGAAATCAATTTATGAGTCTAAAATATTTACTAGATACTAACATCTTATCAGAGGCTAAACGACTTCAGCCGAGTGAAGAAGTGATGTCAAATCTAAGGCTGTATAATCAAAAAATATCCATAGCTACGCGCCAACCAATTTTTACAAATGAGTCAACCCTAACAAATTCCTCAAACCAATCAGACACTGAATTTAAAGATAGCTTAATAAATCAGCACCTATTGCAGATTGGTTTGTTTCCCGACTACGACGTAAAGCTTGTTCTAAAATACCCATTACTAGTCCAGGTAACACCTTTGATTCGTGAACACGTTTACTACCCTTATCTCCCATAACATAAGGGATAATTTGGGTATTCTGCACATCTACTACCCAGTATTCAGGCACACCTAAATCTTCGTAAAGAGAGCGTTTTGTCCCTAAGTCATCTAACAGCGAAGATTTAGCAATTTCAATCACTAAATCCGGTGCAGGGTAGCGATTTAAATTAACAATTTTTGTCCCACTAGGAACAGATTGAGGGTGTTTTTGAAAGTAGTAAGCTACATCTGGCTGACAATCTTCTAATTTTGGTTTGCGAAAGGTAGTATGGTCTAAACCCGTAGCTGAAATACCTTTGAGTGTAGTAAATAAACTAATACCAAATATAATAGTCATGTAGTCTTGAGCGTGATCAGAAAAAACTGGTGGCATTTCTAGCCTCATATGTCCTTTGTAGTAATAATGTTTCTCCTCAACATTAAGTAATTCTGCTAGTGTTTGTAAGTATTCTTGCCAAGAAACCGGAATCCATGTATTTACCGGTAAATGGGTTGGAGTTTCACTCATATTTTCGCCCCTATGCCATCAATCTATATCTTTTGTAACCCAGTTTTTTCAGTTTTTAATCCGTATTTGGACAGTTAACGTCAAATTGTTGAGTTTCTAAAAAAATGTTGAGTTTAATAAAGCAAGGTTGCACTTCAGAAGACGATATTTTGTGTGCTGAACTCAATTGATGGTGTTCAAGAGGCGATCGCTATATTTTCTTAAGCATGAAGTCTGAGTATTTGTAGCTATAATTAAATTATATTTTTCTATATATATAGAAAAATAGTGTTGCTGAATTTAGAGATGATGCACAGCTTGATGAAATTTTTCTCCTGACTTCCCCTACATTCCTTTTTTGCTGATCTAAATTCATCCCGACTAGATGTAACACCCAATTTTCCAGGGAGCAATTACTGTGTATTAAAAGTTAAGTAGTGGAAATACTTGGCTTTTAAATATCACTAATTTTTACTCTTCAAACTCTCAGTAAATATTAACTAGCCATGCAACTAACTTATCGCGCTGTTAGGTATGAAGTTAACCCTACAGATGTTAAAGCAACTGCAAGCTACAGCACAGGTATCTATCGCGGTGTGAAAATAAATATTCCCACTCCTGTAGCAAAACCTCAAACTTACTCCCCCCGCCAACTAAAGTATCGCGGTGTCATCTACACCATCTGATAAAAGAGTGCTGAGTAACGAGTGCTGTTAGCGGAAGCGGGGCGTTGAGCAGCGTGCTGAGTAAAAAGTAAGATTAATTGCATCGGCTAAACGCCGCGCTTCGCTATGGGGTTGCACTCAGCACTCAGAACTCAGAACTCAGCACTACTGAAGCAAAGACTAGGCAAAAGAAAGGATCTGTAGTTTTGGCATTTTGGCACATATCATACTTTTGAGGTTGGTATTGTGATACTCGCGAATGTCTTTGTGCGACAATACCGACTTGCAGAATCCCTTGGCTAACTACCAAGGGTATTTTTTTTCTCAAACTCAAATTCTCTCTCCACAAAAAAATTACCTCCAATTTAGACACTTGAGGAGGCAATGATCAAAGACATTTAATTGTGGACTAGTCTAGTTACTAATTTATCTGTTCTGTAAAATACATTCCCTCTATCTTTGGAGATAGTACAGGTTACATTTTTCCGTAATCAAAGGTACTATACAATAGAAAAGTCTTCTCCTTATACCCTTACACCCACTTTTCAATCTAGAACAGGTGAAATAATTTAAGGTTTATAGTCAGTGAAAACCTGAGTTTTTTAGGCAGGACTAAAGTCCTTACTACGAACTGAATTATATTATTTTGACCTGTATCATTAATCACTACATTATCTATTATCTATAGCGTTTCTAAATTCCTATAAATGATCTAAAATATCCACATAATTACTTATCCATAACAATATTAAATTATCATAACAAAATTAATTAACTATCTAATCAATACTTTTGTTGGTAAATGTTAACTAATAATAATTTTTGCAGCAAATCAACATATCAATATATAAATATTGCCTTAATGTAAGAAATTTTAAAGACGGGGTTACAATAAGAATGAAGATGCAAATGGTTTCTTAGCAAAACCATGAATGTAAGTTGCTTTCGCCCAATTGCTCCTGTAGCAAGTTGATGTGCTGTGGTGGTAGGAAGTAGCAGCATATTGGCTGGGGGGATATCTCGTAAACATTGCTTGAACAAGAGCTAAACACTCTTGCTCATCTAACTTTGGAATCTCAACATTGCACAAAGTTTTGAGTGTATTTGTGTCAAGCAACTGCATATTTTTTTTGCCTGGCTAGTTACCCAGTGCAGACAATCTCTTGTCAATTATCCCAAAGCCTTGCGAGATTTAACATCCAGAGGAATCAATGACTAACACTAGTTTTACCAAAGCAATAAATACATATAAACCCCTGTCCGAAGAGCCGAATTTATCAGGTAAAGTGCAGATAAAAAATGGTAATAAAACCGAATCGTCTAGACAGCGAGAACCTAGAACTGATTTTGCTGCTACCAATGATTCCAATCGTGGTCGAGTTGCGATTTTTATTGATGGAATTAATCTATTTAATGCAGCTTTACAACTTGGTATTGAAATCGACTATCTCAAATTACTCTGTCGTTTAACCGCCGGTTCACGGTTATTGCGAGCATTTTTTTACACCGGAATTGACATTTCCAGACCAACTACTAATCGTCCTCGCAACAACGACAAACAACAGGGTTTTCTATTTTGGATGCGGCGTAATGGTTATCGTGTTGTCACCAAGGAAATTCAGGTGACAGATAACACCAAAAAACCTAATTTAAACGTAGAAATTGCCGTTGATATGATTACTCTAGCTCCCTACTACGATACTGCGGTTTTAGTGAGTGGAGATGGCGATTTAGCTTATGCTGTGAATGCAGTTACTAGTACAGGTGTGCGAGTAGAAGTAGTTAGTTTGCGAACCATGACTAACGACTGTTTAATCGATGTGGCTGATTATTTTGTAGACCTCGATAGCATTAAACACCATATTCAAAAGGATTCCCATTTGGGGTATAGCTATCGGACTATGTCTCATTCCAGTTTGTAGAACCATCAAATATTGTTAGCAGTTAACTGTTGACTGTTAACTATCTATTCATCCTCAAGACTCTGTGGGAATTTACGATGTCCATATCCCTGACCTATTTTAGAAGTTGGGGATTTAACTTTTTTGTAGTGTTAAATTAATTACTATGAGAACTATCAACATTGACTGTAGTAGAATAACAAGCCAAGCCATAAGTCTGCGTATTTTAACAAAATGGATATTTTAATTGTTGAGGATGAATCAGAAATTGCTCAGTTAATCCAACATTCCCTAGAAAAAGAGGGATTTACCTGTCGTACTAGTCGGGATGGAATCAATGCTTTGCGCCTATTTCAAGAACAACCGCCAGATTTAATTATCTTAGATTTAATGATTCCTGGCTTGGATGGTTTGGAAGTGTGCGCGAGAATTCGTCAAAAACCTGGTGCAAAAGACCCTTATATTTTGATGCTGACAGCTAAGGGGGAAGAAATAGACAGGGTAATTGGTTTATCTACAGGGGCTGATGACTATATGGTGAAACCCTTTAGCCCTAGAGAGTTAGTAGCTAGAGTCAGGGCTTTGCTAAGGCGGAGTTTGCGTCAAGGGGGACAAAGCCAAGTCAATCGTACCCAACACTTTATCGTAGATGTAGACCAACGCACAGCCAGCCGCCAAATGAATCCCGAAGCACCGGAGACGCTGGATTTAACGACTCTAGAATTTAATTTATTAAGCACCTTTGTCAGTAATCCTGGTAGAGTTTGGAATCGTACTCAGCTAATTGACAAACTGTGGGGAGATAATTTTTTTGGTGATGAAAGGGTTGTAGATACTCATGTGGCGCGGTTGAGGAAAAAAATTGAACCAGATCCGGCTAATCCTACTTTTATTAAAACTGTGGTTGGAGTTGGTTATAAGTTTGAAGATACTGTCAGTAGTCAATAGTCATTAGTCAATAGTCATTAGTCAGTAGTGCTGTTAGTGGTAGCGCGGCGTTTAGCCGGTGCAATTAATCTTACTTTTTACTCAGCACTCAGCACTCAGCACTCGTTACTCAGCACTCAGCACTCTTTTATTTATTAGTTATGAGTCAGTTTTAACTGCATGAAATCTTTACCTTTAGCATCGCGCTTGTTTGTTTCCCACTTGGTGGTGATGATAGTGGGGTTAATTAGTCTTGTGATTATTAGTAAGGTTTCTTCCCCTCGGTTTTTTATTCTGCATTTAGAAAGATTAGAAAGTAGGGGATTTAATATCTTTCATAGTCGCACGGAGTTAGTGCAGGGGTTTGAAATTGCTTGGCGACGTAGCACTTTATGGTCGGTGTTGGTGGGTGGTAGTGCGGCGGGAGGTTTGAGTTATTGGGTTTCTCAGCGCATTATGCAGCGATTAACGGAGATGGAACAAATTACCCAACAATTTGCGGCTGGTCATTTGGAAGCACGATTACCTTTATCTGACATTCCTGAACTTAATCGACTGGGTACTAGTTTTAATCGTATGGCTGATAGTTTGGAGGGGGTAGAAATACGGCGACGAGAATTAATTGGTGATATGACTCATGAACTACGGACACCGTTAACTGTGGTACGCGGTTACTTGGAAGAATTGGCGGATGGAGCAATGGACGCGTCCCCAGAGGTTTATCGGCGTTTAGTGAGGGAAACTAGACGTTTAGAGCGTTTGGTCAATGATTTGCAAGAGCTTTCTAAGGCGGAAGCTGGTTATTTGCCAATTAATATTCAATCTGTGGATTTATATCCTTTATTGGAGTCATTGGTAGAGAGATTTACCGATCAGTTAATGGAAGATGGCCCGGTAATTGCTTCAGAATTACCCACTCAATTACCGCTTGTGTTAGCCGATATCGATCGCACTGAACAGATTTTAGTCAACCTGCTGGGTAATGCAGTCCGTTATACCTCCACTGGCTCAATC
>NZ_PJIZ01000029.1 GCF_021596505.1 Nostoc sp. CMAA1605 | reverse complement strand
CCTTCATGATGTGATTAGCAACATCAACAACATGACGATTATGCGCTTCCTCTAAATAAGAACCCCGCACCCAGTCATTAAACTTCCCATTGCTGGGCCGCACCAATTTGATAATCTACTTCTCTACCTTTTTCACCAGTGGTAGGCCAACGAGAGATAATCCTAAATACCATCTAAAGATTACAGCCATTTTGAGTTTAGATTGTTAACTGCTTTGCCTAATTTCTCTGGATTTTTTTGTGATAAATAAGCAGCCGTTCCTTCCCAAGCCTCAGCAATAGTTTTACGGAAACTTGTTTTCTAACTCTCCCCTTTCTGCTAAAGGAATTTCTTCAATGGAGTTATAAGTGCGGTACAATTCATACAATTTTTGTGCGCGCATGGGGAACATCGTACCCCGTTTCAGCACTTGTACCTTCACACCCATTTCAAACATATCGCCGGCGGGAGCCATAGTGACATCAGCCATTTCTGCTTGTGCTAATAGTTTTTTGGTATGCTCACAAGCACCAGATTCAACACAGGCTTGATTGACTGAACCAGTAACTACATAAGCCGCACCCATCATAAAAGCTGCTAAAGCTGATTCTGGGGTAGCAATTCCACCGGCTGCACCAATTCTAATGGGGTGAGAATAATTATATTGAGCTTGAATTTCATCCCTTAAAGCAATTAGTGAAGGGAGTAAACAAACCAAGGGACGATTATCAGTATGTCCACCAGAATCAGCTTCTACAGTAATATCATCAGCCATTGGTACTTTCGCCGCCAGTTTAGCTTGCAACTCAGTAATTAAACCTTGTTGCAGCAATTCTTGCAGCATTTTAGGTGGTGCTGGCTGCATAAATTTACTCGCTACTTCTCGGCGAGAAATTTTAGCAATGACTTTATTTTTGATTTCAATTTGGTTAGCATCATTTAAACTTAATCCCGCAACACGGTAATAAACAATGTTGGGAGTTAAGTCTAAAAAGGCTGAAGCTTCAACAATTCTCACACCATATTTTAAATATAAATCCACAGCTTGGCGTTCAACTGCCATATCATTAGGACTGTGAATTAAATTAAAAGCGTAAGGTTGATGAGGTAAAGCTTGTTGAATTTTATGAATTGCTGTTTCTATTCTTTCAGGCGGTAAACCACCAGCACCAAAGGAACTTAAAATATGCTCTCTACCTAATGCAATGACCATTTCTTCGGAAGCAATACCGCTAGCCATTGCGCCAGTCATATAGGCATATTTTACGCCATAAAATGATAGAAAACTAGGGTCGCCTAGTTGCTGGCTTTTGATGGGTGGAATTGATGTAATCAGTTCTAATTGTCCGGCTGCACCGTGTTCTGCTGGAGCTAAATAACCATCATTAGTTACGCCTACTTTCCCTGCAAGCTTGACAATGTAACAAGGTTTATCTAAAGCTAGTAATTTATTTTTGATATCTGTTTGTTCAAAAGCAACACAATCTAAAGCACCTTTCCAGATGAGATTGTGATTGTAGATATGGCTGGAATAACCCAGTCCATTATCATATCTATTTATAAATGTATCCACGGTCGTCACAGTCGTTCCCTCGCACGATATGCAATGAATTTATGTTTGGTTTGTAGTAAGGACTTTAGTCCTGGCTTGATAAGGACTGAAGTCCTTACTACAAACATTAATTACTTAGCTTCTTCACTCAATAAATCTGCGGCGCAGACCATTTGCAATTGAATGATTTCGCTCAATTGTTTACTAAAATCTTGTCTGGAATTTAAGAAATCTGTGTGATTTTTAGTTATGCGTGCGTTGTTTGCATTCAGCTTTTGATACTGAACTTTGTTTAATTCCAACATATTGATGATGATGCGAAATTCTTCGTCAGTTACAGGTAAATCGGGAACTATTTCAGGCGTTGCAGAGTCAGAAACAGTAGACTCAGAAAATTCTACTTGCTCTTCAGTTTTTAAATCGTATTCCATGATAGTTTTCATGGAATCTTTTGCTGACTCAACTTTAAGAGTAGGAATTTCTACAGCCGGAGTTTCAATCTTATTCACAGCCTGAGATAAATTCAGAGAATTGATAGTGAGGGAATCACTAAATAGCGGTTGTTCTGGCTGCTTTTTCTTCGCTACATCTTGGAAGAGTTGACGATTTTCTGCTGTCAAAATTTTGCCAGTAATTGAATCACCGCCAACTGTCACAGTCCGCAGCATGGCTTTATTTTGCTTGGTATTTGTTACCGGACTGTAAAGCGGTGATAAGTCTAAATTCACCCGATGACTAACGAGTTTACCTAATGCTTTGACGATGGAACTATGATCATCCATCCCGCGACGGTTGAGGGAAACGGTGATGTGTTCTTTATCTTCCAGGATTTTATCTATCCAACGAGAACAGACGCTACCCGCACCAGCTTCAATAAAGATTTTGGTTCCGTCATTGTAGACGCGGTTAACTAATTTGGGAAAATCTAATTCTTGAGATAACCCTGTCGCAATACTACGAGCGATCGCACCACTTTCTAATGTGATAGTCTCATACTCAGCCGCCGAATAAAATACGATACCGGGTATTTCCTGACTCGGTAAAGTATTTAATTTAACTAGCTCATCAAACTCCGATCGCATGGCTTGACAATGAATGACATGATCGAAGGGAGCAGAGAAAGCATTGCAGCCAATGGTTTTAATCACCCTTTGACAAGCCGCAGGATCACCTGCAATTAATACTTCTTCGGCAGTATTAATTTGTGTCAGATAAACACGCGGTTCATTTCTGATTGCATCCCGCACTTGTACAGGACTCGCCATCAGCACATAATTACCCCACAAATTATCCTCTGAAGCCGAGGTAGATTTTGGTAATCCCCAATACTCACGCACAGCATTTTTCGGGCCAGATAATCTATCGCCAAATAAAGCTGAGGAGTTGAAGGAGTTACTACCCTCATAAAAATTGCTCCAAACTCCTTGAGCAACCATCATGCTGGTTTCACCCAAGCTATAACCAAACACGTATTTGGGTTTGATTTGAAAATCATCCCGAATGACTGTAGTGAGCAGTCGGGTAAAGGACATTTCCGCTTCAAACATTGCTAGAGAATCATCGAGCAATTCCCGCTCTAGTTTTTCTAGTTGTCTAGTAGTTAATTTACTCAAACTGCGCGGAAATACCCGACGTTCCACATCAGCCGCACGTTTGTAGAGGCTCTTGATGAAAGGGTTATCGTGCAGTTTGGGGAACAGACGGAAGATATTACGACTAATCCCAACATAGGAATTCACCGCCGCCGGATACACATAAGCCAACTCACCTTTTTTCCCCAAGGGGTTAGCGGTGAAGTAACTACCTACAGGTGTTTGCCAATCTGTACCCTTTTCAAAAGCAGCAGTAATCCCTTTACGTGCTGATTCAATCTCGCGGAGGATTTCTTTTTTGTTGCGTCCGGTAATGGAAACGGCGTACTGTGCGGCGGTTTGTTGTTGATAGGTATTAAAAGCTTGGCTAGCACTCTGAGATAGAGAATCACTCTCTGTAATACTCTTTTGCAGACTGTCCAACGCTGTCATCAAACTAGCGCGGTCATCAGCAGCTACAGGTAACAGATAATAAGGTGTTTGCTGTAAATAAGTATTTGGACGCTCTTGTTGCTTGACTTCTTCCGACAAAATCACATGAGCATAAGTCCCGTCAGAACCTATCCCATTCACCGCCGCGAAGCGTCGGGGAGCATTCTTGCTCAAAAACCAAGGTCTAGATTCCGTCGCCACATAGAAAGGACTACCTTCAAAAGCTTGGGGATTCTTCACCCCAGACCAGCCAGGAGTCCCAGGAATATATCTGTAATACAAACACAGAGCCGTTTTAATTAAGCTAGCGATACCCGAAGCCACGAAAGTGTGACCGATATTGGCTTTGACGCTACCGATTGCACAGTGTAAACCATCACCTACAGGTGGATAAGCTTGGACTAAACCAGCAATTTCCGCCTCGTCTTCCTGGGGAATCCCACTCCCGCAAACCTCGACATATTTCACTTGTTCAGCTTGAATACCTGCTGTTTGTAGAGCTTGCTGACAAGCTTGGTTAATGCTTGTACCGTCTAGGTTTGAGTGAGTTTGACCGATACTAATGGCATCAATTACAGCATAAATGCGATCGCCATTTTCTAATGCTTGGTCATGACGCTTGAGAACTACAACCCCCGCACCTTCTCCCGGTGTCCAACCGTTGGCTTTTTGGTCATAGCTCAGAGTGTTAACACCAGTATTAATATTAGCTGATTGGCTGCGTATTAATACGTTCTCAACACCGCCAGCCATATCTACTGCACCGACAACCACAGCATCCACTTCTTCGGTCATCAGTAGCATTTGTGCCACTTCCAACGCCTTAAATGCAGAAGTTTCTACAGCCGTGAGAGAGAAGGAAGGCCCGGTAAAGTTCCACAAAGAAGAAATCCGACTCGCCATAATGTTGGCGATGTAGCTTAAATACTCACCAATTTCGACTTGATGGTGAACGCTATCTTTAACGATGGTTTCTAGTTGAGCGATTTTGTCTTGGGGTAGAGTAATTTCCGCCGCGTTGAGTCCATCTTTAACTTGCCAAGACGCATCCCAGCGTTGTTGGAGTTGATGAACTGATAACTCAGTTTCTGTGGCGATAATGACCGCGACATTACCCCCTTCTGGAATCTTCGCATCTTTAAGGGCGCGATCGGCCACTGTCAGAAGTAGCAGTTGTTGGGGGTTGAGTTTTTCGACTTCGTTGGGAGGAATTTTATAGGTGAGGGTATCAATATCAAACTCTTTGATATATGCACCTACGGGTGCTTTACCTTCTACTAAGCCGTACTTTTGTAGTAATTCTGGTTGTGTTTCGATGCCGTACCATCTCTTCGGCGGTAGGGGAATGAAGTGTTGTTTACCGTCGTAGATACTGCGTTCAAAAGCATCTAAGCCATTGCATTCACCGAAAAAGGCATCCATGCCTACAATAGCGATTTTTTGTTCTAACATCTCTTTACTATTGTTGAGGTTGAATTTATTTAGACTTCTTGCATCAATATTTTTTTAAAAGCTCACGCAAAGGCGCAAAGACGCAAAGGTAAGAGCGCAAATTGTTGCAAGAGGTCTAGTGAAGGGTTTTGATGTTGCTGTATCAGAATATGAAATGTCGAAATTACCTTTTTTTTCTTTGTAACTTTGCGTCTTTGCGACTTTGCGTGAGACATAATCATATCTTTCTCCGCAACACTAAACTTCTTATTTTTCTAGAATCAGATGGGAGTTTGTACCACCGAAACCAAAGGCACTTAAAGCTACGTGTTTGGTTGGCTTGTTTTGCGGCCAGGGTGTCTGATTTCGCACGATGTTGTCGGATGAAATCACGTTATTTTCCGACTTAATAGGGTCGTTGACGTTGATGGTGGGGGAATTATGCCGTGGTTGAGGCTATATATTGCCTTCGTCAAACTCACCATACCGGCGGCTACTAACAAGTGACCGACATTGGCTTTGGCTGAACCAACTAAAGGCTTGGCTTGGTGTTGTCCAAAGAAGGATTCTATAGAGGTTAATTCGGTGGTATCTCCCAGTAATGTGCCGGTAGCGTGACACTCCATATAATCAATAGTTTTGGGGTTAAGTTCAGCTTCTTGATAGGCTCTCTCGAAGGCTAGAACTTGCCCTTTAGTATTAGGACTTAGTAAATGCTTACCTTTACCATCGTTAGAAAGACCATTACCGCAAACTGTTGCGAGGATTTTATCTCCATCTCTGACGGCATCACTGTAGCGTTTCAGCATAACCATACCAATACCTTCAGAGGTAATTAAGCCTCGTGAAGCTTTATCTAGAGGCGCGCTAATGCCGTTTTCTGGATAGCCTTGGATACCGGAAAAGAGCATCCGTAAGAAGAGAGGATCTGAGCAACTGATAGCTCCAGCGAGCATTACGTCAGCTTTGCGGGATTGTAGGTAATGAGATGCCAACTTGATGCTATAGAAGGCAGAGGAACAAGCTGCATCAATACAGAAGTGATTACCTGAAAGGGAGAAAGCTTTGGCGACTAATGCAGCCGGTAAGCCGGAAATCATGGCGTTTTGTGTCGCGGCTTTAGTAGTTGTAGGGATAGCCGCTAGATGGAAATCTTGATTTTGTAAAAGTTCCGCTACTGCTGGTTCGATGGTTTGGCGGTAAATGGGTGCAATTAATTGATTAGAAACTTTGGTGGGTAGAGAAAGAGTTCCTAATATTACTCCACATTTAGATAGGACTTCTTCATTTCCCCAGTAGCCACTATTTTGAATAGCTTGTTTTGCAGCGTATAGTGACCATTTGAAGGTGTTATCTAAGCTTTCCACAAATTCCGATGGCAGATTGTATTCGCTGGCATCAAATTTAAAATTGCGGATAAATCCACCTTTGAGAAAATAAAATTTTTCCGGCTTGCCTTTGACTGGGTCGTAAAATATTGTGGGGTCTAAACCCATTTCTTCGACAGTAATTGATGATGTCGAATCTTTCTGCTCAGTGAGATTCTGCCAAAATTGATCGGGATTGTTAGCGTCAGGAAAGAGGCATGATAATCCGATGATGGCGATTTTTTCCACTGTTTTTATCCTCGTTTGGGTAGCGATAAGAGGCAGGGGGGCAGGGGGCAGGGAGCAGGGGGAAAAAGAATTAATGACTATTTCACTGTCACCTGTAACCTGTAACCTGTCACCTTTGTTTCTGCTGAATATGACAGTATTTAAACTGTTTTCTAAACTTACGAGGATTTACGCTATTCCCGGAACTTGAGACGATTAGGGATTTACTGTGCTTATGAATGGCCTACTATAGCAATCCTAATTGATTTAGGATGTTTTGAGGGGTTTTATTTAAGATTTGTCGGGCTACGCCCCGCTACGCTAACACGCAGAGCCGCAGCGAAAAGTCGGAGCGGAGGTTTCCTCCGATCTGAACTTTTCAAGACAGAGGCGCAGAGAGAAGGAGAGGGCAATTGGTGAGGGTAAAATTCATTATTTATTCTCCCCTGCTCCCTGCCCCCTGCCCCCCTGCCTCCTATTTGGGTTTGTGCAGGTTCATTGGTGCAATGATTGCTTTTGCTCCTAAGATGCGGGAGTAGAGTTTTCCTTCGGTGTCGTGAACCATGAAGTTGGAGGTTAAGCCTGTTGCGGTTTTGCTGATGACTTCACAAGAAACGTAGAAGGGTGTGTTAAATGGAATGGCTCTAAATTGTTGTGAATCTGTTATTTGTCCGGGTAAACAAACTTCTTGGTGATAGTGACTTAACCATATCCAGAGGGGTTGGGTACTGAGGTCTATGGCGTAGGGATTGAACCATCTGATGGGGAATTGTCCTTGGGCTTCTGGTGAGATTTCTGGCCAGTAACATTCAGCAGTAATTTTCTCTGGGCTTATGTTAATTATTCTGGTAATTTGTTGGAATGCTCGCCCGTGAAATAGGGAGCAATCACCATTTTGATAGAAGTCTTTACCAATGGTTTTGATGATATTATCTTCTTGCCAATTAACAGATTCATAGATGGGAATTTCTGGGATTTGGCGCACAGTTGTAATGTTGGCGCGGAAATGATAGTGGGTTTTTCCTTCGGGGGTTTTGCTGAGAATTGTGGTCTGAAATTCGATGGATTCAGAACCATGTTTGGCGATTTCTTGAATTTCGAGAATGTATTCTTTCGCTAGGGTTTGATTGAAGGTAATACCCTTTAAAACTTTAAATTCTTTACCACGTAAATAGCGATAACCTGGATAACATTCTTCACAAGCATGAATCATCCAGGACATGGCGCAGGTGGCTGGTAGTACGGGAGTCCCAGCAATTACATGATCCATCAAAAAGGGATTGGCATCTACAGTCAGGCGGCGATGGATGCGATAGCTGCGGAGTTGGGGGTCTAGTGTTCCTGGTGGGGGGATGATGGGGCTACCAATGACTACTTGTGTAGAGTCACGATGGCTGGGATGTAGTTCATTAACTAACATTTGTGTACCCACATCCACAGGGATAATATCAATTCCCCGTTCAGCAAAGGCTTTCTTGAGTTCTGGTGTCACCATACCGCTATCCCATCCGCCCCAGTTGATAGCGACAACATGACAATCAGGATTGTATTGCTTCATTAAGTGGGCTGACTTGTTGAGAATTTCATTAGCGATCGCATAATCTGATTGCCCAATATTCCCATAAAATCCAGCCACGGAAGAAAACAACACCAAATGTTCTAATTGTTTAGCATCCACACAAGACAGCAGATTTTCTAACCCTTGCACCTTAGCGGTGTAAACCTTCTCAAAATCGTGGTCTGTCTTCTTCTCAATCAACTTATCAGCTAAATTACCCGCACCGTGAATAATTCCCGTAATTTTCCCCACCCGTGCAGACACAGCAGCTAATTTCTCTTGTAACTCCGCCACATTAGTTACATCAACACTGATATACTCAGCCTTTGCACCAGTCTTTTCAATCTCCGCCAGAGTTTGTTTAACCTCACGGCTAGAAACAATTGTGTTATAAACCTTCTGTACACTCATCGGTGTCGGCTTCTCACCTTGGGAGATGAGATGTTGCATAATCCGTTTTTTTAATACAGCCTCTTCAAAACAATCCTGAGCAAACTCCGGCTCATTTTCAATAACTTGCGATCGCCCAAGCAAGATAAACTGACAAGGTTGGTGCTGTGCTAATCTAGCCACACACTGCGCCGTAATTCCCTTAGCACCACCACTAACAACAAAAACCGATGAAGGACGAACTTGAGTAAGTGTAGTCATAATTATTGAAAATCTGAAATTTTATAAACCTAGAGACAACCTCTCATCAAAACTCTCTGCGCCTCTGTCTTGAAAAGTTCAGATCGGAGGAAACCTCCGCTCCGACTTTTCGCTGCGCCTCTGCGTGAGGCAAAAAAGTCTATTCTTCAACGCAGAGGAACGCGGAGTTTAACGCAAAGTAACGCAGAGTAGTTTTTCCTAATTACTCGAAGGAACTGATGAGAGTGACGCGTCCTTGAGAACCGTAAGCAACTTCAGCAATACAAAGATTAGAATCATGCAACTCATTAATGATGTGCTGTGCTGAAGTTCTTGCATCTAAGTTGGGGCTGAGGTCAATTCCTCTGGTAAATACATTTGACCATTCCCATCTCAGAGTCTTGACTAACCCAAACAACCCAGCACCGATCGCACCAAAGTTTACATCATGCTCTAACCCAAAACTACCATCTAACCGAGTGACAGTGAAGAAACAACTACGCTCATAACGTCCAGTTTCAGTCAGGGATTGTTTCAGGTACTTTGCCATAAAGAAAACGTGCTTCACAATCGCTTTTTCTTCTGGGATGAAAGGAACTTTGCCGGTGTTCGCTACCTGAAATCTGGGGTGGAGGTGAACAAAAGCCCCAATCGTGCCGTAGTTAGTAGCGATCGCAGATAATTTTTCTTGGAGTAGTTCTTCACTCATATCTGCGAGGCTGACTTGGTTCACGCCTGCGGGTAAGGGCGAGCGTTGGGGAACTATCGATTGGGGGAAGCTCAACACTACTACTTTGGAGCCACTTTCTGTTAAAGCTTGGGCTACTTGGGAGGTAGTCAAAGTTCCATCATCGGTGATTAAATAGATGTGTCCCTCTGGCAATTTGAACTCTAGGCGATCGGGTGTTGGCAGGTATCTGAGTTTGGCTGGACGGCGTTGAACACCGTCGATGACTTTTACTGGTTGCCAGCTAAACTCAGACTGAGGCTTTTTTTTTTCACCTCCCACCAGCTTCTGGAGGTAGTCAACAATTTGACCGATTGTGCGTAAGTCGCCTAATTCTTCAAAGTTGGGTTTGGGCAAGTTGGGATATACTTCTTGCAATCCGCCTAAGATTTCTACCCGTTTGATGGAGTCAATTCCTAAGTCAGCCTCCATGTCCATTTCCAGTTCGAGCATTTCTACTGGGTAGCCAGTTTTCTCGCTGATGATGTTGATGAGAGTTTTACCGATATCTGCATATTCAGTGGTGTCTGTAACTTCAGTTTCGGTAACTGTTTCTACAACTGCTACTGGTTCAGGTACAGCAGGAGTTACAACTGGTTCAGGTGCAACAGGTGCGGCTACTTCAACTACTGGTTGAGTAGCAACTGCTACAGGTTGACCGCTAGCAGCGTTAGCTTGGAGGAACGCGATAATTTGACCGATGGTGCGTTTTTCTGCGAGTTCTTCTAAGTTGGGCTTGGGTAGGTCAGGATATACTTCTTGCAATCCGCCTAAGATTTCTACCCGCTTGATGGAGTCAATTCCTAAGTCAGCCTCCATGTCCATTTCCAGTTCGAGCATTTCTACTGGGTAGCCAGTCTTATCGCTGATAATTGCTAGCAGGTTGTTACCCAACTCAGCCAAGTCTATGGCGGGAGCAGCTACAGCTACAGGTGCAACGGGTGCAGGTGCGGGAGTAACTTCAACTTCTTTAACTGGAGGAGCGATAACTTGAGCCACAGGCGCAGGTGCAACCACGGGTGCTTCAACTACAGGCTCAGGCTGCATTTGCCAAGCTGTGGGTGCAACCACTGGGGCTTCAACTACAGGCTCAACTTTGGCTACAGGTGCGGATGCTTCCACAACGGGGGTGTCAATAGTGAAAGCAGGGATTTGCTTATTAACTTCTTGAACTGGTGCTTCTGTGGTTACGCCACTGGAAAGAACCATTGAGTATTGTTGCTGGATGAGGTCGAAGAAGTTTTTCGCGTATGCTACTTGTTCCTGAAGATATTTTTCATGAACGCGGAGGGTTTCACCTTGTTGGGAGTGAAACTGCATCAAACTGCGCTCCAAGCTTTCCATCACTACTAGCTTGAGTTGAGCAGCTTCTTGGGAAGTCTTAGCGTTAGCAAACAAAGCATTTTGCTGTTGCATCAGTTGGAAGAACGCTTTGGTATATTCCATCTGATGGTTGAGGTAAGTACCATGTACTTGCAGGTTTTCAGCTTGGTTTTGCTGGAACTGAGTCATGAGGCACTCTAAGCTTGCTAGCACACGCTGGAAGTTTTCCAGTTTTTCAGGTGTTTGCATGGTCTTTGATTCGGCTAGTTGAGGTGCAAGGATCGCAGAGTTCATTTCTGGTTTTACTTCAGTAGTAATAGTAGAGTTGTTGGCGATTTTGGCGGCACGTCCGTTACCGTTGCCGTTAGTTGCTTTCACTGGTGCAGACATCTCTGGTGTAGCTGCGGTCATCGATGCAGACATGGCTGTTGTCTCTGGTTGTGATGCAGAGATAGCGGGTGTTTCTACCACTGGGGTAGCAGCAACGTTAACTGTGGGCGCATTGGGGAAGGAAATTTTGTGTCCATCATTCAACGCTTGTGCAAAAGCGTTTTTGGTTTTTTCGGACACGTAGTTGATACCCCGTAAGGTGATGCTGATACCTTTTTTCTTATCGGCTGGGGGTAAGGTAGGCTGGGTTTGGTATGGGTCGATGTTCTTCAACTGCATACCCAGGACGCGCATTTGCACTACTGCTTCCCGTAAGGAGCGATCGCTGTTTTTCTGTGCGCTGGGGTTGAGGGCGATGGTAACATGGGGGCGATCGCCAAGAATTTCTTTGACTAAGTTAGCAAGGATTCTCTTTGGCCCGAATTCCACGAAGCAGTGACCACCAGCCGCGTAGATAT
Source organism: Nostoc sp. CMAA1605 (assembly GCF_021596505.1). Lineage (GTDB taxonomy): Bacteria > Cyanobacteriota > Cyanobacteriia > Cyanobacteriales > Nostocaceae > Trichormus. The sequence goes on along the minus strand of NZ_PJIZ01000029.1, from coordinate 36,365 downwards.
TTTCAATTTCCTGCTTGAACAGCACCGAGTTAGCGAGGTGAGTTTCCAGGATTTTTTGAATCGCTTGGGGTTCTTTGGGATATTGCTTACCTGTAACGTTGGTGAATACAGGAAGTTTGGGTTCGTGGAAGGTGACTGATTTAGTTGCGATCGCAAATGACTTCTGGGCGAAAGCAATCAGTGAGGTGTGGAAGGCGGCGGACACTGGTAAGGGTATGGCTGCATAACCTTGTGCTTGTAAGGCTTCCCGCACTTTGGCAATTTCACCAGTGGAACCTGCCAATACAAACTGCGTGGGAGAATTATAATTGGCGATCGTTACCTGTGGGAATCGCTTCAGAATCGGTTCGATTTTGCTCAGGTCTTCCTTCACCGCCAACATTGTACCCGCATCATGGTCAGGGTCTTTGGGTGCAGCCATTGCTTGACCCCTAGCTTTTACCAAGTACATATAATCTTGGTCACTCAACACACCCGCAGCCCACAAAGCGGTGATTTCACCAAAGCTGTGTCCCGCTACAAAGTCAGACTTAAAGCCAGCTTGCTTGAGGATGGAATATAAACCTGCGCTAAATGCACCAATCGCGGGTTGAGCGTATTCTGTGCGTTGCAGAGCAGCCGCTTGCGCCTTTTTCTCGTCTTCATTAAATACGGGATTGGGGAAGACGATTTCTGAGAGCGATCGCAAGTTATCTCTGAGCAACAACCCATCCATGTAACCATAGAGACGGCGTAAGGTGGGGAAGTTCATCACCAATTCTCTACCCATTTCCAGGTATTGAGAACCTTGACCAGAGAATAACGATACAACCTTCCCGCCTAATTCCATCCCGGAAGCACGGTAGTAAATACCTTGGGGATGTTCCCAGTTAGCTGCGCCTGCTTTGTGCTTGAGCAAATCGATAGTAGTTTGGATCAACTTGCAAGCTTCTGCAAGATTTTCCGCCACAAAGCCAACTCTCGCCGCATTTTGGGGAATTTCCACAGATTGGCAAGCTTGCGCTAAGTTGAGAAAATGTCTTTCGCCGTCTGCTGATTGCAAGTTACCGAAAGCTTCCTCGCACTTTGTTAGCAGTTCCGCAGGATTAGCAGCAAACAACATGATTTCGCGGGGGTTACTGTGTAAACGGTAGGGGCGATTTTGTTCGCTGTCGTGTTCTTCCAAAACTATGTGGTAGTTTGTCCCACCGAACCCGAAGGAACTCACACCTGCACGTCTTGGTGCTTCACCTTCCGCCCGAATCCAGGGACGAGTTTCGGTGTTGAGATAAAAAGAGGAGTTTTCAATATTGAGCTTGGGATTCGGCTCAGTGATGTTAATTGTCGGTGGCAGAATTTTATGGTGCAGTGCCAAAGCTGTTTTAATTAAGCTAGCCGCACCCGCAGCAGCTTTGGTGTGACCGATTTGAGATTTCACACTACCCAAAGCAATATGCTGCTTTTTGTTGTCGTGTTGAGAGAAAAAGTCTCTTAAAGAACCAAACTCGGTGGGGTCGCCAGCCATCGTCCCTGTACCGTGGGCTTCCATCAGACCAACGGTAGCGGGAGAAAAACCAGCATCTTCGTAAGCACGACGCAAAGCGTTGACTTGTCCTTCTTTGCGGGGAGCATAAATACTCTTATAGCGTCCGTCGCTGGAAGTACCAACCCCTTTGATGACTGCGTAAATTTTATCGTTGTCGCGTTCTGCATCTTCCAGACGCTTCAACACCAGCATACAAATACCTTCACCCAGCATCATCCCATCGGATTTAGCATCGAAGGGTTTAACGTTCTCGCTAGGAGACACGGCTGGGGTTTTGCTGAAGGAAATGTAAGCCATGATGGTGTTATCAGTGTCTACACCACCAGTCAGCATCATGTCAGCGCGATGTTCGACTAGTTCGCTAATCGCCATTTTCAACGCACCGAATGAACTAGCGCAAGCTGCATCAACTACGCAGTTCATTGCACCAAAGTTCAAGCGGTTAGCAATGCGTCCAGCCACAACGTTAGCTAACATCCCTGGGAAAGCGTTTTCATCCCATTTGACGTAAGCACTTTGGATTTTTTCGACGATTTTGTCGGTGTCTTCGTCAGAGAGTCCACTGCTTTTGAGAACTTTCTTCCAAATAGGATATTCTAACCGTGCAGAAAGGGGCATACCCAATTGCTTGGCCATAGCTACCCCTAAAACTACCCCCACCATCTCGCGGTTAAAATCACGAGATTCACCGTAACCAGCATCTTCCATTGCTTCCTTTGCAACTACTAAACTTAATAGTTGGGAAACGTCGGTAACTTCTAAAATGCTGGGAGGAATACCGAATTCCATGGGGTTAAAATCAACCTCTGGAATGAACCCACCGCGCTTACAGTAGGTTTTATCTTTTGGTGTTCTGGGGTTGGGGTCGTAATAATCCTCAACGCTCCAGTGGGTGTCAGGAACATCAGTAATACAATCAACTTTATTAATGATATTTTGCCAATATTCCCGCAAATTTCTGGCTTCAGGAACGATGGAAGCCATCCCAATGATCGCAATAGGATTTTGTTGTAGTTGTCTGTTAATTTTGTTAATTGACATAGGTTTTTCCGAGTTCACTTTCTTTTCCTCAATACACCGCAACAAAGCCTTTTCGCAATTACTAATTTGGCTTTCTAACTCCGCCAAGGCAGCATCAATTGGATTAGCAGACATAGGACATATTCTGTTCTGGGGTACTGTGAATCTACATACCAGTTCGCAATTCGCAATTCGCAATTCGCAATTGATAAAACCCTCTACAAAGGTTTATTAGTCGCGAATTATTGATGAATTTTGATGAATCGGTATAGTTGCTATTGCTTACCCTGACGATTTTTATTGCTTGTGAAAAAAATTGCTGGAAAGTTGTAGAAGAAAGTAAAAAGGTCAAGTATTGTTATCTTAATTTTTGCCTTTTTCCTTTTTCCTTTTTCCTTCCCTTTATCCAACGCTCGACTCTTGATATTGTGGCAACAGGTCGATAACGTTATTAAAGCTGGTAAAATAATCTTGAAGCGCGGTAGCTGCTTGACCAGTAAATTCTACCCATTCGTAATGGCAGAAATCTTGAGCAATTGTATCTAGATTGGACAATGGAAACTTAGAAGTAGCTATTAGAACAGAAACGCTTTTTTCTCCCAAACTAGTTTGATGGTCTAGTTTGACCGCAGCCACATAGCTGGTATTAATGACAACGTTCTGTATTTTGATAAATGCCATAGCCAGTTTCAGCGTCCAGGATAATATATGTTATGGGATTTAACCCGAAAAAGTTGACAATTTCGTTACAGAAGAAATACCACCTTGAATCCGAATAAATACAGGAATGAGAACGAATTATCAACCATTGAGAAGGTGAGAGAAATGCAACTAGCTTTAGTTATTTTTTACTACTGTTCTACTTGCACATAAATAACTAATTTGCTGGGTTGCTTTGGAACATTGAATTAATACAAAGAATAGCATAATTCATAGAAACTAAATCATTGGTTTAAATTAATTTTATGAACCAAATGAATAATTGGTGATGAAAATATCAAATTACTCAGTGCCTACTAGTATAAGTGATGACTTAGAAAATCAAGGTAATAACTAACTTGATGTGGATGGTAAATCTGCATATATCTTTGGTTAGGAGATAGTTACAGTTTGAGATTATTTACGTGGATTTTTCATCAATTAGCACATCAGATTACATGATGGAGAAATTTTATTTCTCACCACCACATCATAATCATAAGATGTTTTTTGATGAATTTTTAATATAAATGGTCGCTGACAATTGAAGAGTATTTATTAAGCAAAGATCCATTTCATATATTGTACATAATAAACAAAACAAATATTGGGGAATTGGGCATAGGGAATAAATTCTGGAACGAAAGTAACAGACACTATATATCCACTGGAAATTTTGTGGTTGTTAGGCTAGCTGTAGAGGATGTTGAATTGTGAATTGATTTACCTGTCCATGTTTGCCATCTATTTAGTCCACGGTTAACCAATTCTAAGTTGCTGTCACCGATAAAACAAATTCTTCCTAATCTTTCACAAGCAATAAGAATTTCACCGTGTCCCATAAATGGAGCAATCACAAAATTATTAGGGTTGGTGTACAAATTGAGCAAATAGTTAATAATTCCTTCCACACCTTCAACATTAATTGGTGTTTGGGGTTTCAATATTGTTTGATGGGAAAAAATTCCTATATAAAGATTGCCCAGTAATAACTCATATTGAAATGGCATTTGATTATGTTTGTAAAAATCATAAATCTGTCCTTCCGAACGGATGACGGCGACAACTCTGGCTTCATCTACTAAGTAATTATGCTCCCAGGTAGTTGAGAGAGTCGCGATCGCCAGTGCTGCGTCTGAAGGTAATAGATTACGAAATTCTGGTTTTGAGGTGTCGCCACAATATACTAGATGTCTGCCTAATATCCATTCATTACCTGCTTGTCTGGGATGAGGAGATGTACTGGCTATTGTTTCTGATTTATTTTGAGTCTTCTTGACAGCTAACTTAGCGGCTTTTTGCGCCACAGCACTTTTGTAAGCTAATGTCTGTAATTCTTTTTGCTGTGCTTGTAATTCTTCGACTATTTTCGCTTGGCGTTCAGCTTCAGCGATATCTCCCCTAGCTAACGCTGACTCACTAGCTTGTTGTGCTGATTCAGCTAAGGTACGTTCCTTTGTCCCTGCTCTCGCTATATTTAATAGTGCGGTGGGACTATCCGCGATCGCTGTACCCTTAATTAGCTGCTTCACTTCTGGGTGAATACTTTTAGCAATCTGCTTCCCATGCTGAAAAGTGCGTTCTGAGTAACCAGCTTCCTTGGCTAACTCTACAGTTCTTTTAGGTGGTGAAATCGTTTCACCACCTGCTGTATTTTGATTTAAAGTATGTTGATTATCACCCGCTTTTGCTCGCAAACCCATGCGTTCCAGAATTTGGTCACGCTCTAGCCATAATTCTGAACGTTCTAGCGGTTCTAGCTCATTGCGAATCAGATTTTCGTCAATTTCCGCCAATCTCGCCTGATCAGCACCAGCATACGCGACGATATTACACTCAATTGCCTCCAAGCCCAATAATTTACAAGCCGTCAGGCGATGCAGTCCCGCAACCAAATTGAGCTTTTGGTCTACAGTGATGGGGTTAAGCAAGCCATTAGCCTTAATTGACTCCTTGAGTTCATTAACCTTTTCACCCTTGACAGGACGGCGGTTAAGACCGATTTTAATTTGGGCGATGGCTACTGTAGGCATAGACAATTCAAAATTAAAATACTCTACGAGGAGGCTTGCGCCTACAAAATGCAAAACTCAAGACAGTGAATCAAATCACTGAGCATTACGACTTAGATATGCCAGATATGTTTCAAGAATATCCAGAAACCATGATTTAACAACCGCGATTTCTCAGAATGTCCAATACTACACAGCTTAGGCGATCGCAATTCATCAATAATATTCAACACACATCATAGATATTGAAAGGGAATGGGGAATAGGGAATGGGGAATAGGGAATAGGGAATAGGAACTAACAAATAATCAATAAATTACTTCATTAATTACCGATGCCCAATGCCCCATGCCCAATGCCCGATGCCCAACCTGATGAATTGACAAAATCACATTTTTTTGCAATGATTAGACACGTATTTATGAAACTCCCTCCATCAACTCTTTAGTTTTCGCTTCGTAATTATTGGGGTTTAAGTTTAAAAAAAGCAAGCGTATTTTACGCTACTTGATGCAAAGTCTAATTGGTGTAGAACATAGAAAGATTTGTAGTTAATTCACAATCACTTATATCGCTGTTCGTTTATTTGCGGTAGGTATCAAACTTTCCAAGTATTTACAAAACTCTAATTAGAATCTTTTGCTCATCGATATTAATACAGGGAAAAGTTGTTCATATTAGCCATCATTAACTGTTTACATAAGGAAGTATAAAAGCTTCTTGTACTAATTCTCAGCCTCTCAATTTTGGATTGTAAATTGGCGTTAGGGTAGCAAACGCAACACAGAGAAGATTTTGGATTTACTTCAATCCAAAATCCAAAATTCCTAGTCCCTTCATGAATAATTTGGAAATAAAAATATGGAAGTCAACAAAGAACGCTTGCGCCAATTAATGATTAAACCTCAAGGTCGGTGGCGGTTAGTTTTGGCAGCTTCAATTACCTTTGCAGCTGGAATTGTCACTTTATACAACTTTGCGCCGCAAAAATTTCGTTCATCAGACCAACCTCTGTCTGCTAACGCTTCTAAAGTCGCACCTGTGAAAGTTGCTGTCACAGCTTTAGGACGCTTACAACCAGATGGCGAAGTAACAACTTTGTCAGCACCTAGTTCTACTAACGGTATTCGTGTAGATAAGTTGTTGGTGAAAGAAGGCGACGAAGTACAAGCTGGGCAAGTCTTAGCATATTTAGAAGATTATGGTCGCGCAACAGCAGCTCTAGAGCAAGCTTTAGACAAACTACAAATTGCTAAAACTGAGCTAGCACAAGTGAAAGCAGGTGCTAAACCTGGAGATATTGAAGCACAAAAATCAACCATCGCGCGGTTACAGTCACAACTCAAAGGAGAGATTGCGACTCAAGAAGCAACTATCAATCGCATCCAAGCGGAAGTGAATAACGCCCAAACAGAAAACGATCGCTATCAACAATTACTCAAAGAAGGTGCTGTGACTGCTTCGGCGGCTGATGCAAAAGCCTTACAACTAAAAACAGCCCAACAACAACTAACAGAAGCCAAAGCTGCACTTACCCGCACTCAAAACACCCTCGCTGACCAAATCAAAGAAGGTAAAGCGAGACTCAACAGTATTCAAGAAGTACGGACTGTAGATGTAGAGTTAGCGCAAAATCAAGTCAAAAGTGCTGTAACAGCCGTCAAACAAGCCAAAGCCGACCAAGAATTAGCTTATCTTAAAGCTCCAATAGACGGCAAAATCTTGAAAATTCATGCCAAAACCGGGGAAGCAATAGGTAATACAGGCTTTGCGGATATTGGCAAAACATCACAAATGTATGTTGTTGCAGAAGTTTATCAAACCGATATTCAGAACGTCCGTCTAGGTCAAAAAGCCATTATCACCAGTCCAGCTTTTAGCGGGAAACTACAGGGGACAGTCAAAGAAATTGGTTCACAAGTCGATAAACAAAGCATCTTCAGCATCAACCCCAACTTTGACACAGACCGCAGAATCATCGAAGTCAAAATATCTATCGATAAACCCGCAGATAATCAACGGGTATCTCGCTTAACTAACTTACAGGTTGATGTAGCGATTCAGATTTAGTCAATAGTCAATAGTCATTAGTCATTAGTCAACAGTCATTAGTCATTAGTCAACAGTCATTAGGGAACAGGGAAAGTGATCAGTCCCCAGTCCCCAGTCCCCAATCCCCAATCCCCAGTCCCCAGTCCCCAACCCAAAGCCATGAATTTTAAAATTCCTTTAGCATGGCTACAGCTAGCGCAACAAAGGCTGCGTTTTCTGGTAGCTGTAGCAGGTATTGCCTTCATTGTTTTGCTAATGTTTGTGCAACTTGGTTTCCAAGATGCTCTTTATTCTAGTGCTACCGCCGTACATCAAAGCCTTAAAGGTGACTTATTTTTAGTTAGTTCTCAATATAAAGCTTTGACGGCAAATCAAAGTTTTTCTCGGACTCGTTTATACCAAACTTTAGGGTTTGATGGCGTGGAATCAGTTAACGCCATGTATTTGCAATTTGCTAAGTTAAAAAACCCGGCAACTGGTGAGAAATATTCTATCTATGTGATGGGTTTCGACCCAGGACAATCTGTGTTGAATATTCCTGAAATTGAGCAGAATTTAGATAGGCTGAAAATTCCTGATGTCATGTTATTTGACAGGGATTCACGACCAGAATTTGGCCCCATCGCAGAAAATTTTGAAAAAGGCGATACCGAACAGACAATTGAAATCTTTCCCTTTGATGGGCCTAGAGGTTACAAAGTTAGAGTTGGTGGCTTATTTAGTTTAGGCCCTTCCTTTGGTGTTGATGGTAACTTAATTGTCAGTGACTCAACTTTTCTTCGCATCAATCCCAATACTCGCCCAGTTGAAAAAATAGATATAGGTATCATCACTCTCAGTCCCAAGGCTGATAAAGAGAAAGTATTAGCAAATTTACGTGCTAATTTACCCAATGATGTCAGGGTATTTACACGCCAAGGGTTTATTGATTTTGAAAAACAATATTGGTCTGCTAGAACACCAATCGGTTTCATCCTTAACCTCATGCTGACAATGGCTTCTGTTGTGGGTGTGGTTATTGTCTATCAAATTCTCTACAGTAATATTGCTACCCAATTTATTGCTTATGCCACGTTAAAAGCAATTGGTTATCCCAATTCTTATCTTTTAAATGTGGTATTTCAACAAGCTTTAATCTTGTCATTATTAGCTTACATCCCAGGGTTTTTAGTTTCCATAGCTTTATATGATTTTGCGATGGAAGCTACAAAGTTACCAATTGTTATGACCGGAAACAATGCTTTAATTGTCTTTATTTCAGCCGTATTAATGTGCATAACTTCAGGCGCACTTGCTATTAACAAACTTCGCTCCGCAGATCCGGCAGATATTTTTTAGTCAATAGTCAATAGTCAATAGTCAATAGTCAATAGTCAATAGTCAACAGTCATTAGTCATTAGTCAATAGTCAATAGTCAATAGTCAACAGTCATTAGTCATTAGAGAAGAGGGAAGAAGGAACAGTAATTAGTTTTTTGTGTAACTCACCCTTAAACTCTTACACCCCTACACCCCCTCACCTCTACACCCCTACACCCCCACACCCTTAATCCTTACACCCCTCTTTAATAAGTATGAATTTGCAAAACAAGACTCTGCTGATTACTGGAATTGATGAATTTATCGGCTTGCGTGCGGCTGAGTTAGCTATCGCGCAGGGAATTAAGGTGCGTGGGTTACAAAGTTCTCATCATTCTGATGCGGCTAAAAAATTAGGTGCTGAGGTGATTGTTGGTAGTATCACCGATGCTACTGTGGCGCAAAAAGCTTGTCAGGGAGTAGATGTTGTTTTACATACTGCTCAACTTACCGAGGAAGCTGGCTCCATTAAACAATTTCAGGAAATGAATGTTGGCGGGGCTGTGAACATGGCGAAAGCTGCTAAAAGTGCTGGTGTCAAGACTTTTGTGCATCTTTCTAGTATTTTGGTGTATGGATTTGATTATAGCGATCGCATCACCGAATCTGGTCAACTCTCCACTAACGATAACCCCTATTGTCAAACCAAAATATCCGCCGAGAAGGAACTTTTACCCCTCAATTCTCCCCCAGATTTCGGCATCATTATTATTCGCGCTGGTGATGTTTATGGGCCTGGAAGTTTACCTTGGGTAGTTAGACCAATTCACTTCATGCGTCAAAAGTTATTTGCTTATCCTAATGATGGGCAAGGTGTGATTAATCATGTCTATGTAGATAACTTAATTGATGCCATCTTCTTAGCAATAGAAAAACAGACGTATGGCGAAACTTTTAACATTACCGATGGCGAAACAACTTCTTGGAAAGAATATTTCCTGCGCCTAGCCGCAATGGAAGGTTTACCAACGCCGATGTCTTTACCAAAAGATGAAATCAAACTGTTTTTAAAACTACGTCATCAGGGACAAAAACTATTTCGTAAAAAAGCGGATATCCTGCCAGAGTCGGTAGATTTTATGAGTCGTCCCTATGCCTGTTCTATTGTTAAAGCCCAAAGTTTGTTAGATTACAAACCCAAAATTGATTTAGAAACAGGACTAAGTCAAACTAAGCATTGGCTAGAAATGACTGATATTCAAAAGCTACTGAAATGAGCCGGGGGCAGGGAGCAGGCTTCCGCCGTGAGCGTCAGCCGAACGGGAGCAGGAGAGATTTGAAACTAGTCCCCAGTCCCCCTAATCCCTAGTCCCCAATTCTTCTTTAATTTTGAATTTTGAATTTTGAATTTTGAATTGATAAGTCCCCAATCCCTAATAACAAGGAGAAAAAGATGAAAATCAATCGCTTGAGTCAAGTTTTATTAGCTAGTTTATTAAGCTTCACTTGTATTAGACCTTTGAATGCAGAGCCTACATCTAAATTAACAGTAGTTGTCAACGGAATCCGGCATCAAAAAGGTCAAATTTGCCTGAGAATTTATGATAGTGAAAAAGGCTTTCCTTTAAGCGATCGCAGCGAGGTACAAAGCGGTTGCACTCGCATTACAGGTAAGTCTATCACTAAGCATTTTTATGGCTTGAAACGTGGCACTTATGCTATAGCCGTAGTAGATGATCAAAATGGTAATCAAAAACTAGATTCTGATTTCTTTGGTATTCCCAAGGAAGGTTTCGGGATTTCTAATAATCCTAAAGTTTCTATTCAAACTGGGACACCTAAGTTTAGTAAATCCAGTTTTACTGTCACCAAAAATACAACTGTCAATATTGATTTGAAATACTCACTCGATCCCTAAGTTGGCAATAGTTGGTAGTAAGCACTTTAGTGCTGATTTTCTCAAGGACTAAAGTCCTTACTACCAACCTACAAATTACCTCTCAACTATTACAGATGGCACAGGTTGCCGGAGACTGATAAATGTCATGAGAGAACTGGCAGCATTCTTGTTTAGGTCTTTACTGGGATGGTTGGGGATTCAGGTATTTATTTCGCTGCTGTTTTTGTTATATGTGCGATTATCACAGACGAAAAATTTACCTGATGAACAGTTACCTAAAGCAGCTGTAATTCTGTGCTTGCGTGGGGCTGATCCTTTTTTACCCAACTGTATTGAGGCACTCTTACAACAAAATTACCCCAATTATGATTTAAAGCTGATTATCGACAGTCAAGAAGACCCAGCTTGGCAAATTGCTCAGGATATAGTTAATCAACTGGGTGTAACTAATGTTGAAATCAATCATTTAAGGGTCATTCGCCACAACTGTAGTCTCAAGTGTAGTTCTTTGATTCAAGCTATTTCTGATTTGGATGATTCCTATCAAGTAGTGGCTTTAGTCGATGCAGACACCATCGTACATTCCAATTGGCTAAGAGAGTTAGTTAGTCCTTTAGAAAATCCTAAAATTGGGGCTACTACCGGTCATCGTTGGTATGTACCTACTGGCAAATATTGGGGTTCGTTGGTACGCTACACAGGAAATATTGCTTCAGTTGTGCAGATGTACCTATTCGGTATTCCTTGGGGTGGGACTTTGGCTGTGAAAACAGAGGTACTGCGTCACACGGGAATTTTAGAGCAGTGGGCGCAGGCTTTTGGAGAAGATTTGATGATGCACAACATCCTCAAAAAGCATGGTTTGAAGGTGAGGTTTGTGCCGTCGCTGATTATGGTGAATCGTGAAGAGTGTGATTTGTTGGGGATACTTGACTATATCCAACGTCTGATTCTTTATTCACGTCTCTACCATCCCAGATGGTTGGCTATTGTCAGTGAGGCTGTGTCTAGTATTTTTTTTCCCACTTTCACAATTGTGTTGTTTTTCTTGTCGTTAGGTGATGCCCAGTGGGAAGTAGCAGATTTATTGTTTAAATCCTACAGCATTTACACTTTGGGATTACTTTCGTTAATGCTGCTGGTTGAGATGGTATTACAACCAGTGATTCGCAATCAAGGTCAGCCAGGAACAAAACTGTCTTTACCATTGATAGGGAGGATTTTGTTAGCTATCCCTTTAACACAATGGGTTTATGGGCTAGCGATGCTCTCTTCTATATGGATATCAACTGTAAAGTGGCGAGGGATTGTTTACCGGATTCGCGGCCCTTGGAATGTGCGGTTAGTTGAGTATCATCCCTATGATTTTTTAGATCAACCTGTTGATAGCAAAATTTCTCTTTGAAAACTCCCATTCTCTGGTTATGGAGCATAAGAAATACAGGAATAAATGCCAACATTAATCCAGAGAACGAACCAGGTTAAAAGGAGTTTTTTGGTTTTGTTTGAGAAGTGAATTCTGACTTTTCAGTTATGTAGAAAAGTTAACGTAAAACCTAACCCCCTAACCCCCTTCCCTACTAGGGAAGGGGGAAAATTAAAGCCTCTCTCCTTGTAGGGGAGAGGTACTCTCCGAGAAGAGCTTCGCTCTATGGAGAGGGGTTTTCTAGATACCGTGAAAAGTCAGAAGTGAATTAGCTCTTAAGTTTTTAACTGAGGATTTACATAACAAAGTGGTGCGAACTCTTGATCTGTTTGAATTCTGCGTAAATCCTACAGTTGTTTATTTCCGATTAATCCTGGGAATATCGAGAATTTAATTGCTGATTGGAGTCTCTAAAAACATGAAGAAATTTTTGCTTCAGATAAATAGTGGTGCAAGACTTCATAGTCACTCAATCACAATTAGATATGCTCTCTAGAACAGATCATGAGCTTTGTAAATAACTGGTGAATGATTTTTTGTAGAGGTCATAAATAATGAATGATTTTGTGGTATCGATATCGAAATTTTTGGTGAGTTGGTTAGTTATTCAGGTCAGTATCATCTTGCTGTTTTTGTGGAGTTTAAATTCTCGTTCCAAAACTTTGCCTGATGAGCAATTACCGAAAACAGCCGTTTTGTTGTGTTTAAGGGGTGCTGACCCGTTTTTACCTAATTGTTTAACATCGCTACTTCAGCAAAACTATCCAAATTACGATGTGAAGCTGATTATCGATAGTGAACAAGACCCAGCTTGGCAAGTTGTGAGCGATACGATTAATCAATTGGGTGTGACTAATTACCAAATTAATCATTTGCGAAGCATTCGACAGACCTGTAGTCTCAAATGTAGTTCTTTAATTCAAGCGGTATCAGAACTAGATGAGTCTTATAAGGTTGTGGCGTTAGTTGATGCTGATACGATAGTGCATTCCAATTGGTTGCGGGAATTAGTCTCACCGTTAAATAACCCTTCTGTGGGCGCAACTACAGGAAATCGTTGGTATCTTCCAACTGGTAGGTATTGGGGTTCTCTAGTTCGTTACATCTGGAATGTTTCAGCTGTTGTACAGATGTCCCTCTACGGGATTCCTTGGGGTGGGACTTTAGCTATTAAGACAGAGGTTCTACATCAGACAGGACTGTTGGAGAAGTGGGGACAAGCCTTTGGCGAAGACACGATGATTCGTAGTGTCTTGAGTAAACATAACCTGAAGGTGAAGTTTGTACCTTCTTTGATTATGTTGAATCAAGAGGAGACAGATTTACCGAGTTTGAGGTATTGGTTACAACGTCAATTGATGGCTTCTCGTCTTTACCATCCTTTGTGGCCTGCGGTGGTGGCTGATACAGTGTTGACGATTTTGCTACCACATCTGTTAATTGTCGTGATGGTACTAGCTTGGTTTAGCGGTGATGGGAATACAGCTACTCTCGCCTTCCTTTGGTACGTAATTTATATACTGGCGTTAGTGATGCTCATGATCATTTTGGAGTTGAGTATTCAGCCAGTGATTCGTTCTCAAGGTAAACCAGTCATCGAATTATCATGGCCACTCATCTGGAAGATGATTATAGGAATGCCCTTCACACACTGGATTTATGCCATAGCCATGTTTCGTTCATTGGATATGCCGACAGTCCATTGGCGTGGTGTTACCTATGAAGTGCAAGGTTCTTGGCAGATCCGATTAAAGGAATATCATCCTTATCAGACGAAAGATCAACCAAGCGATCGCCAAATTTCTCTGTGAACTCTTGGAATCAATGCGTAAATCCTAGACCTTATTCAAATTGATCAAACAAGATTCACAAACTTATTCAAAATTATGAACAAGCCTAAACTTCGTATTGCTTTATTTACAGGGTTATATGCTCCTTTTTTAACTGGGGTTTCCGTTGCTGTTCATCAGAGGGTGCGTTGGTTACTACAACAAGGACATGAAGTTTTTTTAGTCCATCCCCAGTTTAATGATCAGTATCCTAAACAAGTGGGCGATCGCCCTATGCCTGGGTTAGATGAGTTAAAGTCTTATCCTAATTTCTCGTCCTACTCTTTCCCCACTGAACCCCTGATATTTTACAAATCTCTACCCCAACCTCTGAGTTATCGCCATTGGAGTGATACCGAATTACTCACAGAATTTCAACCTGATATCATCATTGTTGAAGAATCAGCCCAAATGCGGGGTGTATACTCGGTTTTAATCCAAGGTTATGGTCGTCCTGTAGGTGTGCAGTATGCCCAACGGACTAAAACCCCCATTATTTCAGTCTTTCACACAGATATCGTTGCTTATATCAGATACTACTTGGGTGATGTCTTCTTTAAGTTCTTTCGTCCCATCATTCCTATGCTGGTGAAGCAGTCTAGCGAAGTCTACGATCTCAATGTCTTTTCTTCTCGCGAACAACTGATTAAATACCAAAATTTAGGATGCTACCCTAGCGAATATGTCCCTTATCAGGGAATAGATTGTGAGAAATTCCATCCTCGCAATATCTCTCACAACCCCATCCCTGACGATGATAGACCGACGATTCTCTTTGTGGGACGCATCACTGCTGAAAAGAATGTTCCCCAATTAATTGATGCTTATCCCTTGATTGCGGCTAAAATTCCCCACGTGCATTTAGTGATTGTCGGTAGTGGCCCTCTAGATGCAGAAATTCGCAAACGTGCTGAAAAGTTCGGCTCAGGTATTACTATCTGGGGTGAGTCTCATGGTACAGAGTTGTTAGGTTGGTTTGCGCGTGCGGATGTGTTTGTCAATCCTTCAGTGACAGAGAACTTCTGCACCACTACTAACGAAGCTTTGGCTTCTGGTACTCCTGTAGTTGCAGCCTTAGCACCGTCAACTTCAGAACAAGTCACTCCTGGTCAAAATGGCTTTTTAGCTGAACCCAACAACCCAGCAGATTTTGCTCAAAAGGTTGTAGAAATTCTCTCTAACCCTGAACTGAAAGCAGCTATGGCCGCACAGGCGCGTCCTTCCATCTTGGAATATGATTGGTCAGCCTGTATGGAGAAATTTGAAACCAAATTGTATGAGTTGGTGCAAGTTACGAATACAGCAGAAACTACGGCTGTTTAGTAACAGGATTGAGTTTGTAGTAAGGACTTTAGTCCTCACTACGGACTTCATAAAATGTCAGGAGTTTTGTAAAGTCTTTATTTAGCTATGTTAAGCAAGCTGAAACCCTTGACTATTAACGATTACGTCTTAATCTTAAATCAATATAATATTTAAATTTTTATATCTGCTTAGTTGATAAGGTATTAGCGATCGCAATTAAAAGTAGTGTGACTGTACCTGAATTTTTATGAAATTTTATGATTTTTCATATAAAAGCAAATTTCCAGATGATAAATTACTCAGTTAAATTACTGATTGTTGTTACGTATAGACAGTAATTTAATACAAACTTAAAGGAGATTTTATGCAATTCCGAAAACCAAGTTTGGGATTATTAAAACTTGCGTCTATGTCAATGATTCCGCTTGCGGTTATCATGATATCTCAATCAACTTATGCTAATGCTTTAAATCGAAAGCCTCAAGTCTCCACACAAGAAAACAATGCTTTCCTTTCTACAAAGCTTTCTCAGACCTCTTTTACTGTTGCACAAGCTAGCAGTTTAACAGGCGTTTGGAACTGTAATGATGGTGGAGTTTACTTTATTCGCCAAGTGGGTAATCAGTTGTGGTGGTATGGTCAAAGTGCTGATGGTGGAGAAACTTGGTCAAACGTATTTCAGGGTACAATCAGGGGCAACCAAATAATTGGCAGCTGGGCTGATGTTCCTAAAGGTGCAATTAGAGGATATGGTGAGATGACGCTGAGGATATCAGGTAATCGTATCGAAAAAATCTCAGGTGGAGAGAATTTTGGTGGTAGTTTATGGAGCCGTTAGGGAATAGATTATCTCAATAAAAGTTAAGGCAAGTTATTGAGTAAGTAGAACGACTTGAAAAAACCAAACTATGTAAAGTAATGTAAAAAAATTGCATTTAGTTCGTAGTAAGGACTTTAGTCCTTATGAGAGGACTAAAGTCCTTACTACAAACCTTTAATTATTTACACCGTTCTACTTATATGTAGAGTGAGTCAGTGCGAAAAACTTAACTATCTTCAGAAATCATTCATACTGACACACCCTACTAGCTGATAAATTTAATATCTATTTTTTAGTTTTCCTTGCTCGTTTATGCCTGTATTTTCATAGCGAGCCTGTTGGGAAAAGTTGGTAATTTAATTATCAAATGATTTAAATGTTAGGTTTCGTTTTGAATCTTACTCTGATGTCCACAATAAGAACGTAATACCTCATTTATTAAAGACTGATAGCCTTTACTTTGATTTTTAAACCATTGCCAAAAATCACATGACCGACAATCTAGTTTTCAAAATAAGAGGTAATTTTATGAAGACTTTAATGCAGCGATCGCTTTTAACTCTATCATCTGCGATCGCTTTATCCTTCGTCGTTTCCCCTCCTTCCCCTGCTGGTCAGGTTTCTGGCTGGTGGGGTGGTTATTGGGACTGTAATATCGACGGACGACCAGCCCGTATGAGATGGGATGTAGTTGATGATAGCCAAACAAGCTGTAACGGTGATACTTGCAGCACCTCTTCTGGTGTACGCTGGAAAGGTAGTTTTTCTGACAACGGTTCGCGCTGGGTGGCGTTGACAGAACCGCGTCAAGGGAATCGTGGCGGATTGTATTTCCGTCATGCTGATGGTAATCGATGGTATTTACCAAAGCCTACAAACAATAGAACCACGGGTTGGACTACATGGAACGGTCAACGCTATCCGCTCTCATGTTGGAAATAGTGTTCATACCAATTCAAAATACCCTACGGGTACTCTCCGAGAACACCTCCGGTGAACACGGTAGCGTTGCGTAGCAAAGGCTTGCGCCTACAAAATTAAGAAAATCCATATTTTGTAAGAGTTTCTGGATTTGAATCTGTTTCATGATTTGGCGTTGCATAAATGCGGGATGAACTGAGACTTTTGTGCAAAGTAGAAAATTAATTCTTTGCACCTTTGCGCCTTTGCGCCTTTGCGCGAAACATAAATCATCCCATTAATCAGCAACGCCCATGATTTTAGTGAATTGGTATTAGTGGATGTAGGGTACGTCAGCGAGAGAAAAGCTAACTATTCCCATGATGAATTTATTGATACTGATGCACCCTACTAATCTATAAAATTTGAAATCATGTATTTGTTGGTGTCGGGTTGATGCCAAGAAAAACCAGCGACTGCATCTAGCGTCCTAGCATTTTATCGCGCAGTTGCTTGATGCGATCGCGCAATTTTGCTGCCTCTTCAAATTCTAATTTCTTTGCTGCTTCTTTCATCTGGGATTCTAATTGAGTGATCAATTCAGGAATTTGTTCTAGTGGCAATTCTCCTAGCTGTTCTTCTACAGTTTCTAAATCTGTAGAATTTAATCTTCTTGAAATATCTAAGAAAGACAAAATTGCATTACTGGATTTTTTGACAATCGGCTGTGGTGTAATTCCGTGCAGCTTATTATATGCCATCTGAATTCCCCGCCGTCTGTCGGTTTCTTCAATAGCTTTAATCATGCTATCTGTTAAATTATCGGCATATAAAATCGCCTGTCCTCGGATATGACGCGCGGCTCTCCCGATAGTTTGAATTAAGGAACGTTCAGCACGTAAGAACCCTTCTTTATCGGCATCCATGATTGCCACTAAGGAAACTTCTGGCAAATCTAAACCTTCCCTCAATAAGTTTACACCCACTAAAACATCAAAGTTGCCTTCGCGTAATTCTTGTAAGATTTCAATGCGTTCAATGGAATTAATTTCTGAGTGTAAATAACGCACACGAATGCTATGGTCTTGGAGATATTCGGTTAAATCTTCTGCCATGCGTTTAGTTAACGTGGTAATTAATACCCGTTCTTGATGGTCTATTCTGTCTTGAATTTCTGCTAACAAATCATCAATTTGTCCTTCAGTGGGGCGAACAAAAATTTCAGGATCAATTACTCCAGTGGGGCGAATTACTTGCTCGACGATTCTATCTTCAGAAATTTCTAATTCCCAATTTCCAGGGGTCGCAGAAACGAAAATACATTGATTAACTTTCGTCCAAAACTCTTCAGCTTTCAAAGGTCGATTATCAGACGCACTCGGTAATCTAAAGCCATGTTCAATTAAGACTTTTTTTCTGGCTTGGTCGCCGTTATACATCCCGCGAATTTGGGGGACAGTAACGTGTGATTCATCAATTACTAATAGCCAATCTTTGGGAAAATAATCAATTAAACATTCTGGTGGTTCTCCGGCTTGTCTTCCTGCTAAGTGACGGGAATAATTTTCTACGCCGTTACAATAACCAACTTCCCGCAACATTTCTAAGTCGTAGCGTGTACGTTGGTCTATGCGTTGTGCTTCTACTAATTTACCTGTTTCTTCGAGTTCGGCTTTGCGTTGTTTTAATTCGGCGGCGATATCTTCACAGGCGATTTCTAAGCGTTCCTCTGGGGTCACAAAGTGACGCGCCGGGTAAATATTGACGGCTGATAAACTGTGGAGAATTTCCCCTGTAACTGGGTCAATGTAGCGAATTGCGTCAATTTCATCGCCAAAGAATTCTACCCGAATGATTCTATCTTCGTAGGCGGGGCCGATTTCTAGCACATCACCACGGACACGGAAACGTCCCCGTCCCATTTCTAGGTCGTTGCGACTATATTGTACTGAAGTTAAATCCCGTAAAATCTCACGCTGATTGACTTCCATCCCTACTTTTAAGGGGATGGCGGCTTTGAGATATTCGGAAGGGATACCCAAACCATAGATACAGCTAATTGATGCTACAACAATTACGTCACGCCGTTCAAATAGCGATCGCGTGGCTGAGTGACGCAGCATATCTATTTCGTCATTAATGGCTGCTGTCTTCTCAATATATGTGTCAGTAACGGGAATATAAGCTTCTGGCTGGTAGTAATCGTAGTAACTGACAAAATACTCCACAGCATTCTTTGGGAAGAATTCCCGCAACTCATTACAAAGTTGTGCAGCTAGGGTTTTATTGTGCGCCAAAACTAAAGTCGGCTTACCCACTTTCTCAATGACTGCGGCGATGGAAAATGTCTTACCTGTTCCCGTCGCGCCTAATAAGGTTTGATAACGGTTATTTGCTTCTATGCTAGCAACTAACTGGGCGATCGCTTGTGGTTGGTCGCCAGTCGGACTAAAGGGAGCTTGCAGACCAAATTCTGTCATACATTTGTACTAAAAAATACCCTATTTCATAGTAGCGTTAGGGATGGGATATAGGGGTATGGGGGTATAGATAGGGGTGTAAGGGTGTAAGGGTGTAGGGGTGTAAGAGTGTAGGGGTATAGGGGTGTAAGGGTGTAGGGGAAACAAGGGTTATTCTTATCCCCACGCTAGTATTTTGCTTGGAATTCAATCCAAAATCCAAAATTCCCAGTCCCCAGTCCCCAATCCCCAGTCCCTTCTCAATCAGCAATTTTATTTTACAAAAATTCGCAGTTTAAATTTACTTATGTATCAGTTTTGAAGATACTTATATCTATGCAAGGTTATTTAAGGTTAAACTCTCTTATATAGGAAATATTCTAAGCTTTCCTTAAATATTGTAAAGTCAAGTTAAGAAACCAGAGGTGTCTAGTTATGACCATCAGCAGTAATGGCAAAACGGTCAGCCCTCGGCAAAGACGTGCCAAACTTAAAGGAGAAACAACGGTGGAAGTTGAAAATAACCAAGGTCATAGCTCGAATCAAGAACAAGTCGAAAAAGGTGCTAATCTGCCAGTGGAGATAGAAAAGTCCAATAAACAAGAGGTGGTAGGGAAATTAGCCGTTGCAGGCGATCGTCCCATTACTAGTAGTGATTTAGAAGTATCTCACACATTTTCAAGTGCTGGGTTACGTCCCATAGGAGTTAGTCATTTGGAAGTTGTTGAAACAATGAATGTGATGGGAATTCGTCCTATCGCTGCTAATACAATTCAAGTTGTTGACAGTATTAATTTGTCAGGAGTTCGTCCCATTTCTTCTAGTGCGCTAGTCATTTCCAGCAGCTATTCTGTGATGGGTAATCGTCCTGTGGCTTCCAATGATATTGATGATTCTGAGAATCTGATGGGTTTTATAGACTAGAGAAACAGAGAATCTCGTTAATTATAATCAATCTATTATTGACCCAGTTACTTCTATTAAGGAACTGGGTTTTTGATTTGTTTGTATGGATGATATCAAGTTTATATAGAAATCGGATTTGATAAAGTTGCAGTATTAAGTAAGGAATAGGCAATAGAGGTGTACTGTTTTTTTCAATAATCGAATTTAGTGGCTATATGAGTTCATATAATATATTAACTGAGTAATTGGATTTTGAAGATGGCAGCTTATTGATTTTGCATCAATAGTCAATAGTGTATACGAGAAAATCATCTTTATGACTGGGCGATCGCTTAAGAAGACCAGCATTTGATTGTTACATGGCATCAGTAAATTGTATAGTCATATTTTATTTTATATAATTGCTAGCCGTTATCTACAAAATCTACCTCATTATGTCTTTGTGCATAGATGAATAATATATCTAGTGGTGGAAGATTTGAGGAATTTACAAAGCTAAATTATATATTGTTGAAGGCAAACAACATCAGGTCAATTCATAGTAATTGCTTGGAAAAAATACTTTTTAGGTAATTGTAGGAGTGAAACATGAATTTAGAAGAAAGAGCAAAAGCGACTGCTAAAAATATCGAAGGCAAAGTTCAAGAGGCAATAGGAAACATTACTGGTAATCCTCAAGACCAAGCTGAAGGACAAGCCAAGCAAGCTGAAAGCCAAGTTCGTCACACCATCGAAAATATCAAAGATGAAGTGAAAAAAAATCTTGCATAGATTAATCAACTAATCTCAAATTTTCTTTATTGCTTGAGAAACAATTCCACATCACACTAATTTAGGAGTGTATTATGAGTTTAGAAGACAAGGCAAAAGCCACAGCTAAAAATATTGAAGGTAAAGCCCAAGAAGCTTTAGGAAACGTAACTGGCGATCCTCAAGATCAAGCTGAAGGTAAAGCCAAACAAGCTGAAAGTAAAGTTCGTCACACTGTGGAAAATGTTAAAGACGAGGTTAAGAAAAAGCTTGATTAAGGTAATTGTCTGTTGGGTGATTTTAGGCTTTCATGGCTTGGTAGGAATATAGTAGTGACTGTAGAGATATGAATTTCATACCAATTTTGGATTTGGGATTTTGGGTTAAAAGTCTAGATTTATAAACTACTCCAGAATCTCAAAATAGATAACACCATTCAGCCTAAATTGGTATCATATCTCTACATTTATCAACTATCAGAAGCAAAGAAATATACAAAAATCACGTTTGATTCTCAAAGAGTTC
Organism: Nostoc sp. CMAA1605; assembly: GCF_021596505.1. Lineage (GTDB taxonomy): Bacteria > Cyanobacteriota > Cyanobacteriia > Cyanobacteriales > Nostocaceae > Trichormus. Next base: position 14,938 of record NZ_PJIZ01000029.1, on the reverse strand, counting down.
ATTACGCCTCTGTAGACTTTTTTTGTGTTCCCTGTTCCCTACATACGTAAATAATTTCAATAATCAAGTCGTATTTCTAGTATTTGATCAACATTTTATAAAAACATTAATTATTTCAGCTTTTTAAACTGAAGATATATAGCTGAAAAAATAACAGGAGGAAAAAATATGAATTTAATAAAACAGAGTCGCAAAATTTTAACGACTTTTGTTTTAATTGCAGTGTTGATGATAACTACAGCTTGTGCTGGTGGAACAATAACGCAAAGCGATCGCACTACAACACAACCAGCCATTGGTAGAAATGTCACCTACTCAGAATTAGAAAGAGGTAACACCCCAACAGGACAAACTTTTGGTAATTGGGTTGTACAAACATCTAAAGGATTAGTTCAAGATGCTTATGTACGTGACAACAATAAACTAGGTGTTGTCATTTCTCCTCAAGTGCGTCCTAACGAAGTGAAACCTTTAGCTAAATCTTTAGCACAAGGTTTTCGGAAAAATTTCCCTGATCAAAATCTCACTGTTTTAGTTTACGGCCCTGATAAGAAGTTGATTTTGACTGCCAAATACAATAGCCAAACAAATCAAATTCAGTATAGCTAAAGAGGTTACAGGGAAAAGAGTGTGAAGTATAGCAACTCTTTTTTACATCCCAATCCCAGTCCCCAATCCTTTCATAAGGAGATGAGAAAAGTGACTAGCAGCGAAGAATATAGAAGACAAATCATGCAAGATTTGGCTGGAGGCGATGTTGAGTCTTTAGGTGATAACGAGACTCAATACGAAAACTTTGACGATTTTGCACAAAGAACAACACCAGATCAACGTCGTAATTTGTTCAATCGTTCCTTACAGCCAGAACGGATTCCCCCTAGCCAAATGGAACCGGAATTACAAAAAGCGATCGCCCAAATTAAACCCAATGAACGTGATGATGTAGCGCGCGCTTTTTTCAAGCATTTCAAGCAAAGGGGTTTAGACGAACGCCACCTAGAACAGCAGTTAGGACTTTCGACACACCACGCCAGCCGTATGAATGCTGATGATGTCAGCAGACTTGCATCCTTCGCCTACCACAACCACCCCGACATTTTCCGGGAAGTTCTAGCAGAACAACCAGGGATTATCAAATTCCTTAGCAATCCCGTAGTTGCAGGAATTATTGGGATTGCAGCTGCTAAGTGGCTGGGTAGCCGCAAATAAGTTTAGAGTTCAGTAATAACATGGTGGGATAATACCCACCTTTTTTTATTGCAAATTAGGAATTGGTTTTAGGGAAAAATAGACAATAATTTAGATTTATTGTCTATTTTTTCCTTGCTCCTTGTCCCTTTGCATACACAATGATAATATCTGTCTTGATTTGGAAATCGATTGTGTCTGGCTTACTCTTTTGGTTGACTCTTGGATTTGTGAGAACCTAAACTGTATAGCATAGCTATTTTTACAATATCGAAATAAGCAGGATGATTATCTTTATTGACAATTGCTAAAGATATTGAGCCTGCAACTAGTATGACCAAAATTGGCGAAAGTGCTTCACCTTTTATTTCTTTATTTGGATCTGACATAATACGACCTCCTAGTAATGAGAAACCTTTGGCTGATTAGCTTAAACCAAAGGCAATATCTGAAGCTGCACTAAAAATCTACATCAACGCCAAGACTCAACAATCATGCCAACCGCAAATAATGAAAATAGCAAAGCTGCAACCCGTAGGAACCATATCCAAACAGCACCAGATAACAAGATTTCGGTGAGTGCGGATGCTCCGAAAACTTGAAACACAACTATAGCGATCGCAAAACCAGCTAAAGTTAATACAAAATATTTCAGTCCCGTACCAGTCAAAATTAACAGTGGATTTTGCTTGTCTTGGAGATTTTTTTTCATAGTTTTTTGTCTGTTTTCTGTAGGGAGATGAACAAGAGAACTTTCGCGATTGTTGTTACTGTTCATAAGGATTTCCTCTGGTATCAAATAAAGCTAAACAAAAAGCCGGGCAATGTAATTAAATTACACGTCCGGCTTGTAAACTTCTCATTTATCAAAAGCCAAATGTCTTCAGAAAATCAAATATTTAGTTGTGTTGCTCACCTCAACTAGCTATTAGTTTTCTCAACCTGTCGATAGCTGTGGGTCTGTAGTGCATTATTTGCGATTGTAGAAATGTCTACAATTTATCCAAGCGTCAAGAATGTAATCATGTAATTTTTGCATTTCTTGTAGCTGTTTGCGGCTCAATTTATGGCGGTGACTGATATGACCACTCAATTCGATAATCGTTTCATGGTTAGCATCTTTGCTAGAGATAAGTAGTTGACCATGTTGAGTTTCTGATAAAGTTTCAATCAGCAAAAGACTTATATGTGAAAACACTGCTGGTAACTCAACTTCATACAACCAATTGGGATTGGCTAACATTTCTGGACTACCTCTTTCTTGCAGTTTGAACGTACGCAATACTTCTGGAGATTGTTCTGCTATCTTTAAGACGGTTGAGATGGAGTTGGAATTTCTGATAAAGTCTGACATCCGTGAGAAGTTGGTCATGATAGTTGCTCCCTAAAGTTGCTGTTGAGTTTGAAACTTATATGTATATCTCACATAAAGATACATAGCTATAAGATACACGCATTGATTCTGAAAAAGCAAGCACTTAATGGAAATATTTCTTTAATAACGTTAGGTTTTGTAACAAAAGATATACTTTTTCTCTCACTTAAATATAGCTAGCTATACTAAAAGTAAGCTTTTATACAAAAACCTTTTAATCAGCCGATTGTTCGGGACATAACTAGGATCTGTCATCAATTAAAGATGAACTGCTCTCATGGCAAGAATTTCAGCAATTATCACTGAGTGTAAGCCTAAAGCCCAGAAGTTAATACTGATAAGGAATCTAAAGCTAATCGATGACACACCTTAGACCTATTTTTGTTCTTCAGGTAGAAAAAACAATTTGATAGAAGCTGAAACAACATCAACTAGCAACTAGTAATACAATTGTGTAGTTACTGTGAAGTCTGGAAAAAAGCAAAATATTACTCTTTATCTAGACTTGCAAGTCATGCTATAACAAAATATTCTCACATACTGATAATTTAAATATAACTGTGGAGTTGAAATGAGATGAAGAGCGCAACTAATATGCCTCTGTTGCCTGATGATTTCATCAGAGGAGTTGCCAATCAACATGGTGTAACCTCAACAGAGTTAGATGCTTTAATACTGGCATTAAAAGGGGAATCTGGTGCAGAAATTGCCGAAAAACTGAATATTTCGCAACCCGCAGTCAGAAAAAGATTGGGAGAAAGTTACCGCAAATTAGGTATAGAAGGAGGTGGTAATAAAAAAATTCAGAACCTCAAAGAAAAGCTATATGCTCAGTATCAAGGCATTGATAAAAATGTTATATCTTCCCAAGAAGACTGGGGGGAAGCGGTTGATGTAGAAGGTTTTCGTGGTCGAGATAGAGAAATCCACGAATTAGAGGAATGGATAGTTGGAGATGATGCCCTCAGATGTCGATTGGTAGCAATATTGGGTATGGGTGGAATTGGTAAAACTGTGATAGCAGCGAAGATTGCCAAACAAGTCCAACCAGAATTTGACTATCTGATTTGGCGATCGCTCCGCAATGCTCCACCATTAGAGGAGATTCTCACCCAAATTTTGCGATTATTGCCTATTGATGCGGAAGATTATGCAAAAGTTAGCGAAAATGACAAAATAGTTTTACTGATTGAGTTTTTAAGAAAACATCGATATCTAATTATTTTAGATAATGTCGAATCAGTCCTACGTAGTGGTGAAGGGAAAACTCAAGAATGGGCAGGTGAATATGAACCTGGCTATGAAAATTACGGCTACTTGTTTAAGAAGGTGGCAGAAGCATCACATAAAAGTTGCTTACTATTAACTAGTCGGGAAAAACCCAAAGAAGTAGCTGCCCTAGAAGGTAAAAATCTGCCAGTTAAAGTTCTGCAATTATCTAGTCTAGATTTAGCAGAAGCTAGGGAGATTATGCTAGACAAAGGATGCAATTGTACTGATGAACAATTGGTACAATTAGTCACAAAATATTCTGGTAATCCTTTAGCGTTAAAGATAGTTGCTACTACAGTTTATGACTTATTTAGCAATAATCTTACGGAATTTATCAAAGAAATTGAAGAATCAAATGCTGTTTACGGAGATATTCGGATTCTGCTAGATACGCAATTTAAACGCTTGTCAGATTTAGAAAAACAAGTGATGTATCGGCTAGCAATACATCGAGAATACGTCTCTCTGGCACAACTAAAAAATGATTTAAGAAACACAGATGCAGATTCTAATATTCTAGAAGTTGTGGAATCATTATTACGGCGATCGCTCATTGAAAAAGAAGCAAACGCCAGCAGATTCCGCCAACAATCTGTAGTAATGGAATATGTCACTAAACGTTACATTGAACAGTTCACTTCTGACTTAAGCGAAAAAAAAAACCGGAGTTTGTTAATGTCCACCCTTTAATGCAGGTGCGATCGCTTGATTATATCCGACAAGCACAAGAACGGCTGATCCTAGAGCCTGTTAAACAAAAGCTGATCAAAGCTTTTGGGACAACTATAGAACTAGAATCTCATCTAAGGCGAATTCTGAGGAATTTACAGCAAGAATCGCCCCCAAAAAAAGGTTATGCGGCTGGTAATTTAATTAATCTACTTCGACAACTCCAGATAGATAAATCTCCGCATGATTCTCACATTGATTTAAGTGGGCGTGACTTTTCTGGTTTGACAATCTGGCAAGCTTATCTCAAAGATGTCAACTTAAAAGACACCAGCTTCGCTAATACTGATTTAAGTGGCTCTGTATTCACCGAAACCATGTCTAGTGTCGTTTCTGTGAGATTTAGTCCTGATGGCAAATTTTTTGCTACGGGTTTAATCACTGGAGAAATCAGACTATGGCGCACTAGCGATATCAAGCAAATTCGCATTTATAGAGGCCATCATGCTTGGGTTTGGGCTTTTACTTTTAGCCCAGACAGTAAAATCCTGGCTAGTGGTAGTGCTGACTATACAGTTAAACTCTGGGATGTATACACAGGCGAATGTTTACATACCCTCAAAGAACATACCAATAAAGTTTACTCAGTAGCTTTTAGTCCTGATGGTTCTCTGTTAGCTAGTGCAGGTGAAGACCAAACTATTAAAATCTGGGACATTGCTACAGGTGTTTGTCAGCAAACATTCAGTGGTCATGATGGTTGGGTGTGGTCTGTGACTTTCCAACCATCTCCCACTATTCACAATATTCGTTTACTTGCTAGTGGCAGTGCCGACAACACAATTAAACTGTGGGATATCAAAACAGGTAGATGTCTCAAAACCTGGAATGGTCATAGCCGCGATGTTCATTCTGTTGCTTTTAGTCCCGATGGGAAAACACTAGCTAGTGGAAGTAGAGACCTCACCCTGAGACTGTGGGATGTCAATACAGGTCAATGTCAGCAAATCTGGGAGGGACATACTAAAAAAATTTATTCTGTGCGTTTTAGCCCTGATGGTCAAATTTTGGCTAGTTCTGGTGAAGACAGAACAATTAAACTTTGGCATATCCAACGGGGTGAATGCTTGAAAAGCTTACATGGTCACAACAGCCAGGTATGGGCGATCGCTTTTAGTCCTGATGGTAATACCCTGATCAGTTGTAGTGATGACCAAACAGCCAGACTGTGGGATGTCAATACAGGTAATTGTCTCAAAGTCTTGCAAGGCTATACCCGTGATGTTTATTCGGTAGCATTTAGTCCCAATAGTCAAATCCTGGCTAGTGGAAGGGATGACTACAGCATCGGTCTATGGAACTTACAAACATTAGAATGCCACATTCTCAGAGAACATGAAGGGCGGATTCGTTCTGTCGCCTTTCATCCCAAGGGGCAACTACTCGCCAGTGGTAGTGCGGATAACACAATTAAACTCTGGGACATTACTGATATTCGCCATAGCAAATGTCTGCAAACTTTGATCGGACATGGTAACTGGGTGTGGACAGTGGCGTTTAGTCCTGATGGGCAAACCCTAGTCAGCAGCAGCGAAGACCGCAGTATCCGCATTTGGGATATCTCTAGTGGAGAGTGCCTGAAAAAAATCAAAGAACATGGCCATTGGGTGTGGACAGTAGCATTTCATCCTAGTGGAAATATTCTGGCCAGTGGTAGTGCTGACAGTCAAATTAAACTGTGGGATGTCACCACCGGAGAATGTATCGCAACTTTCACAGACCATCAAGACATGATTTGGTCAGTCGCATTCAGTCCCGACGGGGAACTTTTAGCCAGTGGTAGCGAAGATCAAACTGTGAAGTTATGGAATCTCACCACAGGCAAATGTATTCAAACCCTGACAGGACATGATAAACAAGTCCACTCAGTCGCCTTTAGTCCCAACGGACAGATTTTAGCTAGTGCTGGTGCTGATACCACTGTGATGTTATGGCAAGTGAATACAGGTGAGTGTCTAGAAATTCTGAAATTGGGACATACAGCAGCGATTCGTTCTCTAGCTTTTAGTCCCGATGGCAAGTTATTAGCTAGTGGTAGTGAAGACGAAAAGATTCAGCTGTGGGATATGCAAACTTGTAGCCGATCGCGATCGCTAAAATCTGATCGCCTCTATGAACGCATGGATATTAGCCATACTACAGGCTTAAACGATGCTGAAAGAGCTTCTTTAAAAATGTTAGGTGCTATTGAGCAGTAGTTTTCTCAAAAATAGACCTCTTGCACAAATAATTGAAGAGTTATTTATTTGCGTTCTTCTTTGCGTCTACCCTTCGGGTTCCGCTTTAGCGGTATGCGCCTTTGCGTGAGCTTTTAAATAATATTTTTAGCAACACCCAAGGATTCATGCAAGAGGTCTAATTAATACATTCTTGATGAAAGTGAGTTACTAAAATACGGCTGAGGATATATGAATACAAGTCCATCACTCTGTTTTTCTATTCACTTATTGAGATGATTTATAGGTGTAGATTGCAAAGCCAGGGCATTACACCATCCAAAAGTAATCATTTTAGGTATGTAATGGTGTTATTATATCAAACTCAAAATCAACAAATCTCTACTCAGATTCCTTCTATTAAAATTGTATTGATTGGTGAATATATCAAACACAGAAGCTTCAACGGTGCGAACAAAGCCTTGCCTGTTTTAGCCTCTAGTTTGGTAAATTCTGGATTTAGTAAAGTTGTACAATTAGATTTAGAACGTCGGGATTTAAATTTCAATGATGTTTTAAATGAAATTAGAGATGCAGATTTAATCATTTTTTCTGGTTGTCTAACAAATCAATGGACAGAAATTGACGAGCATGGTAGCAAAATTTTCGCAGAACTCCAAAAATATGGCAGAGAAAATGTACCAATTTTAGTTGGTGGTTATGCAACTAAAAGTGTTGCCGATATTGCCCGCATCACTCCTTGGATTACAGCCTTTTGTGATGGGGAAGGAGAAGAATCAATTATCGAAATTGCTCATGCAATGGCTAGAGGCACTTTTTATGAAGAGATGAACCATTTATCCGGGTTATGTTTCATGACTCAGGATGGTAAATTTCACCGCGTTAATGAGGATAGTAAAAATGCTGTTTTTCATTATGCTATTGCACCAAGAGTTCATAAATTTGACGATATCGACCAAAATTTTGGTTTGATTCATGTAGAACAAGTGCATGATATGGATATTTTTAAAGATACAAATGGTAGACAATTAAAAACAGCTCAAATCTTTACCCAGCGAGGATGTCCTTGGAGATGTGGTTTCTGTAATAAAAGTAATGAGAGTAATCATATCATCAGATTAAGTGAAGCCTCTTTCCGCAGACAGTTACAGCAATTAAAGCAGCGCGGTTATGAAGCAATTTACTTAGATGTTGATACTTTCACAGTTCATGATCAATCTGCTAGACAGGAAGCAGAAATTCTCAAAGCAGAAGGATTTGTTTGGGGTTCAAATACTCGCATCGATAAAATTAACTATGAACAGATGCGTTATTTAGTAGAACATAATTGTGTATATATGTTTTTTGGCGTTGAGCATACTTTACCAGAAGTATCCTTAGCAAGTCACAAATTTAATGGCTCTATTTTAAGTCAAATTAAGCAAGCATTTGATTATCCAGATAAAATTGCCAGAGTTTTTCAAGATATGAATCAAGCTGGATTACCTAGCAGTTATTTTTTGATTTTAGGATTGCCAAAAGCCAAGCTGAAGCATGATAAAACTGAGATTATCGGTTATGAACCGACAACTTTTGCAGATGATATCGCAGCAATTCGCTTTGGAATTGAAAAGTGCAATCCCGACTTTTTAAATTTCAATGTTCTGCGATTTATGCCTGGGAGTATAGCTGCTGATACAATTGGTGATTGCAGTTACTCCTGTGTTCGTCCTTCAGGAGAACAGCCAATCACGGCTGGATATTTCTTACCACGCGCCGTTCAGCATTATGGCTATCCTCAATCTCAAGAACACGGTGTTTACCGACTATGTGAATCAGTCAGCAGATATCAACCTATTAGCACTGCAATCAATCCCCAACGGGTTTATGATACTATCTGCTACGCCGTGCAGTTAATTAACGCCAAGATTGATGCAGGTGGTAAAGCGACAAAGTTGTTTATTGATAGAGATTTACTCGCTTTAGGTTTAGTGAGTCAGGATGAGCAAGGAAAATATGCGATCGCGCCTTTAGAAGATTTTGCCAGGATTTAGCAAAAAACAAGGGTAGAACATCTTCTACCCTCATTTTTGTGCTACAGAACTATTAATAGAATTAAACTTTGGCTAATTCTGGTGTGGGACGTTTGCTGTTACGAATATTGGTAATTGCTTCCGCGTAATCTTTAGCGTTGAATACAGCAGAACCAGCCACAATTGCATTTGCGCCAGCTTCTAAAACTTGCCAAGTATTGTTAGCTTTCAATCCGCCATCAACTTCAATCCAAGGATCTAAACCACGTTCATCACACATTTGACGCAGTTTGCGGATTTTGGGTACAACTTCGGGAATAAAGCTTTGACCACCGAAACCGGGGTTAACGCTCATAATTAATACTAAATCGCACAGTTCTAGAACATATTCAATTAGTTCTAGAGGAGTACCAGGGTTAAGTACAACCCCAGCTTGCTTACCGAGTTCTTTGATTTGTCCCAGAGTGCGGTGCAAGTGTGGAGAAGCGTTATGTTCACAGTGTACGGAAATAATATCTGCACCTGCTTTAGCGAAACCTTCTACATACTTCTCTGGTTCAACAATCATCAAGTGAACGTCGAGAGGTTTTTTAGTTACTGGACGAATCGCCTCCACTACCAGAGGGCCTATTGTAATATTAGGTACGAAACGACCGTCCATTACATCAACGTGAATCCAATCAGCTCCAGCTGCATCTACAGCCCGAATCTCATCACCTAAACGACTAAAGTCGGCTGATAGGATAGATGGAGAAATAACAATGGGTTTTTCAGATCGGTTTTGGGTCATGGCTAGTGGGTTTTTAAGCGTCCTCGTCTGTAAGCATTGTAACAAAATACTGTAACAAAATATTGAGAACTTTGAAAATGATCATTGATAATTATTGATTGTTGACCGATGACTGAGTGGACAAATCAGAATGAGTAATAAGTGCTGAGTGCTGAGTGCTGAGTAATGAGTAATAAGTGCTGTTAGCGGAAGCGCGGCGTTTAGCCGGTGGTGACTAATGACTAATGACTATTGACTATTGACTATTGACTATTGACTATTGACTATTGACTATTGACCATTGACTATGACTAAAAAACTAACTTGGATATTCTGGGGATTCGGTGCTTCGGTTTTGAGTTTGCCGGTGTTGGCTGTGGCTGTACAAAGTTCTTTAGGAACTAATGGTATTGATGCTTTGAAGTTACATCAGGCTCCTTATAATTTATTGGGACGGAAAATTGCTATAGGTCAGGTGGAAATTGGTCGTCCGGGGATGTTTGGTTGGGATAAGGCGGTTTCTAAAAATCGCGCTGTTTCTTTGGCGGCAGTTTTTTCGCGCAATGCTCCGGCTAAGTCTAATAATGGTGTTGACCCCCACGCTTACAATGTGGCTGGAGTTATGGTCAGTAGAGATAAGGCTTATCCTGGAGTCGCTCCACAGGCGAGACTATATTCTACTGCTGTAGGTTCTACAAAAAATACGGGTCAACCAGAAGAGTGTTTATCAGCTCAACACATTGCTTTGCAAAATGGCGGTGATGTTCGTGCTATTAACTTTAGTTTTGGCGAACCTTTGAACCGCGACCCCCGGCCTGATGCGACTTTAGACGGTAATGCTTTATTGACGCTATGTGTTGATTGGTCTAGTCGTGTGCATGATGTTTTGTATGCGATCGCAGGCAATCAAGGTAAAGGTGGTATTCCTATCCCTACAGATAATTTTAACGGAATCAACGTGGCTTTTTCATCCCGACGGGGAGGGATTTTTAATAAAGTCGATGTTTCTAATCTGGCTGGTTTAAATCAAGGGGTGAGTGGACGACTAGCGGGTAGGGAATTTAATTTGGATGGACGGCGTGCTATAGGTATAGTTGCACCTGGGAGTAATATTTCTCTGCTGAATCCTGATGGCAAATTAAATAAAGTTACGGGTACAAGCTTTGCTGCACCTCATGTGACGGCTACTGTGGCTTTACTCCAAGAATTTGGCGACAGACAACTACGCAAAAAACAACCCAATTGGAGTGTTGATAGTCGTCGCCATCAAGTGATGAAGGCTGTGTTGATGAATTCCGCAGATAAAATCCAAGATAAAGGTAACGGTTTACTTTTGGGGATGACGCGGACTTTGATTGATAAACAAAATCAAGATTGGCTAGCTTCTGATGCTTACCAAAACCCTAAAGTACCTTTAGATGCTCAAATGGGAACTGGTCATTTAAATGTTTCTCGTGCCTATCAACAGTTTAGTGCTGGTCAATGGCAACCGACAGCTGCTATCCCCTCTCTTGGTTGGGATTATCGACAGGTAGATGTTAATAATGCTGTTGATTATACGTTAGCAAAACCGTTAAAGCAGGGAAGTTATGTTTCTATCACTTTGGCTTGGGATCGTTTAGTCGAACTCAAGGATGCTAACAATAATCAAATGTATGATGTGGGAGAAAAATTTAGCGATCGCGGTTTAAATAATTTAGACCTTTATCTAGTCAAAGCCGATGCTCAAACTACCGATAAAGGCGTGATTTGTTCTTCAATTAGTGAAATTGATAGCGTAGAACACATTTTTTGTCCTGTACCTGCTAACGGTAACTACAAAATTCGTGTACAGTTCCAAAAACAAGCTAACGAACCGACTCAAGCCTATGCTTTGGCGTGGTGGACGGTTGGGAATTAGGGGATTGGGGATTGGGGACTGGGGACTGGGGATTGGGGATTGGGGACAAGGGAGATTTTACTCTTATGCCCTATGCGCCATGCCCTCTGCCCAATTCCCTATGCCCCATTCCCAATTTTCGATGAATTTTTGTAATTTTAAATACTGTTTATTTTTAGAAAATGTATTCTACATTTATTGAATTTTAGTGAGTAAATCTACTAACGATTCAATCTATCATCATTGAATTTTGCCGCAAAATTACCGTTACCAAAACTGTAACCACAGGGTATTTAAATTGTTGTTAGTGCAGAATTTAGATATTGAACACAGCATTAACGTCAGTTTTTGGTAAACATAGCAAAAATTTCGGCACACGAGGTAGTAGAATGAATCGGCAGAAATTCAGTGGTGTGAAGAGAAGTTTCCTGCAAAGACGTTACGCTGTTAGCTTAGGAAGACGTTATGTTTTAGCAGCAGCTAGCGTGGTTTTGTTTGGGGTGTTAGGTTGTTCCCAGGTAAATGATAATACCAGTGCGCTAGCACAATCTGAACTATCACCCACAGCTTCATCAGTGCAAAAAAAAACAGTAATTCCCGATACAAAAGTTATCTCTGCTAATAATAAGTTTGGCTTTAAGCTATTTCAGGAAATCTCCAAACAAGAGGGTAACAGCAAGAATATCTTTGTGTCGCCGACTAGTGTCGCGATCGCTTTGTCCATGACCTACAATGGGGCTAGCGGCTCGACTCAGCAAGCAATGGCTAAGACTCTGGAGTTACAGGGTATCAATCTCCCAGAACTTAACTCTGCTTATGCTTCACTCCATCAGCTGTTAAAAAATCCTGAGCACAATGTCCAATTGCAGATTGCTAACTCGTTATGGGCAAATCAAAATGCTAGTCTGCGTCCTGAGTTTATTCAAAAAGCCAAAGATTTCTATCAAGCTCAAGTCACAAGTTTAAATTTTCAGGATGCTGCTACCCCCAAGACGATTAACAAATGGGTAAAAGATAATACCAAGGGTAAAATTGACAGCATTGTTGACAAAATAGAGCCGAATCAAGTTCTATTCTTAGTGAACGCTATATATTTCAAAGGTCAATGGAGTGAAAAGTTTGATGTCAGTCAAACTAAATCCCAGCCTTTTTACATCTCCTCAACTCAGCAAAAACAACACCCAATGATGTCACAAAAGGGTGAATATAAATACTACGAGAATGAACAATTTCAGGCTGTGAGTTTGCCTTATGGTCAAGATGGTAAAGTGAGTCTGTACGTTTTCTTACCCAAGTCAAACTCTAACCTCAAGGCCTTTTCTCAAAAATTAAATGCTGAAAATTGGGACAAATGGATGTCTCAATTTAGACAGCGTGAAGGCTCAATTAAGTTACCCAAGTTTCAGACAGACTACGATATCACCCTCAACGACGCATTACAGGCTTTAGGTATGGGTGAGGCTTTTACTGAACAAGCTAACTTTTCCGGTATGGGGAAAAATCTGGCTATTAGTCAGGTAAGACATAAAACCTTTGTAGAAGTCAATGAAGAAGGTACAGAAGCTAGTGCGGCTACTTCTGTGGGGATAGTGGCTACATCTATCAGACAGCCAGAAACACCATTTAATATGGTTGTTGACCGTCCCTTCTTTACTGTCATTCGCGACAATCAAACAGGTAGTATCTTATTTATGGGTGCAATAAATGACCCAACCTGATAAACTAATTCGCAATTCGCAATTCGCAATTCGCAATTACGTTTTGTCACATGGTTTTAACCCCGTGCCAAAACTTTTCGCCTTAAAAGGCGTTAGCGTAGCGGGACGAAGTCCGGTTTTAGACCCAATTGTTTCGATAATTGATGTAGGCTGGGAGTTGGAAATAATACTACTTTTTAGCTGCCAAAACTTGTTCAGCCGTTAAATTCAACTGTGGAAAAGTGGCAGAGTTGATGAGTTCTTTTCCTTGGAATGCCATTGCATCATAAAACCCTTCGACTAGGGTGCATACTGTGACTATCTTTTGAATTGGATCAACAATCCAGTATTCAGGAATTTCCAGAACGGCATATTCAGAACGCTTACTGCGGTAGTCTGTTGTTTGTGTAGATTCGCTGACTACTTCTACTACTAATATGGGTGGAGTTTCGTTAAGTTCAATTACAGCTTCTCGATGAGCCAGTGCTTCCCATTGCTCTGCCGTTAATACTACTACATCCGGCACTCGTAAAGTGTCCCAGCGTCCTCCACGTGGTGAACGCACTCCTACAAAGAATTTTTGCGCTGTCCAATTTTTACTCATCTTGGCACATTCGTCATCAAAGCTGCGTTCTAAAAACTTGGCTATGCTACCGTGTTTACCAGTACCAAGACTCATAGGGATTAATTCTCCGTCTACCAATTCATATTGGGTATCTGTGCCATCGTTATATTTGAGATACTCAGCAAAAGTGAGTTTTTTAGTGGTTGCAGTCATAGCGATCGCAATTCTTATGAATGCTTAGATCAAGTTATTCTTAGTAATTAACACAAATAATTAATTATAGTATTTTGCTATTTTTATCTCAATTTTGCTTTCACTTACTATACCTGTTTCGTAACTATTGGTAATTAAGCGCAGCGTTATGACTCTAATACACATTCTCTCAGGATTTGCTACTTAATTACTGAGAAATTTAGTGTTGATCCCCCAAAATTGTGGCTATCGGCTAAGTGTTACATAATGTGACGCGTAACCAATCATTTTGCATAAAACTTACATACTGCCCTGAATAAATATAAAGAGTTTTATTTTTGGCACAAAACTCGTACCTATACTTCTGTATTTTTTACATTTACTGAGTTGAGAAGTTAGGTTACGGAGTGACAAAAATAACTTGCACAATCTGATGTTGAACCAAACTATTATGTCTGAACATCGATCACAAAATATTCAGGGTAAGTATTTAACACCGTTTCAACGCAAATTATTAGAAAAGAGTTTGCAAGAAAATCTTTCGACATCTTACCGCCAGCGCATTGAAATTATGTTACTGGCAGATGATGGTAAATCACAAACCGTAATTTGTCGTAGATTGGGTTGTTCTCCTGCAACTGTGAGACATTGGATGCACATAGCGCGTGCGGGTATGGCTCATCAATGGCAAGATTGTCCTATTGGTCGTCCTAAAACAGTAAATGATCAATATATTGAACGATTAAGAGTATTAGTTAACAGTAATCCCCGTGATTATGGCTATCCTTTCCGACGTTGGACAGCTAATTTTTTAGAGAGACATTTAGCTAAAGAATTCGGTATAGAAATCAGCGATCGCCACATCAAACGCTTGCTCAAACAGATGGGTTTATCGACGATTCCCAAAAAGAATCAACCGCAAAATCAACAAAGTCAGCCAAGTGGTGGTTCAAAAATTTTAATTGGTAATTTAGAAAGTAAAACTACTACTGAAAACACTAATTTTCTCTTCACACAATTAGAGCAAGCTTGAGTTAGATATGACGACGCATAATTTGCCTACTTCAGTTATTTCTCTAGCAC
>NZ_PJIZ01000028.1 GCF_021596505.1 Nostoc sp. CMAA1605 | reverse complement strand
GGAAGAAATCAAAGAAGCGGTAGCAGGGGATATTATCGCCCTGTTGGGTGTAGATTGTGCTTCTGGTGATACCTTCTGTAGTGGAGAACCGTTTGTGTCTCTAGAGGGGATGTATGTACCCGAACCAGTGATTACACTGTCAATTACACCCAAAAAACAAGAAGATAGCGATCGCCTCGCTAAAGCCTTGCACCGCTTCCAGAAGGAAGACCCGACTTTCCGCTTGAGTATCGACCCCGAATTAGGCACAACCTTAATTTCTGGGATGGGAGAATTACATCTGGAAATTTACGTAGAACGCCTGCAACGAGAATATAACACCGATGTTTATGTCGGTCAGCCTGCGGTAGCTTATCGGGAAACCATCAGCCAAAAAGCTCACTTTGACTATCGACTGAAAAAACAATCCGGTGGTTCTGGTCAATTCGCCCATGTCCAAGGCTGGATTGAACCCACCACAGAACCCTTTGTGTTTGAAAATCAGGTAGTCGGCGGTGCAATTCCTAAAGAATTCATCCCCGCCTGTGAGAAAGGTTTCCGTGAAGCCATCCAATCAGGACAGCTAGAAGGCTACCCAGTCACAGGGGTAAAAGTCGTGTTAGATGGTGGTTCTTATCATAAAGTAGATTCTTCAGAATTAGCTTTTAGAGCCGCAGCCCATCAAGCCTTAGAACAGGCGTTAACTCAAGCTAAACCTTACATCCTCGAACCCATCATGCTGGTAGAAGTGGAAACACCAAACGAGTTTTTGGGACGAGTCCAGGGTGATTTGTCTTCCCGTCGCGGTGTATTGCTGGGTTCAGAAACCATGCAAACTTACTCCGTAATTCAGGCGGAAGTTCCCTTAGTGCAGATGTTTGGTTATTCTACCGACTTGCGATCGCTCACAGCCGGAATGGCGACATTCTCAATGGAGTTTGCTTGTTATCGTCAAGGAAGGAGTGGGGAGTAGTGAGTGCTGAGTGCTGAGTGCTGAGTGCTG
The DNA here is from genome assembly GCF_021596505.1 of Nostoc sp. CMAA1605. Classification (GTDB taxonomy): domain Bacteria; phylum Cyanobacteriota; class Cyanobacteriia; order Cyanobacteriales; family Nostocaceae; genus Trichormus. The sequence goes on along the minus strand of NZ_PJIZ01000028.1, from coordinate 60,733 downwards.
AGTGCTGAGTGCTGAGTGCTGAGTGCTGAGTGCTGAGTGCTGGGTGTTGAGTAGAGACGTTGTATACAACGTCTCTACAATTTTAATGAGCATTTTCAGGGTGGGAACAGTTCCCAATCCCCAGTCCCCAATCCCCAGTCCCCAATCCCCAGTCCCCAATCCCCAGTCCCCAATCCCCAGTCCCCAGCGAAGCACTGAGCTTGTCGAAGTGTCCCCAATCCCCAATCACATCAGACTCCCACCCAGATACTACCTTCTTCTACACGGGTGGGAAACACGGAAAGAGCTTTTTCTTTGGAAATCATACCCATTACTTTACCGATACCAGGGGGGAAAGGAGTCCAGTCTTTGGGATTACCGGTGGATAAATCAAAAGCACTGCGGTGGAAGGGACAGACAATAGCCCCATCATCGGTGATTTTCCCTTTTTGCATGGGTAATTTGAGATGGGGACAGGAATTTTCTACGGCGAAAACTTGGTTATTGTGGTGAAGTAAAAGGATGTTGCGTTGTTCTACTTTTACCACTTTGCGTCCGTTGGGTGGCAGTTCATCTTGGGGAAGAACTTTAATCCAGTTCATTGATACCTCTCTTGATCTTTAAAGGATGCAGACAATTAAGTACATCATTTCACAAGTTTGGCCGAGAAATGTTAGTTTAGCTTGGTGATAGGGAATCATACTATTGGCACCCATAAATCTAATAACTATTTAAGTCAACTACAGTTTGAATGTTAAAGTATGCTTATTAACTACACGCTAAAAATCTCAGTCGTGTAGAATTTTTTTCTATGTTAAATTTGAAACACAAAACAAGCTGTTAGTAATATTGAGAAAACAGGAGAAAAGCAGGATGACGAGGAATTCACAACAGATTACACTGTGGGTAATGTCCAATACTAGTTGCTAAAGCAACACATAAAAAATTCTTTAAAGTTACAATCCTGCTATATCAAAAATTACCTATGTCAGCGCAACAGCGTAGTTTTGGGGAGACAGCTGATTTGATGATTGGTGTTCACAACCAGGAAAATCAGGCCTTAGCAGTAAATGCTTCTCCTGTCGGGAATCTAGCCCGACGCAAAGGCACTATTTCCACCTTTCTAGCTCCCCTAACGCAAGACACTTTTAAACAAGTTGTTACAGAAGTTGAGCAGAAATTACATATTGTGCATCAAACCCTGTCCATGTTGGATTCTCAGGGTTTTGAGACAATTCTGCAAGAAATGTTGCACTCGATTACGTTAAAAACTGGGGAATTATTGGGAGCAGACAGAACAACTATATTTTTGCTGGATGAGGAAAAACAAGAACTGTGGTCAATTGTCGCAGAAGGTGAGGGGAAACGGTCTTTAGAAATTCGCATTCCCGCCGATAAAGGAATTGCGGGGGAAGTGGCGACTTTTAAGCAGGTGGTAAATATTCCCTTTGATTTTTATAGTGACCCTCGGTCGATATTTGCCCAAAAACAAGAGAAAATCACGGGCTATCGCACTTACACTATGCTGGCCTTACCGCTACTCAATGAACAAGGACAACTAGTGGCGGTAGTACAGTTACTCAATAAATTAAAACCTACACAGCAACCAGATGCACCACTGGCGGAACGGGTTGATCCTGTAGGCTTTACTGGTGCTGATGAGCAATTATTTCAAGAATTTGCCCCCTCTATTCGCCTGATTTTAGAATCGTCTCGCTCTTTTTACATCGCTACACAAAAACAAAGAGCCGCAGCTGCGATGATGAAGGCGGTAAAGTCCCTAAGTCAAAGTAGTCTGGACTTAGAAGACACCCTCAAAAGGGTGATGGATGAAGCCAAAGAATTAATGAACGCCGATCGCAGTACACTATGGTTAATCGACCGCGATCGCCATGAACTCTGGACAAAAATTACCCAAGATGATGGTTCAACCAGAGAATTACGCGTGACCATCGGTAAGGGTTTTGTGGGAATAGTCGCCGCATCCGGTCAAAAACTCAATATTCCCTTCGATTTATACGACCATTCAGACTCAGAAACCGCCAAATATTTGGATCAGCAAAATGGCTACCGTACCTGTAGTTTACTGTGTATGCCCGTATTTAACGCTGATCAAGAGTTAATTGGGGTGACACAATTAGTCAATAAAAAGAAATCTGGAGATTTTCCACCTTATAACCCTGCTGACTGGCCTAAAGCACCGGAATGCTTCCAAGCTAGCTTTGACCGCAACGACGAAGAATTTATGGAAGCTTTCAACATTCAAGCTGGGGTAGCATTACAAAACGCCCAATTATTTGCCAAGGTCAAACAACAAGAACAATTACAACGGGATATTCTGCGGAGTCTTTCCAATGGCGTGATTTCCACAGATAAATCAGGTGCAATTATTGCAGCCAATGAAAGCGCGAAACGGTTATTGGGATTAGCCGAAGAAGAGCGTATAGAAGGTAAATTAGTGAGTGAAGCGATCGCCATTAAAGAAGGTGATTTTAGTAGGTGGTGTCAAGATGCTTTACTCGGTGCTGATCCCAAGCATCGTCAGCAATATTATCCTGACCGTACCTTATTGAGTGTAGATGCCGAATCAGAACAGCATAGTATTAACTTATCAATTAATACAATCGCCAATGCCAATGATCCCAGCCAAGTAGGTGGCGCGTTGGTAGTCATGGAAGACATTAGCGATGAAAAACGCCTCAAAAGTACAATGTATCGCTACATGACGCAAGAATTAGCCGAGGAATTGCTGAAACTAGATGATGCTAAACTAGGAGGCGATCGCAAAGAAGTTTCGATTTTATTCTCCGATATTCGGGGCTACACCACTTTGACAGAAAATCTGGAAGCAGAAGAAGTGGTTAGTATGCTGAATGAATATTTTGAATCAATGGTAGAGGCTGTATTTAAACACAAAGGGACTCTCGATAAATATATCGGTGATGCAATTATGGCCGTGTTCGGTTCGCCTCTTCCCTTAGAAGAACACGCTTGGATGGCGGTACAAACATCGATAGAAATGCGCCATCGCTTACAAGAATTTAATCAACGTCGTTACGCTGCTAATAAACCCAGAATTAGTATTGGCATTGGGATTAACTCCGATACCGTCATTAGTGGTAACATCGGTTCTAGTAAGCGGATGGAATTCACGGCCATTGGGGATGGTGTCAACTTAGGTTCACGTTTAGAAAGTGTTAGCAAACAATACGGCTGTGACATTATTCTCAGTGATAATACCTTTAAACCCTGTCAAGAAAAAATCTGGGCGCGGGAATTAGATTATATTCGCGTTAAAGGGAGAAACGAACCAGTAGCTATCTATGAATTAGTTGGTTTACGTTCCGACCCTATCAACAGTGAAAAGCTACAAGTGATCGAACATTATCACAAAGGTCGGGAATATTATCTCCAACAAGAATTCACTACTGCTAGAGCCGAATTTGCCAAAGTTTTAGCCTTTGATAATCAAGATAAAGCCGCCATGTTACATCTTTTACGTTGTCAACATTGGTTACAATCACCACCTACAACAACCGAATGGGATGAAGGCGTTTGGACTTTCCAGGAGAAATAGGGGTGTAGGGGTATAGGGGTGTAAGGGTATAAGGGTATAAGGGGATAGATTTTATACTAATGTCCAATGCCCAATGCCCAATGCCCAATGCCCAATGCCCAATGCCCAATGCCCAATGCCCAATTCACATCACTTTTGCCGCCAAATCTGCGGGACTGATATTTTCGTAATGTTCAAAAGGTTGGCGAATCCAGGGATTATCAGGTAAATAATCAATGTAGTAGTTAGGTGCAAAGATAGAGCAAGCTTTGTACCAAATGACGGCGGTACGAATTTCCTCGATGGGTGTAGTAGTGTTTTCGTATAGCCACGGGATAGTTTCTTTGAGTGTAATTCCTGAGTCTACCAAATCGTCAACTACTAGAATGCGTGAACCTAATGTTTCCGTGGTCATGGTTAAATGACGGGAGAAAATTAACTTACCTCTAGCTTGTTTGCCTGCACCACTGTAAGACGATGTTGCTAAAATTGCCAAAGGCTGCTGATATATACGAGAAAGGATATCACCAACACGCAGTCCGCCCCTGGCTAAACAAAGTATTTGATTAAATTCCCAACCAGAGTCATAAATACGAGCCGCTAGTTGCTCAATTTTATAGTGATACTCTGACCAAGAAACGTAAAGGTCTGGCATAAGGTAGGTATTTTATAGGTGATACTAAAAGCGATGCTGACGCTAAACAAAGCGATCGCAAATTTCATATTTTAGTATGAGTGCAAGACATTATGAACGATTCTACTGCTGATGACTATTCCCAAAAGCATCAAGTCAGTGAAAAACTCGACTTGAAAACTAAAATCGCTTTCGGTGCTGGGGATTTGGGAACAGCTATCACAGCGATGATAGGAATTTCTTATTTGTCACCTTTTTTAACAGATGTAGCGGGTTTAAAACCAGAGTTAGCTGGACTCACCCAACTCATCGGCAAAGTATGGGATGCTATTAATGATCCAATGGTGGGGGTATTAAGCGATCGCACTCAGAGTAGTCAGGGGAGGCGATATCCTTGGATGATTTGGGGTGCAGTTCCTTTTGGAATTTTCTTTTTTTTAAACTGGGTTGTCCCTCAGTTTAGTAGTAATGAAAGTGTAAACGAGTGGGGCTTGTTTTGGTTTTATACTATCGTTTCAATTTTGTTTAATGCTTTCTATACTATTGTCAATTACCATATACAGCCCTCACCGCCGAACTGACACAAGACTACGACGAACGTACTAGCCTCAACAGTTTTCGCTTTTTCTTTTCTATCGGTGGAAGCATTTTTGCTGTTTTGCTGGCGTTGGTGATTTCCTTAATCATTCCGCAAAATAAACAACTACAATACATAGTCTTGGGTGCTATTTGTGCAGTTGTTTCGGTGTTTCCTTTGTATTGGTGTGTTTGGGGAACAAAAAACCGTGCTAAAGCAATGGCTAAGTTACATCCCCAAATGGAACAGACGGTATCAATTCCCTTATTGAAGCAACTCCAAATTGTTTTTACTAATCGTCCTTTCTTGTTTGTCGTCGGGATTTATTTGTGTTCCTGGTTGAGTGTGCAGTTGACGGCTAGTATTATTCCTTACTTTGTTGTCAGTTGGATGCGATTACCATCTTGGCATTTTAATTTAGTATTGTTGGCAGTCCAAGGTACTGCAATGTCAATGCTGTTTGTCTGGAGTGCGATCAGTAAGCGGGTTGGTAAACAAGTTGTATATTACATGGGTGTGAGTATATGGATTATCGCCCAAGGTGGGTTATTTTTTTTACAGCCTGGTCAAGTCACCCTGATGTATATTTTTGCCATCATGGCAGGTTTTGGGGTGTCTACAGCTTACCTTGTACCTTGGTCAATGTTACCTGATGTAATTGAATTAGACGAACTCAAAACCGGACAAAGAAGGGAAGGTATTTTTTATAGTTTCATTGTCTTTATCCAAAAAATTTGTTTAGGCTTGGCGGTGAATATCGTTTTACAAAGGTTAGGTACAGCCGGCTATATTAAACCCACAACAAATATTCCTATCCCAGTACAACCAAATGCTGTGTTAGAGGTGATTCGTGTTTCTATCGGCCCAATACCTGCGATCGCTCTCATTATAGGTTTAATCCTCACCTATTTTTACCCCATTACTCGTGAGATGCACGCCGAAATTCTGCTCAAACTCCAAGCACGTCAGCAGCAGCGAGATCGCTTGGAATGAAATTGAGTGCTTCAGCTAACAAAATACTATATAGCCTATTCCCTATTCCCCATTCCCTATTCCCTGATGATAGACACCTTACCTGTGTCAATATCGTAAATAGCACCGACAATTTTGATTTTACCTAAACGTACCAATTTGGCTAATATCAACGACTTTTTCAGTAATTTTTCAGCCTGGTATTGAATATTAGCAATAACTCCAGCTTCTTGGTTTTTCTCAGATTTGGGATTTACTGCGGCTAAGGCTGGTTTAATATCTTCAATCACATCGCCAATCTTACCGGGAAGGGGTTCGTCTTTGATGGCTGCGGCGACAGCACCACATTTTTTATGACCCAATACTACAATTAACTGTGAACCTAGTGCCGATGCAGCGTATTCTAAACTACCAATAGCCGTTTCACTGGCTACATTACCAGCGACTCGCACCACGAATAAATCCCCCAGTCCTTGATCAAAAATAATTTCCGTTGGAACTCTGGAATCTGCACAACCCAATATAGTTGCAAAAGGATATTGACCTTGGGTAACAGCTTGCAAACGTTTTCGTGATTGATTGGGATATTGGGGTTTACGTTCTACAAATCTTTGATTACCAGCTAGTAATCGTGTTAATGCTTGTTGCGGATTGGCTGGGTTTGGGTTAGCTGAATTAACATCAGCAATGGTAGTTTCTTGCGTATCTTTAATTAGACTACCACCCACAGTAGTAGCTACTACTCCTAAACCGCTACCACCTGCTAACCACAAGAAATTACGACGACCGATAAATCCATTAATTCGAGTCATGAACCTACGTGAAAATTTGGTGTGGTTAACAGCACGATATCAGAATCGACAATACGACAAGAGTACCTTTGCACACCCTTTAATAGCAATTTTAGATTTGGGGTTAATATTTTCGGCGTTGCTGAATCAAAGTATGAAATGCCAGCAATACCTTTCTTTTCCTTTGTTCCTTCGCGCCTTTGCGCCTACCCTTCGGGAACGCCAAGGGCGAATGCGTGAGACAATTCATATTCTCAATCAGCAACGCCATATTTTCTGTATCTCCCCTGCTCCCTTGCCTACATAGTGATAGGATATTTTTTAAGTTGAAAGTCCCTTAATTTTCGGTCACAGGTGGGAAGATTTGCTGATTTTTATTGATTAGTACGCCAAATATCAATATAGTCAGTACGACCACTTATCAGAGTATTTCCACTGGGATGAAATTTAATTGCAGTGACTCTAGTGACATCTTGTTTGAAGGTGTTAGCGACTTGATTTGTTGACAAATTCCACAGTTTAACAGTACCGTCATAACTACCGCTAGCTAGGGTTTGACCATCAGGTGTAAAATCTAGGGAAACTATAGCAGCTGTGTGTCCTTTTAAAGTTGCGATCGCTTTTCCTGTTTTCAAGTTCCACAATCTAATTGTCTGATCAACTCCACTACTAGCGATAATTTCCCCATTAGGACTGCACACTACAGCAATGATTTCTTTGGTGTGTCCTGTGAATGTTTTACTTAGGCGACGTTGATTGAGATTCCACACTTTAATTGTTTTATCCCAACTACCACTCACAAGAGTTTGATTATCGGGACTGAAGGTTACAGAGTTAACTATATTAGTGTGACCCCTCAAAGTAGCAATTTCTTTTTGGGTTTGTAAATTCCAAAGTTTGATGGTGTTACCTTGTGCAGTGGCTAAGATTTTACCATCACTACTCATAGCCAGACTGGTCACTTTTAAATTTGCTTTGCCCAAGGTAGCAATTTGTTTACCTGTTTGTATATTCCATAATCTTATAGTTTGATCTCGACTACCACTAGCCAAAAGTTTACCATCGGGACTCATAGCCACAGACCACACAAAATCAGAATGTCCCTTGAGGGTATGGATGACTTTTTCCTGTGGCCAATTCCATACTTTAATAGTATGGTCACTGCTACCAGTAGCGAGTGTTGTGCCATCAGCACTAATAGCAATACTATTAATTTGCTCAGAATGCGCTGGGATGGTCTTAATTAGATACTGATTAACAGGTAAATTGAGATTAACTTTGGGTTGAGAGGGAATATCTTTTGAACTAAAACGAGATTGGAAATATAATATTCCCGCACCGATTACTAATGAGCAAATCACAGCAGTCAATAATGTAGTTTTTCTGGTTTGACTAGCGATGAATTTTATGAGTGTTAATTGAGTTGATTGTAGTTTTGTTGTGAAGACAGTTGGAATTAATGTTGGTGATGGTAATCGGTTTAAGTCTGCTAGCACTGCATCCGCAGACTGATAACGTTCATGGAAATCTACCTTTAACAATCTCTCTAGCACTTGAGCAAATTGCTCACTTATAGGGTTTGATAAGTGTTTTCGCCAAGATGTTACCCAACCATAGCCATATTGTATCCACAATTGGGAAGGAGAAACTCCACTGAGCATATAAAAGGCAGTCATTCCTAAACTATATAAATCACTGCTCGGATAGGCTTCCCCCTGCATCTGCTCTATGGGAGTATATCCTTGTGAGCCAATATTTGTCCCCTTTTGAGCTTTAACTGTGGCGTTTAGTTGCTTAGAAGCACCAAAATCAATTAATACTAATCGCCCATCTTGTTGACGACGAATAATATTTTGTGGCTTAATATCTCGATGAATTACTTGCTTTTCATGGATAAATTTGAGAATAGGTAATAAATCAACTAATAAGTCGTAAATTTCATGTTCCTGATAAGGAGAACGCTGATTTAATTCCTGAGATAAGTTTTTACCTGCGATAAATTCCTGCACTAAATATAAGTTATTATCTTGCTCAAAATAGGCAAAAAGCTGGGGAATTTGGGGATGTTCTCCTAGCTGTTGCAATCGAACTGCTTCGTCTTGAAATAACTCAATCGCCTTTTTTAATGCCCAAGTCCCCTGTACTCGCGGAGCAAATTGCTTGACGACACATTGAACATTGAGTTTATCTACATCCTCTGCTAAATAGGTTCTGCTAAATCCACCTTCATCAGATAGGAGATTGATAATCCGATAGCGGTTTCTCAGTAAAGGTGTGATGGGTGTACCGCAAGCGTGGCAGTATTTCGTACCTTTACCATTTAAAGGACTGGGACAATCTGGATTTAAACAGCAGAGCATCATACAAAAGACATATTTTAGATATAAAAGTTCCCTGATTTTGCATTTAGATTGAGAAATTGCTGCAAATTAATTGGCTGTGATTTTAGGTACTCATAGTTATGATAATGTATAAACAAGATTCAAGACTTTGATGAATCCAATAATTATAGAGTCAGTATGAAAACTCAAATTTAATACATTTCTACCTTATTGAACTTGACAAAAAATCTATTTTATGAGTGAAGAATTTATGCTTTTATTAGAAGAGACAAAAATAAATTTATATCGTTAAAGAAAATAAAATTTTGACTAGAAATATCTGGAGATTTTCGATAAATAAATTTTTGTGCCAAATGTGAGGAGTGACTAATGAGAAAGCTACATAATCAAAAGAAAATTGCAAAATTCAAATTGTTTTTCATTTATGGCATGAGTTCTAGTTTGCTCATCTCCAGTCTGATTCAGCCAATTCATGGGGAAGTTTTGGCAGAAAACAGAGAGAAATTTGTGACTGCGTCACTACCAATAGATGATCCAACTTTAAAAGAAGGGATTAATGAGATTCAAGTCCCTGAAACTACTACAACTCCAGCCAATCAAGCACCCATTAAACCACCGATCGCACCTAACCCTCCAGCCAATCCGACGATAGCTAACACTAGAGATGCTAATACTAGCTCCAACAACCGAGCTAATGTTAACAATCAAGCTGCCAACAATAACACAAATGTCAATAATAGGAATACTAACACTACCAATAACAGACGTAATTCTCGGAATCGTCAACGAGTAATTGCCACTAATTCTACATCGAGACAACCGACTTATAGAGATATTGATTTTGTCAATATTCCTTTTGGGATTCTATCTCCTGGTGATTTTCTGTCTGAAGGTAGATATGTGCATTTTTATAGATTTGAGGGTCAAGAAAATCAGGTAATTCAACTCAGACTGACAGGTAGTGTAGATCAACGGCGCAGCAATAACCTGAGTTTAAGACCTTATATGTTTTTGTTTGATCCCGATAATAATGTCATCTTGCGCCGGAGTAGTTCAGACAATAGTAAAAGCATTAGGGATGCTTCCATATTTGCCAAATTACCGAAAAAAGGCGTTTACACGATAGCAGTTACTAGCCAAAATCCTGGAGATATAGGACGTTATACTATAGCTTTGAGAAATGATCGCGCTAGCTACATTGAAGATGACTTTACTGAATTGACTGCTAGTAGTCCGACTCTGAAAAATGGTAGTCCCTACAATGTCACCAAATTGGAAGGGAAAAAAGGTCAACTTGTCAGTATTCGTGTAGATAGCGTTTTAGAAGAATTTTCTCCGTTTATAGTTTTATTAGATGCTCAGGGAAGGGTAGTATCTTCAGATAATGACCGAGAAGGTAAATATAGTGCTTTAATTGATCGAGCTAAGTTACCGGCGGATGGTACTTACTATGTAGTGGTAACTTCCAAAACGCCTAATCAAAGTGGTAGATATCGGTTGACTGTGTTCTAAATTTGTTGGCTGTTCACTGGAAATATAGGTGATGAATTTTACTATCCAAAATGTATTGATAGCGGCTGAGGAAAGTTACACCACCACCGATGTACATATTATAGAAGGGAAAATTGCGGCGATCGCTCCCAACTTAAATATCATCGGTACAGTAATTGATGGTAGCAATAAACTGTTGCTACCCGGTTTTTTTAATGCTCACACCCATTCCTCAGAAATGTGGCAACGGGGCATTATGTCAGCTTTGCCCCTAGAATTATGGTTAGCGGAATTATATGATTTCGCGCCCCTGGATACTGAGCAAGTTTATTTGAGTGCTTTAGGAACAGCCGTAGAAACCTTGTTATCTGGCGGTACAAGTGTTGTAGATCATCTGGTGTTAATTCCCGGACAAGAATTAGAAACCATCGCCTGTGCGGTGCGTGCTTATCAAGAAGTGGGAATTCGGGCTTTTGTCGCGCCTTTAATTCAAGATGAATCTTTAACTGCGGGAATACCTAATGGAGAATCTACACAAACCCATGAACCGTTTTTCCGTAGTACAGCCGCAACGCTAGAAATGATTGAAACAGCAATTAAACAGTTTCACCATCCAGAAGCAGGGATAAATATTTTAGTTGCACCTACGGGGATACAATTATGTACAGATGGGTTATTTGAGGGATGTATTGAGTTAAGCGATCGCTATAATATTTGTCGTCACTCTCATTTACTCGAAACTCAAGCCCAAGCCAAACTCGCCCAAGAAAAATACGGTTGTAGTGCTGTTACCCATCTTAAACAAATTGGTTACTTGAGCGATCGCACTTCCTTAGCCCATTGTGTTTGGTTAGATGATGCAGATATCGCTATCCTTGCAGAAACCCAATCAACAGTAGTTCACAACCCCTTGAGTAATTTACGCTTAGGTAGCGGCATCGCCCCCATTTTAAAATATTGCCAAGCTGGGGTAAACGTCACTTTTGGTTGTGATGGTGCTTCTAGTAACGACTCCCAAGACTTATTAGAAGCCATCAAAATCGGCTCTATTTTACACAACGTTACAGATTTTGATTATCGCCATTGGATTACACCCCGAAAAGCCGTAGAAATGGCTGCTTTAGGCGGTGCAAAGGGGTTAAATATGGCAGATCAACTGGGATCTCTCACCGTAGGCAAACAAGCCGATTTGGTACTCTATGACCTCACCAATTTATCATTACTACCACGAACCGACCCCATTGGGTTATTAGTTTTAGGTCGTCCCAGCAATGTTGTAGATAGTGCGTGGGTGAATGGTAAGCAAATTATTGCTGATGGAAAGGTGACAACGATTAACGTTGATGAACTACGACAAGAACTATTTAACCGCAGCCAATGGACTACTCAACGTCAGTCGCCAACTGTAGCGCAAATTGAGGCGCATTATCGTCAAGTCATGGGGTTGTAAGGGACTATGAAAAAGTAGGGGAGCAGGGAGCAAGGGGGCAGGGAGAAAAATCACTCCAATTGCGGGTTTTAGCGTACCCATCTGGAGAAGCTACGCGCAGCGTCTCGTAGAGAAGCGGAACGTAGTTCGGTTTGTATTTTTAGTTCCCTCTGCCCCCTGCCCCTTTTCCTCTTTTTGACTGAGACAGCCTCAAAGCCCCGAATTTGTTTAAGAATTTGGGGTTTTTTGATTTCTCAGTAAATTTTTGCATAACCTCCAAATCTCCAGAAATATATTCCTATGAAAGCAAGTTAATAGTCCTATTGAATTTGAATATTTAAGGAGAAATTGCTATGAACAGCTTAAAATTAGCAGCAAGTATAATTGTATGCACAACATTAGCTTTTACACCCAAAGCTGAAGCTAAAAACTTATTGAATCATCAGCAAATCCCTACATCTCAAGTAACTGCACAATCTACAGAGTCTGAAGTTTACGCTGACTTACAACGAGGTATTGATTTACTTGAAGGGAAAAACTATCAAGCAGCCATCGAAAAATTTACCCAAGTTTTAGAAGCTGACCCCAATAATATTTATGCTTACGTTGGCAGAGGTGTTGCCAAGATATATATAGAGCAATATCAGGCTGCCAATGCAGATTTTGATGCAGCTTTAGCCATTAATTCTAATATTGGTTTAGCCTACTATTTTCGAGGTATTAGCAACTATTATTTAAGAGATAAAAAAGCAGCGATCGCAGATTTTCGTCAGGCATCTGTACTATTTAAAAAAGAGGGCAAATTAGATTTAGCGCAAAAAGCTGATAGTGCCATTAAAGAGATAGAAGCTAGCTAAATTATAGCATAATTTTTAACTATTACGTTAACTGTTGACAGTTTAAAATATAAACGTCAACAGTTAACAATACAAATTTTTATTGAAATCTGTGAAAGTCGATAAGAAGCGACTAACCTCAAATAACGTCAGTGATTTCCATCGCTATCAATGTGAAAAATAACTCAAGCAACTTTCTGTGTCTGTGCATCATAATATGTCAAAAAAATACATCAATATCAATTACATCAAATCAACTAGCTGTATTCTGATTACAAATATCTGTTTATTCACCAAAGTTGCTGCACAATCTACAGATTTACCAACCCAAACATTACAAAGACAACTCATTTTACAAAACAACTATCCAGCAGCTTTAGAAATTTCTGAACGCAGCCGCAACCGTTCATTAATCAATCTTTTGTCTAAACAAGCAATTAACCCAATCAGTACCCAGCAAATTAAACAAGTGGCAAAACAACAAAATGCTACACTGGTACAATACACTATCATTAATGACGCAGTTACCATTGCAGGTAAAAAGCAAACTCAAGCATCAGAAATTTATATTTGGTTGATCAAGCCTACAGGTGAAGTTGCCTTTCGCAGTATTGAATTAAAACCTTTTTTCCAACAAGAAAATACATCTCTATCACAATTAATTAATAGCAGTCGTCAATCTCTCGGTGTAACTAGTGATTACACAAAAGGTATTATCAAAGTAACTCCCACACACACTATTAACTCTCAAAGAAAACTACAAAAACTCCATCAATTATTAATTGCACCCATCGCCGAATTATTACCCGAAAAAGCAGACGCACATATTATTTTTATTCCCCAAGGAGAATTATTTCTCGTACCTTTCGCCGCCTTGCAAGATAGCAAAGGTCAATATTTAATTGATAAACATACCATTGCTACTGCACCCTCAATTCAAGCAATAGACTTACTCTATCAACGTCAGACTTTACGCAAAACACTTCCAGAAAATGTGCTGATTGTCGGTAATCCTACTATGCCTGATGTTGCTTTAGATGCTATGCCTGGTGCAGAACAAGAAGCAAAAAACATTGCTGATATATTTAACACCCAAGCACTCATAGGTGATGCAGCCACAGAAACCGCCGTAGTCGCAAAAATGTCTCAAGCCAAAATTATTCATTTAGCTACCCAAAACGGATGCAGTGATTCCTCAAAAAGCCTGTGTGGGTTAACTTTTGCATCATCATCACAAGACAACGGTTGGCTCACATCTGAAGAAATTCTAAACTTAAACCTCCAAGCCGATTTAGTGGTGCTGAGTGCAGGTGATACAGCATTAGGTAAAATCACTGCTGATGGTGTCATCGGCTTATCTCGTTCATTCTTTGCGGCTGGGGTTTCCAGCGTCATTGGCTCTTTATGGACTGTATCAGATCGGGAGACGGCTTTTTTGATGACAGCGTTTTATCAACAACTCAGTAAAAACCCAGACAAAGCAGCAGCCTTGCGTCATGCGATGCTAGAAACTAAGAAAAAATACCCAAATCCGAGCCATTGGGCTAGTTTTACCCTCATTGGTTTGCTGTAGCGATAGTAGCTGGTTGGAGGTTTTGATGATCTACCGTTGGCGAAGTTTCACAATATTATCTTTGGTACTGTGTCTGACATTTGACGTTGCTGGATGGGAGTTAAAACCGTTATTTGCATCACAGGTATTAGCACAAAACCAAGATAGCCGCAAAATTGAAGCCGATAAACTACTCCAACAAAGTGAGGAACTCAGCGAAAATAATCAACCCCAAGCAGCTTTAAAAACTGTTCAGCAAGCTTTATCTATTTATCGGAAAGTTAAAGACAAACAGGGGGAAGGTAAAGCACTGAATTATCTGGGCAATATTTATTCTGATGGGTTAGATGAATATAATCAGTCCATTAATTACTATCAACAAGCTTTGAAAATTGCGCGAGAAAATAATGATTTTAGCTTAGAAGTGAGGGCTTTAAGTAATTTAGGTTTGACTAAATTTCAGTTAGGCAATTCCCAAACTGCTATTGAAGACTGTGAGCAAGCATTAGCGGTAGCACGAAAAAATCAGCACTATGAAACAGAAGCACTTGCTCTCAAATGTTTGGGAGCAATTTATATTATTAATGATACTACCAAAGGTCTTGATTTCACTGAACAAGCTTTGATTGTTTTAGAAAAAGCTAATGGTTCTCCTGACGATAAACGCCACCAAGATAAACTCAAAACCAGTATTTTAATTTCTCTGGGAAATCTTTATTACGCTTTGGGTGTAGCTAAACTCTATGATAAAGATCCGACTGGAGAGCAGTTATTAACTAAATCTTTAGAAGATTATCAACAGGCTCTGAAAATTGCTCAAAAAATAGGCGATCGCCCTAAGCAGGCAAAAGTATTATTAGGTATAGGTGATATATATCAATTTCAAAGTCAATACCCTCAAGCCGAAGCCACATTTCAAGAAGCTTTGCAAATTTTACAGTCTAATCAAAACTGGCAGTCTCAATTAAGAGAAGTACACAACAAATTAGGTAATTTATATCTTAGATGGAGTAAACAAGAACAGGCACTAAAATATTATCAAAAAACCTTGGAAATCATCACAACAGAAAAATTTTACTCCCCCTTACAAAAACTTAGATTAGATATAGACCAAGGGTGGATATTAGCAAATATTGGTAATATTTATGCCTATACAAATCGGTATGAAAAAGCATTAAAGACATATCAACAAGCATTTGATGTTTGGCAAACTGCACGTAATGATTCCCAGAAAATTATTAACCCGCAAAAACAAATTAGCGAGATAAGTATTACTCGCGGTATGCAGATGATTAATCTCCAAAGATGTACAGTCTACACATTTATCGGGCAAGATGAAAAAGCTAAACAATTTTGTCAAGCTGCTAACAACATTTCTGAACAGAATATCTCACCAACAAAATCTCATAAATCACCTTCAGAAATAGCTAAAGCCCGCCAAAAATTAAATAATGCACTAAAAAAATTAGAACAGGCACAAATTTTAGGTAGTCCAGACTTGATAGCTTTTGCATTAGCTCAAACTGGTGAAGCCTATTCTAACTTAGAGGAATATAAACTAGCTGAGGAATATTTTCAAAAAGCCTTAGCCTTGATTCAAACAACTGATACTCTGCAATTTAAACCATATATCTTTATAGCTGCGGGAGTATTTTATGAACAACAAAAACAATATGATGTGGCATTGAAGTATTATCAGCAATCTGGAGAATTTGCCAAACAAGCTGGTGATAAATTACAAGAAGCCAACGTTTTGAGACAGATAGCTCTAACTAACTTGAATATCAATGAACTACCCCAGGCTACTATAGCTTTATATGGAGCAATAGATATTTTTGAATCAATTCGTAATAATCTATCTGATCCTAATCAAATTAGCATTTTTGAAACGCAAATTTCTGTCTATAATCTGTTACAAAAAACCTTAATTAGACAAAATAAATTTCAAGAAGCCTTAGCAGTTGCAGAAAGGAGTAGAGCTAGAGCTTTTATCAATTTACTTACATCAAGAGTAACAACACAAAATGAGTTGACAATCAATTTTGATTACTTAAATATATTACCACCAGCAATTACAGACATTCAAGAAATAGCTCAAGAGCAAAAAGCCACAATCGTACAATATACAGTACCCGATTCTGGCATTCAGAATCATCAAGATAATAATCAGCAACTAAATATTACAGAAATTTATATTTGGGTAATTAAACCCAATGGTGAAATTAGTTTTAAGCAAGTGAATCTCGATGCACTAAATATATCATTAGAAGATTTAGTCAACGATAGTAGACTATCTATAGGTAGTGGTGGTAGAAATATTAGAATCGAAAGAAAAACTGCACCTAATTCTCAAGCCACTTTACAAAAATTACATGAGATATTAATTACACCCATAGCATCTTATCTCCCCACTAACCCAGAAGAAAAAGTTATTTTTATCCCCCATAATTCATTATTTCTAGTTTCCTTTGCAGCACTGCAAGATAAAAATGGGAAATACTTAATTGAAAAACACACAATTCTCACTGCACCAGCAATTCAGGTTCTCGATTTAACTCGTCAACAACGACAAAAAGTCACAGGTAAAAACGTGTTAGTGATGGGTAATCCTATCATGCCCAAAGTCGGAAATCCACCTATTCAACTTAAACCGCTTCCAGGCGCACAGAGAGAAGCATTAAATATTGCTAATTTATTCAATGTTAAAGCTATCACTGGTAAAGATGCAACCACAGCAGCATTGAAACAAAGATTGTCAACTGCTAGAATTATTCATTTAGCGACACATGGATTATTAGATGATCCTAGTCAAAACATTCCTACTGCTATAGCTCTTACTCCTACTAATAATGACGACGGTTTACTTACCCCAAAAGAAATTCTAGATTTAAAAATCAACGCTGAGTTAGTAGTTTTAAGTGCGTGTGATACAGGTAGAGGAAAAATTACTGGTGATGGGGTAATTGGATTATCTCGTGCTTTGATTACGGCTGGTGCATCGAGTGTAATTGTCTCATTATGGGCTGTTCCTGATGCACCTACATCAGAATTAATGACGGAATTTTATCGCCAGTGGGAAAAAAATTCTGATAAGGCTGTGGCGTTAAGAAATGCCATGCTGATAACGATGAAAAAACACCCTAATCCAATAGATTGGGCAGCATTTACTTTAATTGGTGAATCTTAGTTACTAAATTTCATACATAGAAAATCAATTAATGGAGTTTTAGTAATTATGAATAAGATATTTTTTATGAAAAAATATTTAATTTTTCTCACTTATATTATGGCTATATCTCATCCAAAAACATACTATTCTCACCGCCCCAGCAATTCAAGTATTAGATTTCACGCGTCAACAAAAATTAGGTGTGGGAAATGGAGAGGTATTAATAGTAGGTAATCCCACCATGCCCAAGGTAATTTTAGAACCAGGAAAGCCAGCAGAAAAACTCACATCCTTACCTTGGGCGGAAAAAGAAGCGCGAGAAATCGCTGCTAAGTTCAATACTCAAGCATTAGTCGGTGATGAAGCCACCAAAACCACAATTGTCAACAAAATGACACAGGCTCGAATCATTCATTTAGCTACTCACGGCTTACTTGATGATAACCGAGGCTTGGGCAGTGCGATCGCTCTTGCACCCTCCAGCACTGACAACGGTCTGTTGACGGCGGAAGAAATCCTCAATCTGAAGTTGAATGCAGATTTAGTAGTGTTAAGTGCTTGCGACACCGGACGCGGACGCATCACTGGGGATGGTGTCATCGGTTTATCTCGTTCTTTAATTAGTGCAGGTACACCCAGCGTTATTGTTTCCTTGTGGGCTGTTGATGATAATTCCACATCTTTTTTGATGACAGAGTTTTATAAGAATCTCCAACAACAAGATAAAGCCACCGCTTTACGTCAAGCCATGCTGACCACGATGCAAAAATATCCCCAACCTAGAAATTGGGCTGCTTTCACCTTAATTGGGGAATCAAAGTAACCAAAACAATTGTCAATTCGCAATTCGCAATTCGCAATTAAAATGCACGACTATCTAATTGGATAATTGTTAATTAATGGATTTCAAGCCCCGACTGATTGTAATTGCGAATTGCGTAGCTTGCTTCCCACGATGGCGGGTACTGGTAATTGCGAATTGGTTTGACATTTTGAATCTGAACACAAGCATCTGCGTTCTAGGGAAATTTTTACATAACCTCGCTATGCAGGGAGATATTACGTCCTAACAATTATTTTTACAAAGACAATCACACCATGAACCGCATTACATCTAGTCTCTTAATCACTGGTTTTATTTACTCTAGCTTGGGTGTATTCTCTCTTGCACCACAAAAAACAGCCGTTGCTCAATCTTCAGAAAGTGGTGATTTATTTTACCTGTATAAAGGGCAACGTATCCCATTAAATCAGCGTCAAGATGCGATCGCGGTTTCCTTTAAAAAGGGTCGTACCCGTGATATTAGCGCACCTCCTTTGTATCTCCAACTCCAGCAAGACTTACAACTTGGAAGTCGCAGCACTACACCCCCTCGTGTGAGTCCTTTAGGTGAAGACTACGCCCTAGTGAGTTTACCGAAAGATACCCCAATTAATATTGAACAGCGCATTCAAAAGCAAGCGTATGTAGAGAACACCTTCCCAGTTCTCAGTCGTCAAACCACTAAGGAAGTCATCGTTCTTCCCAATGAAATTATCGTCAGCTTTGACCCCAAACTCTCCCAAAGCCAAAGACAAGCGATTTTACAGCAAAACAAACTAGCTATTGTGCGTCCCCTGCGCTTTTATCGCGATCGCTATCTCGTTAAATCCACTGAGGCGACTGGTACAAAAATTCTCAACGTTGCCAACCAATTAACCAACGTCAAGGGGATCACATCCGTATCCCCCAACTTTATCCAATCTGTCACTGAGCAGAATCTCGAAGCTGCGACAAAACAAGTCGCCAATCTGCAAGGGATTGGGGATTGGAGACTGGGAACTGGGAATAAGAGTACACCCCAATCCCCAGTCACTAATCCCCAGTCCCCCTTAATCGGACTAGCATGGCATCTTAATAGTTCACCTCTCAAACAATGCTTATTACAACCCCTATCTAGTTGGGAGGGATTGCAAGATTGTTTACAACAAGCCAATGTAGCTAATAAATCTACAGTTTCTCGTACAGATGTACGTGTTACCGAAGCTTGGAAACTCAGCAACGGCGGACGCGGTGTCGTTGTGGCTGTGATTGATAGCTTAATTCAATGGGATCATCCTGATTTGGCTGATAGTCTTTATACTGTCAAATCTGCGGATAAATGCCCAAATGAAATTCACGGCTGGGATTTTTCCAGTGGTGGGAATAGTCTTGAACCCTGCGAAATCGGTGATGATGATACCCGTATCAGCCGTACTGAACTAGCTATTCTCAGAATCAGATTTCAAGATACTTTCAAACTCTCCGATGCAGAACTAGTCCAGCAGTATCCCTTGGAAGCATTGGAGATTAAACAAACTTACCCCAATTATTCTTTAACACAAATCGCTCAGGTATTACGTTACGTTTTTCGCACAGATAAAGTTGGCGGAGAATTTCATGGGACTTGGGTAAGTGGTGTGATTGCGGCTCAACCCAAGGATAATCAAGGACTAGTAGGTGTTGCGCCGAATGCGAAAATTTTACCTGTGCGGTTGTTTGGATTGAATGGGAGTTATATCCCTTCTAACTATATAGAAGCCATTGGTTATGCAGCCGATCGCGGTGCTGATATTATCAATCTCAGCTTGGGTAGTACACTTCCTAGTGCTGGAGAAGAAGAAGCGATCGCGGAAGTTCTCCGCAACTATCCTAAACTGGTAATTGTGGCGGCGGCTGGTAATGCTAACTCCAGCCAAGTAGCCTATCCTGCGGCTTATCCAGGAGTATTGTCTGTAGGAGCAACCAATATTTTAGGCGATCGCGCCTCCTATAGTAACTACGGCAAAGGCTTAGATGTAGTCGCACCAGGAGGAGAATTGAGTACACCCGGATTACTCGGCGGTATTCCCACCACTGGCGGAACTTGGCTAGAACCCTTTTGGCAAGGAATACCCAACCCTACCTCTCGTTGGTCTGCGGTGGTAGATCCCCGTGGTAAATATTGGTGGGTACAAGGGACATCCTTCTCCGCACCAACCGTAGCCGGAGTTGTGGCGTTAATGAAAGGAGAAGACCCCCAAAAGCGTCTGAGTAGACAACGCTTAGTCAACATCCTCACATCTACAGCCAGCTATCAAGGGCTAAATATATCCGATGGGGATGCTAGATTATACCGTTCCCAGAGACGCAAAGGCGCAGTTTCCTCTGCTGTTAAAGGTCAACAATACTTTTTCGGTAGAGGTTTGGTGAATGCTGAAGCCGCAGTGCAAGCGGTGAAAAAACAACGGTAATACCAATTAAAAATGGCGTTGTTGCGTGAATAGGCCAAATGGTAAATTTTACTGGATTTGTTTGATGATTAGAAAAGGGATACAAATACTCTTGTATCCCTCGTAAGCAGGTAATATGCAACTTGATCTATTAATAGGAATTACTTGAATCAAAGATGATGTTTTTATTATTAATTGAGACTCATACCAATGTCAAAAGACAGACTGTCACCGGAGAAGAAAAGGGTCAGGGAGAAAAGGGGATTCCTATAGGTAATATTCTTTAAAGATTCAGGAATAGTTTGAGAATCTAGGTTTTCAATCCAAAATCCAAAATCCAAAATTGGTATTAAGTATAAATGCTGAATATATATTAGGCGTAGTCAACCAACATTCAAAGTTCTTGGTTTTGTTGGGTTTTACTTTGTTTCACCCGACTCACACTCTACAGTTGTGGGAAAATTCGGCTCAAATCTAATAAGACATCTGCAAATCCAGGAATGACTACTGAGTGATGGGGTAAAAATATCTGCTTGCTGAGGTAATTAAATTCACCTTGGGCGTTTTGATAGGGTTGGCTGTAACACTCAAGTTGGCGAACATTTAAATTAACAATCCAATAATCAGAGATTCCGGCTTCTGCATAGACTTCTAACTTTGTTGTTTGGTCGTAATTTAGGGTTGAGTCGGAAATTTCAATCACTAATAAAATATCTTCGGGATAGGGATGATGGGGAAGATAATCTTAATCTTTGCCGCGTGCGATCGCCACATCTGGTTCAGGTTCACTGTGATTTGGTAAAGTAATCGGATCTTGTCCACGAATCACGGCGCGATCGCCTAATAATCGATCCAGTTGTCTACAAAGTCGAGTTTTGCAGAATGTATGAGATGTGCCTTTGGCTACCGTCTGAATTAGTTCTCCCCGAATCAACTCAATACGTTCGGCTTTGCCGTCTCGAAGAGACTCACCCTCCTGGAGAAATCCCAGTTCAATCAGCCGATGATATTCATCAATCGTGAATCGCTTTGGTGTGACAATATTCATGAGACATCACCGATTAACTGTCATATAGCAATCCTATTTGATTTATCAACCACTTGCCGAATTTTGCATATCCAGCGATCGCCTAGAGATATATGTTGTTAAATTTCCCCCCTTAACTGTTATGCGTTCTCCAAAACCTTATTTAACGGCTATCACTCTAATTTTGGTTATCTCAGGAGCGATCGCAAATTTACCGATATTATTCTCAACACCGCAAGTATTGGCGCAAACACCACAAGACCGCAAAGCTGAAGCAGATAGATTGTTTCAGCAAGGTATTGAGCAATATCAAACCAGTCAATTTGAAGCGGCGTTACAGTCTTGGCAACAGGTATTAATTATTTACAGAGAAATCAAAACCCGTCTTGGGGAGGGTGCGACTCTGGGGAATCTGGGACTTGCTTACTATGCCCTGGGAGACTACAGCAAAGCTATTGACTACCACCAACAGAGCTTGGTGATCGCACAGGAAATTAAAGACCGTAACGGGGAAGGTGCGGCTCTGGGGAATCTGGGAATTGCTTACTATGCCCTGGGAGACTACAGCAAAGCTATTGACTACCACCAACAGAGCTTGGTGATCGCACGGGAAATCAAAGACCGTCTTGGGGAGGGACAATCTCTGGGGAATCTGGGAATTGCTTACTATGCCCTGGGAGACTACAGCAAAGCCATTGACTATCACCAACAGAGATTGGTGATCGCACGGGAAATCAAAGACCGTCTTGGGGAAGGACAATCTCTGGGAAATCTGGGAATTGCTTACGATGCCCTGGGAGACTACAGCAAAGCTATTGACTACCACCAACAGAGCTTGGCGATCGCACAGGAAATTAAAGACCGTAACGGGGAAGGTGCGGCTCTGGGGAATCTGGGAATTGCTTACTATGCCCTGGGAAACTACAGCAAAGCCATTGACTACCAGCAGCAGAGATTGGCGATCGCACGGGAAATCAAAGACCGTCTTGGGGAGGGACAAGCTCTGGGGAATCTGGGACTTGCTTACAATGCCCTGGGAGACTACGGCAAAGCCATTGACTACCACCAACAGAGATTGGCGATCGCACGGGAAATCAAAGACCGTAACGGGGAGGGTAAGGCTCTGGGGAATCTGGGAATTGTTTACGATGCTCTGGGAGACTACAGCAAAGCCATTGACTACCAGCAGCAGAGATTGGCGATCGCAAGGGAAATCAAAGACCGTCTTGGGGAGGGACAATCTCTGGGGAATCTGGGACTTGCTTACTATGCCCTGGGAGACTACAGCAAAGCCATTGACTACCACCAACAGAGATTGGCGATCGCACGGGAAATCAAAGACCGTCTTGGGGAGGGTAAGGCTCTGGGGAATCTGGGAATTGCTTACTATGCCCTGGGAGACTACAGCAAAGCCATTGACTACCACCAACAGAGCTTGGCGATCGCAAGGGAAATCAAAGACCGTAACGGGGAGGGACAAGCTCTGGGGAATCTGGGACTTGCTTACTATGCCTTGGGAGACTACAGCAAAGCTATTGACTACCATCAGCAGAGCTTGGCGATCGCACGTGAAATTAAAGACCGTCTTGGGGAGGGACAATCTCTGGGGAATCTGGGAATTGTTTACGATGCTCTGGGAGACTACAGCAAAGCTATTGACTACCACCAACAGAGATTGGCGATCACACGGGAAATCAAAGACCGTAACGGGGAGGGTACGGCTCTGAATAATTTGGGAGTAGCTCTCCAAAAATCTGGCAAACTTCCAGAAGCAGAAAAAATCCTGCGTGCTGGTATTGATGTGTGGAAATCCATCAGAGGAAACTTAGGAAGCAATGATGTCTACAAAGTTTCAATCTTTGAAGAACAAGCTCGCACCTACCGTACATTGCAACAAGTCTTAATTGCTCAGAATAAAACCAATGCAGCACTAGAGATTTCTGAGCAAGGACGTAGTAGAGCATTGGTAGATTTGTTAAATTCACGCTTGTCTGGTAAAAATACCCTGGAAAATCTAGAACCTACATTATCACTGCTACAACAAATTGCCAAACAGCAAAACGCCACGCTGGTTGAATATTCAATTATTTATAATGAGTTCAAAATTCAGGGTAAACAACAAACCAAAGACTCAGAACTCTACATTTGGGTTATTAAACCCACAGGTGAAGTTACCTTTCGCAAAGCCGACCTCAAACCCCTGTGGCAAAAAGAAAACACAAATTTAGAAAAACTTGTGAGTATGAGTCGTCAGTCTATTGGTGTGAGGGGACGCGGTGGTCTTAGTGTCAGTCCAAAACCTGATGCACCCAAAACCAAGCAAAGATTGAGCCGACTACATCAACTACTGATTCAACCCATCGCTGATGTTCTCCCCAAACAAGACAGCGAAAAAGTCATTTTCATCCCTCAAAATGAGTTATTCCTTGTCCCCTTCCCCGCACTACAAGATGAACGAGGCAAATATCTCATCCAAAAACATACTATTCTCACATCCCCGTCAATTCAGGTGTTAGAATCCACCCACAAACAAAGACAACGTTTAGGCACAAAACCCATCCAGGGGAAAGATACGCTGATTGTTGGTAATCCCACCATGCCCTTTTTCACACCTAAAATTGGTGAAACTCCGCAACAATTAACGCCTTTACCTGGTGCAGAAATTGAAGCCATAGCAATTAGCAAATTACTCAAAACCGAACCTCTAATTGGCAACAAAGCCACAGAATCAAATGTGGTGAAGCGTTTACCCCAAGCGCGATTTGTGCATTTAGCCACCCACGGCATATTTGATGATATTCAAGGGTTAAATAGTGCGATCGCTTTAACTCCATCGGGTCAAGATGATGGCTTATTAACAGCTTCGGAAATTCTTGATTTAAAACTGAATGCGGAATTAGTGGTGCTGAGTGCTTGCGATACCGGCAGGGGACGCATTTCTGGGGATGGGGTGATTGGGTTATCTCGTTCGTTAATTAGTGCGGGTGTCCCTAGTGTTTTAGTATCGCTGTGGGCAGTGCCAGACGCGCCTACAGCCCGATTAATGACGCAATTTTATCAAAATCTACAAAAAAACCCTAACAAAGCCCAAGCACTGCGTCAGGCGATGTTGACGACGATGAAAACAAACCCAAACCCCGTTGATTGGGCAGCTTTTACTCTCATTGGCGAAGCTGAGTAGATACTACAAATATATTTATACAACTGTTCTTTGTAATATTTTGCATAACCTCACACGACTCAGAAATACAATCCTTTGAAGCGACTTCAGCCAAGATATACGTAAAATTCTATGTCTTACATCAAACGCCGCCAATTTCTGCAATTCTCTGCTTCCACCCTCGCAACTTTGGGTTTGAGTCAGTTGGATATTATGCAGCAGGGTCATAATTTGGGTAAAGTTCTGGCTCAAAATACAGGACGTAAACTAGCTTTATTAGTGGGAATTAATCAATATCCTCAAAGCACAGGTTTAAAACCTCTATCTGGTTGCGTTACTGATGTGAGGTTGCAGCAAGAGTTACTCATTCACCGCTTTGGTTTTAAAGCTGAAGATGTGATGACTGTGACTAACCAACAAGCCACCCGTGAAGGTATTCTCAGCAAATTTGAACAACATCTGATTAATCAGGCTCGTCCTGGTGATGTGGTGGTATTTCACTTTTCTGGACATGGTTCGCGTCTGTATGACAGAGATGGCGATGCACCGGATGGACTCAACAGTGCTTTAGTTCCCGTGGATGGTCGATTGCCAGAAGGCTATCCATTCCAAGGCGGCTTTGTCAACCACATTATGGGGCATACATTATTTTTACTTATGTCTGCATTGAAAACCGAGAATGTCACAGTGGTGTTAGATTGTTGTCATTCTGGTGGGGGTAAACGGGGTAATTTGCGTGTCCGTGCTGTTGATGATGGAGAGTTATTAAAACCCAGTCTCGAAGAATTACTATATCAGGCTCAGTGGTGGGATAAGTTAGGAATGTCACGACAAGAATTTATCCAAAAACGTAGACAAACTGTGGCTAAAGGGGTGGTAATTGCTAGTGCTAGACGGGAACAATTAGCAGCTGATTTACCCTTTGGAGATTTCCATGCAGGAGCGTTTACTTACCTATTAACGCAGTATATTTGGCAACAAGTTGGCAAGGAACCGATCAATAGAGCGATCGCTAATGTGGGTCGCAGTACAAAAATCTTAGCTAGTCGGGAAGGCTACTATCAAGACCCAGAAATTGAGTCTAATCTCAATCCCCAAAATCCTCATCCACCCCTCTATTTTTTCCCTTTTCAAGCTATACCGGCAGAGGCTGTAATTACTCAAGTTAATAATAATCAGGCTCAGTTATGGTTGGGTGGCATTGATTCACAAAGTTTAGAAGCTTTTACTAATAATCCCCTCTTTTCAGTTGTGGATGCTCAAGGTAATGAAGTTGGATGGTTAAAGTTAGATTCGCGCCAAGGATTGGAAGGAAAAGGTACGTTAGTAAATACACGCAATGGTGCAATTCAAAATTTACAACCAGGCACTTTATTACAAGAACGGATTCGCAGTATTCCCAACAATCCCACTTTAAAAATCGGTATTGATGAATCTCTTAATCAAAAAACTGCCCAACAAGCTATCCAAGCTATGCAAGCAATTAAACGCATTGAACCGACAGCTTTAGGGAAACAGGAGGTGCAATATATTTTTGGGCAGATGACAGCAAATAAATTGCAACAACTCCAGAAATTAAAAATATCTAACCTGCCGAAAGTTGGTAGTTTTGGTTTATTTTTACCCAGCCAAGACCAAATTATTCCTAAGTCTTTTGGTGAAGTAGGTGAATCTGTAACAGATGCAGTCAAAAGGTTACAACCCAAGTTACAATCTCTGTTAGCTGCACGGGTGGTCAAGCAAATTCTAGGTAACACCAATTCGTCCCGGTTGAATGTAACTGTCTCGATGAATATTGCTGATAGTAATGAATTATTAGCAGAAACTTTTCCGGTACGGGGGACTAATAAAAAGTCTAATTCCTCTACATCTGCTGCATCTGTAAAAGTCTCGGAATCTGGATTAAGTCAACTATCTTTAGGTACTAAAATTGCTTTTAAAATTCAAAATAATGAGTCTCAACCTCTTTATCTGAGCATTTTAGTCATTGATGCAGAAGGAACGATGACAGTTATCTTTCCTAATAATTGGTCAGCGTCAGAAGATGCGGCTTTAATCGAAGCCAATCAAACACAACTAATTCCCCAGTTTGATGATGAATTTGTCTTAACTGCTGCTGAACCTCTAGGGGTTTCTGAGGCTTTAATTATTGCCAGTACCTCACCTTTAAGAACATCTCTCCAAGCATTACAAAAAATCGCTAGTCTGGCAGGGGTTAGTAATACTCGTCAACCCATTTCTACAAAACCTGACCAAATTTTAGATGTGACCAATAAGTTATTAGATGACCTAGATACAGGAACTCGTAGTGCTTTGAGAGGTCAAGAAGTCACTTTACCATCAGGTGTGCGGGGAATCGATACTCAAAAACTAGCAGCAATGGCGATCGCTTTTGAAGTTGTACCTTCTTAACATCTCCAATTTTCCCCAATTTCTCAGAATAATTTTCACAATCTAATTTGATTCTCTACCCAAGCTATAAAATATCATGGAAGCGGAAATCAAAGATGCAAATCTTCCCAATGGTCAATTATTGACACCTTTTCAACGCAAATTATTACTGAAAAATTTGACAGAAGATTTACCTGAGTTATATCGCCAACGTATTCAAATTATATTGTTGGCAGATGAAGGTAAATCACAAACAAACATCTGTCGTACCTTGGGATGCTGTCCTGCTACAGCCAGACATTGGATACATATTGCTCGGAGTGGAATGGCACACCAATGGCAAACTTCCCCAATTGGCCGTCCGAAAGCCGTCAATGAGGAATATTTAGAGCGTTTAAAACACTAGTTAGTGATAGTCCCCGTAATTATGGTTATGGTTTTCGACGGTGGACAGCAAACTGGTTAAGTAAGCATTTAGCTAAAGAATTTGGCTTTCAGTTAAGTGATTGTCACATTAAACGCTTACTCAAAACAATGGGTTTATCGACAAAATCTAAACCTGTTATCACCCCAGAAACTCCACCCCAAATATCTACCAATTCCCAGATTTCTATCGGTAATCTCAATAGTGAAACCTTGTTAAATGAGAGTGAAAGATTGCCGATTCATTTTTTGAAAATCAAGACAAATTCATAAAATTATGGTGCATGATTCATCCACAGCAGAAGTTTCTAGGGAACTTTTGCAAAATACGCTTGGCTATTCGCTGACTGAAACAGAATTTCGAGATATTCAACGAAAATTTAAATATCTAGAACCGAAAATTGGGAAATTTTGGCAAGGAATTGATGTAGAACCAGGTATTTATATTCTGCTTGGTGGTAAGGTCAGGTTATTAGATGAAACTGGCGAATTAATCACAACATTAGAAACTGGAGGGTATTTTGGCTGTTTTACTTTGTTTCCCGATGCCAAATTTATACCCTATGCAGCTAGAGCTAGTGCAAATTTACAACTTTGTTTTATATCTGGTGAAGTTTTATCACCCTTGATAACTAAATATCCCCAAATTCGTGAACATTTATGGTTACAAGCGCAAACCCTCAATTCTTTACTGACTAAATCTCACACTCCTATTTCAGAAAAGCCAGAACAAATTCCTGTTTTCTCTGACTCTACAACACAGATAAAACAGGATAAAAAGATTAGCAAAGCCTATTTTCCTAACCCTAGCCAAAAAGTTAGTCATTTGTGGCAAAAAGTCACTCGACGCTATCCTTTTTTTGCTCAACAGAGTTCATCTGATTGCGGTGCAGCTTGTTTAGTCATGATTGCACGCTATTGGGGAAAGCAATTTAGTGTGAACCTTTTGCGAGAATTGGCTAATATTGACCGCAATGGTTCATCTCTGCGTGGGTTGACAGTAGCAGCAGAAAGTCTGGGGTTGAATACTCGTCCGGTGAAAGCTAATTTTGAGCAGTTAGCACAACAAAAGTTACCTGCGATCGCCCATTGGCAAGGAAAACATTATATCGTTGTATACGAGATTACCACCAAACAAGTGATTATTGCTGATCCTGCGATCGGTCAGCTGACTCTCTCTCATCAAGAATTCCAAGCGGACTGGACTGGATATGCACTATTACTAGAACCAACCGCTTTATTCAAAGATGCACAAGAAAATACCACGCCTTTTTGGCAATTCTTTGAATTAATTAAACCTCATTCTGTGGTGATGTTGGAAGTATTTATTGCTTCCGTCTTTATCCAAATATTTGGACTAATCACACCCCTATTTACACAATTAATTTTAGACAGTGTAGTACAACAGAGTTCTTATGTGACCTTGTTGGCTGTGGGGTTAGGGTTGATGATGTTTAGCCTCTTCCGTGTAGCCATGATGGGATTACGGCAATATTTAATTGACCACACAGCCAATAAGATAAATGTCGCGTTGGTAGTAGCATTTATTCGTCACACTTTACGCCTACCTTTGAGTTATTTTGAAACTCGTTATGTCGGGGATATTATCTCTCGGTTACAGGAGAACAATAAAATTCAACGCCTACTTTCTGGTGAAGCATTATCCATCATCCTAGATTTATTGACTGTATTTGTCTATCTAGGGTTGATGTTTTGGTACAGTTGGCAAATGGCATTATTATCATTAGTGATTGTGCCGCCATTTTTCTTATTGGCGTTGATTGCTACACCCTTTTTACAAAGAATTTCTAGAGAAATATTTGATGCTATTGCCAAAGAAAGTAGTTATCTCATTGAAATTTTAACAGGTATCCGCACAATTAAATCTACATCCGTAGAACAAACAGTCCGTTGGCATTGGGAAGAGTTATTACAAAAAGAGGTCAAGAAAAATTTTGCTGGACAAGTAATTAGTAATCGCCTGCAAATTTTTAGTAATACTATTGAAGCAATGGTATCGACAGCCTTATTATGGTATGGAGCTAGTTTAGTAATTGCCAATCAATTATCCATTGGTCAATTAGTAGCTTTTAATATGCTCTTAGGTAATATTATTAAACCTTTCCAGCGATTAACTGTACTCTGGCATCAATTACAAGAGGTCATCATTTCCGTAGAACGTATTAACGATGTTTTAGATGCTGAAGCTGAGGAAGATTTACAACTAACAAATCGTCAATCAATTCCCCAAATCCAAGGGAATATTTGCTTTGAAAATGTTACATTTCGCTATCACCCAGATAATGAAGTCAATATTCTGGAAAATCTCAACTTTAAAGTTAAATCTGGACAAATAGTCGCCTTAGTAGGACGTAGCGGTTCTGGTAAAACTACAATTTCTAAACTCGCTTTAGGTTTATATCCACCTACCGAGGGCAGAATCTTGATTGATGGATATGATATTAACACTATTTCTCTACATTCTTTACGTCAGCAAGTAGGAGTAGTTGATCAAGATACTTTTTTGTTCGGGAATACAATTCGAGAGAACATTGCTTTAGGAAATCCAAATGCTAGTTTATCGGACATTAGAGAAGCTGCTAAATTAGCCGGTGCGGATGAATTTATTACAAAGTTACCGATGGGTTATGAAACCGAAATCGG
Source organism: Nostoc sp. CMAA1605 (assembly GCF_021596505.1). Classification (GTDB taxonomy): domain Bacteria; phylum Cyanobacteriota; class Cyanobacteriia; order Cyanobacteriales; family Nostocaceae; genus Trichormus. The sequence continues at coordinate 30,509 of NZ_PJIZ01000028.1, read as the reverse complement.
GGAAGGTGGAGGGTTATTATCTGGAGGACAAAGGCAAAGAATCGCCATTGCTAGAGCTTTATTAGGTAATCCTCGCCTGTTGATTTTAGATGAAGCTACTTCTCATCTTGATACTGAATCAGAAAGAATAATTCAGCATAATTTAAAGCAAATTTTGCAAGGAAGAACAGCTTTAATTATTGCTCATCGTCTTTCTACTATCAAGAGAGCAGATTTGATTTTGGTGTTAGATAAAGGGTTGTTAATTGAGAGTGGTACACATGAGGAATTAATGGCGAAGCGTGGTCATTATTTCTATCTCAATCAACAACAATTAGGTGCGGAATAAAAATGTGAGGTAAAATATGACAGATGTAATAAATGGCAGAAAAATTCAAGATAATAATCAAGATGAGTTGATATCCGAAATAACCAGTCCAACAAATACAGATTGGTCTATCGCTACTAAAGAATTATTGGATAGCTTACCTCAAGTTTGGACGAGAGGATTACTGTATTTTTTAATCTTGGTTGTTTCTTTGGTTTTACCTTGGTCAATGTTATCTAAAGTAGATGAGACAGGTACAGCCAGAGGTAGAATTGAGCCTCAAGGTAAGACAATTAGATTAGATAGTGCTGTATCTGGTAAAGTTACAGAAATTCGAGTGAGGGAAGGTGATCAAGTTAAGGCTGGACAGAGTTTATTAATGTTAGATGCAGATTTAACTAAAACAGAATTACGGCAAATACAGGATAAATTAGAAGGACAATTAAACAGGCGATCGCAATTAAATTCCACTAAAAATCAGTTAGTAGTCGCCTTGACAACGCAAGAACAACAAAATCAATCCCAAGCTTTAGAAAAGCAAGCACAAATTGACCAAGCTAGACAAAATTTACTAGCTTTAAGAAATACCTATGATTTGCAAACATCAGAAAAACTAGCTCAATTAAATCAGGCTAGACAGAATTTTGAACATAGTAAAACAGCGAGTAAATTAATGGCAAGTAGTTTGGCGATCGCGCAAAAAGAAGAAGCCAGATATCGTAAACTATATCAAGAGGGAGTCATCCCAGAAATTAATTTCGTTGAAAAGCAAGAATTAGCCAAAGAAAAACAACAGTTATACGAACAAAGTCAAGCAGATATTCAACAAGCCAAGTTACGTTTCACAGAACAACAGAGTAGTTATGAACGAGTTGTCAAGCAAGGAAAGGCTGATATTACTCAAGCACAGTTACGTCTCAATGAACAACAACGCAGCTACCAAACTTTAAATCGTTCTGCTAAGTTAGCCTTATTGCGAATTGAAGAACAACAAAAGAATCTGCAAACAGAAATTACCACTCTAGATGCAGAAATTACTCAAACTCAAAGACAAATAGAATCCTTAAATATTCAGTTAGCGCAACGGGAATTAAAAGCACCAGAAAGTGGGAATATCTTTCAATTTCCCTTTTCTCAAGTTGGTGCTGTAGTCCAACCAGGAACTATGATTGCAGAAATCGCGCCTGTTGGTGCATCACTAATTGTGCGCGCACAAATCGCTACTACACAAAGCGGCTTTCTGCGGAAAAATTTACCAGTAAAACTCAAATTTGATGCTTATCCTTTTCAGGATTACGGTGTAGTAGAAGGAGAACTAGCTAATATTTCTCCTTCTACTACAGAAATTGACACTCCTACTGGTAAAGTTGCTGTTTATAACTTAGAAATCTCTTTAAAACAGCACTGTATTAAAAGTGGGAATAAGTGCATTCCTTTGCGTCCAGGTGATACAGCTACATCTGAGGTAATTGTACGCCAACGCCGAGTGATTGATTTTATCCTCGACCCATTTAAGCAACTGCAAACAGGCGGTTTAAAGCTGTGATAAATTTTTTGACTATTGACTGTTGACTACTGACTATTGACCTACCACACCATATCAAAATATCATGTCATACCCTATCACTATCACTAACAAAGATATCCTGAGACAAGTTAAATTGTCATGTCAAATACCTGAAATAACTCAACAGATTATCACACGCCAAATAATTGAAAATACTGCGAAGCAAGCAGCAATTAAAATTGAACCAGAAGAACTACAAAAAGCCGCAGATCAAATGCGCTTAGTGAATCATCTGTTAAACTCGGAAGAAACTTGGCAATGGTTAACAACACATCATTTATCTCTAGATGATTTTGAAGATATTGTCTACACAAGTTTATTATCTGGGAAGTTAGCTGTTCACTTATTCGCAGATAAAGTTGAACCATACTTTTATGCACATCAATCAGATTATCTAGGTGCGGTGATGTATGAGGTTATCTTAGATGATGAAGATTTAGGCTGGGAACTCTTTTATGCAATTAAAGCAGGTGAGATGAGTTATTTTGATGTGGCTTACAGATATATTCAAAATACGGAATTACGTCGCAAATGTGGATATTTAAGTTTAGTTAATCGTCAAAATCTCTCGCCGGAAGTTTCTACTGCTGTTTTTGCGTCTCAACCACCGCAAATCTTAAAGCCAATTGTGACGGCTAAAGGTGTGCATTTAATTTTTGTTGAGGAGATTGTGCAAAGACAACTAGATGATAAATTACATCAAGAAATAGCTGCACATTTATATTATGAATGGTTAAATTTACAAAGCCAACAAGTTGAATGTAATCTTCAGCTTGATGAAAGTTAATTTTGGGGGGTTGCTAGATCCCCAACTTCTTTGAGAAGTCGGGGATCTGGATATCTGCTAAATCATCACAGGTTCTCCCGCTTTTTTCAATGCAGAAGATGCTTCTGGGATGTAAGAAGTTCTGGGTTGACTAGCTATAGCTTTTTGCTGTTCTCTTAATTCGGATAGACGAATATTACTCCAATTTAGCAAAGCAGAATTACCCAAACGTGGAGCTAAATTATATAGTCTTTCCACCGCAGAAATAGCCAGTGAATCCATCTGAATAGAAGCTAAATAACAATCACAAGCTATGTCTAAATCACCTAGTTTTTCGTGACATTGACCAGCCATAAACCAAGCGATCGCAGTTCCTGGTGGCCCTAGCCTAGCAGCTGAACGATACATTTGAGCAGCTTCTGCAACTTTACCCTGTTTGATGAAAATTTCCCCCAATTGTAGACGATATCGAGAATAGAATGGTTCCATTTCCACTATCTTTTTAGCTCTGGCTTCAGCTAAATCGATATCACCTAACCATAATGCTTCTTTAGTACGACTTTCAAGCACAGTAATTAAATTTTCATGTGCGGTAATTTGCTCTCTTTCATTCTTATATTCGTGAATCAAACTCTCGGCTAAAGATTCACATAAATCCATTTCACGCACTACGGCTTCCCTATCTTTTTGCAACAAAGGTACAAACACAACTGCACGATAGTAGATGCTAGTAATTTGTTTATAGCTAAAATCATCCAAAGAAGATGTAAGATTTTTTAGTTCCTGTGTTGCTAGGGAACTCCAAAATTGAGTAGCGTTTAAATCACCGAATGTCTTAGCAGATAAAGCTACTAACTCTATAGCCGCATTCAAGCGAATTTTGCTCCCTGGTGGTGTATGATTAGCAATGTTCTGAAGTTCCTGGAGATTCTCCATACTACCACCGTCAGACCTAGCCATTAAAGCAGACATCGCCCGACAATAAGCTATTTTGGCACGGTTTAAACAATCAGCAATATCAGTATTAGAAAACTTTGGTGAATATTCTAGCACAGCATGATGTAAACATAAATTTGATAGGAGATATAAAACTCTTAGCTGAGTAGTAAGTGAGAGTTCTTGATAATGAATTAAGTAGTTACACAAATTCTGCCATCGCTCATTTCTTAACTCATCAGCTAATTCTAACGGGTTGTTTATCTGGTATTGAAATAAACCAGATTCGCGAATTAAAGATTCCCGAAATGAAATTGGATGAATAATAGTAACTGGGTTGATTAATATCGATTTTTCCGAGCAATTTAAATCTGCGATGAGGTTATTATAGCTGAACTCTATCGCTTGAATATGTAATGCACCTGCGTTATACTTTCCTAAGTCGAAATATGGGCGATTAACCCAAGTAGTAAATGAATTATCTAGCAAAGACATAAACTTTTAGGCAAGTAATTACAAATTTCATGGTTGAAGACCACAGTAACACTATCAAAATATTGACTAGTGCTACTGTGGCGCATAAATTAAGTTAATTAAAACAGCTACTTGATGTTATTCTAGAAATAACTATCAAGTATTTTGTTTTATCAAACTAGAATTCTTGTACTTGCCATTTACAAGCACATCCACCACGCAAGCTGATGAAAGCGTGAATAGCTTCAGAGTTACCTTGTTCAGCTTCTTTTTTGAGGTCAACCATTTCTGTTTGGTTAGCGGTGGTGAGTTTGTTGATTTTAATTTCAGCCATTGAACTATTACCTCGTTATGAATTTGTTGTGTTTGGGAGTTGACTTTTGCTTGTCTCTTCCTGTGAATATAATTGCCGATTTTTCTATTGAATTCAATTGTTATTCGACTGTAAAACGAACATAAATCTTACATTTTTTATCCATAATTTCCCTATAAAATCGATGGTTTTTAAAATTTTTGCTAGGAATTGAATCAAAAATAAAGCAAAATTAATTTACTTCAGATACCTTTACTTACATTCCCATCTCTATGAAGAGACAGAACAACCAAAAGAATCTTGACTGCTCTATATTGACTAACTTTTATACTCAGTTAATCATCCACAGCTAAATGCAGAAATATAGTCTTTATTACCCTAGTGAAGTACAAACGAAAATAATTCAACGCAGATTAACACAGATATAGTTTGCTTCTCTTACGATGGCGTAAGCCTACCCGCAGGGTACGCGGATAAATTTGTACCTCAGCAGACTATAAAACGCTATATATCTATTAGTTCACCAATTAATTTTGACAAGTGGGGGATTAATAGAGGAGTGTCGAGATAACCAGCGTGCTGAGTGCAGAATTTACTTTTGACTCATTACTTATTACTCATTACTCAGCACTCATTACTCATTACTCATTACTCAGCACTCAGCACTCACCACTCGAATATCTAGACTTAAGACAATGATTTTTCAACCGTGATTATAACTAAATCATGATTTGTATCAGAATAAATTTAATCAGTAGACAACATTCTAATGAGTCGTCAGTTGATAATAAATTTATCGTAAAGATATTATGAAATTATTATGAATTTAACTTTTTTTGGATAAAAACTATTGACTAGTTGCCAGAAAATTTCTAAAAAAGTAGCAGTAGGTTAAATGACTAAACTGAGAGACTGTCACTTTTGAGTTAACTATTGCCAGGTGAATTAAAAATTTGACTCTTAACTGTTGAATTAGTGACGATTCCTTTACTAGTATTGCCATATCGCTAGATATCTCTCTGATTTGTAATTACAGTCTGATTAACTTCAATATTCACTACGTGAATCTTCACCTACATTCCAGGTTTTAACAACATCCTAATAGCAAAATCATCATCAGACTTGAGGTAGATTTTTCAGATTTCAACCAATTTTTTTGATGAAAATTAATGATTTTGCCTAAATCTACATGAGACATGACCTGGTAGTAATTATGTCTGACTATTTTCGTCAAGAACAACTTATTGAACACTATGACTTGCACGAGAGCAAGTTTTTAACTCCCTTTCAACGTAAAGCCTTGCTCAAAAATTTACAAACTAATTTACAGCCAGAATATCGTAAACGTATTGAAATCATTCTACTGGCAGATATGGGAACATCACAAAGTCAAATTTGTGAAAAACTTGGTTGTTCTCAAGAAATGGCGCGCTACTGGATTGGGATAGCAGAAGCAGGTTTAGCACACAAATGGAATGAGCGTCCCATTGGTAGACCAAAAATTGTCAACAATCAATATATGGACAGATTAAAAGAATTAGTTAGTAATAGTCCCCGTGATTATGGCTACGCTTTCACCAATTGGACAGCCCAATGGTTAAGCAAACATTTAGCCTCAGAATTGGGAATTAGTATTAGCGATCGCCATATCAATCGCCTCCTAAAACAAATGGGACTTTCGACTAAACCCAAGAATAAACTCCCTCTAGAGAATGAATCAATTCAGGACAATAATATTTCAATTTCTGACTTATCAACTCAGTCGGAACCTCATATTAATTGGTCATTTAATGTGGGGATAGAAGCTAGAGGATAAAGAAGGGATTGGGGATTGGGGACTGGGGACTGGGTAAGAATAATTCCTAATTTTGAATTTTAATTTCATGTCGTCAGGTTTTTCTCAACAATATTTAGCCCAACAACTCACCCAAACCTTGGGTGAGTCGCTGTCAGAAAAGGAAATAACAGACTGCATCCAAAGATTAGAAATAATTGCACCGCCGATAGCTAAACAGTTTTGGCAAGCTGGGACAGATGCGGCGGGAATATATATTATCCTTGGGGGAAAGGTGAGATTACTTGATAGTTCGTTGAACTTAATCACCACACTCTCTACAGGCTCATCTTTTGGTCAATTGACTTTATTTCCTGAACAAGAATTTAGTCCTTATGTGGCTAGGGCTTCTGTGAATTTAAAACTAGCCTATCTGCCACAATCAACTTTACAACCACTGATTAGTGAACATCTTAGCATTGGCGATCGCCTGAAAAAACAAGCCGAAACTTGGGATTTATTGGTTTTTTGTAGCCAAAATTCCCTATTACCAGAAAACGGTTCTGTGGATGATGCTTTAAGAGCGTTATTTTTATTTGATCGTCATACTTTAGCTAGTGGTTCACTTTCTCAGTCAATTTTGCAAGATGTGAAACTATGGGTATTGCAGCGAGGAGAATTAACAGATGCACAAGGACGCAGATTTACCCCAGGAACAATTACCACATCTGGGAATGTAGGTAATTGGCAAGTTACACAATCAGCAGTTATCTATACTCTCACAAATAACCATTGGCAAATAGCTCTAGAATATTGGCCGCAGTTGGGAGAATTTCGAGAATCTAGTGCTAGTATTGAAAGTAACCCCTCCCCATCCCCGGTTGTAGAAACGCGTTCTGTCGCGTCTCTACAACCCCCCTCAGAAAAGAAAGCCAAGTCTCGACGCGCCTATTTTCCCAGCCCTAAAGTGAAAGTCGGACATTGGTGGGGACGCATTACTCAACGCTATCCCTTATTTGAACAACAAAGCGCGACAGACTGCGGCGCGGCTTGTTTAGTGATGATTAGCCGCTACTGGGGTAAAAATTTCAGTGTCAATCGCATCCGAGATTTAGCTAACGTCAGACGTAGCGGTGCATCCCTCAAAAGTTTAACAGCCGCCGCCGAAGCCCTTGGTTTTACTACCCGTCCAGTTAAAGCTAGTTTGGATAAATTAGCACAACAAACCTTACCTGCGATCGCCCACTGGGAAAATAAGCACTACATCGTAGTTTACGCCATCACTAAAAAACACGTTATTGTCTGCGATCCCGCCATCGGACAACGCACCCTCAGCACTACCGAATTTAAAGCCAGTTGGACTGGTTACGCGTTGTTATTGCAACCTACTAACCAACTCCAACAAGCGGAAGAAGCAAGTACCCCATTCTGGCAAATGTTTGAGTTAGTCAGACCTCACTCACGGGTACTACTAGAGGTGTTTGCGGCTTCGGTGTTAATTCAGTTGTTGGGACTGATTACACCCTTATTTACCCAATTATTATTAGATAGGGTCATTGTTCAGGGTAGCACGCTCACATTAAACGCCGTCGGTTTAGGTTTGGTGATTTTTGGCTTATTTCGTGTCGCCGTCAATGGACTCAGACAATATTTACTAGACCATACAGCCAACCGTATTAGCGTATCCCTGCTGGTAGGTTTTATTAAACATACCTTCCGTTTACCGTTAGCGTTTTTTGAATCGCGTTATGTCGGCGATATCGTCTCCCGCGTCCAAGAAAACCAAAAAATCCAGCGTTTTTTGACTGGGGAAGCCCTATCAATCATCTTGGATTTACTGACGGTGTTTGTTTACGTGGGGCTGATGTTTTGGTACAGTGCGGCAATGGCATTAGTCAGTTTAGCCATTGTCCCGCCGTTTGTCTTATTAGCACTTGTCGCCACACCATTTTTGCGTCGCATTAGCCGAGAAGTTTTTAGTGCTACCGCCAACGAGAACAGTTACTTAATTCAATCCTTGACGGGAATTCGTTCAATTCGTTCAATGGCCATTGAACAGACGGTGCGCTGGCGTTGGGAAGAATTACTCAATCATGTGATTAAGAAAACCTTTGCTGGGCAGATTATCAGTAATCAATTGCAGATTTTTAGTTCTGGGATTGAAACTGTAGTCACAACTGGCTTACTGTGGTTAGGGGCATGGTTGGTAATTCAAAATCAACTGACCATCGGTCAGTTAGTAGCCTTTAATATGTTGTTGGGTAACATTATTCGACCCTTTCAACGCCTAGTAGTGTTGTGGAATCAGTTACAAGAAGTGACGATTTCCACCGAACGTATCAACGATGTTTTGCAAGCCGAACCCGAAGAAGACTTACACCACCATCCCCGACAAATTTTAACCAAGCTACGGGGTCATATCCGGTTTGAAAATGTCACCTTCCGCTACCATCCAGAGAGTGATATTAATATCTTAGAAAATCTCACCTTTGAAATTCAACCAGAACAAACCGTGGCTGTAGTCGGGCGCAGTGGTTCAGGGAAAACCACATTATTTAAACTCATATTGGGTCTATACCTCCCGACAGATGGCAAAATTTTAATTGATGGCCACGATGTGACTAGTATAGCCCTGCGATCGCTCCGTTCTCAAATCGGTGTAGTAGACCAAGACACCTTTTTATTTGGCGGTACAATCCGCGAAAATATCAGCGTTGCTCACCCTGAAACCAGTTTAGAACAAGTCATGACGGCGGCGCGATTAGCTGGGGCTGATGACTTCATTCAAAGATTGCCAATGGGTTACGAAGCCGAAATTGGTGAAGGTGGCGGAATGTTATCTGGCGGACAACGCCAACGCCTAGCCATAGCCCGTGCTTTAGTAGGCGATCCTAGACTCTTACTGTTAGATGAAGCCACCAGCCATCTCGATTCCGAATCCGAACGCCTGATTCAAAACAACCTCAAAACCATCCTCCAAGGACGCACCAGCATCATTATTGCCCACCGCCTGTCCACCGTGCGTCACGCAGACTTAATTCTAGTTTTAGATCGTGGTTTACTAGTCGAAAGCGGTACTCACGATCAACTAATCACACGAAAAGGCCATTACTTTTACCTAAATCAACAACAACTGGCAACTAATTTGTAACTAGTTAGTTGCCTTGGGTATCACTGGGAAATCTGCAAAAAATGGGCATCGGTTATTGGGTATGGGGCATGGGGCATGGGGCATCGGGAAAGATTTTTCCGATTCCCAATTCCCGATTCCCAATTCCCAATTCTCAGCCTCCACTCCCTCAAAGTAATTTATGCCACACATATCCCACAACTCATCATCCGTAGTAGTCACACCACAGGCGGATGAACTGCATTATGTCTTCAATGAGCAAACATCAGATATCAACGAGACTAATGATTGGTTTTACGGTACTGAGGAATTACTCGATGCTGTACCCAAGCGTTGGACTCGTTCCATGCTGTATCTCTTAATTAGCTTTGCGGTGATTGTTCTACCTTGGGCTTCTCTGAGTAAAGTTGATGAAACCGGCACAGCCAGAGGACGTTTAGAACCCAAAGGCGCAACCCAAAAGTTAGGTATCGTCGTCCCTGGGAGAGTGAAAACTGTCAATGTGACAGAAGGGGCGACGGTGAAAGCTGGGCAAGTGTTATTAGAATTAGATGCTGATGTTTTACAAAAAGAACTCGAACAAGCCGAAACCCAATTAGAAGGATTCACTAATCGCCAAGCACAGCAGGAATTACTCAAAAATCAACTGATACTAGCCATTAATATCCAAGAACAGCAAAATCAAGCCCAAGCCTTGGAGAAAATGGCACAGGTGAATCAAGCCCAACAGAATTTAGATGCTAAACAAAGTACCTATAATTTACAAAAACTGGAAAAACAAGCTCTAGTAGAACAAGCTAGACAGAGAATTCAATCAACTCAAATTATTCAGCAGTTAGCGCAAAGGCGTTTGCGGCGAGATTTAGGGGAGGTGGGACGGTATCGTTATCTGTTAAGACAGGGTGCAATTCCACAAATTAAGATTGTGGAATTAGAAAACTCTGCTGAAGATAGTCAACGCTCTTTGCTGCAAGCTGATGCAGAGATAATGCAAGCACAGTTGCGTTTGAGAGAAGAACAGAGTCGTTATCAAGCCACCATTAGTCAAATTCAAGCCGAAATTGGCCAAGCACAACTGCGTCTGCAAGAACAACTCAGTAGTTATCAAAGCGTTGTCCAAGCTGGTAAATTAGCAGTATTAAAAAGCCAAGAACAGCTAAAAGATTTGCAAGGACAAATTACTAACTTGCAATCAGACATTGCCCAAAGTAAGAGTAAGATTGCATCCTTAAAACTACAACTACAACAAAGAGTAGTGCGATCGCCCATTGATGGCACAATTTTTGATCTACCCATAGATAAACCAGGCCCCGTAGTTGAGTCAGGCCAGATAGTTGCTCAAATAGCACCCCAAAATACACCTTTAATCCTGAAAGCGCAAATGCCTAGCCAACAAAGCGGCTTCTTGAAGGTGGGAATGCCAGTTAAAATCAAGTTTGATGCCTATCCCTTCCAAGATTACGGCATCATTCAAGGGCGCGTCAGTTGGATTTCTCCCGACTCCAAAATTCAAACCACCAGCCAAGGTAATACAGAAACCTACGAAATGGATATCATCATCGACCAACCTTATATCCAAGCTGGTAACAAACGTATCTTCCTCACTCCAGGACAAACAGCCTCAGCCGAAGTCATTATCCGTCAACGTCGGGTAATTGATTTTGTCTTAGATCCTTTCAAGAAGTTGCAAAAAGGCGGATTGGAACTTTAGGGGACTGGGGATTGGGAATCGGGAATCGGGGACAAGGTGGACAAAGAAGACGAGGGAGACAAGGGAGACAAGGAATATTTTACCTCAATTCCCCATGCCCTATGCCCCATGCCCCATGCCCCATTTCCCAATCAATAATCACCACCAATAATTATCAGGGAGAATGTATCATGTCGAAGCTGATCAAGTTATCTGTTGCAGATATTGTTTATCATCTGAAATTATCTTGCCAAATTCCGAATTTTCTAGAAGCGATCGCTACTGCCAGAATTATTACGGAGGCTGCTGCCCAAGCGGGGATTGAAGTTTCTATAGAAGAGTTGCAACAAGCTGCTGATAGTCTGCGTTTTACTTATCAATTATTCAAAGCAGAAGATACTTGGAATTGGCTGAATAAACATTATCTTTCTTTAGATGACTTTGAAGATATGGCGAAAACTAATTTACTCTCTGCTAAATTAGCTAATCATTTATTTGCTGATAAGATTGAACCTTTTTTTTATGCTCATAAAATTGATTATGCTGGGGCTGTAACTTATGAAGTTATCTTAGATGATGAAGATTTAGCTTTAGAGTTATTTTATGCTTTAAAAGAAAGTGAAATTAGCTTTCAAGAAATTGCTCGTCAATACATCCAAAGCCCAGAAATTCGGCGTGCAGGTGGATATCAAGGAATTCGTTATCGGCGAGATTTTCGCCCAGAAATTGCGGCGGTGGTTTTTGCTGCTACTCCTCCCCAAATCCTCAAACCCATCATTACACCCCAAGGTGTACATATCATTGCTGTCGAGGAAATTATTACTCCCACATTAGATGAACAGCGACGGCTGCAAATTACTAGAGAGTTATTCTCAATTTGGCTAGCAGAGCAAATTAATAAAGTCGAAGTTGTCGCTGAATTGAACTGAAGAATTTATACTGCCTGGCGTAGTAGAGACGTTGTATACAACGTCTCTACATCATTTATTTGGCGCAACTTCTATAGAGAATTGGTTTATTTTTGCGTCAGTCATGTAAGTATCACAGCCGAAGACTTTTCAAACACCCTCTAACTGAATATCGGTTTTTCTGCCTGTTCCCGTAGGTTAAGGCTTGGTTATCACTCATTCTTGCTGATCTGTTAGCATATTTGCTGAATATCGTCATCACCAATAAGTTCTAGTTTCCATTGTGATCTCTAATCAAAGAAATAAGTTTGGGTAAATCTGGGAACACTAAATAAAGGTGTTTAATATACTCTGTAATTATGACCATCAACGATTATGAAACTGGCCACCAATCAAACCAGCAAGACTGTTGTCAACAGTTAGAGCTAGTAATGCAGTACCAGAAAATTTTGACGAGGATTTTAGCAAAAATTCGGGCATCTGTGAGTTTAGAGTCTCTTTGCTCGACTTCTTGTCAAGATATTGGTCGGCAATTGAAAATTGAGCGCATAGCCATCTATCGCTTTAATGCTGATTGGAGTGGTAGTTTCATCAATCGTTTTGGTTTTGCAGAATCTCCGTGGAATACACTGACTGCTTTTGGCCAGGACTTAGTTTGGCAAGATTCCCATCTGCAAGAAACTCAAGGGGGACGTTATCGGAAAAATGAACCATTCGCTGTGGCTGATATTTACAGTGCAGGTCATGTCCGTTGTCATATTGAAGTATTAGAACAGTTTCAGATTCGAGCATATGCGATCGCACCGATTTTTGTTGGTGCTAAACTTTGGGGTTTACTCGCTGCCTATCAACATTCTGCCTCTAGACAATGGTATCCCCATGAAGTGGAATTCTTAGCGCAGGCGGCTAGTCATTTGGGTGTGGGGATGCAGCAAGCAGAAATGTTGGAAGAAACCAAACAACGCACCACCGAATTACAAGATGCGATCGCTCGTCAACGGACTTTAGCAGAAGTTGTTAGCAATATTCGCTCCTCTGTCGATACGGGCATTATTCTCAACACGGCTTGTCAAGAACTGTGTAAACTACTGAAGCTAGAACGAGCCGCAGTGTATCGTTTTCATCCCGACTGGAGTGGTGAATTTGTCAGTCAATTTGGGATAGTAGAACCCCTATGGGACAGAATCCAACCCTTTGGCAAAAATATGGTTTGGGAAGATAGCCATCTCAAAGAAACCCAAGGGGGACGCTACCGCAATAACGAAAGTTTTGCCGTCAATGATATTTATCAAGCTGGACATTCGCGCTGTCACATTGACATTTTAGATCAATTTAAAATTCGGGCTTATGTCTTAGCACCCATCTTCACCGGCGCAAAACTCTGGGGACTAATCGCCGCCTATCAACATTCTGGCCCCCGCCAATGGGCAAATTACGAAATTGAGTTTTTAGGACAGGTAGGGGCGCAATTAGGCGTGGCGATTCAGCAAGCTGATAACTTTGCACAGTCTAGACAACAAGCGATCGCCCTCCAAGATGCGATCGCTCGTCAACGCGCCCTGACGGAAGTAGTGGGCAAAATTCGCTCTTCCCTCGATATTGATTTGATTTTGAAAACCACTTGTCAAGAAGTCTGTAAACTACTAAAAGTTGAGCGTGTCGGCGTTTATCGCTTTAATCCCGACTGGAGTGGCGAATTTGTCAGTAATTTTGGCATGGTAGAAGCCCAGTGGGATAGCATCAATCCCTTTGGTAAAAATCTAGTGTGGGAAGACACCCACCTACAAGAAACTAAAGGCGGACGCTACCGCAACAATGAAAATTTTGCAGTTAACGACATCTATCAAGCCGGACACTCTCGTTGTCACCTAGATATTTTAGAACAGTTCAAAATTCGCGCCTATGTATTAACCCCTATTTTCGTAGGGCGGAATCTCTGGGGATTGCTGGCGGCTTATCAACATTCTGCCCCCCGTCAGTGGGATCATGTGGAAGTGGAATTTTTAGGACAGGTAGCTAGTCAATTAGGAGTAGCACTGCAAAGTTCCCAAATGGTGACGCAAATTCAAACTCGTATGGATGAACTACATCAATCGGCAGAACAACGCCGGATTTTATTTGATTTAGTCGTCAAAATCCGCGAATCTTTGGATTTAGACACCATCTTCAAAAGCATGGTTCAAGAAATTAGGCGATCGCTAGCAGCAGATCGAGTCGGAATCTTCCGTTTTGATCCCCATGTCGGTTTTTGTAGTGGTGAATTCATCGCCGAAGATGTAGTACCTAAGTTTAATTCTGCCCTTGCAGTCAAGGTGCAAGACTATTGCTTTGGCGATCAGTTCGCCCCCCAATACCGTCAAGGAGAAATACAAGTCATCTCTGATGTCAACAGTGTCGGTACAAAAGTACCCCATTTAGATATCATTGAAAAATTCCAAGTCAAAGCCCAGATTGTCGTCCCCTTAAAAGAAGGTGATGAACTTTGGGGATTGTTGTGTATTCATCAATGCACCCATGCGCGTCAGTGGGACGACAGCGAATTAGAATTTGTCACCCAAGTAGCGGCTCAAATGAGCGTTGCACTGCGTCAAGCTAACTTGTTTCAACAATCTAGTTTACTCGGTCAAACCCGTGAAGAAGCCAATCAACTAGCGCAGACTTTAAAAGAACTACGCAAAGCTCAAATGCAAATTGTTCATGCTGAGAAAATGGCTAGCTTGGGACAACTAGTAGCTGGAGTGGCTCATGAAATTAATAATCCCATCAATTTTATCCACGGTAACTTAGAACACGCCAACCAATACACCCAAGATTTACTGCACTGTGTAGAACTTTATCAACGTTATCACCCCCATGCTGCACCAGAAATTCAAGAGTTTCTCAAAAAAGCCGAAATAGAGTTTTTATTTGACGACTTACCAAAATTATTCCAGTCAATGAAGGTGGGTACTGAGCGAGTTTGTGAAATTGTCACCTCATTGCGAAACTTTTCCCGCCTAGATGAAGCTGACTTTAAAGTAGCCAATATTCACGAAGGCATTGATAGCACATTGATGATTTTGCAACACCGTTTAAAATCCTCATCAGATAATCATGTAATTCATGTCATCAAAGATTATGACAATCTACCCCAGATAGAATGCTATCCTGGTCAACTCAACCAAGTGTTTATGAATCTTTTATCTAATGCCATTGATGCCCTAGAAGAACGTCATACCCAAGACAAACCAGAAGCGATCGCAGCTCATCCCAGTGAAATCCGTATTTCCACTTCCCGCCTCAATCAAGACTGGATCAGTATTCGGATTGCAGATAATGGACTAGGTATGGATGAAAAGGTACTGTCTCGCTTGTTCGATCCGTTTTTTACTACTAAAGTCGTCGGTAAAGGTACAGGATTAGGACTCTCTATCAGCTATCAAATTGTCACAGATAAACACAAAGGCAAGATATACTGTCAATCTGAACCCAGTAAAGGTACAGAATTTGTCGTTGAGTTACCAATTCATCAGGTAGCAGGTTAGGGTTAGGGACTGGGGACTGGGGACTGGGGACTGGGGATTGGGGACTGGGGATTGGGGATTGGGAATTGGGAATGGGAGACAAGGTAGATTTTACTTTAATGCCCTATGCCCCATGCCCCATACCCCATGCCCCATGCCCCATGCCCCATGCCCCATGCCCCATGCCCTATTGCCAATGCCCCATTCCCATATCTTTAATTATTGAAAACCAGTTCTCGCCGCCTCGGAACATCATAAGTCATGAAATCATAAGCCATTTCTGTTTTTGGAAAAATCGCACGGGCTTCTTTGAGTAAATCTTTCAACTCCACGACATTACCAGGGGCGTAGCGTGGACTAAAGTGAGTCATGATCAATTTACGCACACCCGCAGTTAATGCTGTTTGTGCTGCCATTGTGGTTGTTGAGTGTAGTCTCTGAAAAGCCATATCTGCGTCTTGATGAGCAAAAGTAGCTTCATGAATTAATACATCAGCATCCTGTGCCAATTCAACTGCACCATCACAATAAATCGTATCTGTACAGTAAGCGATTTTACGCCCTATTTCCGTCGGGCCACATAATTCTGTACCGTGGATGACTCGTCCATCTTCTAAGGTGACAGTCTCACCCCGTTTGAGTTGACCATAAATCCGACCTGGGGGGATTTGCAAGCTTTTAGCTTTTTCTACATCAAAACGTCCGGCGCGGTCTTTTTCGGCTACGCGATAGCCAAAAGCTGTAATCCGGTGATGTAAAAGACCACAAGTCACAGTAAATTCCTCATCTTCATAGATGACACCAGGGCGGACAGTATGAACTTTAATCGGGTAGGAAAAATGTGTATGGGAGTAACGAGAAGCCGCTTGGAGATAGTCATTTAGTCCAGGTGGCCCATATATATCAACTCTTTCCACATTTCCCGCCAAACCGCAACTAGCCAAAAGTCCCGTCAAGCCAAAAATGTGGTCGCCGTGCATATGGGTGACAAAAATGCGAGAGATTTGGCTAGTTTTCAGTTCACTCCGCAAAAGTTGGTGTTGAGTACCTTCACCACAGTCGAATAGCCAAAATTCTGCCCTTTGCGGTAATCTGAGGGCGACACTAGAAACATTACGTGATTTTGTAGGTACACCGGAACTTGTCCCTAGAAATGTGATCTGCACAGCGTTTTCTAGCCTTTACTTTGCTGAATTTAAAGCTCTGTATTCTATAGTGGCATGATTATTCAGCAAATTTACAATTGGTTTAGGGGTGTAAGGGTGTGGGGGTGTAGGGGTGTAGGGGTGTAGGGGTGTAGAGGGTGTGGGGGTGTAAGGGAAACTGATCTATGTTTTGATTAATTAACGGTTTTAGTTTTAAAGCATCAGAGGAATCTTTTGGCGGTTTTTGATCATCGGGTGGCTGATAATTTGCTAATGCTACCTGAAGGGGACTGATAGACATACTGAGAATACAAATGAGCAAAAGTTTGTGCAAAGGACATTTTCTGTGAGTCATATTTTCCCCCTTGCGGTATGACACTGCTCAAATATTCGGAAAATTTGAGGTTGATACTTACCAGTTATATTTCTGGAGAGATCAAAAATTGCTGCGAAAATTGCGGGAAAACATTCTGAAATTTAGCAATTACCAAATTTCATGGAGGATTGGGGACTGGGGACTGGGGACTGGGGAACAGGAAAAGAAGAAACAAGAGGTGTATTTAACTTCGCAGAAATAAAATGATATTTACTATGTGAGTCCTAGAGAATATTTAGTGTTTACTCATTTTTCAGAAAACAGTAACTCCGTGGTTTGTTCCAGCACCTTTAATCCTTGCAAAGAACCCCGAATTAGACGATTTGCTGCTATGGGTTGACGGATAAATTTCCATGCTAGAGATAAAGGTTTTAAAGAACCATCAGAATTGATTGCTGTTGAGATGTCGGGGATATCATAATTGCAATCATCGCTCACTACTCTTAACATTGCCACTTCTACACCAATGTGATGAAAAAAATCCAGAACAGCGAAGCCTTCCATATCCACCACATCAACCCCCATTGTTTCCCCAAGATAGCGTTTTTCGGTGGCAGAACAAATCACGCGATCGCTTGTCCATGATTTAACTACATTGACTATTGACTGCATATGTAAATTAACTATATGACTACATTCCAGTGTTTGTTGTTGATACAGACAATTTTGATACAGCACAACATCCCCCACTTTGTACTGTTGAGTTAAACTACCACATAAACCGACAACTAATATTCCGGCTTTGACTTGATTCTCAAAGTCTTTGGTTTGTGACCATTGTTGTAAATATTCTCCAACAGCCTGAACACCTACTGGTATAGATTTAACGGTCGGCTGTTCACCAGTCACGCGCTTTAAACCGCGACAAACCGCCCCATATTCTGCCCCTTGCGGAACTAAAACCGTTAGCATCATTTTTCTTTCACCCCTAAACCCCTAAACCCCTAAACCCCTACACCCCTAAACCCCTAAACCCCTACACCCCCACACCCCTAAAAATATCTCACAAACAACAACCGATTATTGTAGTAGCATGGCAAATAATTATGTCTTCCGCGTGATGATTTCCCAAGATGGCAAAGCTTAATGGCTCAAAATCTGCACGAGAGCGTTTTAATATTTCGCGATTAGCCATTGAGTATTCATGGCTAACGGTAAGTTTCTGGATAGCGGTGGCTGTAGCTGGTTTTCTAGCTTTCAGTTCTCTTAAGTATGCTCTATTTCCAGATATTACCTTCCCAGTAGTAGTAGTAAATGCTACTGCGCCCCTGCAAACGGCTATTGACACTGAAAAAAAGCTGGCCATCCCCATAGAAGAAAAGTTGAGTTCTCTAAAAGCAGAAGGATTAGAGGATATTCGCTCATCTAGTTATCCAGGACAAGCAGCTGTCAGTTTATCTTTTGCTGTAGGAACAAATCTAGAAACATCTACTCGCAATGTTGAAACAGCACTCAAGCAGCTGACTTTACCCCAGGAAGCGAATTATAAAATTATTCCCCTGAATTTAAATGAATCGGCGGCTGTGAGTTACGCTCTGGAAAGCTCCACAAAAACTCTCACTGATTTAACGAAACTGGCAAACGATAAAATTATCCCAGCGATCGCTAAATTACCAGGAGTTTTAAAAGTCTCTCTTTTAGGCGTTCCTAATCCAGCGTCTCCCCTCAACCCCACAAATAACTCGGCGGCTTTACCCCAAGGGGGAGCGACTTTAGTCAGATTTAATAGTCAAGAAGCATTAGCATTTCAAGTCATCAAGCGTGGCGATGCTAACACTTTAGAAGTAGTCAGTCGAGTTGAAAAGGAAGTTCAAAAACTCCGCACAGATTTTAAAGATATTAAATTCACCCTAGCGTCTACTCAAGCGGAATATATCCGCCATGCTACCCAGTCAACTATAGATGCGTTAATAGAAGCCATTGTTTTAGCGATCGTCGTCATTTTCCCATTTTTATGGAATTGGCGCGCCACCCTGATTTCTGCTTTGGCAATTCCTACGTCATTACTGGCAACGATGATTGTCATGGCGATATTTGGCTTTAACTTAGAGACAATTACGCTGTTAGCTTTAGCGTTAATTATCGGTAGCGTTGTGGATGATGCCATCATCGATGTAGAAAACATCCTGCGCCACATCCAAGAAGGCGAAACTCCCCGCCAAGCTGCACACTCAGCCACAGATGAAATCGGGTTAACAGTCGTCGCCACTACCGCCACTGCGATCGCAGTTTTCTTACCGATTGGTTTAATGGGTGGAGTAGTAGGACAATTTTTCAAGCCCTTTGGTATTACAGTTTCCGCCGCTTATATTGTTTCTACCTTAGTAGCACGAACTTTATCACCAGTTTTATCTATTTACTGGCTAAAACCACCAAAAACAGCTTCTCGACGTAGAGAAATCGACATTGGGGTATATTTTACCGAAGCTTATCGCAATTTACTAGCTTGGTCGTTAAACCATCGCACCATAGTTATCGGTTTAGCCGTACTCAGTTTTGCTGGCGGAATGGCGATCGTTCCCTTCATTCCTAAAGGATTTATCCCCAAATTAGATCGCGGTGAATTCAACATCACCTACACCGCACCCTTGCCGAAAATCCCTGATTTAGCGGCTTTGCAGCAGTTAGCACAGCAACAAAGCCGAGGCACAGTTTCACCCAATCCCCAATCCCCAGTCCCCAATCCCCAATCCCCAGTCCCCAGTCCCCAATCCCCAGTCCCCATACCCAACCCCCTCAACGACTCTCTAGAAGTAGCGAAGAAATTAGAAGCGGTGGTGAAAAAATACCCAGATGTGGAGACAGTATTTACTACCGTCGGTTCACGGGAGGGTGAACCAAATAAGGGAACGCTGTATGTCAAACTCAAAGAAGACCGCAAAATTAAAACCGCAGAACTACAAGACGAATTACGGCAAAATTTGCCTAAACTTCCCGGCGTGACTACCAGTGTCGAAGATATTCAATTTGTAGACACCGGCGGACAAAAACCTTTACAACTAGCACTGCGCGGTAATGATCTCCAGACTTTAAATCAAGCAGCTAAGAATCTGAAAGACCGGATTACCAAACTCCCTGGATTTGCAGATGTCACTGTTACAGGCGAAACCAACAATACTGGACAAGTGTTTCAAATTGAACGCTTGAACAGTCAACGGGTAGCTTATATTAGTGCCAACTTAGGTCAGGATTTAACTTTGGGTGATGCGACAGATAAAATTCTGGCGGAAGCCAAAAAAGTGTTACCTAATGATGTCACTCCCGACTTAGGGGGGGATTCTGCCCGTCAAAATGAAGTTTTTGGTAGTTTTGCCACGACTTTGATTTTATCGACCTTGTGTATCATCGTTGTGTTGATTTTACTGTTCAAAAGCTGGGTAGATCCGATAGTCATCGGCGTTTCTCTCCCCTTGGCGGTGGTGGGAGCGATGCTAGCATTACTCTTTACCAAAAGTGACTTCGGGATGATTTCCCTAATTGGTTTCGTATTCTTGCTAGGACAAGCGAACAAAAACGCTATTTTGTTGGTAGATTTCATTAATCAGCTACGCCAAGCCGGATTAGCACGTACAGAAGCCATTTTGAAAGCAGGGCCAATCAGACTTAGACCAATTATGATTACCACTGTTTCCACTATTGTCGGGATGCTACCCATTGCCTTGGGCTTTGGTGCTGGTTCAGAGTTGCGATCGCCTATGGCTGTAGCCATTGCTGGTGGTTTGGTAACATCCAGTATCCTCAGCTTGATTGTCGTCCCCGTAGTCTACGCCGTCTTAGACGATTGGTTTCCTCGATTTAAGCAGGTGAAAGACTAATGCAAGTATTTGTCACAGGGGGAACTGGTTTTATTGGCTCTCATGTAGTGCGCCTATTGTTGCAGCAGGGATACCAAGTCAAAGCACTGGTACGCCCGAATAGTAACTTGAGCAATCTGCAAGGGTTAGACGTGGAAATTGTCAAGGGTGATCTCAATCATCCAGAATTATGGCAACAGATGCTGGGCTGCAAGTATCTATTTCATGTCGCCGCCCATTATTCCCTGTGGCAAAAGACCGAGAATTACTCTACCGTTACAACGTCGAGGGAACAGCCAATGTGTTAAATGCTGCCCAAAAAGCAGGCATTGAACGCACTGTATATACAAGTTCCGTAGCCGCTATTGGTGTGGGTGCATCTGGTGAAATTGTCGATGAAACCCACCAAAGCCCTGTGGAAAAGTTGGTAGGAGATTACAAAAAATCCAAATTTCTCGCTGAACAAGTCGCCGTCAACGCCGTAGCTAATGGTCAAGATGTCGTTATTGTCAACCCTAGCAGCCCCATTGGAGCATTAGATATTAAACCCACACCCACAGGTGAAATTATCTTGCGGTTTTTGCGGCGACAAATGCCAGCCTACGTCAACACCGGACTCAACTTTATTGATGTGCGAGATGTCGCTTGGGGACATTTATTAGCATTGCAAAAGGGGAGAAGAGGCGATCGCTATATTCTAGGCCATCAAAACCTCACCCTCAAGCAACTCCTAGAACAACTCGCAGACATCACAAAAATTCCCGCACCCCAACACACAGTCCCCAACTGGCTACCTCTAACCGTCGCTTGGGTTGACGAAAAGATTCTCGCACCTCTGGGCAAAACCCCCTCCGTTCCCCTAGATGGTGTGCGAATGTCACAGCAGACAATGTATTACAATCCTGACAAAGCCGTTAAAGAATTAGGATTACCCCAATCCCCCATCAATATCGCCCTTAAAGACGCTGTAGATTGGTTTGTAGCCAATGGCTATGTAAATTAGGGCATGGGGCATTGGGCATGGTTATAAAATCTACCTTGTCTACCTTGTCTCCCTTATCCCCCTTCCCTTCCCTTGTCCCCTCCTAACCAAAAATTCTGAAAGCGTTATACTAATTTTCCGTACTTCTACTCTTTAAATATTTGATGATTTCTACCTACAGCAAATCTTTTATGTTCCTAATGGTGCTTTGATCTATATAGAGAGGAGTAAAGAACAAAAATGGCGATTAATCTACAACAAGCTATAGACATTGGTAAGTATCTAGTAACTCAACGTCTTTTGGGGCGGAAAAAGTTCCCTCTAGTTTTGATGCTAGAACCACTGTTTCGCTGTAATTTAGCGTGTTCTGGTTGCGGTAAAATTCAACATCCTACAGAAATACTCAAGCAAAACTTGACTCCAGAACAGTGCTTTGCGGCTGTAGATGAGTGCGGCGCGCCTGTAGTCTCAATTCCTGGTGGCGAACCACTACTACACCCCCAAATTGACGAAATTGTCAAGGGTTTAGTAGAACGTAAAAAGTATGTTTATTTATGTACCAACGGCTTGTTATTAGAAAAAAGCCTCGATAAGTTTCAGCCTTCTCAATATTTAACTTTCAGCGTCCATTTAGATGGATTGAGAGAATGGCATGATCAATGTGTAGACCGTAAAGGCGTATTTGATATTGCCGTTAAAGCCATCAAAGCCGCTAAAGCCAGAGGATTTCGCGTCACCACCAATACCACAATTTTTGAAGGTTGTGACCCCAAACAAATGCAGGAGTTTTTTGATTTCCTAGAAACCCTCAATACTGATGGGATGATGATTTCCCCTGGTTACAGCTACGAATGGGCCCCAGATCAAGACCATTTCCTCCAACGCGAACAAACCCGCGCCTTATTTAGAGAAATTCTCGCCCCTTATCAATCTGGTCAGAAAAACTGGAATTTCAACCACAACCCCCTATTCCTAGATTTTCTCATCGGTGAAAAAGACTATGAATGCACACCTTGGGGTAGTCCTAGTTACAGCGTTTTAGGTTGGCAAAAGCCTTGTTATTTATTAAATGAAGGATATTACAACACCTTCAAGGAATTACTCGAATCAACCGACTGGAGTAAATATGGCCGTGCTAGTGGTAATCCTAAATGTGCTGATTGTATGGTTCACTGCGGCTATGAACCAACAGCTGCGATGGATGCTATGCAGCCGCAAAACATCGCCCGTTCTTTAGGGACAGTGTTCGGGAAGTAGTTTCAAAGCGGATTCCTATAGATACCCGACTTTCTCAAAAAGTCGGGTATCTGAATCACAGCAATCTATCAAATAGACCAAGGATTAAAGATTACAACCCCTGTTTCGGTAAAAACATTTTCGTTGCGACTGACTGATATTAGAGAACGTTGCAGGGCGATCGCAGTAATTAAAGAATCGATAACTTTATTTTAACGTAAGTATTATTTCGGATTTTCGTCTAAGAATTGCCTCGTAACTCTAGGTTAAAACTTCCTATATTCCTAGCTTCACTTTGTTGCTTTCGCCCTTCCTGCGGGTGTACCTCCGTTGGAAACTCATGTTTAAGAAGAATTTAGCCAGATATTGGAAACAACTATAATCCTGGGTAATGATTCTGGTAAAATACAGTGTTTTTACGGAAGCAATTTTCCGAATTAGCCTGAAATGAAGTAATTAGAAAAATTTTAAGTATTAATACTGATATACAGTAAGTTAAATTCTGTTAATTTTGCATTATTATTTCAGTGGTTATGAATTAAAAGTTACTCATAAGGTATATGGCTATTGGGAAGCTTTACCTTTTTTTGACTGAATTCTACTCATTGACTATTAATTTCTGTACAATTGGCTGCATTCACAATAGCTGACACATGGTTTTCATCGAGTTTAGCCACAAATCTTGGGTTCAAAAATTTGTATTTAAAATTACAAACAACTATTAACTGATCCTTGCTAGGAATTGTGGTAAAACTGCTAAACACATTTAGCTAAGATCAAGGCAAAATGAACACAACTCCTATAAGTAACTACAGATTAATCCAGAAGCTACATCCTATATCTTTATTAGCACAGCTAACCAGTCGCCATGCTACTGGATGTCTACGTATATTTTCTGAAACGGCTTTTTGGACAATTAATCTAGAGCAAGGTAAACTCACTTATGCTTCATACTCAGATAAACTATTTGAGCGTCTAGATAGTCATCTGCGGAGGTTGAGCCAAAGAGTTCCTAATCTCAACAGTGCAACGCGAGTGCAGATGCGCTTGATGTTTGAACCCCAAGATGAAAGTCAGTCTTTGGACTATGCTGATTACCAAGCGATTTGTTGGTTAGTAAATCAAAATTATATTACCGCTAAACAATCAGCTATCTTGATAGAAGAATTAGCAAAAGAAGTGCTGGAATCATTTCTAGTATTAAAAGAGGGAAGCTATGAATTTTATCCTGAACAGGCTTGGGAAGAATTACCAAAATTTTGTTATTTAGATTTACGGTTATTAGTTGAACATTGTCAAAAGCAGTTACGCACCCGTCAACGTATTCCATCTACACCGAATAGTGCGGGTAGTCCAATTTCTACTGCTAATAATCAATCAAACGCTCAACCACAGCCAGAGAATGAGCCACCAGTAATTAAACCCAACCCTGTAGAATCAGTACAAACTCCTCGATTAGTGAGAAGAAGTTTATATACTATTGCTTGTATAGATGATAGTCAAACAGTCTTGAATTCTATCAAAAGTTTTTTAGATGAAAACGTTTTTGCAGTTGTTACTATTAATGATCCTGTTAAGGCTTTAATGCAAATTCTCCGTAGTAAGCCAGACTTAATTCTTTTAGATGTAGAGATGCCTAATTTAGATGGTTATGAATTATGTTCTTTACTGCGGAGACATTCAGCGTTCAAAAATACGCCAATTATTATGGTGACAGGAAGAACAGGATTTATTGACAGAGCAAAAGCCAAAATGGTGAGAGCTTCAGGTTATTTAACCAAACCTTTTAATCAATCAGATTTATTGAAGATGGTATTTAAGCATTTGGGGTAGGTTTTTAGGGGAGACGAGGGAGAGAAGTAATGAGTAATGAGTAATGAGTAATGAGTAATGAGTAATGAGTAATGAGTAATGAGTAATGAGTAATGAGTAATGAGTAATGAGTAATGACTATTGACTATTGACTAAACAGGAGACTTAACTGTGAACTTAACTTTAGTTGGGACAATTTTAATTGTGGAAGATTCGCCTAGTGAATTAGAACTGATGAGCCATTATCTTCAAGAGAGTGGTTATAACGTGATTAAATCTGGTAGTGCAAAAGAAGCTATGGAAAAGGCTTTATTATATCAGCCAGATGTCATTGTTAGTGATGTAGTTATGCCCGAAATGAGTGGTTTTGAATTATGTCGCTCTTTAAAGAAAAATCCTGTCACAGCAAAAGTGCCTATAATTATTTGTAGTTCTAAAAACCAACCAATTGATCGTTTATGGGCGATGAGACAAGGTGCTAATGCCTATATAACTAAACCATATACTCGTGAACATCTGCTGCATACTATTAAATCAGTTGTGAATTAAATAAATGAATAATAACCATAAATCTATTTTGACCATAAATAATCATCAAAATAAAGTCGGAGATACTTATCTCAAGTTTCAGCTAAATCAACAATCTGCTGCTATTTTATCCATGAATTTCACACAAGAGGCAGTGGTTTTACCTGTGGATGCGATTACTCCTATGCCTAATATGCCTACCTGTATTTTAGGTTTAATGAATTGGCGTAGCCGCATTATATGGACGATTGATTTACCAAGAATGCTGAATTTAGAATCTTTAGATAATAGATGGCGACAATACAATATTATTGTGATTAAAGTGGAATCACTGATTTTAGGGTTAGTGGTACAGGAAATCAAAGGTATAGCTAAATTCATGCCTGATGAAATTCGTTCTCCTATAGGACAGGTGGCATCTAGTTTAGTACCATATTTGCAAGGTTGTATTGCCCAGCCAGAAGAAGTGTTTTTAGTGTTAGATGCAAAAGCGATTATAAAATCATCAGTTCTATATAGTAATTAGTGACTGCAACTAGAGAAATTGTTTTGTGTTCTCTTTACTTATTTAGGAAAATTACGTTATGTTTCATAAAACTAACATGGCTGAGAGTGGAGATTCGGAAAATGAACAATCATTTATTGTGAATCCCCAAAATACAACTAGTATAGTTAAACTACCTAGTGTGTCTCAGAATCAAAAAAATAGTCGGAATGTTGTTAATAATTTAGTGAATTATGTGCAGCATCTGAGTTTAAAAACCAAAGCTGTAATTTTAGCGATCGCTATCGGCACAATACCTATAGTTACCATCGGTGCGATCGCCTATAATGTGTTAAATAAATCTATCACGCAGCAAGTCACCAAGACGCAACAAGACGAAGCCGCATCTGTAGCTAACACAGTTAATAGATACATTCTAGAACGTTATCAAGATATTCAAACTCTAGCTAATTTACCCTTCTTAACGAATGTTCAGGTAAGAAACATTACCACGGATGCCCAAAAACAAGCACTCCTCAATCAAATCATTCAGGTGAATCCTAACTATGACAGCATCGCTGTATTTGATACAGAAGGTAGAGTCATTGTTCAATCTACTGGTGAACCATTAGATACAGAAAAATATCAGACTTATTTTCAAACAACAATCCAAAAAAATACACCTGTTATTAGTCAACCGGACACAAAAAATATTTACCTAGCTGCACCAGTAAAAGATGCAGTCACCGATGAAACTATCGCTGTGGTGAGAGCGCGATTACCTATCAAATCTCTCGAAACGGCGATGAAAAATTATGTCGCCGATGGTTACACTTACAGTTTACTAGACTCATCAGGCAAAGTCTTTCTGAGTACAGACCAAAAATTATTAGGCAACCCAGCAAAAACCGCCAAGCCTGAATTAGCAACACTTTTAACTCGTCAAAAAGCTGATAGTCTGATTAACAACGGTAAACTTTATAGTTTTGTACCATCACCATTACTAGAAGGTTTACCTAACCTGAATTGGCAGGTTTTATTAACTACAGATGCCACAGTTTTGTGGCAACCCCAAAGACAATTACTGTGGATTATAGTAATTGGTGCAGTAATTACCGATGCTTTAGTAGGTGCGATCGCAGCTTGGTTAGCCAAGCGTAGTTTAGAACATCTTAATACAGCGAACGCCGCCTTAACTAAGCTCAGTGGCGGGGAATTTGACACCCGCGTAGAAGTCAAAGCCACCGATGAATTAGGAGTTTTAGCGGCTAATATCAACCAAGTCGGAGAACATTTACAGATTTTAGCCAAACCAAGAACTATTATCACCCACGACTTGAGCAGCGAAGGACAAGCAGCACTACAAATGCAACTGTTAGAACTCCTCAGTAACGTCGAAGGCGCAGCTAGAGGTGATTTAACAGTCCGCGCCGACGTAACAACCGGAGAAATCGGTACTGTTGCCGACTTTTTCAACTCCATTGTCGAAAGTCTCCGCGATATCGTCACCCAAGTTAAGCAAGCTGCAAATCAATTAAATACAGCCATTGGTTCTAATGAAGGCGCAATTCGCCAACTCGCCGAAGCATCTCTCATCCAAGCGGCGGAAATCAACCGCACCCTAGATGCAGTAGATAACATGACTCATTCCATGCAAGCTGTAGCCAATAGCGCGCAACAAGCCGCCGTTGTCGCCACCCATGCAGCCAACACCGCCATGAAAAGCGGACAAGCAATGGATTTAACCGTACAGAACATTCTATCTTTACGGGAAACCGTCGGTGAAACCTCCCGAAAAGTCAGACGTTTAGGGGAAGCCTCACAACAAATTTCCCGCGTAGTCTCCATCATTAACCAAATTGCCACCCAAACCAACCTCCTAGCCATTAACGCCAGCATTGAAGCCGCACGCGCCGGAGAAGAAGGACAAGGTTTTGCCGTAGTTGCTGAAGAAATCGGCGAACTAGCCGCCAGAAGTGCATCAGCTACCCAAGAAATTGAATATATAGTAGAAAACATCCAAAGAGAAACCAGCGAAGTAGTACAATCCATTGAAATTGGTACTACCCAAGTAGTGGCAGGTACACAAATTGTTGAAGAAGCCAAGCAAAGCCTCAGTCAGATTTTAGAAGTATCACAGCAAATCGACTCACTAATTCAGTCAATTTCCTCCGCCACAGTTTCCCAAGTAGAAACCTCACAAACCGTCAACAAACTCATGCAAGACATCGCCAAGTTGTCAAAACGCACCAGCGACTCCTCCCACCTAGTCGCCCAATCTCTGCAACAAACCGTAACAATTTCCCATCAGTTACAGGAAACTGTGGGGACGTTTAAGGTGAGTTAGGGGACTGGGGACTGGGGACTGGGGACTGGTAGACAAGGTAGATTTTATTCTAATGACTGTTGACTGTTGACTAATGACTAATGACTATTAACTAACTACTATGTCCAAAAATAAAGAATTAGAAATCCAGATGCAATTTCTGGAAGAAGCCACAGATTATATTAATACCCTGGAAGGGGTGTTATTAGAAATTGACACTAGTCACCGCATTGATGCTGAGAAAATTAATGGGGCTTTGAGGGCTGCTCACTCGATTAAAGGGGGGGCAGGTATGATGGGTTTTAAGGTGTTGAGTGATTTAGCCCATCGTTTGGAAGATTCTTTTAAGGTTTTAAAAACTAGTAAAAAATCTTTAGTAATTGATACGCAATTGCAAAATTCTCTGCTCGCTGCTGTGGATTGGTTACGGCAAATTGTGACTTTACTAGGAGAAGGAAACGCTATTGAAGAACAATGGTTAGCAACTTTTTGCTATCCGGTTTTTGATGAATTACATAGTCGTCTCGGCGATCCCACCCCAGAAGATGCAGCGACTATTTTATCTACGGATGAAGGACAAGATATTGTTCCCCTGCTGTTTGAAACAGAAGTAAATGAATGTTTAGAGCGTTTAGAATCTTTGTTAGCAGCACCCGACGAGCTAGATTTACAAACAGAAGTTGCTACTCTGGCGGCGGAATTGGGCGGTTTAGGGGAAATGTTGCAACTGACGGCTTTCACTCAACTATGTGAATCGATTAGATTGCATATAGAAAATGCGACAGGCGATCGCATTCCCCAAGTTGCCCATTTAGCATTAAAATCATGGCGGCGATCGCAAGCTTTGGTATTAACTAATCAACGGGATAATTTACCAACTACACTGGCTATCGATGATTTAGCAACTCTCTCTCAACCACCGGAAATTCAGCCTGTCATCTCTCCTGAGCCTGCGGAATTATCTGATTTTGATGTTCCAGCCACAGAGTTAGTCACAGCCGATTTAGTTTACCAAAATGACAATATCAACCATGAATTAGCCGCCGTTGATTTTGCTAGCATTAATACTTTATTTGCCGAAGAAACTGCACTAGAAACTTCTAGTATAGAGGCGAAAAATGAGCCTGCAATTGTGAATAAAGATAGGGAATATCAACAAGAGAATTCTGTGAGAATTCCCACCAAACAATTAGAGCAAATTAATGATTTATTTGGCGAATTAATTGTGCAGCGCAATGGCGTTAATTCACAATTGGAAAGACTACGCAAATTAGTGCGGAATTTAAATCAGCGTGTGCGGACATTAGAGCGAGAAAACCAAGAATTGCGGACAGCTTATCAACAAATGTCTGCCAGGAATTTTATCTCGGTGAGCCAGTCCTCAACCCAAAATGGAGAACATCCCCATTCTGAGTTACACTTGCGATCGCAATCGGTGATGGAAACCATTGTCCAAGTCCAAGAAGTCTCCACCGACATACAACTGAGTGTAGACGACACCGACCAAATTGCACGCAAACTCAATAAAACATCCAAACAACTCCAAACTAAACTCAACCATATCCGAATGCGTCCTATTTCGGATTTAGTCGAGCGTTTTCCCAGAGCTATCCGCGATTTAAATGTCGAATACGGCAAAATGTCCAGTTACAAGTTAAAGGTGGCGATACCCTCATCGAACGCAGCATTTTAGAAGCATTAAATGATCCACTCATGCACCTGTTGCGAAATGCCTTCGATCATGGTATAGAAGAACCAGCCACCCGTCGCTCCCTCGGTAAACCAGAACAAGGTTTAATTGAAATCATCGCCACTCACCAAAATAATCGCACCCTCATTACTATGCGTGATGATGGGCGGGGTATTCCCATAGACAAAATTCGCTCCCGTGCAATGACTATGGGTATAGATGAAGCCTTACTCACTCAAGCCACCGATGAGGAACTATTATCACTCATCTTTGAACCAGGGTTCAGCACCTCCGAGCAAGTCACCGCCTTATCTGGCCGTGGTGTGGGGATGGATGTCGTGCGTAATAATCTGAAACTAGTGCGTGGCGACATTAAAGTTGATACTAAACCAGGTGTGGGAACGACCTTTACCCTATCCGTACCGTTTACTTTATCTATGGCGCGAGTCTTGTTAGTCGAAAGCAACAAGATGCTATTAGCCTTCCCCACGGATGTCGTCGCAGAACTATTTTTACTCCAACCGGAACACATTATCTCTACTTCTGGTAGTGAAGTCATTAACTGGCAAGGTGCTACACTGCCGTTGATTCGTCTCGGTAATTACCTACAGTTTAACTGTCCACGCTACGATAGCCCAGAACTAGAAACTCCCCCCGCCATCAATGCTACGAGTGTATTGATTATCCCTGGAAATCAACCAGTCGCCATTCAGGTAGACCGATGCTGGGGTGAGCAAGAAGTAGCTATTCGCCAAGTCGAAGGTAAAT
>NZ_PJIZ01000027.1 GCF_021596505.1 Nostoc sp. CMAA1605 | reverse complement strand
ATTTCGGGAAAATGCAGTTAGAGCAGTATTATTAAATCATCCCTATCCGGCGCGTAATCCTAACCAAAATATCGCGGATTTTAAAGCACAAATCGCTGCGAATAAACGGGGAGTACAAGAACTGTCTAAGATGGTGTCACAATATGGATTAGGAACAGTTCAAGATTATATGAAATTTGTGCAAGACAATGCCGAAGAAGCGGTGAGAAAGGCGATTGATGTTCTCAAAGATGGCTCGTTTGTTTATGAAATGGATAGTGGCGCGAAAATTCAGGTGCAGGTGACAATTAATCGAGAAAACCGCAGTGCTGAAATTGATTTTACTGGTACATCACCACAATTAAATAGTAACTTTAATGCACCTAAAGCCGTTACTCAAGCCGCAGTTTTATATGTCTTTCGGACTTTAGTTAATGATAGTATCCCTCTGAATGCTGGGTGTCTGAAACCTTTAGAAATTATTGTTCCTGAAGGTTGTATGTTGAATCCTACTTATCCAGCAGCTGTAGTTGCAGGTAATGTGGAAACTTCTCAAACTGTGGTTGATGCTTTATACGGTGCGTTGGGGGGTGATGGCTGCTTCTCAAGGGACAATGAATAATTTTACTTTTGGTAATACTCGCTATCAATATTATGAAACTATCTGCGGTGGTTCTGGTGCGGGAACTAATTTTCATGGTACGGATGCAGTGCAAACTCACATGACGAATTCCCGCTTGACTGATCCAGAAGTTTTAGAAACTCGCTACCCTGTACTATTAGAAAGCTTTAGTCTCCGTCCTGATAGTGGTGGTAAAGGACAATATTCAGGCGGAAACGGGGTAATTCGTCGCCTGCGCTTCCTCGAACCGATGACGGCTAACATTCTTTCTGGACATCGTGTTGTACCTCCCTTTGGATTAAATGGAGGTGAAGCGGGACAAGTAGGATACAACTGGGTAGAACGTGCAGATGGCGTAAAAGAGGATTTAGATAGCACCGCTACAGTAGAAATGAATCCTGGGGATGTATTTACGATCGCCACTCCAGGAGGGGGAGGATTTGGGAACTCATAACTAATAAAAATTGTGGCGAATATAGCTATATGTATGACTATTCCTGCTAAATTGATTGTTTAATCGCAATTGCGTATCGTCTCCCTGTTAATGACAAATAAAAATCCCTCAAACTCATGCTTAGTGTAACTCACACCCAAAATAGATGAATGCTGACTCTTTCTTTTTACAGGGAATCTGCCAAAATTTGTTGAATTATCAAGGAGCGATCGCAGGTTACAATCAATCCTCAACACCTCAACCAGACTATGCTATAGCTTACTTGCAGCAAGGAATGACTCTGTGTAATGAACTCCAAGATTATCAAGCAGCGATCGCAGATTTAAATCGCGCCATTAAAGTAAATCCTGAATTAGCTGAAGCTTATTATTATCGAGGATTTGCGCGTTACTGTTTGGCTGATTATGCAGGTGCGATCGCCGATTATCATCAAGTATTGCAGATTAACTCCACGATTACCGGCGCATATTACTATCGCGCTCAAGCTTACTTTGCTTTGGGAGAATATAAACAAGCGATCGCTGATTATATCCACACGATAGAAGTCAATCCAGAACTAGCTACTGATATTCATATAGATATTGCCCATGCTTATTATAGTCGGGGTGTGGCTTTAGCAGCACAAGGAAATTATCAAGAAGCCATATCAACTTTTCAAACAGCTTTGCAATGGCATCCCTATTTGGCGGCAGTGTATAGCAGTCGTGGTAATGTTTACTATGAGTTAGGGGAATATCGTCAAGCGATCGCTGATCATGAAAGGACTATTCAGCTTGACCCCAATCTAGTAGAAGCTTATCAAAATCGGGGTAATGCCTACTACGCTCTAGGAGATTATGACGCAGCAATTGCTGACTATAACCGCACACTAGAACTTGACCCGAATTTTGCCACAGCATACTACAATCGCGGTGTGATTCACTCTCGTCTGCAAGCATATGATTTAGCTTTACAAGACTTAAACCAAGCGATTCGTTTAAATCCAGACGACGCACAAGCCTACACCGAACGCGGTTTAATTCGAGAAGTAGAGGAAAACTATCAAGGTGCAATTGCTGACTATAGCCAAGCATTACAACTTGACCCGACATTAGCTTTAGTATATGGTTTTCGCGCCAATATTCGCCGCCAAGTCGGAGATTATTCTGGCGCGCTGGCTGATAGTGAGCAATTAGTTGCATTATGTCCTAACTTCGCTGCCGGATATTGCGATCGCGCCACAATTCGCCGCCATTTAGGAGATTATCAAGGTGCAATTGCTGACTACAATCAAGCTTTACAACTTGATGCCGAATTAATCGAAGCATACTACGGCAGGGCAATTGTCTATGAAACTTTACAGGATTTTTTAGGAGCGATCGCCGATAATACCCAGGTGATTAAATTTGCACCAGATTTTGCCCCATCCTATTGTAATCGTGGTAATGCTCGCCGCCAATTGGGAGATCATCGTGGTGCGTTAGCTGACTATAACCAAGCTTTAGCTATTAATCCACGACTGCTAGAAGCCTATTATAACCGAGCTATTTGGCACTATGAAAAACAAGATTATCAAGGGGCGATCGTTGATTACACCAAAGCCATAGAAATTAATCCCGATTCGGCTCTACTCTATAGCCAACGTGCTAATGCTTTCTATGCGCTTCAGGATTATTACCATGCTATCAGTGATTATAGCCAAGCCATCAATCTTGATCCCTATGAAACTGAAGACTGGTACAATCGAGGTCGCAGCTATACTCAACTACAAAATTATCCCGCCGCATTAGCAGATTTAAACGAAGCCTTAGAACATCAACCTTACTCTGCTCCAGCATATCTTTTACGGGCTGAAGTGCGCCAGAAATTAGGAGACAAAGAAGGCGCAATTAGAGATTCAGAGAAGTATGCTAACCTGCATCACCCAATCTAGGGAGTTTGTACAGAGGACTTCTTTTCTCAACAACTGTACCAGTAGTTGCAAATAAAACTAACTAATCAAATTTGGTGTAATTCTATGGGATAATATGTTTTTGTTTGGTTCAATTTTATTGATCGTTTCATGCTCCTGCTTAGTTGACAAGGGTATGTTGCCCACACTTTGTTCTGGCTGACTCATTCTTCATCACAGGTTACAGAAATGCTCTAACACTTGAGTAATGGAATAGTCTGTGAATCTGTTGCGTTCATAGTTTATGTGTTTGACTTTTTGCTTCGACTTAAATCGTAGCTATTTTTTCATTCCTTGCATAAACTCTCTTCTAGCCTCAATAATCGAAGGCATGACAATACATTTTGCTAGTAATTCTATATCTAAATCTGGCAATAATTCACTTTGACTAATTTGCTCATAGTTATCATTTCTGAGATGGAATAGTAAAAACTGATTATTTTCCCAGAACCACACTTCAGTAATATTAAATCGTTTGTATTTCTCCAGTTTGTCAATACTGCCACTGGTGATATTAACTTCAATTGCTAAATCTGGATTTTCTTTTTTTTCTCCTATGTAATAGGATTCGTCTGGTTCAAAGGATGCACTTTTTTCTTTGGCGCGACGAGTAGCACTACCTACTGGGATAAAGTTTATACCTTTTTCAAAAAAGTATAATGCTAATAATATCCCAATCACGCTTTTAATCATTTCGTGTTGTTCACCAAGTGTCATAAATTCAATGCACCCATCAAAATAAGTTATCCGCAACCCTGCTGCATCTGCGGTTAAGTTTTCTATAGTCTCGAATTCTTCCCAGGTGTAATAACCAGGTAGGAGAAATCGCTGTTCTGGAGTTGAGGTATTTTTATCTAAGGCTTGGAGAGTCATAGTTAAATGATGGTTATGACTTTATTTTGATTATAGGGCTTGTGAGGGATAGTCGTGGGGATGGTGTGGTTTTGATGGCGATCGCAACTATTCTATAAATATAAAATTAGCAATGATTTATTCAGATAAATCATTATATGTCTTATTTATCTTATCAAGAATTATATATTCATAATTTTGATATCCTTGTTGTCTAGTGATGGCTAATGCTAGTTGGTAATATTCAAGAGCTTTGGATTTTTGTTTCAGTATAATAAATAATTCAGCAATCTTTTCAATATTTTTAACTTGACTCAAGTAATTTCCTAACTGCTGACGAATCATTAAGGAGTTTTGATAGTATTCTAATGCTTGTTCATATTGATGCAAATGTCTATATATTGAGCCTAAAATATCCAGAGTATCACTTTCACTAAGTCTGTCTCCAATTTTTTGGCTAATGATTAGAGCTTCTTTAAGACATTCATTAGCTTTTGAATATTTTTCTAAATTAGAATAGAGATTGCCCATCAAATAAAGAGTTTCTGCTTGACCGGGAATAACCCCTATTTTTCTTCGTAGAGCTAAGGCAAGTTCATAGTAAGTTAATGCTTTTTCAAATTCTTCTAAACCAGAATAAAGCAGCCCTAAATTACTTAAAATAGTAGCTTCTGTATCACGAACACCAGCTTTACTAGCGATCACTAATGCTTCTTGATAGTATTCTAATGCTGCTGAATATTCACCATAACGATAGTATATATGAGCTATATTATTAAGAGTCGTAGCTTGACTAGTCAGTTCACCCAATTCTTGCTGTAAATTTAAAGCTTCTTTATAGTATTGAATTGCTTTAGGGTAGTCTTCTAAAAAAGAATAAACTGCTCCAATATTATTTAAAGTAGTACCTTCACATTCTCTTGTCCCTATTTTTCGACTGATTGATAAAGCTTGATGGTAATAATTTAATGCCTCATTATATTTTCCTGTCTGGTCATAAACACCTCCAAAATTATGGAGCGTGGTGGCTTCATGAGCGCGGTCGCCTATTTTTTTAGCCATTTTTAAAGCTTTAGTATAGTATTCTAATGCTTCCGAATATTGCCCTAGATTACGATAGATAACACCAATATTATTCAGAGAAGAAACTTGACCTGATAAATTATTGTTTTCTATTTCAATAGCAAGACATTGTTGATGTAGTTCTATTGCTTTCGTATACTGACTTAAGCTGCTGTAAACTGAACCTAAATTATTAAGAGTAGCAGCCTCACCATTACGATTGCTTTTATCTTGATAAATTTTAAGTGCTTCTTGATATTTTTGTAATGCGTTTTGTAGTTCTCCAAGTCTTTCATCAATTAAGCCAATATTATTTAGAGTATTAGCTTCATTAGAAGAATCTCCTATTTCTCTACTAATTATTAAAGACTGATTATAATATCGTAGTGCTTTAGAATATTGTCCTAGTAAATAATATACCGTGCCAATACCACAAAGTGTTTTACCTTCCATTTTACGATCCATGATTTCTAGATGAATAGACATCGCTTTTTCATAGATTTCTAAAGCTTTTGAATATTCACCTAGACCACGATATGCACTCCCAATATTGTGAAGAGTAGTACCTTCATGTTTCAAGTCGTGATTTTTTTGAAAATAATATAGAGCATCAATATATTGTGTTAGAGCATCATGATAACGCCCTTGATTGTACAAACTAAGTCCAAGATTAGAATGTATTACTCCATCTGCTTGATATTGTTGTTGTATTAAAAACTTAACTAATCGATGAATGGCTTTTATGGGTTTAAGTAAAAGTGAAGCTAGCACACGTAGGTAAGATAGCACTATAACCTCGAAAATTTAGCTTTTGAACTTAAACTTATTCTTCCCAATTAAAAACATAAAAAATTATTTGTTTTCCAAAATCAACTAATTTTTATTGTAAAAACCGCAAGCACACGCAAAAACGCTAATTTATCTGCG
Organism: Nostoc sp. CMAA1605; assembly: GCF_021596505.1. GTDB lineage: Bacteria > Cyanobacteriota > Cyanobacteriia > Cyanobacteriales > Nostocaceae > Trichormus. The sequence continues at coordinate 56,859 of NZ_PJIZ01000027.1, read as the reverse complement.
TTCATCTGCGTGCATCTGCGGTTAATTTTTATTGTTAAAACACAGCTTAATGCACCAATTCAATAGCCCGCTTCGTCAACGCCTCAGCAGTCAAACCATTAAACGCCATCAACTCACCAGCACTAGCCGTAGTTTCCCCACGCTTCCAAGCAAAAGTATCGCGCTTGCTGTTACTCCGCAACATGATGGGTTCTAACATCGAAGCTACACCACCAGTTACACCAATTAACGCATCACCATCAAATAATTCAGCGAATTTTGCATCATCAATGAAACCGCCATCAGGTTCAGAACAGGTATCCCACGCTACATCATGAGGACGATATAAACGCCGGGGATTAATTACAGAAACTATCTTCACACCGATACCTTCAGTTTCTAAGAAAGCGGCGGCTTCAAATACGGGAATTAATGTCATATCGCCAATGACAGCAAAGACAACTTGCTTACCACCAGGAATTTCATGCAATACTACTGCACCATCTTCTAAACCTTGGCGAGTTTGTGCAAAGGTAGTGCGAATTGGTAAGGGTGATTTACTGGCGGTGATGACAATTCCTTTATTCTTGGTTGTCAACGCCCAGTCATAACAAACTTGGGTACTGTTAGCATCGGGGGGAAATACGGGAAAGACATTACCGTTCCGCATCATGGATGCAAAGTAAGCTTCAATTTCAGGACGTTGGTGTGTCCAGCCGTTGCGTCCTTGTTCTAGTGCGCCTGCTGTGAATAAGGTAATTGTCGACGGTGTTTGACGGCGTAATTCTGCCATTGCTTGGGTGACGGTTTGCCAAATGGGTAAACCGTTGATGGCGAAAGATTCGTAGGAACACCAGAGGGTTCTTGCACCCATCAAAGATAAACCAGCCGCTAACCCGGCACAAGCATCTTCACTTAAGGGTTCGTAAACTTGCCCGTTGGGGGCTTGGTTATATAATTCGTCGGTGGTGGGGTGGATAATCTTTAAGGCTTGGTTGATGTTACCTATACCTGATGCTTCGTTACCGTCGGCATTGGTGACGAGGAAATTTTGGTCTTTTTGTCCGACTATACCGACTAGTCGTCCCATTGCGGTGGTTGAAACTTTGGGTTCGCCGCCGACTGCGTATTCTTCTAATGGTAATGTGCCTAAATCTGGCAATGGTAACTCAAATTCTGTCACCACTGTTTTAGCGGCGGGGCCACCTCCGGCGCGTTCGGCGTTGGTTCTGACGATTTGCCAAGCTTCTGGGGATAATGCACGGGTTTGCAGTGCGCTGACAATGTGGGGTGCGTCTAAGGTATCTTTCGGATAGAGGTTGTGTGATTTCGCACCTTTGGCGTGAACCCCTGCGCCTTTGAGTTGTTTGATAATAAAGACTGTGAGTTTCCCACCAAGGGCGGAACGGGCGGCTTTATCTACAGCTACAAGTACGGCTTTGGTAAAGGCAAGGCGTTGCTCAAAGGAAAAGGCGGTACTATCTACATAGTCTCCTGGTTGGTTTTGGTCATCAAATTCTTTGGCATCAACTAAAATGACTTCCTCAAAACCGTTACCTTGCCAATATGCTGTCATCTGTGCGTTAGTTTTTAAGGAAACCATGCTGTGATGTTCTTGGCTGTAACCGTTCCATACCAACACGGGTAAGAAGTTGGTGACGCTGGGATAGGCGGTGTTAAAGTGCGCCATTGCACTCATGATGTAGGGTTCACCTAGTCCACCGTCGCCGAGGGTGAAGGGGAAAAGTTTGTCACGGTGGAGGAGTGCAGCCGCCATTGCAAAGTGCTGTCCTTGTCCCAAAGGCCCGGCGGGGGCGAGAATGCCAGGGATGTAACCGGAAAGGTGTCCTAAAAGTCCATGCTTTTCACGGAAGCGATCGCGCAATTGTTGTACTGTAGAAATGCCCATGTCCTCTAAGGAACGGTCGAGGAACATGGCACTATAAAACCCCGGTGCGTGATGTCCGACTTCAGTAATAATATTTTTATACCCCAGCATGACCAAAGCTGCGTAAGCTTCCGCTTGGCTAGCAAACCCGCCTGGGTGTCCAGATGCCTTACTACCAGTGATTTGTAGAGTTAAATAGCGCAGAGCATCAGCAGCAAGCAAAGTTTGATACACAGCTTGAGTGTTTGTAGGATCTGCGATCGCTACTTGTCCTGATTCTATTGCAGGTGTGGCACCATAAGTTTCAAAATCTGGTGGCACTTCCCCAAAATATTGAATCCCTTCACAAAAATCAGGGAGTGCCGAAGAAGCCTTTGGTGTGATTGCAGTCATGCTGAGTACCTTGTAAGAATGACGAGTAAATATAGATGCTCGTTGAATTTAACAAGAATTTTACATCTTTAGGGATGTGAAGAATTATCAGTGTTTTGTGATGTTGGAGATAAGTAGTTTAAATGGCAGGGTTTGGGGGTGTAGGGGTGTGGGGGAGACAAGGTAGACAAGGTAGACAAGGGAGATTTTTAACCCAATGCCCCATACCCAATGCCCCATGCCCAACGCCCAATGCCCAATAATTTACGTAAAAATAACTATATCCATACACAAAAATTTTTATGCAGCTACCAAAAATCCCTGATACTCCAGTCGTTCTACAACTGCTGAATTGGATCTTTCGTCCTATGGCTTACATGGAGGAATGTCGTCAACGCTACGGTGATATTTTTGCTCTGAAATTGCAAAAAAACTCTCCTCCCTTGGTTTTTGTTAACCACCCCAATGACCTAGAGCAAATTTTGAGTCATGATACTAAAGAATTAGAAGCCCCAGGGGATTTAAATGATTTATTTGAGGGTTTGCTGGGTAAACGTTCTGTCATTACTCTCTCTGGTACAGAACACCAACGCCAACGGCAATTACTCATGCCTCCTTTGCATGGCGAAAGAATGCGCCACTATAGTCAAATAATTAATGATATTACTGCTAAAGTCATCAGCCAATATGCGATCGCACAACCTTTGAATATTCGTACTGTCAGCCAAGAAATTACCCTGCGCGTGATTATGCAGGCTGTGTTTGGTTTAGATGAAGGAGTGCGCGCCGGAAAACTACAACAGCTTTTAGGGGAAATTTTAGAAAATGGTAGTTCTGTTTGGCTGATAACTTTGCTATATTTCCCAGCACTGCAACGAGATTTTGGGCCGATTAAAATCTGGGGAAGACAAGGACAACTCCAGGAAGCAGCCGACCAACTCATCTATGATGAAATTCAAGAACGGCGGGAACATCCAGACGCATCACGGACAGATATTCTTAGCTTACTCATGGATGCTAAGGATGCAGAAGGGCAACCCATGACTGATGTAGAATTGCGGGATGAACTGATAACGTTGTTAACCGCAGGTCACGAAACTACAGCCACCGCTATAGCCTGGGCAATGTACTGGATTCATAAATTACCACAGGTTAAGGAAAAACTTTTACAAGAATTAGATAGTTTAGGCGATAATCCCGACCCCAGCACAATTTACAAGTTACCTTATTTGAGTGCTGTGTGTGCGGAAACTTTACGAATTTATCCAGTGGGGATGCTGACTTTTGCCAGAAGGGTGAAAACACCTATAACTTTGGGAGGTTGTGAACTTGCGCCGGGAACACCAATTGTAGGTTCAATTTACCTAACCCACCAACGGGAAGATTTATATCCACAACCGAAGCAGTTTAAACCGGAACGCTTTTTAGAAAGACAGTTTTCTCCCTATGAATACTTACCCTTTGGTGGAGGTGCAAGACGCTGTATTGGTTTAGCCTTTGCCCAATGGGAAATGAAACTGGCGATCGCTAAAATTTTAACCATGAGAGAATTAGAGCTAGTTAACAATAGAGAAGTTAAACCCCAACGTCGCGGTTTAGTTACCGGGCCAGACCATCCTATCCAAATGGTGATTAAAAGTCAGCGTCAAATCAATAGGACTGACGCAGTGAGACGAAAAATTAAGGGTTTGGGCGAGGGTATAGGGGTATAGGGGTGTGGGGGTGTAGTCCTTCAAAACCCTTACACCCCTGCACCCTCATACCCTTACACCCTTCTGAACAATTACTGGCTAACAGGAACACTAGAAAAACTACGTTTGAGCATGAACACAGCTAACACAATACCTAAAACTGCCAGTGCTGTAGTAGGGTAGAAAAACACTGTGTAACTGCCGAATATATCTCTAATTCTGCCAGCTAGCAAAGTTCCGCCTAAAGCACCTGCACCATAGGCTGTGAAAACCAGACCGTAATTTTTAGCATAGTCTGCTGGTGAAAATAAGATTAAGGTAGTTGTAGGGGCGATCGCTAACCATCCACCAAAAGAAAAGTAAAATAGGGAAAATGCCACTAAATAGGTAGCTACAGCACCCTGACCAGCTTTCACCATCATTAGCGATGCAATTAATACTAAGGTAAAGGAAACAATAGCCCCCAACTTAGGACTAAAACGGTCAGTCAGCCAACCAAAAAACAAACGTCCTAAAGCATTAAACACTGCAAATAAAGAGACTGTACTAGCTGCTGTTGTTGCATCTAGTTTAATAATTTCCTGGGCTAAGGGGCTAGAAATGCCAATTGCTGCTAGTCCTGAAAATGTGCCGATGGTATAGCACAGCCACAACCCATAAAATGCTGGTGTTTGCAGTATGGTATCGGAAGTTGTCAAAGGCGTATTGCTTTGGCCTGAGAACCCAGGATTCCAACCTGCTGGTTGCCAGTCTTCTGGAGGTGTCTTCAACAAAGTTGCGATCGCTAGAATAATAGCTGTAAAACTTACACCTAAAATTAGAAAAGTTTGTCGCACTCCAAAGCTATCAATCAGTGATTTCGCCAACGGTGCTGTAATTAATGGAGACAGACCAAAACCAATGACAGTTAAACCAACAGCAATACCTTTTTTATCAGGAAACCATTTAGCAATTACCGCTAACGGTACGCCATAAACTATACCCACACCCACACCTGCTATCACGCCGTAGGTGAAAGTTAGCACTTGGAAATTACCATTTAGTCCTGATAAAATATAACCAAGTCCCATAATTACACCACCAACTGCGGTGATCATCCGAGTCCCAAAACGCTTGATGTAAAAGCCTGTAATTGGCATTAGTACAGCAAACATCATTAACAAAACTGTAAAAGGTAATAGACTTTCTGTAGCATTAATGTTCAGTAACTTTTCTAGAGGTTTTCTAAAAATACTCCACGAATAAACAGTACCAAGGCAGAGTAAAACAGTTGCACCAAGAGGGATCAGCAACCATCTACCTTTTTCTGCCGGCAAACCAAAAAGCTGCATATCTGCATCTATCCTCAGAAATAAGTAATTTTTCTATCAGTATCTCACTTTTTTGGACTGTGAATATTTGATTAATACAAGATTGGGGGAATTCCAGAAATGAAATTATTCAATGCAGCATTGTCATGAGTTTGACATGGTTGAATATTGTCACAATTAAATATTACAAATATGCGACAGTTGGCAAATATCTTGTATTTCACGAATATGCAAACTGCTGTAATTGACAACTAGCACTAAAAAACTGTGGCGACTTGATTGCGACTTTTGGTTAATTTCTGCACTAACAATCCTCCTATAAGATTTTTTAGCCACGTCAAAAATTATGATTTATGACGCACCCATTTCTATAAGGGTCTACCGCACTGCGATCGCCATCAAAATACAGGTATAAACTATTAACATCCGAAGTTAAAATCCCCTTTCTATTGCGAGATATATACCATGTTATAGATTCGCTAATAGATACTTAGAGTTTATGGTAAATAATCATAAGTAAAAAATATGTATTCATGTCAGACCAAAAAAGTTTAGACAAGCAAATCATCTCTCAAGTAGCTGAAACAAGTATCGCTAATCAACTAGAAGCAGCAGAACAAATTGATATCTATGTAGAAACTGATATCTTAAAAATTGTGCAAGGACAAGCAGATGGTGTGACATTTGCTGGACAAGGATTAGTCACAAAAGAAAATATCCGTCTTCAAGAAATTAAACTGCAAACAGATAATATAGATATTAATCCCTTTGGAGCTATTTTTGGTCAGATACAACTGAACAAGCCAGTAAATCTCATGGCTCGTGTAACCCTGACTGAAGCCGATCTCAATCAGGCACTGAATTCACAATTTTCTCGAAAATTAGTGCAGAAGTTTCAGGTGAGTGTGGATGGTAAAGTTGTAGATTTCGATTTACAAAAAATGCAAATATCCCTACACAGTCAAAATCACATTGAATTACAAGGAAAAGTGCAATTTACAGAAAATAACCATAATCGCTCATTAGGTTTTACCGTAATGCTAAGACCCCGAACTCACTCCCATCCCATCATATTAGAAAGTTTTAACTGTACTCAAGGAGAAGGGATTTCTCTCGACCTAATTGTATCTTTAATGCAGAAATTTCAAGAACTAACAAATCTGCCTTATTTTCAATTAGAAGATATTAATTTAAGTATTAAAAATATGGAAATACAACAAGGAAAAATAATTCTTCTAATAGAAGCCAATGTTAATAAAATACCTGACTCGGTGACACAATTACTAGATTAAGTATATCATTCATTACAATTCCTAGTGAAATTAAATTATTAACTAATTCTCAAGGTTGTAATTTCTCCTAACACTTTGTAATATTATCAAGCCACCTTATTCTAAAATTAAACATATGCAAGAGTATGATGTAGTTATTATCGGTGCAGGTCACAACGGGCTAGTTTGTGCAGCTTATTTGCTCAAAGCAGGCTATAGTGTTCTACTCCTAGAAAAACGCCCTGTCCCTGGTGGTGCAGCTACCACAGAAGAATGTTTACCCAAAGCAGCCCCCGGTTTTAAATTTAACCTCTGTGCAATTGACCATGAATTTATTCATTTGGGGCCAGTGGTTGAAGAATTAGAATTAACAAAATATGGCTTAGAATATCTAGAATGTGACCCAGTAGTTTTTTGCCCCCATCCTGACGGTAAATATTTTCTCGCCCATAAATCTCTAGAAAAAACCTGTGCTGAAATTGCCCGTTATAGTGAACGCGATGCCAAAAAGTACGCCGAATTTACCGACTATTGGCAACGGGCAATTGGTGCAATGATTCCTATGTTTAATGCACCGCCAAAATCCATCATCGATATTGCTGGTAACTACGACATTACTAAGTTAAAAGATTTATTTTCTGTCATTGGTTCACCAAACAAAACACTGGATTTTGTACGTAATATGATGACCAGTGCAGAAGATTTATTAAATGAGTGGTTTGATTCTGAATTTCTCAAAGCACCCCTTGCTAGACTTGCCTCTGAATTAGGTGCGCCGCCATCCCAAAAAACTTTAGCTATTGGGGCAATTATGATGGCAATGCGTCACAACCCCGGTATGGCTAGACCAAGGGGCGGTACAGGCGCACTAGTCAAAGCTTTAGTGAATTTAGTTACGGCTAAAGGTGGTGTCATTCTCACAGATCAACAGGTAGAAAAACTATTAATTGATAATGGTAAGGCTGTTGGTGTTCGGGTAGCCGGTGGGACAGAATACCGTGCTAAATATGGAGTGATTTCTAATATTGATGCCAAGCGGTTATTTTTACAAATGACCGATAAGAGTGATGTTGATGCAGCCGACCCAGATTTGTGGGAAAGATTAGAACGTCGCATTGTCAACAATAATGAAACTATCCTCAAAATTGATTTGGCTTTAGACGAACCCCTGCGCTTTCCTTATCATGCCCACAAAGACGAATATTTAGTTGGGTCTATCTTAATTGCAGATTCCGTTGCCCATGTGGAACAAGCCCATAGTAAATGTACCTTGGGAGAAATTCCTGATACTGACCCGTCTATGTATGTGGTAATGCCGAGTTTCCTTGATCCCACCCTCGCACCTCCAGGAAAACATACTGTGTGGATTGAATTTTTTGCCCCTTATCAAATTGCAGGCGCAGAAGGTATGGGTTTAAAAGGGACTGGCTGGACTGATGAATTAAAAAACCAAGTTGCAGATAAAGTTGTGGAGAAATTAGCAACTTATGCGCCTAACGTCAAAACCGCAACTATCGCCCGTCGTGTAGAAAGTCCCGCAGAATTAGGTGAGAGATTAGGTGCGTACAAAGGTAATTATTACCATATTGATATGACATTAGATCAAATGGTGTTTTTCCGTCCTCTGCCAGAAATTGCTAATTACAAAACCCCCATTGAGAATCTCTTTTTAACTGGTGCAGGTACACATCCCGGTGGTTCAATTTCAGGAATGCCAGGACGTAATTGTGCGCGGGTATTTTTGCAGACTAAGCACCCCATCACCCAGACTTTAAAGGATGCTAGGGACTCAATTAAATCTACAGTCGGTTCGGTGTTTGGTATTAGTTAGAAATTAGATATTTTCGTGCTTTTGCCCTACCATAGCAAAGGCGCGAACTTCTCAAATTAAAGGTTTGTAGTGAGAACTTTAGTTCTCAAAAAGGACTAAAGTCCTTACTACAAACTAAGATTGGTACTATACCAATTATCCAAAATTAAGCAACAGCCGCACAGCTTGAAACCAAGATGGTATCTGACTTGCTTAATTGCGAATTACGAATTACGAATTGCGAATTGCGAATTGCGAATTGCGAATTGCGAATTGCTATCAGGTATCATCTGATTGCCGTTCTTGATAATCTTCGGCAGAGGTAGGATTTAATTCCCAGCGTGCATCGTCACGGCGTTCTAAAATGTCTTGAGTGTGAAGTAGTTCGTTATCATCCATTGCTAAACCCACAGCCGCTTCTATGTCTTCCGTCACATTTTGGTCAGGAGTGGGTGCAGTTCCGCCAACAGCTTCTTCGCCTACAGAGTCAGCATCTTGCCAATAAGCATCAACATCACCACCAGTTAATTCGGGACTGGTTTGTGTATATTCTCGTCTTCTTTCTTGCAGAATTCTGCCACCAATATTGTAACCGGGGATATCCTTCACACCTGTACCATAGGATTCGGTGACTACTTGTGGTAAATCATCAGATTTAACTTCGTGATTTTGATTATTTTCTGTCATAAAACTAGCCCTTACAATATCATTACCATAACTATTTTTAGCTGCTTAGTTGTACTACATAAGATGTACAACTTCAGAGATAAATTAATCTATTTCCTAAGAGCGAAGTAAATCTAGACATTACAGTCTAATCTGAAAAGTATGAAATCTAAGGTCAAGCCACTTGTAGTTGAATCTGGTAGTTATGAGTGAGGAGTTCTCAACCCACGTCAAACCTAGATGAAAAATTCCTACTCATAACTATTTTTCTTAAGGTAACGGAAAGAAGCAAATTTTTGACCTAATCTATTAAATTTACTGTTAAGGATTGCTGATTTTCCGTTAGCCATTCTGAAGTCAAGAAGTTTTTAAATATCAATATAAATGCTGAAAGATAAAATCCTTTCCTAAACAATGCCTAAAATCTCTGGATAACGGAGGAAGCAATGGACTATAACGAGTTTATTACTCATGTACAAAGCTTGGCTCAATCTAACTCCCGTGAAGAGGCAGAACGTGCTACCTGTGCGACTCTAGAAACTATAAAAGAACGCATTTCTGGAGATGAAGCTCAAGATTTATCTGCTCAATTACCACAAGAATTAAGTCAGTGTTTACAAGGTCGGGAAGGAGAGCCAAACCAAAGCTTTAATTTACAAGATTTTATTGTGCGTGTTAGTCAAAAAGAAAATCTAGAACCAACAACAACTGCAATTCATGTGCGTGCAGTTTTTGCAGTGTTGCAAAATGCTGTTACACCACAAGGATTTGCTAAATTACATCGGCATTTTTCTCACGACTATGAGGAAATGTTTGGGACACCTCCAACTAGTGAAGTTCCCGCTTAGACAATTCACCATTCAAAATTATTAGTCAGGAAATTATATGACCGACCACAACAATCATTCTGTTAAGAAAAAAGTAGCGATTCTCATTGAACAAGCAGTAGAAGACGTAGAATTCATTATTCCTTGCAACGGGCTAAAACAAGCTGGATTTGAGGTAGTTGTCCTGGGTGCGCGGATGAATGAAAAATATAAGGGCAAACGCGGTAAACTATCTGTGCAAGCTGATGCTACCACTACAGAGGCGATCGCATCAGAATTTGATGCTGTAGTTATTCCCGGTGGGATGGCCCCCGATAAAATGCGCCGCAACCCCAATACAGTCAGCTTTGTCCGAGAAGCAATGCAGCAAGGAAAGCTAGTGGCTGCGGTTTGTCACGGGCCACAGATGTTAATTGAAGCTGATTTACTCCAAGGTAAGCGTGCTACAGGTTTTAGTGCGATTCGCAAGGATATGATTAACGCTGGTGCAAATTACGAAGATGAAGCACTGGTAGTTGACGGTAATTTAATTACATCCCGTGAACCCGGAGATTTACCCATTTTTACCACCGCAATTTTGAACCGTTTAGGTTATGGCGGTAAAGAAGCTGCATTACCAGATGTCAAAAACACCAGTGCGGACTGGTGGAAACTGGCTGATGCTTGGGGTGGTTCGACTAAAGCTGAAATCGTGCGTGGCTTAAATACAGCTTTGGCTGGAGAACGTTATTCACTAGAAGCATTACAAAGTTACACAGAAAAAGAATCAGATATACAAGCTAAAGCGTTGTTTCAAGACATGATTGTGAGTAAGCAACGCCACATCGAAAGAATAGAAACATATCTGCAAAGACTGGGCGAAAAACCATCTTTGAGTGCAAATATTGCCAATCAATATGCCAAAGTCAAATCAACCTTGACAGGTAGCGATGACATCTACCAGATACGCTGCGCCTTGGGTGATTTACAAACAGGTATTGGTGATATTGGTAACTTGTGTGCAATGTACACAGACCCAGTAGCAACCGCTATTTTTAAAGGAATTTACCAAGATTTAGTGCAGTATGAACAGCGATTAGTTAACCTATATCGCACACGCATAGCTGCGGAAATTAAGCCTCCTCAACCGACAACAGGCGCAGCTGTTTCAATTTAAGAGAATTGGGAGTAGAGATAAAACTCATGATCTACTCCCTAAATTTTTGAAATCTGGAGTAGAGTAACGTGACTTTAACATCAGGGGATAAACAGGCTGAAGCTAGTGATTTAGAACGTTGGGCTTCGCTTATTGGTGGTGGTGCGTTAGTTTTAATGGGTTTACGACAAGCCTCTTTGCGGGGAGTATTGACAGCTTTAGCTGGAAGTGGCTTGATTTACCAAGGTGCGACTAAACGCAGCACCATTCAACAAGCCCAAGAAGCCATCGGTTTGAACAAACCCATCAAAGTTGAAAAGACGGTGACAATTAACAAGCCAGCAGAGGAACTATACCGTTATTGGCACAACTTTGATAATTTACCCACATTCATGAAACATCTCAAATCTGTCAAAGTTTACAACGAGAAGAGGTCTCACTGGATAGCTAATGCACCCCTTGGTAATAGCATAGAATGGGATGCAGACATCTTAGAAGACCGAGAAAATGAGTTTATTTCCTGGGCTTCTGTAGAAGGCGCAGATGTAGAAAACTCCGGTTTTGTGCGTTTTCAAGCAGCACCAGGAAATCGAGGTACAGAAGTCAAAGTAGTTTTAGAATACAATCCCCCAGGCGGAACATTAACAGCCATTTTCGCCAAACTATTTGGTGAAGAACCAAAACAACAAATAGGCGACGAACTACGCCGTTTCAAAATGCTCATGGAAGCAGGTGAAATCGCCACCACAGAGGGACAGCCATCGGGGAGGAAATGAGGGTGCAGGGGTGCAGGGGTACAGGGGAGAAGAACTAATGACTAATGACTAATGACTAATGACTATTGACTAATAACTATGAAAGCTGTTTGTTGGTATGGTGCAAATGAAGTTCGGGTAGAGTCTGTCCCAGACCCGACAATACTCAATCCCCGTGATGCAATTATTAAAGTTACTTCTACGGCGATTTGTGGGTCAGATTTGCATATTTATGGTGGCTATATTCCCACAGTACAGCAAGGTGACATTATCGGTCACGAATTTATGGGGGAAGTTGTAGAAGTTGGTCAAGGAATTGAGAATTTAAAAATAGGCGATCGCGTCGTTGTTCCCTCTACCATTGGCTGTGGTAGATGCCATTATTGTCAGCATGATATGTGGTCATTGTGCGACAACTCTAACCCCAAAGGTTGGATAGAAGAAAAACTTTTTGGCAATGTGACCTCGGCTATTTATGGCTACTCTCATATGTTAGGGGGTTATGCAGGCGCGCAAGCTGAATATGTGCGCGTCCCTTTCGCTGATGTGGGTGTGGTGAAAGTCCCGCCAGATTTATCAGATGAAATGTTATTATTCATCTCCGATGCTATCCCTACCGGTTACATGGGTGCAGAATTTTGCGACATTCAACCAGGGGATACTGTCGCAGTTTGGGGTTGCGGTGCAGTCGGACAATTTGCCATGATTAGTGCTTATATGATGGGTGCAGAAAAAGTCATTGCTATTGACCGCTTTCCTGAACGCTTAGAAATGGCGAAAAAATACGCCAAAGCCGAAATTATTAATTACGAAGAAGTTAATGCAGGGGAAGCATTAAAAGAAATGACTGGCGGACGTGGCCCTGATGCTTGCATTGATGCGGTTGGTTTAGAAGCGCATGGTGTGGGAATAGAAGATTTCTATGACCAAACCAAACAAAAACTAAAACTAGAGACAGACCGTCCCCATGTATTACGAGAAATGATGGTGGCTTGTCGTAAAGGTGGGACTCTCTCCATCATGGGTGTCTATGGTGGATTTGTAGATAAAATACCTTTTGGTGCTGCTTTTAATAAAGGTCTTACCTTCAGAATGGGACAAATGCACGGACAAAAATATATGCACTTGTTACTGCAACTAGTATTAGATGGCAAACTTGATCCATCTTTTGTAGTTACCCATCAATTACCTCTAGAACAAGCACCCCATGCTTATAAAATTTTCCAGCAAAAACTAGATAACTGCGTCAAAGTTGTACTCAAACCTTGAAATTAGCCAGTAGTAGGTGAAAAATAATGTAATTACACCCAATTACATATTAATAAATCACACTTTAAAAAGATGTTTATTTACATCTCCTACATCAAAAATAGAGATGCACTGTAATTGAGGTTCTTTATGAATCGAGTAATTTCTTGGTTACAAAACTTCCTCCTACGTCAAGTTGTAATTGTTTGTTTAATTGGAGCCACTTTCTTTATAGGTCAGTGTTTTACATATAGCAGTGCCATGATTGCTCAGGCTGATGTAAAAACTCCAGAGGGTATCTATTACAAAGGCACACCAGATAGTCAAGGAATCGGCGATAATCAAGTGAGAAATGCCCAAGAAAAGCTCAAAGATACTGTTGAGAACGTGCGCGAGAAATTAAATTTAAACGAAGAAACACCCAGAGCCACAAAAGAATTTCAAGCTGATGTAAAAAGAAAAGCCAAGGAAGCAGTTGAGCCGATTACCAATCGTGACCGTGGTTATTATCAACAACCAGAATCTCAAAGAGAAATTAGAAGATAGTTCTAAATAGATTCTACAGAGACGCGATAAAATGCGTCTCTTAATTCAATTCCACGTTCCCAGGTTCTAAGAAAGCAGAAGCATAGTTAATAAAACCAATTATTGAATGACTCTTGACTAATGACTAATAACTAAGGACTAATAACTATGAAAGCAGTTTGCTGGCATGGTACTAACGATGTCAGGGTAGAAAACGTACCAGACCCTAAAATTCTTAACCCCCGTGATGCCATTATTAAAATTACTTCTACAGCCATTTGTGGCTCAGATTTACATATATATGATGGCTATATCCCCACCATGCAACAGGGTGATATTCTCGGTCATGAATTTATGGGAGAAGTCGTTGAAATAGGAAGTGCAGTCAAAAATGTGCAAATAGGCGATCGCGTTGTTGTTCCTTTTACTATTTCTTGCGGTTCTTGTTTCTTTTGTCAACGGCAATTATGGTCTTTGTGTGATAATTCCAACCCTAACGCCTGGATGGTAGAACTGCAAATGGGACATTCGCCAGCCGGTCTATTTGGCTACTCCCATTTATTCGGCGGTTACGCTGGCGGTCAAGCGGAATACGCCCGTGTACCGTTTGCTGACGTGGGTTTACTCAAAATTCCTGATAATCTCACAGATGAACAAGTATTATTTTTAACTGATATTTTCCCGACAGGCTACATGGCGGCGGAAAACTGTCATATCAAACCCGGTGATATTGTCGCTGTTTGGGGTTGTGGCCCAGTCGGACAATTTGCCATCAAAAGTGCATATATGCTGGGTGCAGAAAGAGTAATTGCTTTTGACCGTATCCCCGAACGTCTACAGATGGCGAAAGAATACGGTAAGGCGGAGGTTCTTAACTACGAGGAAGTCAATATTGGCGAAGCACTCAAAGAAATGACCGGCGGACGTGGCCCCGATGCTTGCATTGACGCAGTCGGAATGGAAGCCCACGGTACAGATATGATGGCTTTTTACGACCAAGTTAAGCAGGCTGTGCGGCTAGAAACAGACAGACCAACAGCCTTAAGACAAGTCATTGTTGCTTGTGGTAAAGGTGGTCATGTCTCATTAGCAGGTGTATACGGCGGTTTCCTCGACAAAATACCGATGGGTGCAGCCATGAACAAAGGTTTAACCTTCAAAATGGGACAAACCCATGTTCATAGATATTTAAAACCTTTATTAGAACGTATTCAAAACGGTGAAATTGATCCTTCCTTTGTCATCACCCACAAACTACCTTTAACAGAAGCACCCCACGGCTACGAAATTTTTAAACACAAACAAGATAACTGCATCAAAGTTGTACTCAAACCTTAAGGTGATGAACTTATGACTGACACCAGCGTCAAAAAAATTGACTCTTCCCATTCTCCCAAAGGTAAACTCGGTCAAAAATATTTAGCCTCCGGTAAAACTGTTTCTATGCGGCTTTGGGAAAATGAACAACCAGGAGAAGATAAACAAACAAGTCAACGTGAATATGAAACCGTTGGTTATGTAATTAATGGTCGTGCAGAACTGCACATTGAAGGACAAATGATTTTACTAGAACCTGGTAGTTCTTGGGTAGTTCCTAAAGGTGCAACTCATCACTACAATATTCTAGAGCCATTTACAGCAGTAGAAGCCACTAGCCCCCCTGCTCAAGTTCACGGACGTGACGAAAATTAAAACCAATTCGTAATTAAAGCGAAAAGACAGTCTGACACCTCGCCTCTAAATATTTTCAGCCGATTGAAGCTATTAGTCTGATACACAAATTATGATACATCTATAGATACCCGACTTTTTTAAAGAGTCGGGTATCTGAACATTCGCTATCTGTCAAAATCAATCGGAAGGAATTAATACCAATTGGAAAAATTATTGCGACCAATGTATTGCCCAAAAGCTTACCGATAAAGTATTCCACAATCCAAAATCTAAAATCTAAAATCCAAAATGGTAAGATGCGATCGCACCCAAGCGATAATTACGGTCTAGCCAAAATATGCTAACTGTTTTAATGCCTGATGTAGATTATTATGTGCATCCAAAGAGTTAATTTTGCTGTAACTATTTCCTATTTTTTATATTACTCCTGACTGATGTAGATAAAAGATTTACTTAGTTTCCTAGAAGCAAGAAGCCATAAAAATCAAAGGGCCACAACCACAGCCACCACAACCAGAACCACAACTTCATGCTACACCCCAAACTAGACCAGAACAACAAGGAGATGGTTCAAGAAAACCACCCATAGTTCAACATATTGGCTAGAAATAGTCATTAGTCATTAGTCATTAGTCATCACTCAGCACCGGCTAAACGCCGCACTACCGCTAACAGCACTCAGCACTCATCAGTTTTTCTCCCCCTGCCCCCTGCTCCCTGCCCCCGTGCCTCTTAACCCCAAGTGGGAGCTATGACCCCTCACCCCATTATTGACTTGCACGACGTAAAATAGAAAAACGATCACAGTAATTGCCGTGATCGTGGACGAATTAACTATACAAGCTAGATTGTACTATAAACCCGTGCTTGTTGACTTACCCCAATGTGGGGTTTTTTGTGTTGTATAGATATTTTTTTATCTGCTGACCCTTGCTGGTTCGACCCACTCATCCCAAGAACTGTCGTAACCAGTGTAGGTAACTTTATAACGATTACTACGAACTTCTAAAATTTTCCCATCGTACCATTTTCCTCTCCAGAGAATTCTGGCTGAATCACCAGCTTTAAATAATGCGCGAAAGCGCGCAGATCCAACCCACTCGTTCCAGGAGCTATCATAACCATCATAGGTAATATAACATCTGTTATTGTTTACTCCTAATACTGTAGCGGCATACCATTTTCCTTTCCAAAGCACTTCTGCTTTTTGTCCTACAGAACAGGGTGGAGCAGCCAAAGCACTGGGGATGAGTGTTCCTAGCCAAGTTGCCATAAAAAAGCCGGCAAACAGTAATTTATTTTTCATGTTTTCTATTGGGTGGTGAAATTTACTACTAGCTTTCACTATTTTCACCGTGCTGAATTAGCGATCGCCTCAGCAAGAACTAGGAATTTAAACCGCCGTTGATTATGATATTACTGAGTATCTTTGTCTGAAAAATCAGGTTTTGACAGAAATCATACTTAGTTAATATGAATTTATTGTAATGAGCTAGAAAACTGAATTTAGTTAAACTCCCTTAAACCCAGCTTTGTTTTCTATTTCCTGTTCTTTGGCTGTAGAAACTTCCTGATTAACCATTAAACGAGCAGAATTTTGCCGACGCAAGCTAATTTGACTAATCAAGATACCAATTAATATCAAACCACTACCAAAATATTGAGCAGGAGTTGGAGCTTCACCGAGAATTAGATAAGCTGCTACAATACCTGCCACGGGAGTAAAAGAACTAGCCAAAGAAGCTGTAGATACGCTAGCCACTCTCAAACCTTTAATCCAAAATGATTGACCGACGACAACAATTAAACCTCCATAAATCAACATCCATTTCCATAAAAAAGGTGAGAACACATCCATAAAATGGTGACTACCATAAAGCACAAGCGCAATCATAAAGAATACGACTGTGCCTAAAGCTGTGCGAAAAATACTGTAAATCCCCAAGGGAATATCAATTAGATGTTGTTTACTAATCACTGTCGCCAATGATAAAAATATTGCTCCTGTGGCTGCTAATAATTCACCTAAACCAATATTTAATCCCGCCATATTCATCCTTATTTCATCGCTTTGAGGCTGAATAAGAATAGTAATTAATACACCAATAAAAGCAGCGATCGCTCCGATAATTTCTCCTCTATTTACTCGTTCTTTTAAAACCACTATCGATAAAAATAATGTTAAGGGAACTTCTATACGTCCTATCAAAATGACATTATTAACATTGGTTAAAGCCAGGGATTGAAAAATTAACCCAGGGGCTAAAGCTCCTGCTAAAATCGCCACAACTATTAAATATAACCAATCTTTTCGAGTAATTTTTTGTAATGCTGTTTGATTCCACTGTCGCCCATAAATAAAAATCATTAAGAATAAAGCGCAGAGATTACCCACAAACAAAACATTACATAATGAAATTGGGTTGCGACCACCTAAGAAGTTTTCTGCACCA
Source organism: Nostoc sp. CMAA1605 (assembly GCF_021596505.1). Classification (GTDB taxonomy): domain Bacteria; phylum Cyanobacteriota; class Cyanobacteriia; order Cyanobacteriales; family Nostocaceae; genus Trichormus. The sequence continues at coordinate 39,255 of NZ_PJIZ01000027.1, read as the reverse complement.
ATTTCGGTCAGTTTGCGCGTTATTGCACTGGATGCGCCAAAAATTAACACTGCTAACCATAAATAAACTTGACCAGGAATTTGGTGTATGAAACGATTCTTTCTTCTTAACTTGGCCACAATTACACCACTCCCACTACACAATCATTCAATATATAGGACTAGTATTTGATTTTGAAAACCCTATCTTGTTACTTCTTAACCCCCATTCCTGATTCTGTGCTTATAAACCTGATTTTCCTGAGAAAATGCTGAGTATTCACTGAATCACTTGCACAGGTAAATTCAGGTAATTTCCATTTAGGCTTCAGGTGAACTTCAGTAGTTGTTGAGATGCTGTAATCGCTGGGATAAACCAAAAACGGAGTTACCAATGAAATTTGCACCATCTTTACTCACAACTGTTGCTTTAGCTGGAATGTTAACGGTCTTTGATGTTCCACTACAAGCTGTTAATCCTAATTGGGTACAAGCATCAGCAGAAGCAATGAAAGATGCTACAGGTTTGACTGCACAACAAAAAATCGATTTTCTCGCCAAACATAAAGGTCAGTTTGGTAGTGGCGATCAGTTGCGTCGTTTCTTCTTTGGCGACTTAGAACCACTGGGAGTTCAACCTGGTGGCGCAGGTATGGTAGTAAATCTTTATAACAAGGCTAATAATGTCACTATCTCTTACTGTGCAACTTATGATGTAGTAGTTGCCGTCAAAAAGGGCAAAATCAAAGCTTTTGCACCCGAAGAAGTTAAGTAATTACCTCATATATTATTTACTCAATAGATACCCGATTTGATGAGAAAATTGGGTATCTATAGGAATCATATTTGATTTCTGAAAAAAACTGCGAGATAATACGGTCAGAGAGACCTGTCTAATAAAGAACAATGATAAACCAGCATCTAGAAATGGCGATACCTGCGGCGGACGTAGTGATCGCAGAACTACAAGAATTTATAGATAGTCATCCAGATGCTCGTGAAGTAAGAAAAGCTTTGGCAGTAAAACTAGTTTATCAAGGTTACAAGTATGAAGAAATTCAAACAATTTTAGATGTGTCAGTTGGTTCAATAACAAGCTGGAAGCAAGCTTACCAGGAAAATGGAATTTTGGGTTTGCGCTTAAACTATAAAGGCAGAAAAAGTTATTTGAGTGATGAACAGTTCCTCCAAGTATTAAGTTGGTTGCAAACTAAAGAAATTTGGGAGCTGGGTGAACTGGAATATAAATTAGCATTTGAATATGATGTCATCTACGAATCGAAACGAAGTTACTATGATTTATTTGAAGCAGCAGGAATTAGTTGGAAAAAGACTACAGGCTTGAATCCAAAGGCTGATCAAGAGGTGGTGGCGGCAAAAAAAAACAAATTGAAACATTGCTGGCAAGCAACAGAGAGGAGATAGAAGCACGAAAGCTGAGAGTATTACTAATAGATGAGTGTCATTTATTATGGGGAGACGTAACTGGTTATGTTTGGGGAAGAACTGACCAAGAGATAGCAATTGAAGTCGTTAATGAACGAGATAAGCAGACATATTATGGTGCAGTTGATTATCTCGACGGAAAGCTACTCTTGAAAGCATATAATGCTGGTAATTCAAAGAATACGATTGATTATTTACGTTATTTATTAGACCAGTCTCCCGACCAAAGATTGCTTCTTATTTGGGATGGTGCTTCTTATCATCGTTCACATTTAGTTCAAGACTTTTTAGGCGAGATAAATCAAGGTTTACCGCCAGAAAAATGGAAAATTCATTGCATTCGTTTTGCTCCTAATTGTCCATCGCAAAATCCTATAGAGGATATTTGGTTACAAGCGAAAACCTGGATTCGACGCTTTTGTGCTTTAATTCCAACATTTCGCCATTTAAAGTGGATGTTTGAGTGGTTTCTCCGAAATACTATGTTTGATTTTATGTCCCTTCAGATGTACGGAGTTTTTTCAGAAATCAAATCCTAGTCCTATATTCATATCATGTCTACGTTTATCTATTGACGCACTCCCCACGCATCACAACTCGTACAAAACCTTACACCCCTATTTTCCAAAATTTCAGCTTTCAGCCACCTGATAGTATTAGAATTGTGGGCGATCGCTAAACTCATAAATTTCACAGTGCAAGGTTTTATTAATTTAAACAAGCCATTTGGCTGGACTTCTCATGATTGCGTGGCCAAGGCGCGAAAATTGTGCAAACTCAAACGTGTAGGACACGCGGGAACATTAGATCCAGCCGCTACTGGTGTGCTACCCATTGCAGTTGGTAAAGCTACAAGATTATTACAATATCTTCCCAGTGATAAAGCTTATAAAGCTACTATCCGCTTTGGGATGCAGACTACAACTGATGACTTACAAGGTGAAATCATCTCGTCCCAACCTGGCGCAGAATTAGATTTAGCACAAATAAAAACGGCATTAGCTAAATTTATCGGCAAAATAGAGCAAATTCCACCAATTTACAGTGCGATTCAAGTCGAAGGAAAACGCCTGTACGATTTAGCGCGTCAAGGTGCAGTCGTAGAAGTTCCCCCAAGGATAGTAGAAATTTATCACATAGAAATTTTAGATTGGCGAGTTGGAGATTTTCCCGAATTAGATGTAGAGATAGCCTGTGGTGGTGGCACATATATTCGGGCGATCGCTCGTGATTTAGGTACAGTGTTAAATACAGGCGGAACTCTCGCTGCTTTAGTACGTACTCAAAGCAGTGGTTTCAATTTAGCAGATAGTCTCACCTTAGATGAGTTAGAAACCCAACTCTCAAACGGGACATTTCAACCCACCCCACCAGATACAGCCTTACAACATCTCCCATCTGTAACTTTACCCAGTATTTCTGCTCAAAAATGGTGTCAGGGACAGCGCATTTCCCTCACTCCTGAAATCACCGGTCAGGTGCGAGTTTATGAAGCAACCCGTTTTTTGGGAATTGGGGAATTACAAGCGGGTGTATTAATTCCGCAAATGGTATTTGAACCTATTGCTTAAAATCTAGAAACATCACACAACAAAACGAATTAAGCCTTATGACACCAAGTGTTGACGTTTTGGGGATTTCCAGAAAATAAACTATCCAATTTATTTTTTCCAAAAAATCTGTCTTTCCCCCTGCTCCTTGCCCCCTGCCCCCCTGCCATCAAAGTGATAGTATATTTTTTAATTGGAAGTCCCTTGAATCACCTACGCTACACCATACCCTGTATACGGACGCTTGTAAGGCGGATGTAATCCCAAAACAATATCTTCCTTCGATACCCCCATTTCTACTAATGCTTGGGCAATATCTAGCTCAGTCGTATTGCGCTGAATCCAAATTTTGCCATCTTTAATGTCCAAATGGATAAAACAGTTATATACTCGCTTGAGTCCTTCCCAACCAACATCAAGTAATTGATAATGGTCATGTTCTCTATCAAAAATTAGCTGACACTCAACATCTGGGTTACTCTTTTCTATAGATGCTTGTTCAATTAGCAAGTTACGAATGCTTTGACGGTAGTATTCTATTCTCTCCATTCGATAACCTCTTCTTTAATTGGCTCATAGACAACAAGCTTTAGTTGATAAAGCTTGACCGCTTCTTTAACAAACAGTTCTTGGAAGAACGTTTTAAAAGTATCAAAAGGTACTGCTAGATAAAGCGTCCGGTCTGGTTCTTTCATTTGTAGAGCAAGCCGATAGTTGAGAAATTGCCCCAAAGCTACGTGAAAGTCAGTAATCGCTGAACTATTTAGAAAACTTTTTACTTCTACTGCAATTTTTCTACCTGCTTTCTCAGCTCCTAAAATTTTTTCTGCTGCTAAATCAATCTCAAACTTTACACCTTCAATTTTTATTATGAGTGGATCGGCTGTAATTATCCACTTTTCCTTCAGTAGTGCTTGTTTGACAGCCCCATGAAATAAGTCTTTAGCTGACATCGTTGATTATCTAATTATTTTACTTACCAAATAAACGCCCTCAAGAACCCTGTTTCTGATTTTGATAAAGCTTTAAGTTGTCACGGAATAGGGTGTTATTAGGTTCAAGAGTAACGGCTACTTCTATTTCTTTAATTCCCTCTTCTATTTTTCCTTGGTTGTACAACGCAATTCCCAAGTTATTGTGAGCTTTTGTAAAATTGGGGTCAATATTTAAGGCTTGGCGGTAAGATGCGATCGCCTCTTCTACTTTTCCTTGGTCAGACAGCGCAATCCCCAAGTTACAGTGAGCGTAGACATCATTGGAATCAAATTTCAAGGCTTGGCGGTAGGATGCGATCGCCTCTTCTAGTTTTTTCTGTGCATAGAGCGCAAGCCCCAGGTTATTGTGAGCTTTTGCATAATTGGGGTCAATATTTAAGACTTGGCGGTAGGATGCGATCGCCTCTTCTACTTTTCCTTGGTCATACAGTGTATTCCCCAAGTTATAGTAAGCTTTTGCATAACTGGGGTCAAATTTTAAGGCTTGGCGGTAGGATGCGATCGCCTTTTCTAGTTTTCCTTGGTCATACAGTGTATTCCCCAATCCATTGTGAGCTTTTGCAAAATTGGGGTCAATATTTAAGGCTTGGCGGTAGGATGCGATTGCCTCTTCTAGTTTTCCTTGATTGTAAAGTGTAATCCCCAGTCCATTGTGAGCGTATAAAGAGTTTGGCTCAAGACTGATAGCTGCTTTGTATTTCAGGATTGCTTCCTCAAAGTTCTTACCCTCACGCAAACTATCTGCTTCATTTATTAGAGTGGTGACTTGATATTGCAGGTCTTCCTGTGCTTTTGTAGTTGCTTGATGAGTTGATTCATTTTCAACTAATTGCGCCATTAAGAGTGCGATAGCTTCCCGAATTCCCTTAACAACTTCCACAAACGCTTCATCCCTATCAGCCCAACTTTTAATCGGTTTACGATTTTTCGGTAATGGTAATAGTTCCTTGAGCCGAGGAACATCCCAATCAACATGACGCAGCAGCACGGGAATCACACAGGTTTTCTTCGCTGCGTTCTGCTCTAAGGCTCGTGTCACTTCCACTGTCCAGTGATAGTCAGAGTCTAGGAAATCAGGACTAATTAACAGTAGAATTAAACCCGCTTGATTGAGGCGTTGATCAATTTCTCCTTTAATATCTTGCCCTGGAATAATTTTGCGATCGTGCCAACTAGAAATCACCTCTTGCCGACGTAAAGATGCTAAATGCTTCTCTAACTCTTGACGAAATTCCTCATCTTTCTCATGATAAGAGATAAAAACTTCAATAGATTTCATAGCGAATAGGGCAAGATGCGGGCTGAGTTACAAAGTGAACTACAAAAGTTTCTGCTCAATTTCTTCAAGCTGATGATCTAATCTATCTTGTTCTGCCTGAGCTTCCTTGATTTGGGATTCCAACTTAAACTTTGTCGTTACATCCGTTTCAATAGAATATGCTTGGCGCAGTCTGTCTAGTTTGTTACTTACAGTATCATATTGCTGCTGTAATGAATCCCGTTCTTGCTCTAATCTCCGACGTTGCCTATCAGTTATTCCACCTTGACTAGTGGTTACAGGTGTAGTGTTCACAACAGAACTACCGGAGGCTTTTGATTTAGCGATTTCTTCAGCCACCCGACGAATCCCTTTTGCAATATCTGAAAAAGCCTCATCCTGATTTGTCCAAGTCGTCACCGGTTTCGCATTTTTGGGTAATGCTTGCAGTTTGCTAAAAGGTGTATCATTCCAATCTACCGGCTTGAGAATAATCGGAATTACACGGGCTTCTTTGCTCTCATAGCGTTCCATCGCCCGCATCATTTCCTTGTCATAACAGTAATCTGAAGCCAAAAAGTTAGCACTCACTAACAGTAAAACAATATCTGCAATGTTGAGATTATCATCAATAGCATCAGCCCAATTGCTGCCAGCAATGATGGCTCTGTCATGCCAAGCCTCAATTACACCCTGATGTTTCATTGTACTCAGATGAGTGGCTAATTCATCCCGCAAAGCTTCATCTTTGTGAGAGTAAGAAAAAAATACCTTGACTGGATTAGACATAAATTTAGAAGTAAAAGAAATGAAAATTACTGTATATTAATATACATTTTTTAGACAAAAATCAAACATTTTTATTCAAGTATTAAATATTACGGTTAAATTGATCCATCTGCAACCTGTAAGTTTCAGAACATAACTTTTTAAAGAACTCAGGGAGTGATATTTCTAATATAAACGAGTATTTCTTGTAATAGATGCACTCATCATGTACCTTACTGATACTATATACAGAAGTATATTGTCACAATTTGGAGATTAAGAAAAAGTTATCACTCTAAATAATAAATATCTAGTAATGATGTTTATTTGCAAATGACTAATTATTGGTGAATGCACATTTTGACGGCATTTCTGACTTTGTTCAAATTACAAATGAGTACCATTTTTATGGATATCTCATCATCAATGATCACCATTGATTCCATCAAAAAAGCCTAAACATAGCACTAAATAAAGTCAACTAGAGAGGAAGACAAAATGTCAAATAGCTCAGGGTTGTATATCATACTAGTCAGTGTTCACGGCTTAATTAGAGGTCATAATCTAGAGTTAGGACGAGACGCTGACACCGGTGGACAAACAAAATACGTAGTTGAACTCGCCGCCACATTAGCTAAACATCCCGAAGTAGAAAGAGTTGACTTAGTAACTCGGTTGATACAAGACCCCAAGGTGAGTGCTGATTATGCTCAACCAGTAGAAATTCTCTCCGACAAAGCCCAAATCATTCGTCTAGCCTGTGGCCCCCGGCGTTACCTCCGCAAAGAAGTTCTGTGGCCTTATTTAGATAGCTTTGCAGATGAACTACTCAAACACATCCGCAAAGTCGGCAAAATACCAAACGTCATTCACACACACTATGCTGATGCTGGCTACGTAGGTAGTCGAGTGGCTGGTTGGTTAGGTACACCCCTGGTGCATACAGGTCATTCACTAGGAAGGGTGAAACTGCAACGATTACTAGAACATGGAACTAAGCCAGAAGTAATAGAAGAAAACTTTCACATCAGCACTCGCATTGAAGCCGAAGAAATTACCCTGGGTGGTGCAGCTTTAGTCATCGCCAGCACTAATCAAGAAGTTGAAGAACAATATAGCGTCTATGACCGCTACCAACCAGAAAGAATGGAAGTGATTCCCCCTGGTGTGACTTTAGAACGTTTTTACCCAGTCCCCGATAATTGGCAAAATCCCCCGATTTACGAAAAGTTAAAACGATTTTTGCATGATCCGCAAAAGCCGATGATCACGGCGATTTCCCGTCCGGCTATTCGGAAAAATGTCGGTAGTCTCATCAAAGCCTATGGTGAAGATCCTCAATTGCGTGAGCTAGCTAATTTGGTAATTGTGCTAGGAAATCGCGACGACATCACCACGATGGAATCAGGGCCACGCCAAGTTTTGACCGAAATATTGCAATTAATCGATCGCTATGACCTTTATGGTCATGTCGCCTATCCCAAACATCATACATCTGATGATGTCCCCGACTTATATCGCTTGACAGCCAAAACACAGGGCGTATTTATTAATCCCGCCCTCACTGAACCCTTTGGACTAACTCTGATTGAAGCCACAGCTTGCGGTGTACCGATTATCGCCACATCTGACGGCGGCCCTAGAGATATTATCGCCGCTTGTGATAATGGACTATTAGTAGACCCCTTAAATATTCAAGACATTCAAAATGCACTGCGAACAGCCTTAACTGACCATCAGCAATGGCAAAAATGGTCTAGTAATGGTTTAACTAATGTCCGCAAACATTTCTCATGGGAAAGTCACATTGAGCATTATTTAGAAAAAGTCCGTCGCTTCCCCCAACAAAAGATACAGTCTTTACTCAGTCCTTTAATTGTCTTTCCCGCCACAGAACATCCTGGTTGGAACATACCAGAAACTAACCACCTACCTACAGCCGATCGCTTTTTAGTCACAGAAATAGATAATACACTCTTAGGCGATCAAGAAGCTTTAGAGACTTTGATTGAACGCATCCGTGAACAAGGACAGACAACAGGAGTCGGAATTGCTACTGGGCGCAGTCTCAAAAGTACCTTAAATATGTTAGAAGAATGGGAATTTCCCATGCCTGATTTACTCATTACTTCCACTGGTAGCGAAATTTACTATGGGCCAAGAATTGTCACAGATACTACTTGGCAAAAACATATTAGCCACAATTGGCAACCAGAAGCCATTCGGGAAGCAATGAAAGATATTCCTGGCGTGGAATTGCAGCCAGCAGACGCTCAAGGAAAATTTAAAATCAGCTACTTTGTGGATTCTAGCGTATCCCCCAGCTACCGAGAAATTATCCGCCATTTGCGTCGTCAACAACTCCCCGTCAAAGGTATTTACAGCCATGATATGTATCTTGACCTATTACCTATCCGCGCTTCTAAGGGAGATGCCCTGCGTTACATAGCTTTAAAATGGGGTTTACCCGTAAAACGCTTTTTAGTCGCCGGTGCATCAGGGAACGACGAAACCATGTTAGCCGGTAATACCTTAGCCGTTGTGGTTGGAAATTACAGCGAAGAACTGCAAAAGTTACATGGCTATGCTCAGATTTACTTTGCCCAAGGACAATACGCCTGGGGAATTTTAGAAGCACTAGATTACTACGACTTTTTCGGGAGTCTGTCCCAAACTCAACCCGAAATGGTGTTGGTGTAATGGTCAATAGTCAATAGTCAATAGTCAATAGTCATTAGTCATTAGTCAATGGTCAATAGTCACTACTTATTACTCATTACTCATTACTCATTACTCATTACTCATTACTCATTACTCATTACTCATTACTCACCACTCAGCACTCAGCACTCAGCACTCATCACTTAATATGGGCTTTTCCACTGATTTAGTTAACTTGGGTAAGTATCTCTCTGGGGAATTTGATAATCGAGAACAGGCGATCGCAGAACCTATATGGTATGTCCATTTACGTTTGTGGCAACGACCTGTGCAGCTATTTACGGAGGACAGCATCACGATATTTGCCGAACAAGCTAATATCTTGAATTTAGACAGTCCTTATCGCCAACGTGTGATACGGATAATGCCTGGCAAATTTGATGCTGCTTTGCAAGTGCAATACTATATGCCTAAAAATTACAGTGCCTTAGCTGGCGGGGGTCGAAATCCCGATTTACTAAAGGCACTGACTCTAGAGCAATTAGAATTGTTACCAGGTTGTATTCTCAAGGTAACTCAACAAGAGATAGCGGTTAACCAATATAAATTTGTTGCGAGTCCGCCTACGGATACTCGCTGCACCTTCACTTATCAAGGTAATACTATCCAAGTTTCTTTAGGATTTGAAGTTACAGAAATGGCTTTATATAGCTACGATAAAGGCATTGATCAAATAACAGGTAAAGCAACTTGGGGCGCGATTATGGGGCCTTATCGCTACACAAAACGAGAGCAGTATTGAGTGCTGTTAGCAGAAGCGGGGCGTTGAGCAGTGTGCTAATTGTTGAGGTAGACGAACCATTTAGAACTCATCACTTGTGACTCAGCACTTTTTTGGTTTAGCACTCTTTTAACTAGCCATACTGCGAGGTACACCTTCTAAAGCTTCCTCTTCAGTTTCCAAAATTTCAAATACTGTATCCATCATGGTGACTTCAAATACTAATTTGGCTTCTGGATGAACGTTGCATATGCGGAAACTGCCTTTAACTTTATCTGCGTCGCGCATACCAGCTACCAAAGATGTCAGGCCGGAACTATCGATAAAGTTTACTTGACCAAGATTCACCACTACATGACGGCTGAGTTTAGAAATACATTCTTGTAATTTCAGGCGAAATTGCCAAGCTGTGGTGATATCTAAGCGACCGGATGGTGTCAAGACAATGACTGTATTACCGTCTTGAGTTGTGTAGGTGGTTTGTTCTATGTGAATCACTAAGCCCCCTGTGGCACTTATCTTAAAGTTGACTGTGGTTAAGTGATACCAATTCAGAGTCAAACAAGTTAGGTGCTATCTGGGTTTTCCAGGTTGTATCCGTAACTGATTTTTAGAGAATTGGTAATAGTACAGCAAAGCACATTTACAGGCTCTATCTCAATAGTCGGAAAAGCTTACGTAATCAGCTTTCTGGACTACTAATCTTGACAAGTGAAAGTTGCTTTTCTGTACTAGTCCTGGAATTGATGAGCCATAACACCACTCTGAAAAAAGTAGTAATTTATTTAACCCACCAACTACAGGACTATTCAGTGCTGAAACTCGAATTTAACAAGACACAGCTAAATTTGTCACCTTTTTTTTTAAATAGGTGCTTACCTTTAGTAGTTTAACTCACCAAATCTGTGCTGAGTACCCAGATAAGATTACTGAGTCAGCGAGAAAGACTTTTGAAATTTTCATTGTCCTTGGTAAGTTACTGATGACTACCCTGGGTAATTCACTATCCCACAGTGTTAATTGTGTGGTGAGGGCTGCTTACCACCACGTAATAATTCAGTGCTATTTACTAGGTTGCCAGTTAATCCAATCTTGAGGCTTGAGAAAAGTATTATACAATTCAGCTTCGGGGGTATTAGGTTCGGGTTGATAACCATATTCCCAGCGCACCAAGGGGGGTAAGGACATTAAAATTGATTCTGTTCGTCCGTTGGTTTGTAAACCAAAGATGGTGCCTCGGTCGTAAACTAAGTTAAATTCGACGTATCTACCACGACGGTAAAGTTGAAAATTACGTTCGCGATCGCCGTATTCTATTCCATGACGACGTTCTACGATGGGAACATAAGCGGGTAAAAAGGCTGCACCGGAACTTTGTACAAAGCTAAATAAATCTTCCCAAGTGCGTTGTGCGGGGATTCCTACTTGGTCGCTATATTGGGCGGCTTCGCCTTTGGGGTCGGGGCCACGATACAACACCCCTTGACCATCTTGATAATCGAAAAATAAGCCGCCTACACCGCGTGTTTCGTCTCGATGCTTGAGGTAGAAATACTCATCACACCAACGTTTAAATACTGGGTAATATTCTGGATGATGTTGGTCACAAGCTTGCTTGAGTGTCTTGTGGAAATGGGCGGCATCTTCTGCAAAGGGATAATAAGGTGTTAAGTCCGCACCGCCACCAAACCACCATACGGGGCCAGCTTCAAAATAACGGTAGTTGAGGTGAACTGTAGGCACATAAGGGTTACGGGGATGTAATACCAAAGATGTACCAGTGGCATAAAAGCCGTGACCTTCTGCCTCTGGACGCTGCTTTAAAATAGAGGGAGGCAGATGGGAACCCCAAACTTCAGAAAAATTTACACCAGCTTGTTCAAATATTGCACCATCACGCAGCACACGCGATCGCCCGCCACCTCCCTCTGGACGTTCCCAACTATCTTCGTGAAACGTACCCACACCATCCAGCTTGGCTAATGTTTGTGAAATTTCATCTTGTAAACTTTTCATAAAATGACTGACACGCGCCTTGGCATCAGTCCCAGGTAAAGATGTGGATAATTTTGCTTCTACAGTTGGGGTTTGCGAATTAGTTACCATGAGACTCCCGAACTAAATGACGTTTTTCAAAACTGCCACAAATTTTAATTGTAAAAATTTGTGGTAAGGACGAGCCGAAAATGAGGATCAACTTGCCCAAACACCTTTTTGCTTGTTAAACATTTACATGATCAATGGGCGTGATTAGAGTTATTTTCCCTCAAATGCGTATAGGCTTGTATATTGATTAAATTTTTGTTGTACTTCTTGATGGGAACATTCTGGTATCAAGGTCAAACTCATTTGAGGGCTGTTAGCGGAAGCGCGGCGTTTAGCCGGTGTTGTTAGCGGAAGCGGGGCGTTTAGCCCGTGTTGAGTGCTGAGTGCTGAGTATTGAGTGCTGAGTATTGAGTGCTGAGGACAGTGAATCACAGTAGCAGACTATGCCAGAGAGTTACCAGCAAGTGTGTAGCGAGGAGGATTGGCAAATGAAAGCTTGGTTATCCAAATTCGTCCACCGCAAACACCGTCGGTTTTGTGTTTCTCTGGTACGGACATATCGAGAAATTAGTCCTGCTTCTGTAGACGATCTCTGGCAAAAGGTAGTTGACTTAACGGATGTTTCCTGGCATCCACTAATTAAAAGTACAAATGTACCCTATGGATTAGTGCCTAAACCTGGATTAATTTATCAAGCCGTCACACGTTTTTCACCAATTCCCATTCGGATTTTTGTGGAACGAGTCAACCCTAGAGAATTGCTGAGTATTAGAGTCATGGCTATTCCTGGTGTAGAAGAACGGGTGACTTATCAAGTCGAGTCTACTGTCTGTGGTACTTGTTTATCTTACTCAGTCACCCTCCGGGGTTGGTTATCACCTTTGATTTGGTCTTTTTCTCGTCCCTATGTAGACCGTGTGGCACGTTCTTTAGTGGAATCTGTGGAGAAAGCTGCCTTTGGGGGTGTTCCAGGGCAGAAAAAGCCATTGCGCGAAATTGGGGAATGGTAATTAATGGGGCATGGGGAATTGGGCATTGGGCATTGGGCATTGAGGTAAAATTTCCCCTGTCTACCTTGTCCCCCTTGTCTCCTTTTCCCAATCCCCAATCCCCAGTCCCCAGTCCCCAGTCCCCAATCCCTAATCTTTTAACTTCGTATTTCTTTACTTTTAAATTTAGAATTAATCGCAACTAGTGGTTTTACTAAGTATTTATTCCTACTTTTGGGGTGGTTTTGAGTGTAACAATCACCTAAAAAATAAAAAAAATCCCGAAATCTATATAAATTAATGGTTTCATCTATCCACATCTGGCTTGAACACCTTAGAATGATTCATTGAAAAGTCGAGCCGATGGGATTTACGGGCATTTTGAGTAGAAATACTCCCCAAGGACGATTTTTGTGTTCGGTAAAACAGAGATTTCGGTAAAGATGCGACACAGTGCATCTAGAAAAAATCTCCCTTCAAACTTAAGGAGTTCCAAATGAACAAGGGTGAATTAGTCGATGCTGTAGCTGAAAAGGCTAGTGTAACTAAAAAGCAAGCTGATGCTGTCTTAACTGCGGCTTTGGAAACGATTATTGAGGCTGTTTCCTCTGGCGATAAAGTCACGCTGGTAGGTTTTGGCTCTTTTGAATCACGGGAACGCAAAGCCCGTGAAGGTCGTAACCCCAAAACTAACGAAAAGATGGAAATTCCTGCAACTAGAGTTCCTGCTTTTTCTGCTGGTAAGCTGTTTAGAGAAAAAGTTGCGCCCCCAAAATCATAGGCGTTAATGTTAGGAATTTTGATTTGATGCGGCAACCGGTTCATGGGGGAAATTTAGCTTGGGCAGCAGCACTAGCAGGCTGTCCAAGGGATGCGATTGTGGATTTTTCTGCGAGTATCAGCCCCCTTGGCCCACCCGAAAGTGCGATCGCTGCTATTCAATCGCACATGGGTAATCTCAGGCACTATCCAGACCCAGATTACAGTGACCTGAGATTAGCCTTGGGTAACTTCCATCAGCTACCGCCAGAGTGGATTCTGCCGGGTAACGGTTCAGCAGAATTACTGACTTTGGCGGGTAGAGAATTATCTCAATTGACCGCAACTGTATTAATTACTCCAGCTTTTGGCGACTACTACCGCACCTTGGCGGCTGATAACGCTAAAGTTCTGGAGTTTCCCATTTCTTTGGGGACTGGGGATTGGGGACTGGGGATTGGGGACTGGGGATTGGGGACTGGGGATTGGGGACTGGGGGTTGGGACATTAAAGGAAACGATAGAATCAACTTCTCGTTTATGCCCCTACACCCCTACACCCCTATACCCCTACACCCCTACTAAAGACTGTGCTTTGTTACTAAACAACCCCCACAACCCAACGGGCAAACTGTTCTTACGGGAGGAGATTTTGCCTTACTTAGAGGAGTTTGCTTTGGTGGTTGTGGATGAGGCTTTTATGGATTTTGTTCCTCCTGATGAGGAACAAAGTCTGATTGCACTGGTGCAGGAATATGCCAATTTGGTCGTTTTGCGATCGCTAACAAAATTTTACAGTCTACCTGGGCTGAGATTAGGATATGCGATCGCTCACCCTAACCGTCTGCAAAAATGGCAGTCATGGCGAGATCCTTGGCCTGTGAATACCTTGGCCGCCGCCGCCGCCATTGCGTCTATTCAAGATCAAGAATTTCAAACCCAAACTTGGCAATGGCTACCACCCACACGCCAGCAACTGTTTCAAGGTTTAGCTGCTATCCCTAGATTAAAACCCTTACCCAGTGCAGCTAACTTTTTATTAGTGGAGACAGAAAAATCAAGTGTACAGTTACAGCAGCAATTACTCCAGCATCACCAGATTTTAATCCGCGATTGTCTCAGTTTTAAAGAACTAGGCGATCGCTTCTTCCGCGTAGCCGTCCGTTCTGAAGCTGATAATCAACGCTTGTTAGCAGCTTTAGAAGTGCTGAGTAATGAGTAATGAGTAATGAGTAATGAGTAATGAGTAATGAGTAATGAGTAATGAGTAATGAGTAATGAGTAATGAGTAATGAGTAATGAGTAATGAGTGGTGTTGCGGTAGCACAGCGTTTAGTCGGTGTTGAGTAAGAAAAGTAAGTAATAAGTTCTTAGCCAATGACTAATGACTAATGACTATTGACTAATGATTAATGATTAATGACTAATGACTAATGACCATTGACCATTGACTAATGACTAATGACTAATGACTAATGACTAATAACAATGACTCTTGACTACGATGTTGTAATTGTTGGCGGTAGTCTGGCTGGACGTTATGCAGCTTTATTGGCTACCCAATTCAAAGCTAAAGTTGCCTTGGTGGAATCTCAGGTAGATTATGGGTTAATTTATCGTCAGGCTATGGGGCAAATTGCTCACCTTGCCCAGTCTGGAGATGATTTAGCCAATTTCGGTCTTTCCAGCATACACACAGATACAACAGCAAAATTACTCTCTGCTATCAACTGGGAAGAAGCCATACTGTATTCCCAGGGTGTTGTAGCTAATATTCAAGCACAAACCTCTCCTGGTGTACTTGCAGCCCAGGGAGTTGATGTGATTTTTGGTAGTGGTCAATTTTCTAATACGCCTGATTTAGCATTTACTATCAACCAACGCCGACTACGAGGACGTACTTATTTACTAGCTAATGGTTCTCGTCCAGCTATTCCAGAGATTGAGGGATTAAAAGCCACTGGCTATCTAACTCTGGCTAATATTTGGCAAGCTTTTAAAGCAGCAAAACCCCCTCAAGATTTGGTCATTCTCGGTGGTGTTCCCCAAAGTATTGAAATTGCTCAAACTTTAGCTAAATTGGGTTGTAGAGTTATTTTAATTATCAATCACCCTTATTTAATTCCCCATATTGACCCAGAAATTTCTCAGTTACTATTAGCACAATTAGAAGCTGACGGTGTGCGGGTATTGACAGAAGAAATAGTTAGTCAGGTGAGGAAAATTGATGATAAAAAATGGCTTCAGGTAGGGGATAAGGCCATTGAAGTTGATGAAATTTTAGTTGCAACTGCACAGCAACCTAATATTGAACCATTAAATTTGCCAGCAGCAAATGTAAAAGTATCTCAGCAACGTTTATTGATTAATGAAAAACTGCAAACTACAAACCGCAGAATTTATGCTTGTGGTGATGTAATTGGTGGTTATGATTTTGCAAATATCGCTCAATATGAAGCGAAAATTGCGATTAAAAATGCTCTATTCTTACCTAAATTTAAAGTTAATTACTCTCATATTCCTTGGGCAATATTTTCTGAGCCAACGTTGACAAGAGTCGGTTTAACACCAAAACAAGCACAACGCCGATTTGGAAACAAGGAAATTATAGTTTTACGACAATATTATAAATCAATAGCCGCAGCCCAATTAGAAAATCAAATGACAGGCGTTTGTCAGTTAATTGTTTCACGTAAGGGAGAAATTTTAGGGGCTACTATTTTCGGTAAGGATGCTAGAGAATTAATTAACCTGATTGCTTTAGCGATTAATCAAAAAATCTCTGTGCAGAAATTAGCTCATTTTTCACCTATTTATCCTAGTTTCTCAGAAATTTTAGAACAAATAGCGAGAGAATGGAATTATCAGCAATTGCATCATGATTTAGCTCGGCAAGAACGGTTAGAAAGTTTCTTTTATTTCCGGCGTAATTGGAATTTGTAAACAGTGTAGTCACAAATAACTTCTGGAAAGCGGATGATTAGAAAAATCAACATGATTATTTTCTTGTGCCTCAGTATCAATTTGACGAGATTGATTGAAACTTTTTGAAATCTAAACCCCAACCCCTTCCCTTTTATGGAATGGCAGCAAGAATCAAAATCTTTGTGCTTGCAAGGAAAAGGCAAATCACGTTTTTTTGGATTTTAAATAAGTAAAGACAGACTTATCTCCAATATCGGGAGGAATGGCTTGCAAGGCTTTACGTACAGCAAATACTAAAAATAAAATTGCCCAACATCCTAAGAGAAATTGTTCTATTTGAATAGGTAAAATACCTAATAAATGACCTAGTAATAATGTTGGTACAATCGCAGTTAAAAATTTAGTTTCCAGACGATGAAAGCAAAAAGCTTCTTTAAAATAAATTCCTGTTAAAGCTGCAAAAGTAAACCCAACACCAAATAAAGTTAGTGGTTGATTGTAAACAGTCAGTGCAAAAGGCTGACTATCAAAATGTCCAATGACAAATGAGGAAATAATCCCAATTAGCCAGAATGCTTGCAACACTCTGTGCAGAAATGCCATGTAAATGTGTATCGTTAATAAGCTCACACCCAAAGCCAGACTAAAACAAGTGTATAGTGGGGTGATGACTGGAATAACGCTGAGTTGATGGTTAAATAATACTAAACCCGTAGCGATCGCAAAACTCAACGCCGCTACCATTAACCCAGTACGATAGATAATTACCCCAGTGCGATCGCTTGGAGTAATTGTAAATTCCCCAAACTGTCCTTGATAAACTTCCGCTTGAGATATTGTTTGTGTATTCACTGTTCCCTATTCCCTGTTGACAAAAATAGCACTTCCAATTCATCAGACAAATTGATTCCCATCTGCAAATTTGCATTACCCCCATTGATGGCAATTTCTACCCAACCGTGACTTCCCACTAAAGCAAGAGCCTCTCCTAATGCTACATCAGTGTAGGTTTTACCCCCTGGAATTCGCACCCCTGAAATCTGCACACACCATTTTTGAGACTGCACAGAACTTTCTGGAATATTACTTACTAAATTACCAAAATGATCTATATATTGAATGCAGCCCCATACACCAGTATTTGTTAAGTTACATTGCTGAATATTTAATTTTATTAAGCTGGCTAGATCAATTTCTCTGCCTAACTGTTGTAAAGCCACACCACTGGCAAGATGAGCCGCTACAGGTGCGAAAATATCTCTACCGTGAAAAGTCTTGCTAGGTTGGGGGGTTCGCCAATATTTGGGGTTAGTCAGTTCAACTGCTGCAATAGCGGGACTTTCGGCTAATACACCGCTAAATATGCCATTATCAGGCCCCACCAAAAACCCATCCGCAAATTCTACAGCGATCGCCCTTCTTTGACTACCCACCCCTGGATCTACCACAGCTAGGTGTACTGTCCCTTTCGGGAAATAAGGACAGGCATTCATCAAGCAAAATCTAGCTACAGCAATATTTTGGGCTGGAATATGGTGTATTAAGTCTACAGTCCTCAATTGCGGGTTAATTTGAGCAATTACCCCTTTCATTACCGCTACATAGACATCGCGATCGCCAAAATCGCTTAATAAAGTCACAAGTGACAACATAAGAATTATGTTAAAACTATATTACATTCAAAAAATCTGTAACAAAGACTACGAAATTTATGCTATGTTAGGAACACCAGATATAAAGAAGAAAATTATCGAGGTTAACCATTATGAGCCAAAATAGACTTCGAGCAGTCAACGCTGCTAAGGAAGTACACAAAAGAAATATTCAAAAAAACATCGAGCATCGATTAGAAGTAGCTAAAGCCCGTGGTGATCAAAGACTAATTCGCCAATTAGAAGTAGAGCTGAAGCACTTTAGCTAACGATAAGATTTCATTGTTCATAGTGTTGTTGTGTGTAACCCCGCCAAAGCGCGGGTTTTTTATTTTTTACCCAATCCCCAATCCCCAATCCCCAATCCCCAATCCTATAAACGGTAGACTTGATGATCTCTAATTTCTACACCATGTGCAGCTAGGCATTTATGCCAACCTTCCCGCGTACCAATCTCAGTTTTTTGTTTCAGTAGTCCCAATTCCTCTTCCTGCTTGGTGAGTTGGGCAAATTGTTCGTAGAGATGATAACTGGGCGTAACAAAGGTTTCTTTACGGTGTAGAACTGGGGGATTTTCTCTGTTACTGTAATCTCGATGGGTGATGTGTAGAGTTTTTAAGTCAATATTAATACTCGCTGCTAGGGCTGGGTGGGGTTCTGTGTCGAATTCTGGATAAAAAAGATAGGATATTTGCGGTTGGTCAATGTGATATTTAATTAAAGTAGCTCCATCGACACGCCCAATGGTACGACTGGCGCAGCCTTCATAAATGCGTAATGATGGGTCAAGGGCAGCTAAAGCAGAAACATGGACGTAAAGCGCGCCGCGTGTGTGTTTGCCAATTTTACTTTTATCGCAGGCAGTTTTGACAATTCCTGGTTTACCGAGACTAAATAATTTTTGATCAGCTACTTCACAAGCTTCCTCATAACTGCCGAAAAAGGCTTTGATGTCGTGGCGCATTTCGGGTGCTAACTGGGAGAATCTAGGACGTTGATCAAAATGGGTCAGGGCGAGGTAGACTTGAATATCTAAAGACCGACGATAGGCGATCGCATCCCATTCAGCTTCATCGGTAGCTTGTAAAATCACACTAAAGGCGCGGCGGAAATTGCCCAACTCTGTCAGTAATTCCTGTTCTGTGGCTAACTCGCCTTTGACTGGTAGTCTTCCCCGTTTAGTGAAAAACTCCATTAAAGGTTGCAGTTGTTCTTGATAATCTTCAAACCGCTTCACAGGAATGCGGATGCGTGGTGTAGAGGTGCGCGAAAAGAAGCGAATAGCTTTAAAACTTTCCTTTTCGGCTTCATCGCGAAAGACAAAGTAGACACCCAAAGCCACAGGAACAGCGTCTACATTTAAAACTTCATCAATATATTTTTTCAGTTCTTCTTGTTCGTAATACTTTTGAAACGTATTCCGACTGGTGACAATACCATCACTGTAAGCTAATTGTGCCTTACTAGGAGCATTAATCAAGACTTGAGCCGCCACAATCAAAACTTTACGGGTGAGTTCCCAAGCTTGGATAAGACTTTGACGACGTTCGGCGATATCTTCAATCACATTGAGAATGTAACCCAAATTCACCACATCGGCCGCATTAATTGGTTCATCGGGGTAGTAGTAAGGGTCCCAACCTGAACTGTGATAACCAAGATTAGCTACACGTTGAACATCCCCACCATAACCACAACCGTAGTCAAAAAAACTGGTGTCTTGGTTAAGAACTGCCCATTCTATAGCCAATCGTACAGGACGAGAGATTTCCGTGCGCGCGATCGCAGCTCGATGACGCTCAATTTCTACCGTTTCAGGCATAATACTAACCAACAGTGATCAAATACTGTTAATTAATATCTTTTCTCTGAGCGATCGCCAATGCAATTAAATCTTCAATTTTCTTGATATTTGTGTCACCCGCCAAGTAACCAATGCCACGATGTAAATGCAGGCGGAATTGAGTAGCCAAAGTCTCTTTATCAGTCTGATAACCGTCATTATGACAGCGTTGCTTTAGAGCCAGCAAAAGAATATCAGCCATATCCCCACCAAAAACCCGCCAAGTCATTTCCACATTACTATCTTGGGGAATTGGAACAGGAGAAGGTGGAGTAACTTCCGCCAGAGAACGACAAAAAGCCCAACGACAAAGAATATTCCACTGTTCAATTTTAGTATTACGCTTCAACTTCAGCAGTTGTTCCTTAGCCGTTTGAGAAAGCCTAATCCTCTCAATGGGAGATTCCATCATCGCACTCAATCTTCCTACTCATCCCCTATATATTCCCACACCTCATCAAAATTCTGCGCGTACCTCCGCGCCTCACTTTGCGCCCCTTCACGTTCAACACTCACCAAAGCCTTTTTATTAGCCTTTAACTGCTTCCACAGACAGTGAATTTGTTTATAAGCCTCCTTGGGAGAAATTTTCCCGCCAGTCTGGAGACTACAAATATAGTTAACGCGTTGAGAAAATTCTTGTAAATGTGCATTGAAAGCTAAATAATCGGCATTAAATTGTCCTTGGTAGGGATGACGGGGATAGAGAAAATCGCATAATTCCGAAAGCACATCAGAGTTATTATTCATAAAACAAACTCAGGAATAAGTTGAATAGTTAATTAACTCGTAAACTTCCTTTCCTAAACTTCCAGGTTCTGCCTTTTTGACAAGCATTACAAGCAGCCGTCTTCGGTTCAAAGTCAAAACAACCAATAGCTTGTTCCGAACAAGCTTTTTTAGGATGTACTGTACATTTTAGGCGATAGTCATTAGTAAAATATTCACACTTATGGCAGGGAATTTGATGTAATCTCCAGATAAAACTTATCCCTTGGTTAAGAGTTCTCCAAATATTCCGAAGCAATAAAATCATGATTGCCCAAGCAACAAAGGTATAAAAAATGTCCCCATGACTATTTGTTACTCCGCAAAGAATTTTAGGAAATTGCCCACAGTCAAATAATTTCAACTGTAGGCAGAGGAAGGAACTTGAGAATAGCTGTGTTGATGGAAAATATCAGAGGTTTAACAGGCAGGGAACAAGTAGGGAGTCCCTACACCCTCGACAAAGTGTGGAGAGGGCGGCTTGTGCTACGTGTGCGCCGATAAATAAGCCAGAGAGGTCAGAAAAACGGGCATTACCAACCCACCAATCATATTTGACTTTGGGATTATCGTATGTCTGCATTGGTTAACTCATCAATGTTTGTTGCTAAGAATGCTCAAGTAATGACTGATAACTCCAACAAAGAAATGTTGCCTACCAAAGATGAAATAATTCAACCTATTGAAGTTATCAGAACAAGTTGGTTTATTACAAATCTACTTTATTGAAAATACTTCCTAATTACAACTATTTTCACAAAACTTAATATTAATAAATGATAATGATTTTAGCAGCAAAAAACTTGCGGCAAGATGTCATTTTGTCGCAATTAAAAGTTTAGATAAAAATGGTAAATAGCAGTTTGTAATTAATATAAAATGCAACTACTGCAATGGTGGATGAACCCCGGCTTTCAATCCAAAATCCCAAACTGGCATAAATTGAAAGAGGGTTTAGGGGAAATTGCTTACTTCGCTATATTTCGCGAAATTAGTTGAGAATTCGGCATAGAATTGAGGTGATATGGCTGCCAGAAGCTTAACATTTGTCCGCCGACTTGTTGCGGATAAAAGTAGTGAAAAAAATGATGACCTTTGGGACATTCCCAGAGATAGTCTTCTGGTTTAAAAACTTTTAACCAGCCTTCTAATGTAGGTAAATTAACAATAGGATCATTCTTGCTACCGCAGATCATCATCGGCATCGAAACCCCACCTAGCGGTAATTCAGTTAACTTGAAGAGAGAATGTGCTAGGGGGGATTGGTCTAAATCTCTATCTAAAACTGCCATTAGCTTTTTAGTAGTATTGTGGGGTTGTTCCCCAAAGAGATGACGAACACTAGTAGCCAAGACTTGCTCACGACTCATCGTAAATACTTGTCGTTGTAGATAATAGTGGACGTGCCAAGTATTTGCGGGTTGAGAACTGACCGCTAAGAGGGTAAGCGATCGCACTTTTTCAGGATAGCGGCGTGCAAACATTAACGCGATCGCACCACCCGCACCATGACCAGCCAGGTGTAAGGGATACGGTAAATGAGTTAAAAATTCAGCCAACAAATCTACAGCTTCATCTATAGAACCCGCTTCATCCTTCCCGTGACGATATTCCCACTGAGCCACATTCATATATTGTGATAAATATTGCAACAATGGCTTATCAAAACGTTGCAACACAGGACTAGAACTCACCCAAAGCACATCAAGATCATCTGACATAAATACCCTATATTTTGCAGCAGTAATTTTCGAGAGAATCACAAACACAGATAGATAACCTGTATTTGTGATGTTTCAGAATCAGGTACAGCCAACTTACAAACCAAATTCTCGTTTTACCTGAGCCACCCAAGTTTTAATGCGATCGTCTGTTAAGTCAGATTGATTATCCTCATCAATTGCTAGACCCACAAACTTACCATTTCTTAAAGCTTTAGAGTCATTAAAATCGTAACCATCGGCTGACCAATAACCCACAGTTTTACCACCGCGTTGGGAAATCTTTTCTTCCAGTATGCCTATTGCATCTTGGAAATTATCGGCGTAGCCAATCTGGTCGCCGGTACCAAAATAAGCAACCGTCTTACCATTGAAATCTATATCATCTAGTTCTGGAAAAAAGCCTTCCCAATCGCTTTGGAGTTCGCCAATATTCCAAGTCGGACAGCCCACAATAATATATTGATATTCCTCAAAGTCCTCAGTGTCAGCTTGAGAAATATCATGCAGTTCCACTAAATCACCACCAAACTGATCTCGAATAATTTCTGATACAGATTCAGTTTTACCAGTTTGAGTTCCGTAGAATAAACCAATTTTTTTCGCCATTTTCACACCTTATATTTAAAAGAACAAACTACTGTTGGTTAACAACAAATAAGCAAACAATGCTCCCCCACAGCCACCGACTAGCCAACCTGCATTAAATTCACTCCAAGATTTAGAGGTTTGCAGATTGTCTGGGAGTTCTCCTTGGGAGACATTTCTCTCGGAAAACCAAGCTCTGCCATACAGCCACATATGGGAGGATAAAATTTCGCCGTTGTGGAAGTAGGGAAAACGGTCAAAACCAATATTCAAGGGCGTGCCGTAAAATTCTACAGGGTACGTGTCTACTACTTGACCTCCCTTACTTAAAACCCATCCTAATGTTGCTAGGTGGGGTAAGAGAACTAAGCCTTGCTCAGACCTCACAGCCGATGTCTGAAAGCGCGCTAATTCAAATAAGGTGGTTGCACCTGCCCACAGTACAATTAGCCCTGCATGGGCAACGTGCGCCCCTAACAGTCGTCCTGAAAGATTAGTTAACCGAGCATTCCCCGACCACCAGGGAATCGATTCCAGGTTCTGCACAGCCATGCTTGTCATTGTGTGATGTCCTGAAAGTTGTTTCAAGTCAGTCTTTTAACTTATTGACTATCCATTGCAATAAGCTTTGGAAATATCCTACCAGATTTATTGCAATAAATTTGCAATTATTTCAAATAAATTTTCCTATAGGAAAATTTATGCTATCGATAGACTCTCTAAATCAGGAGTTTAGGGCGGAAATCGGGAAAGATATTTTTGTATTGTTATTTAAGCTACTGCCAATTACAATGCTATTTTTTAGCAATAAGTTAACTGTTGAGAGGATTGGCGCAACCTCTAGATCAATGTCTTTCCTGCGAGGAGATATGGTATAAGCACAATTAGTAGCTGCAAGGGTTTCAGAGGTTATAGACTCATGAAATTGTCATTACGAGATGATGCGATCGCGTAGGATAGTAATCGCGTAATCCCGTCATTTGTGTGTACACTGTAGTCTGCGAGGAGAGAGACTTGGATTTCTGGGTTGGAATTTCTGGGCGTAAATAAGGTTAGAAATTTGACTCAGTTCTTTAAGAAAGACTGCAAAACAGAAGACTTTAGTGACTATGTAATATTATATAGAAATCATATGTGATTTCTGAAATATACGTAGTGTGTTAGCAACAGCGTAACGCACCTATAGATCAAGACTTTGGTACGTTACGGCTTATGCCTCAAACACCCTACACATACTTGGATTTTTTCAATAATCAAATCGGATTCCTATATATACCAGACAAAGATACACTCAACCAAATCAATAGAAGTGAATTTACCACGATTCATGATACTCATTGAGGAATTGAAAGTTTTCATACAGCCATCAAACAAGTATGTGGAATTTGTCGATTTATGGTTAGCTCTCAAGTCAGTCTTCCTGGGTATCAAATTAGCGATATCCTTTATGAAGGTTACAGAACCGTTGTTTATCGTGGATATCGAGACAATGATTCATTACCAGTAGTAATTAAACTGCTGAAAAGTCCTTATCCCAGGGTGAGTAAACTAGTAAATTTTCGTAATCAATATACCATTACCAAGAATATTCACTTCTCCGGAATCATTCAAACTTATAGTCTTGTGACTTATCAGCATCGTTATTTATTAATCATGGAGGATTTTGGGGGTATTTCTCTGTCAGATTGGAGAAGAAAAAGACAAAACCAAGGCAACTTAAGAAAATTTTTAGAAATTGCGATATCTTTATGTGACACTTTAAATTTTCTCTACCATCAGAAAATTATACATAAAGATATTAAATCCAGTAATATTTTAATTAATCCAGAAACTAAACAAGTTAAATTAATTGATTTCAGTATTGCCTCTTTATTACCACGAGAAACACAAACGTTAGTCAATCCTGAAGTTTTGGAAGGAACATTGGCTTACATTTCTCCTGAACAAACGGGGAGAATGAATCGAGGAATTGATCACCGCACAGATTTGTATTCTTTAGGTGTGACTTTCTATGAACTCTTGACAGGAAAACTACCATTTCATTCCCAAGATGCGATGGAATTGATACATTGTCATATTGCCAAAGCAGCACCATTAGTAAATGCAATTAATCCAGAAATTCCAAATGTAATTGCAGAGATAGTCAACAAATTGATGGCAAAAAATGCCGAAGACCGCTATCAAAGTGCCTTGGGACTCAAGTATGATTTAGAAAAATGCTGGATGCAATTGCAAGAAACAGGTAGAATTGAGGGTTTTTCTATTGCACAGAGGGATGTGTGCGATCGCTTTCTGATTCCTGATAAATTGTATGGGCGAGAAACGGAAGTAAAAACCCTACTCACAGCCTTTGAGCGCGTCAGCCAAGGAGCGACTGAAATCACTCTAATTGCAGGTTTGTCTGGGGTTGGTAAAACTGCGGTAGTCAATGAAGTACATAAGCCGATTCTACGACAAAGGGGTTATTTTATTCAAGGCAAATATGACCAATTGAATCGTAATATTCCCCTGTCAGCATTCGTGCGCGCTTTCCGTGATTTAATGCGGCAATTATTCACAGAAAGTAATGCGATAACTCAGCAATGGAAGCAAAAAATATTAGCAGCCCTGGGAAATAACGGACAGGTAATTATTGAAGTGATCCCAGAATTAGAAAGCATTATTGGCAAGCAACCACCAGCTATAGAATTATCAGGAACAGCCGCCGAAAATCGGTTTAATTTATTATTCCAAAAATTTACCCAAGTTTTTACCAGTGCTGAACATCCCTTAGTCATATTTTTAGATGATTTACAATGGGCAGATTCCGCATCATTAAAATTAATTCAGCTATTAATTACTAACACTGGTTATTTATTATTAATTGGTGCATATCGTGACCACGAAGTCAATACAGGGCATCCATTAATGTTGACTTTGAGTGAGTTACAAAAAAAATCAGCAACAATTAATATGATGACATTAGCCCCACTCAATCAAATCCAAATAAATCAATTAGTTGCTGATACAATTAAATGCTCAGAATTATTGGCATCTCCTCTTTCTAAATTGGTATTTCAAAAAACCCAAGGCAATCCATTTTTCGCTACCCAATTTCTCAAAGCATTACATCAAGATGGATTCATTCAATTTGACTTTGAGTTGGGTTGTTGGCAATGTGACATTACACAAGTAACAACTCAAGCGGTAACAGATGACGTTGTGACTTTTATGAGTTACCAACTACAAAAACTATCGGACTCAACTCAATATTTGCTACAGTTGGCTGCTTGTATTGGCAATACTTTTAATTCAGATACTTTGGCAATTGTTGCCCAATCATCCCCAAATGAGGTATTTACTGATTTATGGCAGGCGTTACAAGCGGGATTGATTTTACCGATTAATGAAGTTTATAAATTTTATCTTGGGGAAGAAAATCTTGTATGTACATTAGACGATTGCCATTCAGTAACATACAAATTTTTACATGACCGAGTGCAACAAGCTGCTTATTCCTTGATTACTGACGATCGCAAACAAGCCACCCATCTACAAATCGGTCAGCTATTACTGCATAATTCTACCGCCAGTCAACGGGAAGAGCGACTTTTTGAGATAGTCAATCATGTGAATATCGCCAGTACCCTGATTGTACAGCCATCAGAACGGGAAAGCTTGGCACAGTTAAATCTAGCGGCTGGACGTAAAGCCAAAACTGCCACCGCCTATGGAATGGCAATCAACCATTTCGCCACAGGCATCAAGCTTTTACTGCCAACTGCTTGGCAAAGCCATTATACCCTGACTCTGGTACTTCATGAAGAGATTACTGAAGCCTGTTATCTTCACACTGATTTTGAGCAAATGGAACGGTGGGCAAACATCGTATTACAAAATAGCAACGCCTTGCTAGACACCATTAAAGTTCAACAAACCCGAATTATGGGAGCTAAAACCCAGGGAAAATTTTTAGAGTCCATACAAATTGGATTACAGGTGTTACGTTCCTTGGGCATTGAATTTCCAGCGCAACCCACCCAGGAAGAGATAGAACAGGCCTTTCACATGACGCGATCGCTGTGGGCAGATCAACACCCTTTCAGCTTACTAAATTTGCCCCCGATGAGCGACCCCCAATTGTTGGCAGCAATGGAAATACTGACAGTTTTAGTGTCTGCCGCCTATATTTCAGGTTCTAGCCTCATGCCATTGCTGATTGTCAAACAAATTGAATTATCCATTCAATCAGGCAATAGTCCCGTTTCTGTATTTGCTTACGGTGACTATGGGGTAATTTTATGTGGTCTGATGGGTGACATCGAAAATGGCTATGAATTTGGGGAATTGGCATTCAAGTTGCGAGAACAACTGCAACTAATCTCTTTTAAACCCCGCAATTGGTATGCAGTTCACGCTTTTATCAAACATTGGAAAACCCCAATAGCGGAAATTCTGCTGGGTTTGCAAGCAACCTACCGTAGTGCGCTAGAAACTGGTGATATAGAGGTTGCTTGCGTGAGTGCGGTGACATCCTTTCACTATGCTTTTCATCGAGGACAGGAATTAACCGAACTGAATCAGCTCCTCCATACCTATTACCCAACTATTAAAAACTACAAACACGCTACTTGTCTCCATGAACATAACATTTACCAACAAATCGTCTTAAATTTATTGAGAGAGGGAGAAGGAGTCCCTGAGCAGTTAACGGGAGCAGTATTTAACCCAGAAATACACATCCCACAAATGCGAGTAACCAATCAACGCACAGCATTGTGGATTTGGTCTTTCAACCAATGCTTTCTCTATTATTTGTTTGGCAAATATGCAGCAGCCAGCCAAATGTCTGCTCAAGCTGCTCAACATTTAGATGGGGCGATCGCTACTTTTTCAATTCCTGTCTACTCGTTCTTGGATGCCTTAATTCAGTTAACCCAGTATGCCACTGCATCTTTCCCAGAACAACAAAATATTCTGTTAAAAGTTCAACAATATCAACAGCAATTGCATTATTGGGCAACATTAGCTCCCAGCAACCATCAGCATCGTTGGCAACTGGTGGAAGCAGAACGGTGTCGGGTGTTAGGCAATAAAACCGATGCCATAGACGCTTATGATCGCGCCATTTCCTTAGCCCAAGCAAACCACTTTCTTCAGGATGAAGCCATAGCTAATGAATTGGCTGCTAAGTTTTACCTTGACTGGGGCAGAGAAAAAGTTGCCGCAGGATATATGCAAGAAGCTTACTACAGCTATACTCAGTGGGGTGCAAAAGCCAAAACAGATGATTTGGCAAAACACTATCCCAACTTACTAACGCCAATTTTTTACTTGACAAAATCTGGGATTGGTGAATCACTATCAACTAAATCATCCATATCTGCTAACAAAGTTTCTGCCACGCTGGACTTAAATACAGTCCTCAAAGCCTATCAAACCCTTTCCAGCGAAATCCAACTTGATCGACTACTACAGAAGCTCATCCAACTGGTGATTACTAATGCTGGTGCTGACAAAGCTGCCCTGTTCCTCAACTATGAA
This sequence comes from Nostoc sp. CMAA1605, assembly GCF_021596505.1. Classification (GTDB taxonomy): domain Bacteria; phylum Cyanobacteriota; class Cyanobacteriia; order Cyanobacteriales; family Nostocaceae; genus Trichormus. The sequence continues at coordinate 11,005 of NZ_PJIZ01000027.1, read as the reverse complement.
GGCACTTTGCAATTGGGGATTAAGTATTTTGATCATGCTTTTCAATCTTGGGAACGCAAACCTGTAGATCAATGCCAAAAGATTCCCCACACACTCATTCATTATGTTGAACGCACCCTAGAAACAGTGATTAACAACTGTAAAAACCATGTCAGCACCATGAATGATCCCTATTGTCTCCAGTACCAACCCAAAAGTTTGTTGTGTACACCGATTCTCCATCAAGGGCAGTTGCTAGCCATTCTATATCTAGAAAATGCCATCACTTCTGGAGTTTTTACCAGTGAGCGAGTAGAGTTACTGAAATTGCTCTGTTCCCAAGCCGCCATTTCCCTGGTAAATGCCAGGTTGTATGAGCAGTCCCAATCTTATGCCCAACAGTTAGAGCGATCGCTGCAAGAATTACGTGAGAGTGAGTCCCGCTTCCAAACTCTCGCGCAGAACATCCCAGGAATTATTTTGAGGGTTGCTATTAACCTCAAGGATAGATCGGTATTCATGCCCTATGTAAGTTCTGGCTGCTATGATCTTTATGGTGTCAGTGCTGAAGCTGTCATGGCAGGACAATACTCATTAAGAGACTTTGAACATCCTGATGATCAGCCCAGAATTCAACAAGCTATCGAGCAATCGATTGAGAATCTCAGCCTTATTCGAGAAGAATTCCGTATTATCTCTTACACAGGTGAGATAAAATGGATTCAAGCAGCAGCCCAGCCTCAAATTTACCCAGACGATTTAATGATCTGGGACTCTGTTGTCATCGATATTACCGAACAACGAGCTGCACTTCATGAACGCAAACAAGCAGAAATCGCCTTAGCAGAAAGTGAGACCAAATTCCGGGGCTTGGTAGAAGGAGTCACCGACGTAATCTGGTCAGCAGAAACAGACGGTACATTAAGTTATCTTTCCCCGCAATTTCAGACCATGTTTGGATTAAACCCTGCTGATTACGTCGGGAAAGTATTCTTAGATTTGATTCATCCCGATGACTTAGAAGGGATGTTGGGATCAATGAGACGCATAGTTGAGCAAGGTGAAAAAATTCTCAATCAAGAATTTCGTCATCTGTGTCAAGACGGTAGGTATTTGTGGGTGACAGTCAACGCCGCCCCAATTTATGATGCTGAAGGTCATATAATTCGACACCAGGGTATTATTCGAGATATCAGCGATCGCAAAAAACACGAAGAACAACTCGAAAAAACCAATGCAGAACTCATCCGTGCTACCCGCCTCAAAGACGAATTTTTAGCTACTATGAGTCACGAATTACGTACCCCCCTCAACGCAATTTTAGGTATGACCGAGGGATTGCAGGATGAAATATTTGGAGAAGTTAACGAAAAACAACTCAAAGCCTTAAACACTATTGAGCATAGTGGTAATCATTTACTCGAACTAATTAACGAAGTTCTCGATCTCTCGAAAATCGCATCAGGGCAAATTCAACTGAACCGTGCAAATACCGCAATTATACCTTTATGCCAACAAAGTCTCGAATTTATCAAACCCCAAGCTGCAAAAAAATCGATTCAGATAGAAAGTAAATTACCGATTGATTTACCCAAATTTTACATAGACGAACGACGCATTTGCCAGGTGCTAATTAATTTACTGAATAATGCCGTCAAATTCACCCCAGAGAGTGGTTCGATTACCCTAGAAGTTATTTTCCCCAGCGCAACCAAGGGGCAAAATTATCTCCAAATCGCCATCACTGACACAGGGATTGGCATCGCTCCCGAACATTTCCAGAAAGTATTTGAACCATTCATTCAAATTGATAGCAAACTCAACCGCAACTATGAGGGTACAGGATTAGGACTAGCTCTCGTCAAACGCATCGTTGAACTGCACGGAGGCGAAGTGACGTTAACCAGTGAACTGGGGGTAGGTAGTTGTTTTGCAATTTACCTACCTATGTATGTATCAGGGGTGTAGGGGGATGTGGGGGTGTAGGGGTTTAGGGGAAAGAAGGGGCGGAGCATCGTCGCCTTCGTAAATTTTCTTAATTACAAATACCTGAATACCTGCCATTTTTTCAACTAGGCGATAACCTAGCAGAAGGGAGGCATGGGGGTAGGGAGAGAAAAACTAATGAGTAATGAGTAATGAGTAATGAGTAATGAGTAATGACTATTGACTATTGACTATTGACTATTGACTAAATAACTAACAACTTGATTATGATAAATTCACTAAATTGCCAAAATTATATTAATGGTCAGTGGTTGAGTGCTACCGAGGAAAATATCCTAGCTAGTCATAACCCTGCTAATAAAACGGAGATTGTTGCAACTTTCCCTCGTTCTCAAGTGGAGGACGTAGATTTAGCCGTAGCCGCAGCTAGAGAAGCTTATCAAAGTTGGCGAACAGTCCCCGCCCCAGCTAGAGCTGAATACATCTTTCGTGTGGGAGAATTATTGGCTGAACATAAGGAAGAACTAGCAAAGTTGATTAGTCGAGAGATGGGTAAACCATTAACTGAAGCTAGGGGTGATATTCAAGAAGGAATTGACTGTGCTTTTTATAGTGCTGGGGAAGGAAGGCGACTGTTTGGACAAACGACACCTTCGGAAATGCCCAATAAGTTCGCCATGACTGTGCGGATGCCTATTGGGGTTTGTGCTTTAATTACTCCTTGGAATTTCCCTGTTGCTATTCCCTGTTGGAAAGCAATGCCGGCTTTAGTGTGTGGTAATACAGTCATTCTCAAACCTGCGGAAGATACCCCTGCTTGTGCAACTAAATTAGTAGAAATTTTCGCCGCCGCAGGTTTACCACCAGGAGTGATTAACTTGGTGCATGGGGTTGGGGAAGAAGTCGGAAAAGCTTTAGTTGAACATCCAGATATTGATTTAGTTTCCTTTACTGGTTCTTCGGAAACAGGTGCTTATGTGGGTGCAACTTGTGGGCGGACTCACAAACGCGTTTGTTTAGAAATGGGTGGTAAAAATGCCCAAGTTGTGATGGAAGATGCGGATTTAGAATTGGCTTTAGATGGTGCAGTCTGGGGTGCATTCGGCACAACTGGACAACGTTGTACAGCTACTAGTCGTTTAATTTTACACCGAGATATCAAGGAAAAATTTACGAGTATGCTGTGTGAACGCGCCGAAAAGTTACGTTTGGGTGCTGGTGATCATCCCGATACGGATATCGGCCCCATAATTAATCACAGACAATTGCAACGGGTCAGTGATTATATGACAATTGCCCGTGAGGAAGGTGCAGAAATATTAATTGGTGGGGAAATTGCCACAGAGGGTGAGTTAAAAGAGGGTTACTTTTTCCAGCCGACGGTTTTAGATCATGTCACACCTCAAATGCGGGTGGCGCGAGAAGAGATATTTGGCCCTGTGGTGGCATTAATTGAGGTGAGTACCTTTGAGGAAGCGATCGCCATTCTCAATAATACTAAATATGGTCTTTCTTCTTCAGTCTATACTCGCGACATCAATCGCGCTTTTACTGCTATGCGCGACATTGAGGCAGGTATTACCTACATTAACGGCCCTACCATTGGTGCAGAAGTACATCTACCTTTTGGTGGTGTCAAGCAAACAGGTAACGGCCACAGAGAAGCAGGAACGACTGCCTTAGATGTTTTCACGGAATGGAAAAGTGTTTATGTTGACTTCTCTGGCAGTTTGCAACGCGCTCAAATAGATAATCGTTAGTTGCTCTTGAGGTAGCTAAATTCAGTTTTTTTCCGGCCATATCTGGGAATACTAGATCCAGAGATTTTGAGCATGAAAAGATATGGTTAGCACTTTGATAGGTATTCCTGGATATCAAATCACTGAAGAAATTTACAACGGTACGAGAACATTAGTATATCGAGGATACCGAGAAATTGACTCATTACCTGTAGTCATCAAAGTGCTGAAAAATCCTTATCCCAGTTTCAGTGAACTCTTATCCTTTCGCAACCAATACACAATTACGAAAAATCTCCATTCACCTCTAATTATCCAAACTTATGGCTTGGAACTGTACCAAAATGGTTATGTACTGATATTGGAAGACTTTGGAGGAATTTCTCTAGAACAGTGGCAAATTAGAGAAACCCAAATATCTCTCCCAGAATTTTTAGAAATAGCGATCGCACTCTGTGACACCTTAGATATACTCTACAAAGAACAAATTATTCATAAAGATATCAAACTCAGCAATATATTAATTAATCCCGAAACGAAACAAGTTAAATTAATTGACTTTAGTATTGCATCTTTATTACCACGAGAAACCCAAAGCCTCATTAAAACTAATGTCTTAGAAGGGACGCTAGCTTACATTTCTCCAGAACAGACAGGAAGAATGAACCGAGTAGTTGACTACCGCACAGACTTCTACTCACTTGGTGTAACTTTTTATAAATTACTGACAGGGGAGTTACCTTTTCCAGCTAATGACCCAATGGAAATAGTACATTGTCATATTGCCAAAATAGCACCATTAGTGCATGAAATTAACCCACAAGTTCCCCCAATATTATCAGCCATTGTCAGCAAGTTAATGGCGAAAAATGCCGAAGATAGATATCAAAGTGCATTGGGATTGAAATATGATTTAGAAAATTGCTTATCGCAACTGCAAGCAACGGGTAAACTTGAGGATTTTCAAATTGCTAGTCGGGATGTGTGCGATCGCTTCATCATTCCTGAGAAACTTTATGGTAGAGAAGCCGAAGTATCAACACTCTTACAAGCCTTTGAACGCGTCAGTCAGGGTTCAACAGAAATGATGCTGGTGGCTGGTTTCTCTGGAATTGGGAAAACAGCCGTTGTCAATGAAGTACATAAACCAATTGTTAGACAACGCGGTTACTTTATTAAGGGCAAATATGACCAATTTAACCGCAATATTCCTTTAAGTGCATTTGTGCAAGCCTTCCGCGATTTAATGGCGCAATTATTAACGGAAAGTAATGTACAAATTCAGCAATGGAAACACAAAATATTAGAGGCTGTTGGTGATAATGGTCAAGTAATCATTGAAGTCATACCCGAATTAGCCACAATTATTGGACAACAACCCCCAGCCGTAGAACTATCAGGAACAGCCTCTGAAAACCGCTTTAACTTATTATTCCAAAATTTTACCCAAGTTTTTACCAGTGCAGAACATCCCTTAGTGATGTTTTTAGATGATTTGCAATGGGCAGATTCAGCATCGCTGAAGTTAATGCAGTTATTAATCACAGATACCAGTCATCTTTTATTAATTGGTGCCTACCGCTATAATGAAGTGCTACCAGGGCATCCCTTGATTTTGACTTTGAGTGATATTCAAAAAAAACAAGCCCAGATTAATACAATTACTTTAGCACCACTAACTCCAACCAAAGTCAATCAGTTAGTCGCTGATACCATCAAATGTCCAGAGGAATTAGCCTGGAACATTTCTGAATTAATCTATCAAAAAACTCAAGGTAATCCATTTTTTGCTACACAATTTATTAAGGCACTGCATCAAGATGGATTAATTCAATTTAACTTTGAGTTAGGCTGTTGGCAATGTGATATTACCCAAATAAAAACGCAAGCTGTAACAGATGATGTTGTAGATTTTATGAGTTTGCAACTGCAAAAACTACCTGTATCAACTCAATATGTATTGCAGTTAGCAGCTTGTATTGGCAACTCCTTTGATTTAAATACTTTAGCCATTGTTACACAACAATCTCAACTAGAAACAGCTATTGCTTTGTGGAAAGCACTACAAGAAGGATTGATTTTACCAATTAGTGATGTTTATAAGTTTTATCTCGGAAAAGCAACTCAGTCACAGACATTAGAAAATCATAATAATGTTACCTACAAATTCTTACATGACCGAGTGCAACAAGCAGCTTATTCGCTGATTGCCAAAGAGCAAAAACAAAGCACTCACCTACAAATAGGTCGGCTATTATTACAAAATTCTCACCCCAGTGAAAGGGAAGAGCGATTATTTGATATAGTTAACCATTTAAATTTCGGTATTGCTCTCATCACCACACCCCAAGAGCGAGAACATTTAGCTCAATTAAATCTCGTGGCGGGACGCAAAGCGAAACTTGCCACTGCTTATGGTGCAGCCATTGACTATTTAGGCACTGGTATCAAACTGTTACCTGCAACTGCATGGGAGAATCATTACCCCCTGACTTTGGCACTCTATGAAGAAATAGCAGAAGCTAGCTATCTCAACACCGATTTTGAGCCGATGGAACAGTGGGCGAGTGTGTTATTGCAGCAAGCCAAAACCTTACTTGATACAATCAAAACTCAAAAAACTCGAATTTTAGGAGCGAACGCTCAAGGAGAACTTCTCAATTCAGTTCAGATTGGGTTAGAAGTATTACATTCCTTGGAGATTACATTTCCTGAACAACCTACTCAAGAAGATATTAGCCAAGCCCTGAACGTGACGCAACTGCTCTGGGCAGATAAAGACCCCAGCAGTTTCATATATCTACCAACTATGACAGATCCCCAGTTGGTAGCAACAATGGAAATTTTGACCAACATTATACCTGCTGCCTATACGGCGGCTACTAATCTCATGCCATTACTAATTTGTAAGGAGGTAGAATTATCCATCAAACTTGGCAACTGTCCTGTTTCTGTATTTGCTTACAGTGACTACGGGTTAATGTTATGTGGCATTATTGGTGATCTCGAAAACGGTTATCAGTTCGGAGAATTGGCATTAAGCCTGGCGGAAAAATTCCAATTGACATCTTTAAAAACCCGCACTCTACATTTAGTTTATGTTGCTATAAAACATTGGAAAATTCCTCTTTTTCAAGTGCTTACTGGATTAGAAGAAAGCTACAAAACTGGGCTAGAAACTGGAGAAATTGAGATGGCTTGCCGGAGTGCTATGTCATACTCTTATTATGCTTACTATACGGGGCGGGAACTAACAGAAGTTGCACAGACACTGGATGTTTATCACCAAATTATTCATCGATACAAACAAGAAGCCATCCTAGATTGTCAAGCAACTTATCAACAAACTGTACTAAATTTGTTGGGGCAAACAGAAGTGCCATATCACCTAAGTGGAAATATTTTTAACCAGGAATTGTCTCTTCCTCAACTACAAGCTGCTAATCAAAGCTCGCCATTGTGTATGTTTTATGGCAACCAGGCTTTTCTCTATTATCTCTTTGGAAAAGATAGCGAAGCCTTTCAAGCATCTACTCAAACTGGACAATATCTAGACGGTTGCATGGGGCAATTTATGGTTCCCCTCTACTCTTTTTATGATGCGCTGATTCAATTAACTCAGTATGCAACAGCATCTACACAAGAAGGTCAGGCAATCTTATTAAGAGTACAACAGCATAAAGATAAATTACAGCATTGGGCAATTTTGGCACCATGTAATCATCAGCATCGCTGGGAATTAGTCACCGCAGAGAACTATCGTGTATTGGGTAACAAAATCGAGGCGATTGAATGTTACGATCGCGCTATTGCCCTAGCTAAAGAAAATAAATTTATTCAGGATGAAGCTTTAGCTAATGAACTGGCTGCCAAATTTTATCTCGATTGGGGTAGAGAAAAAATTGCCATTCTCTATATGCAGGAAGCTTATTATTGTTATGCTCGTTGGGGTGCAAAAGCAAAAATTGCCGATTTAGAACAACGCTATCCCCAGTTACTCAAAGCGATTATTGCACAAAAAGAGATTAACCTAAATCCTTGGGAAACCATTGCTTCTCTTCCCCTTCCCTTAAAATCTGTATCAGTTCAAAGTGACAATACCAGCACTAGTATTTCCAGCGTACTGGATTTTATTAGTGTACTTAAAGCAGCTCAAACTATCTCTAGTAATATCGAATTAGATGATCTAATTACCAATCTTACCCAAATTATCCTGCAAAACTCTGGGGCGGATAAATCTGCTTTAATTCTCAATCAGGATAATGTTTTACAAATTCGCGCCATTACATCAATTAATGCGGAAATAAATTCTCCACAGACCACCATCTCCACACAATTACTTGACGATTGTCAAGATATTCCCAGAAGAATTATCAATTACGTTAAAAATACTCAACAAACAATTTTGATAGATAATTGCCAAACAAATATCCCTGGGTTGATTGCAGAATATATGTTGAGATATCAACCCCAGAGTGTCTTGTGTACACCCATTATCAATCAAGGCAATTTTGTAGGCGTATTATATCTTGAAAGTCGCGCCACAGTGGGAGTGTTTACTACAGAACGTCTTCAGGTTATTCAGATACTTTCGGCTCAAGCAGCCATAGCTTTAGATAATGCTCGCCTTTACCGACAAATGCAACAGGCGATGGAAAAGGCATTACTCAATCAAATTTCTATTGATCAGACCAATGTTTCTGTCTGGTGGATTGAGCCAGATGGTCGGATTTTCTATGCTAATGATGCGGCGTGTCAAGGTTTAGGATATAGTCGAGAAGAGATAATTGGTAAATACGTTTCTGACATTAGTCCTGTTTTTCCTCAAGAATTATGGGCAGAACATTGGCAAGCTATTTGTGAACAAGGCTCATTCACTGCCGAAAGCTATCATAAACATAAATCTGGCAAGATTTATCCTGTCGAAGTCAATGTTAATTATGTAAAATTTCAAGACAAAGAATACAACTTTGTATTTACTAAGGATATTAGCGATCGCAAGCAAGCAGAAGCCGAAATTCAACAAAAATCCCAGGAATTAACCGAAGCATTACACGATTTGCAACAAGCAAATTTACAAATTGTCCAAAGTGAAAAAATGTCTGCTTTAGGTAATTTAGTTGCTGGGGTTGCTCATGAAATGAATAATCCTCTGGGTTTTATCTCTGCAACCTTAAAACAAACTAAACCAGTAGTTGCAGATATTTTTACACACCTGAAACTATATCAAGAAACTCTACCGAATCCAGGTGCAGAAATTACCGAACACGCCGAAGATATTGATTTAGATTACACATTGGAAGATTTACCCAAGATGCTGGATACAATGGTCATGGCTTGCGATAGATTAAAAAATATCAGCACTAGTCTGCGGACTTTTTCACGGGCAGATAAAGATTACAAAGTCCTATTCAATATTCATGAAGGTATCGACAGTACAATTTTAATTCTCAAACATCGCCTCAAAGCTAATGACGAACGTCCAGCGATAGAAGTCATCACTGAATACGGAGATTTACCCCAAATAGAATGTTTTCCTGGGCAATTAAATCAGGTGTTTATGAATATTCTCGCCAATGCTATTGATGCTTTAGACGAATCAAATAATGGTAAGAGTTTTGCAGAAATTCAAGCTCATCCTAACCGCATTCAAATTACAACCTTGATAGCAGATAAATACGTCCAAATCTCAATTGCTGATAACGGTAAAGGGATGAGTGAGGAAGTTAAACAAAAAATATTTGACCATTTATTTACTACTAAAGGAGTCGGTAAAGGGACGGGATTAGGTTTGGCGATCGCTAAACAGATAGTCGAAGAAACTCACGCAGGAAAGCTAATTTGTAACTCTACATTAGGCGGAGGTACAGAATTTATGATAGAAATTCCAGTATGTATTTGACTATTAACTATCATCTATACAACCAAACCCTGAGCAAAGATAACAATTGTTCTGTATCTACGGGTTTAGTGATGTAATCTGAAGCACCGGCTTCAATGCACTTTTCACGATCGCCTGGCATGGCTTTGGCGGTGAGAGCAATAATAGGGAGGGTGCGAAATTGTGCTTGCTGGCGGATACAACGGGTGGTTTCATAACCATCCATTTGTGGCATCATGACATCCATTAAGACCGCATCTATTTTGGGATTTTCTCGTAAAGTCGCAATTCCATCTTGACCATTTTCTGCAAATAACACTTCCATTTGATAGCTTTCTAACAGGCTAGTCAAGGCGAAAATATTCCGTAAGTCATCATCAATAATCAAAATTTTGCGGTTAGCTAAGACGGGATCTGTTTGTTGTAGCTGTTCTAAGATTTGGCGTTTAGCTGGGGGTAGATTGGCTTGGACACGATGTAAAAATAAGGCTGTTTCATCTAGCAACCTTTCTGGCGATCGCACATTTTTAATAATAATGGTTTCTGCTAGTCTTCTAAGTTGGCTTTCTTCGTGACGGGAGAGTTCTTTACCGGTGTAAACGATGATTGGTAGTTTCAGGAGGTTGGGTTCTTGTTTGATGTATTCAATCAGTTCTAAGCCTGTCATGTCAGGCAAACCCAAGTCTAAAACTATACAATCAAATTGCTGTGTTTTTAAAATTTCTAAGGCGGCTGTTCCTGTACCTACGGCTGTACTTTGTACGTCACTATTACCAATGAGTTCAATAATACTTTGAGCTTGCACAGGGTCATCTTCTATGATTAACAGATGTTTGACTTTCCTGGCAATAAAGCTTTTCATTTCGGTAAATACTTGATCTAGTGCTTCCGCAGATACAGGTTTTTGTAAGTAAGTAATTGCGCCTAGCTGTAAACCCCGCTTTTGTCTGTCGTCTACAGACATGATGTGAACAGGGATATGTCTGGTTTGGGGGTCGTGTTTTAATCTATCTAGTAATGTCCACCCGTCTACATCTGGGAGATTAATATCTAAAGTAATCGCTTCTGGCTGGTATTGTTGGGCTAAGGCTAAAGCTTGTTTACTGTGTGCTGCTATTATGACTTTAAAGCCTTGTTGCTGCGCCATGTCTAGTAAAATGCGCGCAAATTTTTCATCATCCTCCACAATTAACAATACATGATCGCCTGGTTGAATGTTTTGGCGATCGTCGGGAATTTGACTAGGGATGGGTTCAACTATTTTGGCTACAGGGGTTTCTCGTACAATCGGGGTAGGAGGTAAGCTTGGAGGGGGTGTTTCTTCTTGGTGGGGATAGGTTTGGGGTAAATAAAGTGTGAAGGTACTTCCCTGGCCTGGTTGACTGACAAGTTCTAATCTACCGCCTAACATATGCGCTAGTTCACGGCTAATAGATAAACCTAAACCTGTTCCTCCATA
>NZ_PJIZ01000026.1 GCF_021596505.1 Nostoc sp. CMAA1605 | reverse complement strand
AACCACAAGCATTGTCAATTGGTCATCAAGGAATTAAATTCTATAGTCCCCAACAACGAGAAATTCTTGGTTCTGCTGCTGGTTTGCGATGTTTACAGCATCACTATCTATTGGGGCCTGTTTTGCTGACGGTGTTTGTTAGAGAGTGATGAGTGCTGAGTGGTGAGTGGTGAGTGCTGGGTGAGGAGTGGTGAGTGGTGTTGCTGTGAAGATGGTTAAGAGTTCTGATTTAGCGTTGCTTCGCCTTGATGTTGCATGAAAATTACGGGAACTCTCAGGATTTTTTTAGCTAATTGGGAGATTTTAAATTTGTTTTGGAGTGATTGAGGTAAATTTTCAAAGTCTACTTGCACAAAACCAAAGTGACTGTAAAACTGTGCTAGTCGCTGACCTAAACATTCTAAATATAAAGGCTGTGTGGCTTGAGTGATGAGATAGTGTGTGAGGAAAGTTGCTAAACCGCGACCTCTCCAATTTGGTTTAACAACTAGACTACCGAGTTCTTGAGCTTGAGAAAAGTTACGCAATTGTCCACAGGCTATGACCTCCCCTTGAAATTCAATTACCCAAAATTGTTGCCAGTGTAATTGGGTAGGGTCAAGCATAGCTGACAAAACTAATCGTCTGAGCGATCGCATATCCTGAGATGCTGCTTTTCTTAGTCTACATCCAGATGGCAGTGATAACTCGCTCTGTCTCATAAATACTTTTTCAATGGGGAATAGAAGATATTTTGAGTGATAATGGTTCAATTTTGTTGCTTCTTGCCAAGTTTACTCGCGTTGCTAAACAATACTTTCGATAGACTAAGCAATTAAAGATAACCAGATTCTAGATAGATAAAATTACCATCTCTAAATTTTTATAATGATGCCTGAAATAAATGAAGGAGTATAGTTATGTCTGAAGAAAAGAAACAAAAATCTAAAAATCAAGAAACTACACCCACCGCTTCCGGTGGCTACCAAACCCCTCTCCAAGAAGATATCCGCAAAACTGGTGATGCTTCTCAATCTGATGCGAGAGAAACTGCTAAACCAGAAGCACCAGGAGAAGATAGCGTGGCCGGAAGCCCCAATCAAGGAACGGAATCCCGTTAATAAGGGTGTAAGGGTGTAAGGGGATAGGGGTGTAAGGGAAAGTAATATAAATTCTCTGATTTCAAACAAGTCAGAAGGCAAAAGAAAAACATCTTTTGCCTTTTATTTTTGATCTTTTTCCTTTTTCCTTTTTCTTTTTGCCTTTTGCCTTTCCTATATGCTTCTTAATGCCACGATGGGATCGAGTTTGGCGGCGCGTCTGGCGGGGACTACACCGAAGAATAAACCGATACCACCGGAAATACAGACAGTGGAAGCGATCGCTACGGGAGATAAGGCTGATTCTAAAGGTGTCAAAGCCGCTACTAACATAATGCCACTGACACCAATCCCTGTGCCGATTAAGCCGCCAATGGCTGATACAATTACTGCCTCAATCATAAATTGCAGTAAAATATCTTGCTCTGTAGCACCAATGGCTTTTCTCAGTCCGATTTCCTGGGTGCGTTCGGTGACGGAAACGAGCATAATATTCATGATGCCGATACCGCCTACAAATAATGAGATACTGGCGATCGCTGCTAACATGGTGGTTAATGCACCAGTGATTTGTCCCACTACTTGCAAAGCATCTTTTTGAGTCCTAATAGTAAAGTCGTCTTCACCGATGAGTTTGTGGCGTTGGCGTAATAAATTCGTGATTTGAAATGCTGCTGCATCCACGCTTTCAGCGTTTTTGGCGGAAGCGACAATATAGCTTAACTCCAAACCGTAGGGAGAAGTCCGTCCTACGATGCGGTTCGCCATTGTAAACACGGGAATTAAAGCTGAATCATCATAATCCACACCTAAATTTGAACCTTTGCCTTCTAAAACTCCGATGATTTGAAAGCTGGTATCTTTGATTCTGAGTTGTTGTCCTACCGGATTACTATTGCCAAACAGTCTGTTAGCTAACTTTGCACCCATAACTACAACTTGGTTGCTGCGCTTCATGTCTACGTCGCTAAAAAATCTGCCTTGGTCAACTTCAAAATCTCTGACTATTAAAAAACTCGGTGTTGTGCCAATAATATTGACATCAGTATTTTTATTACTATAAGTCACTACTTGCCGACTATTTAATTCAGCTGTGATATTGGCAATGGTGGGTACTTGACTAGCGATCGCCTTGGCATCTTCGTATACTAGAGTCTTGGGCAAGTCTCTGGAAATGCGTTCAGTTTCCTGATTCCCTGGAATGATAAATAATACATTCGGCCCCAAAGATTCCAATTGTTTATTGACGTAGCTTTGTCCCGCTTCCCCAATCCCAATCATGGCAATTACGGAAGCGTTACCAATGACTATACCCAACATGGTGAGTGCGCTACGTAGTTTATTTGCTAGCAGAGTCTTCCCTGCCATTTGCATACTTTCTAGGAAGTTCATTGGTTTTGTTTTTCCTTTGCCTTTTGGATTTTGTAATCTTTAGGTAAGTCAATAAACACGCGATCGCCTGCTTGGATTCCTGATACAACTTGGGTTTGATCTTCGATTTGCGCGCCAATTTTCACTTCTCGAAACTGCGGTTTATTTTTAGCATCAGTAACTAATACGCCTGTTTTGCCTTCTTCGGTGAGAATTGCAACGGTGGGGATAACTAAAGCATTGTTGAGGCGATCGCCCAAAAAGGTCAAATCGACATTTAAGCCAGAACGTAATTTATCTGTACCAGTATCCAGAGCTACCCGCACCTGAAAGGATGTTACACCCTGTTCTACAACAGCCTCTGGTGCAATCAAACGCACCCGTCCTTGAAAAATATCTTCAGGATAAGCATCCGCGACAATTTCCACCTGTTGTCCTGGTTTAATTCTGCCAATGTCAGCTTCTGGGATTTGCGCTAAGATTTCCAAGCCTTTAGCGACAGCTACGATGGAACTAGAAGTGGCTGATGCACTGCTAGAAGCGGAAGTTGTAGGAGTTACAAAAGCCCCGATATTGGCATATTTTTGGGTAACTATGCCGGAAAATGGCGCAGTAACTACAGTGTCTTGCAATCTGACTTCGGCGGCGGCTAACTGCGCTTGAGCGATTTTCACAGCAGCTTGACGTTGGGCAATTTCTTCTTTACGGCTACCCTCTTGCAACAATACCAAGGCCGCGCGGGCTTCGGTGACAGCAGCATCCCTGGCAGCGATGACTTCGCTACGACTACCAACTTGTAGCAACGAGAGTTGTTTTTGGGCTTCAGCTAAATTAGCTCTCGCACTTTTATCTTCACTAACAGCCTGATCAAGTAGTTGTTTTCTCTCCGCCCCTTGCTGGTATAAATACTGATAACGTTTTACCTGCTCTGTAGTGTAATTTGCTCTGGCACGGGCTGCATCTACTTGGGCTTGGGCTTTAGCGATTTCTTGGGGACGATTCCCCGATTTCGCTTCAGCTAATTGGGCTTGGGCTTGGGCTAAACGCGCTCTAGATTGAGCAATTTCTTGAGGACGATTCCCTGCTAAGGCTTCAGCTAATTGAGCTTGGGCTTGGGCTAAATTGGCGCGATACTGAGCGACTTGAGCTTTGATATCACCTATATCCATCCGTGCTAGTATTTGTCCTTGCTCAACGCGATCGCCTTGTTCTACATATAACTCAGCTAAGACACCAGGATTTTTGGGGCTAATATTTACACTCTGTACTGGAACAACCTTGCCACTGGCTGTAATCCGTAAAGTCACATTTTTAGCCTCTACAGGTACAGTCAGTTGCGTGACATCTTGTTGACTATTGCCGCGATTCACAAGACTGTAACTAGTTGCAGCAGCAATTAAACTCCCAGCTACTAAAAACCCCATCACCCACCTAGCTGGGTGCTTAACTTTGCCAATCAAGGGAACTTCGATGTACGCAATCATAAGTAGTGGTCTATGAAAAGTATTGGTGGTTTGATGAGGAATGAGAATCTTTAAGAATATTGTAGAAATATATATTTATTTAACACTTATTAAGTTTAATTCACTAGTTGTGTTTCTGATTTAACAGTCATCCTAGCCTTGATTCATTAAATGTGCCTTCACCCTGTAAGGTGAATGAAATAGGGCATAGGGAATGGGGAATGGGGCATGGGGCATAGGGCATGGAGAATTATCCTCCCTAATATTGGAGTCACATCATCCATATGGGTGAATAGACGCGAAAAATAATGAGAGGATGCAGACATATTCGTGTCTGCATCCTCTCAAAATTAGGTTTAACACTAAGTTCGTAGTAAGGACTTTAGTCCTTTTTTGTTCGCGCAGCGTCTCGTAGAGAGAACTAAAGTTCTCACTACAAACCTTGAATGATTTACCTTGTTCTATTCAAATGTTGTCAGATTAGTTAACTAGCTTGTCGGTGAGAGTTGCGATCGCCGACAATCAAACCATCCTGGACGCGAATAATTCTTTTAGTTTGGGCGGCAATATCTGGTTCGTGGGTGACAATCACAATTGTGATTCCTTGCTCATTCAGTTCGGTGAGCAAATTCATCACTTCGTAAGATGTTTCTGTATCTAACGCACCTGTCGGTTCATCCGCTAGAACTAAAGCTGGCCGATTTACTAAAGCACGGGCGATCGCCACTCTCTGTTGTTGTCCACCAGAAAGTTGACTCGGACGGTTATGGATTCGTTGTTCCAGCCCTACTCTTTTTAAGGCTTCTAAGGCTTTCTGCTGGCGTTTTCGCTTGGGGATATTGGCGTAAACCATCGGTAACATGACGTTTTCCAACGCCGTGGCTCGTGGTAATAAGTTAAATTGTTGGAAAACAAAGCCTATCCTGTGATTGCGAATGTAGGCTAACTCATCATCATCGTAGGTAGTGAGATTTCTACCCTCAAAGCTATAAAGTCCACTGGTGGGACGATCCAGACATCCCAAAATATTCATTAATGTAGATTTACCTGAACCAGAAGCCCCCATAATGGCAACATATTCTCCGGCGGTAATTCCAAGTTGAATGCCTTTGAGGATAGGAACTCGAACTTCACCTAACTGGTAAGTTTTCGTAATAGATTCCAACCAAATCATTGACTTTATACCTCTTTTTTAGTGCTGAGTGCTGTTAATCACTACGTAACGCCGTAATGGGATCTAATCTGGCAGCATTCCTGGCTGGAATGACTCCTGCTACTAAGCCAACAGCCAGTGATAATCCAAAGCCAACGATGACTGATACGACTGAAATCACAAAGGGAAATTTAAAAATAGTAGACGCACCAAAGGCAATTAACACGCCGCTAACTATCCCGACACTGCCGCCAATAATCGAAATAACGATCGCTTCTGCTAAAAATTGATTGAGAATGGCGGAATTTGTCGCGCCTAATGCTTTACGAATGCCAATTTCTTTGGTTCTTTCTACAACGGAAACTAGCATGATGTTGGCAATCCCAATTCCACCCACTACCAAGGAAATGCCTGCGATCGCTACTACCATGATAGTAAATAAACCTACTACATTCGTAAATGTACTGACAATATCCGCTTGGTTAGTCAGGCGAAAGTCATCTGGTTCTGGGGGGTAAATATTGTGCCGCAAGCGCAAAATATTAGTAACTTGAAATTGTGCGGCTTCTAGTTTTTCCTGATTTTCTGCTGTAACTAAAATACCACTGACAGAAACACCAGTCAGGGCATTGTTACCCACTAGACGTTTTGACATACTCGTCAAGGGAATGAAAATTTGATCATCCCTATCCATTGGGCCTTGAGAACCTTTCGGTTCCATAATGCCGATAACTTCATAGGCTTCTCCCTGAATTCTGATTTTTTCCCCAATAATTTGGTCACTACTTCCAAACAGGGTTCTCTGCACTGTCGGCCCGATAATTGCCACTTGTGCAGATGTGTCCAGTTCTTCTGGTGTGAAAAATCTTCCTGTTTGGGGATGGGTGTTTCTGGCTTCTGGGTAGTTTAAATCTGTGCCGTAGATGGTAGTAGTCGTGTTTTCTCCGTTGTAAACTACCTGGGCATTCCGTTGTAAGTAAGCAGAGACAATCTCAACTGAGGGTGCTTGTTGGGCGATCGCTTTGGCATCTTCCCAAGTTAAGGTACTGCTAGAACCCACACCTTGACGAATATTGCCACTCCTAGCAGATCCCGCTAAGATTTGCAGCACGTTTGTTCCCAAGGCTTGAATTTGCTGCTCTACGCTTTTCTGTATTCCTTGTCCTACGGAAGTAATCGCAATTACAGAAGCAATACCAATAATCACACCCAGCATGGTCAATCCTGTGCGTAATTTATTACTCCACAGGGTTTCCGTTGCCATTGACAAAATTTCTAAAAATGGCACTGAACGGGAATTATCCTGTTTAGCACGAGGATGAATCGCCTTGTAAAAACCCTGAATCATATGCTTAAATTTAAAGATTTTTTATACATACTCGCCCTTATGCCCCTAACAGCATTACTGAGAACGACGACCTCCCCCTGTCCCTGGTAACAGTCCACCTCTTGGGGTTGATTGGGTTCTTGTTCCTGGTGGGAAACTCAGCAGAACTTTTTCGTTACCAGTCAGTCCCGATTTCACTTCTGTAAAATTATTGGCTGTGACTCCAGTTTCTATGGGAGTAAATACTGGTCTATCCTTTGCACCCATAATAAATACACCTGTAGCATTTTCCCGACGTACTACTGAAGCTGTGGGTACAACTAAGGCGTTTTCTATTTCACCAACTTGAAAGTCTGCTTCGACGTTCATCGCCGATCGCAATAAATTTTCGGGGTCGGAAAGTCGGATTTTGACTTGAAAACTGGTGACATTCTGCTCAACTGTGGCTTGAGCTGCAATTTGGCTCACTTCACCTGTAAAGGTTTTGCCAGGGTAAGCGTCTGCTCTAATGGTGACTTTCTGACCTAAGCTAATTTTGGCAATATTAGATTCGGAAACATTGGCAACTACTTCATTTGTTGCGGCTAAGGCCAAAATTGATGAAGATGTAGCGGAAGATACTGCACTACCAGAGGTTGTAGGTGTCACAAATGCCCCAGGATCAGCATATTTTTGGGTAACAATACCGTCAAAAGGAGCGCGTAGTACAGTGTCGTTAATTTGAGCTTGAGTATTTTGTAGTGAACCACGAGCCGATATCACCTGGGCGCGCGCCACATCAATATCTTCCCGTCTCGAACCAGCCTTGAGTAATGCTAGAGCTTCTTGTCTTTGTTTGACTACAGCCCGTACTTGGGCAATATCTTCTGGACGCGAACCGGCTTGTTGTAGTGCTAAGGCTTGTTTTGCTTCATTCACTTGGGCTTGCGCGCTATCGCGATCAGCGCGTTTTTGGTTCAAAACTTGGAGAGCGATC
Source organism: Nostoc sp. CMAA1605 (assembly GCF_021596505.1). GTDB lineage: Bacteria > Cyanobacteriota > Cyanobacteriia > Cyanobacteriales > Nostocaceae > Trichormus. The sequence goes on along the minus strand of NZ_PJIZ01000026.1, from coordinate 65,263 downwards.
GCACCTGCGCTATAAAGTTCTTGATTGCGACGAAAATCATCTTCTGCCTTTTGCAAGTTAGCTTGACTACTCGCTAACCTCGCCTGAGCCTGAGCAATATCTTGGGGGCGATTTCCTGCTTCCGCTTTTTGCAAATTCGCCAGGGCTTCATCTAATTGGGCTTGAGCTTGAGCAATATCTTGAGGGCGATTCCCAGCTTGGGCTTTTTGCAGATTTGCTTCGGCTTGTGCCAGTTGTCCCCTTGCTTGGGTGAGTTGTCCTTGCAGGTTGGAATCATCCATGTAGGCTAAAATCTGACCCTGTCTGACGAAATCCCCTTCTTTGACTAGCAGTCTTTTGAGAATACCAGAATTTTTCGGACTTAAGTTAATCGAGCGTTCCGGTTTGACAGTACCGTTAGCTGTCACCGTGATCGATAAAGTTTGTCGCTCTACAGCTTGTGTCAACACTCTGCGCCGTGCTTCTTGGCGGGGACTCACCGCTACTTGATAGTAAATGGTGTAACCAATTCCACCTAAAAGAGTCAGAGCAATCAACCAAGCTAGCCAGTTTCTACTTTTTTTCTTGGTTGGTGTGACTAATGCTGGTGTATCTACAGGGTTTGATGTTTCAATCGTCATTTCTAATCCTGTATTAAATTTGTACAGAAAGCGGTTACAGAGCTAGTTTTGCCAGGCTAGAACTGTAACCTAAAAGCCCCTTGATGAGCAATAATTAGAGTCGAATTAATGTACCGTTTGGTAAGCGAATGAAACCATTGCTCTGTCTTACTACTCTTCTCACAGGAACAACTTCTCGACTAGGTAGAATAATATCCCCATTAGGCAGTCTATAGTAACCTGCGGTACGTAGTCTTACTACTCTCCGAGAAGAAACCACTTGCCCATTAGACAATCGGTAGTCCCCATTTCGCAATCTGACTACTCTGGGGTAAGACTCTCTGGTGTAAACTACTGCTCTATGAGAATTTCTTGGTTGTGCCTGTGCTGGTGTACCCATTGCTAAAGGCGAAAAAAGTAAGACTGTTCCTAGTAAGAGGATGGCACGTTTTGGGTTTAACATAAAAATATTTCCTGGTTTGTACTGTTGTTGCTATTTGCTGGTATTCCGGTGTAGGGAATCTATCCGGCTATGCCAGTAATTATCACCGCCGTTTTAGCCATCTCATAAGTGAAGAAAGTCATTAATATATAGGCATTGATGTAGGAAAAAAGTCATAGCCTCATTAGTAAGCTACTGATGACATCTGTCCATCTGATTTGTCATTTCTATGTCAGTTTTGGTAATTAGTAAGATTCTGAATTTAGCCTTTACCAGTCTGCTAAGTTCCAAAATTATCTGTGTTTAATCATTTATTTATGCTTCAACAGAATCAGAAAAGCTATAATTAACTACCGCATATTTAAAATTAGGTAAAAGTATTGATAATAGCTGTCAACTCCTACATATTTAACTACACCAATCTCAATCAGCCAGTAATTTCAGTAATACAATCAGATGATGATAATTTTGAGTAATTAAATTCTTCATGATTGTTGGGCTGTAACATATCAAATAAATGTTGACGTTGTTCTGGTTTAAGTATTTCTCGTATTATTAACATACTTTCAAATCTCATATTATCTAACGCCAAATATAAATTTTGCAGTTGTTGGTATTTATCACGGATTTCATCTGTCGTGGCAGTTCCCATCATCATGGTGATTAAATCTGATGAAACTGGCTGTAGTATTTGTTGATTTTGCAGTATTTGTTCTTGATTTTGATAAAAATTAATTGCTAGTTTCTGCTGCTGTTCTAATGTCAAATTGAACAATTGAGATACTTCGATCAATTGAAATTCCCACAAATAGTTTTGCTCAGGCATTGGTAAACTCAATGGTTGTGACTGAGGACATGGTGCAGCTAAAAAAAAGTTAAGCCCAAAACAAAAGCAGATAATTCCTAACAGAAAAGCACGACGTAGCCACATAAAAATTACCCTCAGCAATAAAATGTAAGCACTAACTTATTAATTAAGCAAAAAAATTTTGAGTTGGCTCGATCATTCTTGGTGTTGCTAAGTTTAGAGGCGATCGCCACCTCATGAAATTTTCCGATTTGGCTCAATTCATCCCTTCATCATGCAACACCAATTGTTTAGTGAGGTGCAATTCCCTGCCAGACTATCTCCACTAAGTTTTCTACAAATAATCTTGTGGCTGTTGAAGATTTTTCTGATTGATGAAGTTCTGTTCCCGTCTGAGGTGAGTGTGTAGGTAAAGTCATGGGAGATGATATTTGCTCCAGAAAAATATAGTTCATCAACGCACCCATGATCATATGAGCTAAAGCTTGAGCATCACAAGAACGAAGCCGCCCTTGATTCATCTCTCGTTCTAGAAAATCCATTAATATTTTTAACTCTTGAACAGGTTTTGCATTTTTACCTCTCATCTCTGGTAAATCCATGCCACGAGAGCGGAGCATCATCATACGTGGAAAGACGACGCTATAAAAGTCTAAAATCTGGAGGAATATAGCAACTAGATTTTGCTTGAGATCACCTTGTCCACAAAGAACCTCTAATTCTTTTATCCAAGGGGCTGTATCAGGCATACCCATAGCTGCAAAAAATAGGTCTTCTTTAGTGGCGAAGCGTTTGAAGATAGATGCTTCCGAAATCCCAGCTCGTTGAGCAATTTCTAGGGTGGAGCCACTAAAGCCTTTTTGTAGGAAGACTTCACGGGCAGCATCTAAGATTTGCTGGTTAGTGATTTTAGGAGTACGAGCCATAAATAAGTAATTGGACACTTATTAATTTATCTGGTCGAGGGTCAATAGTCAAGAGTCAAGAGTCATTAGGGAACAGGGAATAGTTTTTCTCATTTCCTACCTTGTCTACCTTGTCTACCTTGTCTCCCCTATTCCCGTTTGCTATTTGCTACTTTTGTGCTAACAACTTGTAAAATTTGCCTGCCACCTCAAGCGGATATCGTTTAAGCTAGCTGAAAGATTATGTGATATGTGATTTAAGAGGCGGTAGTGTGCCTAAATACTTTCGGTTAGTTTCTCTGTTAGTTGTCTGTGGTTTGTGGAGTGTACCAAACACGGCTCATGCTCAGGCGTTAATACCTCATGCTTTGCAATTAGATACGGCTAAATTAGAAAAGCAGGGATTGGGTTTAGCGCAAGAAGCGGCTCAACTGGGACAGTTTCAACAGTTTGAGTTGGCTTTACCAAGAGCTAGACTAGCTAGTCAATTGGCTCCTGGTAATGACAAAGTTTGGTTTCTTTTGGGTGGGTTGCAGCTGCAAACCAAAGATTATGATGCCGCGATCGCATCTTTAAATAAGGCCAAATCCCTAAATCCCAAAAATGCAGATGTTTTATTTGCGTTAGGTTCAGCCAATTTTCAACAAAAAAAATATCCAGCAGCTATAGAACATTATCAAGCAGGGTTGAAGTTAAAACCCAACGACCCAGAAGGATTATTTGATTTAGGTAATGCTTACTACATGGTAGGACGCTTACCAGATGCGATCGCGCAATATAACAAAGCTGTAGCACAAGACCAAAAATTCTGGCCGGCAATTAATAACATTGGCTTACTTGAATACGAACAAGGTAATGTTGACGCAGCTATTAAACGCTGGCAAAATGCTGTGGCGATTGATAAGCAAGCCGCAGAACCATTACTTGCTCTAGCTGTCGCCCTATATTATAAAGGCGATCGCCAACAGGGGTTATCGCTAGGAGAAGCAGCCTTGCGTATTGATCAACGCTATGCCAATTTAGATTTTCTCAAGGAAAATCTTTGGGGCGATCGCTTACTGTCTGATACGCAAAAATTCCTGGAATTACCGCGCATCCAAGCTGCTTTAGAACAAAAAGAAAATGCGCCGAAATAGTTGACGCATCAACTCCCACAAATTAAAGATCAGTCGCGAAAATAAATTGCGTTTTGTCATGGAGTAGTGAGTAGTGAGGAATTTAGTCCCTGATTAAAAATTCCTCTTTTCTCTACTCCCTTATTTTTCGCAACTGACTTGCATCTCCCTCGCTTCCCTGTTAGCAAGATTTTCCAGCACCTAAATTTGTCAGGCTTTCCCTCCTCACTCAAGCGATAGTATATTTTTTAATTGGAAGTCCCTGCATGGGTGACAACTTGTGAGTGAATAATTTCCTACTTGCAGATTAGAAATAAATATAGTACGTATATACTAAGTGATGAAGAATTGTTCATCAGAAACATTAGTGAGGGGATATTCCTCAGAAAATGTCTGAAGTTTTCATTAGTTGTCTCTAGGGAGAAGTGCCACGATTTGGTCAACAAACTGTTGATGGTCTACAACAGGCTTAGAAATATAGCCGTCAGCACCACTGAGTTTGAGAAAATTTTCGCGATCGCCTTCCATCGCGTGTGCTGTTACTAAAATCACAGGTAGATTGGCGGTTTGCGGATCAGACTTTAACATTTGGGTAATTTTGATGCCGTCTACAGATTTACCTTGATAAACACTTCTAGAGAGAGAAACATCCATTAAAATGAGGTCTGCCTCTCCAGCTTGGGCAATTTTCATCACTTCTTCGACATTTTCTGTATGCTTAACACCTAAACCACCTCGTTTGGTCAAAATCTTAGAAAAAACGCGGGCATTAATGAGATCATCTTCAACAATCAAAACAGTTTTCATGAGAACTTTATGTATAGAGGTAAGGGGGAAAAATCAACTCCAAGTTTAAAATCCCCTTGGTTGAATAAGAATACCGCCAATGGGAAGCCAGAAACCAACATTCACGATTAAGAAATCTCATCATAGCAATTAACTTGAATACAGCACTGTATGCAATTTATAGTCGTGAGCATCAGCCAGCATTTGATGAAAAGACTTATCTCCTTTTTAATAGTGTATGTATACACTCATCATCAAGGATGATCCTACGGCTTTTTATACCGTGATAATCAAGACTATGTTATGAAACCCATTTCATCCGTTATGCTTTGTTTGCTGCATTATTTAGTAACACTGATTTTTGTATAGTTCAATCTCAGGGAAAAAACTCATGGCAAAACAGTTAAACCTTCTCTCTAAGGGACAGGTAATCACAACAGCCCTGCACACCGAGATGCAACGGTCTTACCTAGAATATGCCATGAGTGTGATTGTCGGGCGGGCATTACCAGATGTGCGTGATGGTCTAAAACCTGTGCATCGCCGGATTTTGTACGCCATGCACGAACTAGGCTTAACACCGGATAGACCTTATCGGAAATGCGCCCGTGTGGTGGGGGATGTATTGGGTAAATATCACCCTCATGGTGATCAGGCTGTCTACGATGCCCTAGTGCGACTGGTGCAGGATTTTTCCAGTCGTTATCCCCTACTAGCAGGACATGGTAACTTCGGTAGTGTTGACAATGACCCACCGGCGGCGATGCGCTACACAGAAACCCGACTCGCGCCCATTAGCCATGAGGGGATGTTGACAGAAATTGGCGAAGAAACAGTAGAATTTGTGGGTAACTTCGATAATTCCCAGCAAGAACCTACTGTTTTACCTGCTCAATTGCCCTTTCTGCTACTGAATGGCTGTGCAGGAATCGCTGTGGGGATGGCGACAAATATTCCGCCCCATAATTTAGGAGAAATTGTTGATGGGTTAATTGCCCTCATCGACCAACCAGATTTAGCAGATGAAAAATTACTAGAGTTAATTCCAGGGCCTGACTTTCCCACTGGTGGAGAAATAGTTGGGGATGCGGGGATTCGCGAAGCTTACATTACAGGTAAAGGTGGGATTGTGTTGCGGGGAGTCGCCACAGTCGAAGAGGTTCCTGGGGGTCGGGGTAGTAAGCGACGTACAGCCATTGTGGTGACAGAACTGCCTTATCAGGTGAATAAGGCGGGTTGGATTGAAAAGGTGGCTGAGTTGGTGAATCAAGGTCGCCTCCAAGGAATTTCTGACATTCGGGATGAAAGCGATCGAGAAGGAATGCGCGTTGTAATCGAACTCAAACGCGATACTAATCCCCAAGAAATCCTCCAACATTTGTATCACCAAACAGCTTTGCAAACTAACTTTGGGGCGATTCTGCTAGCAATTGTCGATGGACAACCCCGTCAGTTAAGTTTGCGGCAACTTTTACAGGAATTTCTCAATTTCCGAGAACACACACTCAATCGCCGTTACAATTACGAGTTAGACAAGGCACAAACGCGCCTACATACCGTTTCAGGATTATTAACGGCTTTGTCAAATGTAGATGCAGTCATTGAAATTTTGCGACAAGCCGCCGACGGTAGCACAGCCAAAATTACCCTATGTAGCCGGCTAGATTTGAGTGAGAGTCAGGCGGATGCGATTTTAGCTATGCCTTTACGTCGCCTCACAAGTTTAGAACAGCAAAATCTACAGCGTGAGTTTGAAGAACTCAATGAACAAATAACTTTACTGGACAAACTATTGAGCGATCGCAAAGAATTACTCAAAGCTTTGAAAAAAGATTTGCGATCGCTCAAAAAGAAATACGGCGATTCCCGCAGAACTAAGTTAGGGGGAGAGGAATTACCAAAAGCCAAAAGTCCAGATAAACAAGCTAGTTCCACCAGTACAGAAGCCGAAACAGAATCTACTGCACCTCTAGAGGAAGTAATTTTAGAATCTACCCATCGCGGTTATGTGCGGCGAATTCAAATATCGGGGAAAAAAGCCAAACTAGAAAACGGTTTAAATGATAATGACTTTATTATTCAAACCGAATTGACTGATACCCACAAAGATTTGTTGGTGCTGACTAGTGGTGGTAAACTCTACCCCATCAAAGTCGGAGATATCCCGCCCACTACAGGGCGTTCACCACGGGGAAGACCTCTAATTACTATGCTCACAAGTACAGCTCAAGGTACTCAAGAAGCTGTAGTGAGTCGCTTTATTCTCCCCACAGATTTGGTAACTCAGCAAATCGTTTTGTTAACCAAACAAGGCCGCATTAAACGCTTGTCTTTGAGCGAACTATCTAACCTGACAAGGCGGGGAGTGACTATTATCAAACTCAAAGACGATGATGAATTGTTGGTCACACAATTTACCAAATCAGATGAAGATTTAGTCATAGCTAGTTCTGGCGGGCGATTGCTACGTTTTCCCGTCAATGATGAACAACTAGCCATCATGGGACGTACCGCGATGGGTTTACAGGCTTTACGCATCCTCAAACATCAACATATGGTGGGTTGTGTGAGTTTGACTCAAGCCACACACTTATTGTTAGTTACAGAAGAAGGATTCGCTAAACGCTTACCCATAAGTCAACTCAAGGCTGCTAATCGTGCGGACTTGGGTACACAAGCCATTAAATTTGCCAGCAAAACAGATAACTTAGTGGGGATGGTGGGGGCGATCGCTAATTCTGAAGTTGCACTTGTGACTAACAAAGACCGATTAGTGCGGATCTCTACAGATACAGTGCCGATTTCTGGGAGAGACACTAAAGGTGAAAGCGTCCTACAGCTTAACCGTGACGAAAAAATCATCACAGTTGCTGAGGTTAAGTCATCGTAGGTTCATACAGTGCTTGAAACAGAAGTAATTGTGTGACTGTTGATAAGTAGCCGTCATGAAATTGGTACTTATCAACAGTCACACAATTTTGGATTAGCTAAAACAAGCTAACATTTCGTCAAACTCCTATTTAATAGCAAAGATTATTAATAGTCATACACTTTATAGGAAAGTTTGATGGATGCTTTAAGTGAGTTGTAGGTGGACATCAATACTGCTTGTGCTATGCAGGCTAAATCCAGAGCAATTCCAGAAAGCTACTGTTTTCTCTAACCCCTGCACTTGAAATTTCCCAAAAGCCTCTGCTAAGATTATTGATAAATAATTGCAATATTCATCTTTCGTTATGGAAACAACTGCAAGTGAGTGCTTGCTAATGCGTGTATTCCATCTGTCAAAAGAGGGATGTATGAGGCGATGTCTTGAATAAGAAGAAAATTTGCCTCTAATTTAAAATCAGAAAAGTATCAAGAAATGTTGCTAGTTTGAAAAAAATTGTTATATTAATTTACATAGGGCAACAATCATTAGTAAATCGCGTTTGGAGTCCACCATGACAGACACAACAAAAATCTCTGCGCCTGTAGTTGAAGACCGTAATGCTTGGCGTTGGGGCTTTACTCCCCAAGCCGAAATCTGGAATGGTCGTTTAGCAATGATCGGTTTTTTGGCAGCTGTGTTAATTGAACTGCTCTCTGGTCAAGGTTTCTTGCACTTCTGGGGTGTTCTCTAATATCAACTGCACGTAATTTCAATAGATAAAGTATAGATAAATAGAAAACCTGGAAGATTAACTACCTTCCAGGTTTTTATAAGGTTTATTCAAGAGTCCAAAGTCCACAGTCAAATAGTTAGTTGGAGATTTGACTATTGACTATTGACTATTGACTACCGAATGTATTCTTTCAGCACGCTGTTACGGTTAGGGTGGCGTAACTTACGGAGTGCTTTGGCTTCGATTTGGCGAATCCGTTCGCGAGTGACGTTGAAAATTTGTCCGATTTCCTCTAAAGTCTTCATCCGTCCATCATCTAAGCCGTAGCGGAGTCTTAAGACATCGCGTTCACGGGGGCTGAGGCTATCAAGGACTTTTTCTAGGTCTTCCCGCAGCAAGTTTTTGGATACTTGATCTTCTGGGGTTTCACCATCGGATTCAATAAAGTCACCCAAGCGGGAATCTTCTTCTTTACCAATAGGAGTTTCTAAAGAAATTGGTAATTGAGCAGATTTCGCAATGAACCGCAATTTCTCGATGGTCATTTCCATACGAGTAGCGATTTCCTCTTCTGTGGGTTTGCGTCCCATTTCTTGAGAGAGTAACTTGGTAGTCTTCTTGATTCGGGAAATGGTCTCGTAAAGGTGGACTGGTAAACGGATGGTGCGGGATTGATCCGCGATCGCTCTGGTGATGGCTTGGCGAATCCACCATGTAGCGTAGGTGGAGAATTTGTAACCTTTCTCATGGTCGAATTTTTCCGCCGCCCGAATCAAACCCAGACTACCTTCTTGGATTAAATCTTGGAATGATAAACCGCGATTCATGTATTTTTTAGCAATAGAAACTACCAGACGGAGGTTCGATTGCACCATTTTGTCTTTTGCTCTGCGACCGATGTGCAGACGATAACGAAATGCTGATAGTGGTAGTTGGACTGCTTCTGCCCATTCTTTATATTCTGGTTCGCGTTCTAACTGGTCTTGCAAGCGATCGCGCACCCGTTCTAGCTCTAATAAATCGGCAATTTTCCGCGCTAATTCAATTTCTTCATCAGCACGCAATAGCCGAATTCGACCGATTTCTTGCAAGTAAAGACGAATCGAGTCCTCGGTGTAGTGCTTTTTCTTACTTTGTGTCCGACGACGCGATTTAGCGGCTTTTCCAGACTTTGCGTCGTCCTCATCAGACTGAGGCTCTAAAAAATCATCAATTTCGCCTTCATCGGTAAGCAGCAAGTCCTCCTCGTCATCAATTAAGAGGTCTTCTAACTCGATTTCTTCAGGCTGATTCATTATTTCTAGGTCAGGCTGATAAATGCTATCGAGTACGTTGTTAGCCTGGTTCATGCCGCGTTCCTCATGCTCCTTGCAGAATCAATTACTCAAGATTTGGTTACTGCTCTTTTTAAAATGAGCTAGTTAACAAAGAAAAAAATAGGGTTTTAGATGGATTTCCCTGATGTTTGAAAGGAAGTTTTGCTCTTCCATTACGAATGTGAATAGCTTTACTGGATAGTAGCTTACTCACTTCATGCGAAGCCAACATTTTTGCTGTTGTTGGCAACTTTATAACTGGCTTGTATCAAAAAAGACTTGTCTTGATAAAAAAATCTACCACTTCATAGAAATAAATTATGACTGTTGGCATATTTTCCTATAAAGACTGTTCCGATTGTAGCCTGTTTCACAAAAATTGCACTCTTTTTGTGTGTTAATCATGAAGTCATTAAGCAAGGTAAAGCCACTACTATCAAAAAGACATAAAACATGGTAGTGATGCACTTAAATTTTCTCTAAAGTTTTTGGGAATTGCAGTGGCATTATCTTTACATTCGCTGGAATTTAAAGCTGTCTTCACACAATTTCTGGTATTATGTAAAACATGAATCACTTAGAAATAGTGTATTTCATGTTAACTTAGTCCGGCAGCATTGAGTCACCCATTTTTACATTTCCTTCATAAAAGTGTTAGTCCGGAGAATTGGGTAAGACTTTCCACTAAATCAAGACACCAATCGGAGATAGCTCTTGTGTTGAAAGACTGAACTTTTTGTGTGTCAATCTCTTTTACTAGTGAGTAAGGGAGGTGGAAACTACCCTGGTGATAGTTAATTGAGATGTCAGGAATTCAGCCTTATTCACACATTAGCGCAATGCTGAGATTTCAAACCTCTGAATCTTGACAAACTTTGATTATTGTATCCAACGATATTTTAATCAATTCAAAAGAGATTTGACAGTTGAGATTCCGGATCTTTGCCAACTTAAAGCAAAACTTTATCGAATACAGATGAAATGTTAGCTCTCCCAAGTTAAAAAGAGAACATATTAGCCTGCTAGTAACAGACTGTTATTGTCTCTTTGCCTCAGAGAAGCAAAAGCTTGATTTTAGTCATCATATAGATTTGAAAGTGATTTTCTATGCGGTGGTTTGTTAAAAAACGGCAATAAATTCACCTGATTGCCAGGGAAATATTGTGATTTTGTCATCTTCGATGCTGAAGATACTGCACTAGTTAGATTATTTTAATTAATTGGTGGCTTTGCTATATCAGCTTAACAAATACTGTTTCTGATGGTAGCGTTAAACAGCTTAGTAGCCAAAAATTAATACTTTTTTGAATTACTCAAGCAATAAAAAATAATATTCAATCAATTTGATGAAAAACTCTTGACACAAAGTCATTTTTGTGCTTTTTGGCATTGGGAAAGCTAGCATTAAGGTTAATATTTTCTTAATGTATATTATCAAACAATTTTACCTAACGAATAATAAAAAATTCCCCGGAACAATTTTTGAGCAGATTTTCTGCATTCCGAGGATTTTTCGGTTTTGAGGGTATGAGGGTATGAGGGTGTGAGGGTGTGAGGGTGTGAGGGTGTAAGGGTGTAAGGGTGTAAGGGTGTAAGGGTGTAAGGGTGTAAATCAATATAGTTGCAGATAAGCTTTTTTATCTTTTACACGAGAACTTTCTTAACTGAACCGGATTGAGGTATAAATTATTTGAATTTTTACCCCTAAACCCCTAAACCCTTACACCCCTAAACCCTTACACCCCTAAACCCTACAGTTACCGAGGAGTGGTTGGGGTTGTTGTAGGTGCTGTGTTTAGACTATTGGAAAAATCTGGGGGTAGGATGACCTTATCTACTACATGAACGATACCGTTACTGGCGGGAATGTCTGCTTGAGTGACTTTAGCATCATTGACAGTAATAGTCTGATTGCTTGGGTCTACTTTAATAGTAACTGGTTTACCTTCTAGGGTTTTAACCTGCCCTGATTTGAGTTGTTGAGAGGTAAATCTTCCGGGGATGACGTGATACGCTAAAAGCTTAACTAATTGCTGTTTATTAGCTGACTGCAAAAGATTATCAAGTGTGGTTTTGGGTAACTGTGCAAAAGCTGCGTCAGTGGGTGCAAATACAGTGTAAGGCCCTGGTGTGGTTAATTGATCGCTTAAGCCTGCGGCTTGAACTGCTTTAAGTAATGTTTGAAATTGTCCTTGGTTGGCTGCTGCCGTTGCTAGTTCGGCTAAATTGCGATTAGATGTAGTGGTGCTGTTAGGAGTGGGCGAAGTTGGAGTAACGGTAGGAGTAGGCGATACAGGTGGAACGGTTGCTGTGTTTACAGGGGTTGAGGTAGCTTCTGGAAGGTTAGTTGTGGGAGTTTCTGTAGTTGGTTGGGCGCAGGCTGATAGGGTTATCAGACTACCCGCACCTAGAATATTAAACAATGCTTTAACTGCCAAACTGCTGTTTGCTGTCATGGCTTTGGTTTAATTTCATTGCGATAAAGATTTATTTACAATAGTCAATTTCTTTTTTTTAACCTTCCTCATCCCAATGGTGTAGTTTTTAGGGAGGAGGAGCATTTAAAAAGGACTTCCAATTAAAAAAATATACTATCGCGTTGATGGCAAGGGGGCATTGGGCATTGGGCATTGGGCATTGGGCATTGGGCATTGGGCATTGGGCATTGGAGTAGAAATCTACCTTGTCTACCTTGTCCCTAGTTCCCAGTCCCCAGTCCCCAGTCCCCAGTCCCCAGTGCCTAGATATCTAAATCTGTTAGGTTGAGTTTAGAACCATAGGTTTCGATAAATTCGCGTCTGGGTGCGACACGATCGCCCATTAAAATTGTAAAGATGCGATCGGCTTCGGCGGCATCTTCAATTTCTACTTGCTTGAGAGTGCGAGTTTGGGGATTCATGGTGGTGTCCCAAAGTTGTCCAGGCATCATTTCACCCAAACCTTTGAATCGTTGGATGGTATAGTTGGCGTTGGCTGGGAATTTGGCAATTATTTCTTGCAGTTCGCGATCGCTGTAACAATATTCATGATTGCGTCCTCGTTCTACTTTATATAGTGGGGGGCAAGCAATGTAAATAAAGCCTTGTTCGATGAGCGATCGCTGATATCTATAGAAGAATGTCAGCAGAAGTGTTCGGATGTGCGCCCCATCTACGTCCGCGTCGGTCATGATCACAATCCGATGATAACGTAGTTGGGAAGCGTCGAACTCTTCGCCTTTGACACCTAAACCCAAGGCTGTGATTAAGGCTTGGACTTCGTTGTTTTTATAGATTTTCGAGTCGTCAGTCTTCTCGATATTGAGGATTTTACCGCGTAAAGGCAGGATGGCTTGGGTACGGCGATCGCGTCCTTGCTTTGCACTACCACCTGCTGAGTCGCCTTCCACAATAAAGATTTCTGATTCTCCAGGGTCACGGGAGCTACAATCGGCTAATTTACCAGGTAATGGGGAAGATTCTAGTACAGATTTACGTCTGACTAACTCTCTGGCGTGGCGTGCTGCTTCTGCGGCTTTAAAAGCTTGAATGGCTTTATCTAAAATGGAGTCAGCAATACTGGGGTGAAATTCTAGGTATTCGGTTAAAACTTCCCCTACTAAGGAATCAACAATACCTCTAACTTCGGTGTTGCCAAGTTTAGTTTTGGTTTGTCCTTCAAATTCGGGGTCTGGAACTTTTACGGAAATGACTGCTGTTAAACCTTCGCGGACGTGTTCACCACTGAGGTTAGATTCGTTTTCTTTAATTTTATTGCGTTTGCGAGCGATCGCATTTAAGGTTCTAGTTAAAACCGCTTTCAAACCTTCTAAGTGAGTACCACCGTCAACAGTCCGAATGTTGTTAGCAAAACCCAGGACGTTATCTGTATAAGCATCGGTACACCACTGTAAGGAAACTTCTATTTGAACGTTATTGCGTTCTCCCTGTACATAGATGATTTCCTCGTGCAGTGGTTGCTTCTCACGATTCATGTAAGCGATATACTCTTTGATCCCACCCTTATATTCGTAGGTTTCTACCTTGGGTGTATCGCTTTTGAGGAGTTCTAGACGGTTATCGGTGAAAGTGATTTTTACACCCGCATTCAAATACGCCAATTCCCGTAATCGTGCTGCGAGGGTGATGTAATCAAACTCAGTACCAGTGGTAAAGATTTGCTCATCTGGCTTGAATTTAACAGATGTCCCTGTTCTTGCTTCTTTATATGGCTTGGCGATGAGTTCAGTGACAGGAATACCCCGTTCATATCGCTGGGTATGAACCTTTTTATCTCGCCAAACTGTAACTTCTACAACTTCTGATAAAGCATTAACAACAGAAATCCCAACCCCGTGTAATCCCCCAGAAACCTTATAACCACCGCCGCCGAATTTACCGCCAGCGTGCAGTACAGTCAATACAGTTTCTAGAGCCGATTTCCCCGTGCGTGAGTGAGTATCGGTTGGAATTCCCCGACCGTCATCTGTCACCGCCACTGAACCGTCAGCATTGAGGTCAACTTCTATATGAGTACAGTAACCGGCTAAAGCTTCATCAATAGAGTTATCGACCACCTCATAAACTAAATGGTGGAGTCCTCGCGGGCCGGTAGAACCGATGTACATCCCCGGTCGTTTGCGGACGGCTTCCAGACCTTCCAGAACTTGAATCTGATCGGCACTGTAACTGCTCGTCATGAAAATTCTCCTGATGTGTGGGGTTGAAATCGCCCAAGGGCTATAAAGTCAAAACACACCAAAATTTTAACACAAAAGGCTTGATGGCGACTGTAGGGCAATTTTGTGAGAAGTTTATATAGGGGATGTATCCCCATAAGTTTTTTGAATTTATTCCTTGAATATTTCAAATTTCACAGATTTATAACATACACTAGGGGGTTTTGAGTAGAAAAGACAAAAAGCTTGTAGCGTCTGGTATGGGGAGTGGCAAAGGCTTCAAAATTTTAGCATAGTGCGGGGACTGGGGATTGGGGATTGGGGACTGGGTATAGGTGACAAGCTAGAAGTAATGAGTAATGAGTGATGAGTAATGAGTAATGAGTAATGACTAATGACTAATGACTAATGACTAATGACTAATGACTAATGACTAATGACTAAACTAATCGTAATTTGTGGTGCTACGGCGACGGGGAAATCTGGGTTGGCTTTGAATTTGGCGATGCGGTTGGGTTCTGTGATTCTCAGTGCTGATTCGCGTCAGGTTTATCGTGAGTTTAATATTGGGACTGCGAAACCGACTTTGACGGAACAAGAATTAGTTCCTCATTATTTAATAGATATCTGCGATCCCCAGGAAACAATGACGGTAGCAGACTATCAAGAACAGGCGCAAAATTTAATTAATTCTCTTGGTGTTTCTCCACTATTGTTGGTGGGGGGTACTGGCTTATATATTCGCTCTATTGTACAGGGGATGAAGATTCCTAAAGTGGCACCGAATTATGAATTGCGATCGCAGCTCGAATCCTTGGGACAAAATACACTCTACGGTATGTTGCAGCAAGTTGATCCCACAGCAGCTAAAAAAATTCATCCCCATGATCCTGTGCGGACTTTGCGAGCTTTAGAAGTATTTTATGTGACGGGAATTCCCATTTCTGAACAGCAAGGAGAAAATCCGCCGAATTATCCCATTTTGCAAATTGGACTAGATTGTGATGTGGAAAACTTAGCACAACGTATTGCTAAACGTACTGCACAAATGATACAAGATGGTTTAGTGGGAGAAGTTGAATATTTATGTCAAAAATATGGTGCTAATTTACCTTTATTAAATACTTTAGGCTATCAAGAAGTTAAACAATATTTAAATGGAGAAATTTCTTTAGATATAGCTAAAGAATTAACTATTTTACATACAAGGCAATTTGCTAAACGCCAACGGACTTGGTTTAGAGCTTATCCCCAAATTGAATGGTTTGATAATAATGATCCTAATTTATTGGATAATGTATTGCAGCGTGTAGAAAAATTTCTTACTTGTGATTGATTGACTAGTGTGCAATTCAATTCCCATATTTGGGTAAGTATTTGCAGTTAAAATAGCAAAGGTAAAGATGAAGATTGTAAGCTTCACTTTATCCATTTTTACTCAATCAAAACCACGACGCTGAAACCATTGCGGGATTTTAGAGTTAAAATAATCAAGCCTTGGAAGACAGTCCAGTAGGCAGCCCCTAGCCCCGTAAACAAATACAATTCATTATATGAACGCTACACAAGAACAACTAAAGGCAAAACTAGAACAGGCTTTGATGGCTGCTTTTGGCGATGAGTACGCCGGAGTAGATCCGATTTTAGTTCCTGCTAGTAATCCTAAGTTTGGTGATTATCAAGCTAACGTGGCTTTATCGCTGAGTAAAAAATTAGGACAGCAACCAAGGGCGATCGCCTCTGCTATTGTGGCAAAATTGGATGTCTCGGAAATTTGCGAAACCCCAGAAATCGCCGGGCCTGGTTTTATTAATCTCAAACTGAAAACAGCATACTTAGAAGCACAACTTAACTCTATTCACGCAGATTCTAGGCTTGGTGTTCCCACCGCTAAACACCCACAACGGGAAATTGTTGATTTTTCCAGTCCGAATATTGCGAAAGAAATGCACGTCGGACACTTACGTTCTACGATCATTGGTGATTGTATTGCGCGTATTTTGGAATTTCGTGGACATGATGTATTGCGGTTAAATCATGTGGGTGATTGGGGTACGCAATTTGGGATGTTAATTGCTTACCTGCGGGAAGTTTATCCTGAAGCATTAACTACTGCAAATGCTTTAGATATTGGTGATTTAGTGAGTTTTTACCGCCAAGCTAAACAACGGTTTGATGCAGATGAAGCCTTTCAAGAAACTGCACGCCAAGAAGTAGTGAGATTGCAAGCAGGCGCAGAAGATACGCTTCATGCTTGGAAATTATTGTGTGAACAATCACGCCAAGAATTTCAAGTAATTTATGATTTATTGAATATCAAATTAACTGAACGAGGGGAATCTTTTTATAACCCTTTACTTCCAGGAGTTCTAGTAGAGTTAGAAAAGTCTGGTTTATTAGTGGAAAATCAAGGCGCGAAATGCGTCTTTTTGGATGGATTTACCAACAGAGAAGGTGAACCTTTACCATTAATTGTAAAGAAATCAGACGGTGGTTATAACTACGCCACAACAGATTTAGCTGCACTACGTTACCGCATAGAAAAAGACGAAGCTAAACGAATTATTTACGTTACTGATGCTGGACAAGCCAATCACTTTGCTCAGTTTTTCCAAGTAGCACGCAAAGCTGGATGGATTCCCGATGATGTGGAATTAGTTCATGTTCCCTTTGGTTTAGTATTAGGTGAAGACGGCAAGAAATTTAAAACCCGTTCTGGTGATACTGTAAGATTGCGGGATTTATTAGATGAAGCTGTGACTCGCGCGCGTACTGATTTAGAAGTAAGATTAAAAGCAGAAGAGCGGGAAGAAACAGCCGAATTTATTGACACAGTAGCTGGGGTAGTTGGTATTAGTGCAGTGAAATATGCTGATTTAAGCCAAAACCGTACTAGCAACTATGTTTTCAGCTTTGATAAAATGCTGGATCTCAAAGGCAATACCGCCCCTTATATGTTGTATGCTTATGCTCGGATTCAAGGTATTAGCCGCAAAGGTGAAATTAACTTTGCAGAGTTAGGAAGCAATGCCAAGGTAATATTACAACATGAAACAGAATTTGCTCTAGCGAAATTCTTGTTGCAATTAGGTGAAGTGATTAGCACTGTGGAAGAAGATTTACTCCCTAATCGTTTATGTGAGTATCTTTATGAGCTAAGTAAAAAGTTTAATGTGTTTTATGACCGCAATCAAGGAGTACCTGTATTAAATGCAGAAGAACCACTGCGGACATCCCGCTTAGTGTTGTGTGATTTGACAGCCAGAACTTTGAAACTTGGTTTATCTTTGTTGGGGATTCAAGTATTAGAGAGAATGTAGGTTGAGAAAATGCGATCGCTTGCTGCTACATGGAGTATCTTTGCTCTAAACATTTTAGAATGAATCATGTAGAGCAGCGATCGCCTTTATTGATTAATCAATTTAGGGACTTCCAGAAAATAAATTATCCAAGTTCCGAGAGAAGACATTGTTATTTTTCCCCCTGCTCCCTGCCCCCTGCCCCTCCGCCTACACAGTGATAGTATATTTTTTAAGTTGGAAGTTCCTTATCCCTCATCCTCTGTTCCCAGTCCCTAACCCCTGTTCTAAGAACTCACAGACTTGCTCTAATGAGTCTAAAACTTGGTAGGCTAAACATTTAATTTCTGGTGATGGTTTTTCTATATCGGGAATCATAATTGGGTACATTCCTGCGCTGAAAGCAGCTTCTATACCTACACATGAGTCCTCAAATACTAAGCACTCCACAGGTGCAATATTAATTCTGCGACTAGTTTCTAAATAGATATCTGGCGCAGGTTTCCCTTGAGCAACATCTTCACTGGTCACAATAGTAGTAAAGTATTGCAAAATACCTGCATTGGTAAGACGGCGGATAGTGCGATGACGGGATGTCCCTGTAGCTAAGGCAATAACTATACCAAAATTATTTAACCAACGCAGTAAATCTAATACACCTGCTTTTAATGGTAAACCTTCTTGAAGTTCTCGGCGATCGCCAATTTCAATTCGCTGTGCTGTCACTGACTCAAAGGGAAAACTACCCCCATATCGTTGTTTGAGAAATTTTTCCCGCCAAGATAAATCCCGCCCCACAAACTCAAAGTAAAAATCATCACTCATCAGATAGCCATGACTAGCTAAAGCTTGCTTCCAAGCCCAGCGAGCAATGCTTTCTGTGTCAAACAGTAACCCATCCATGTCAAAAATAGCAGCGCGGATATTCGGTAGCACACTTAATCCTCTATTTACACCTTGACAACACTTAATTACAGCAGATAGTGAGTGAGATACAACTTTTAAGAACAGAATTCATACCCCAAGAAGATTTAGATCCTGTTCTCTGTTCCTGCTATGAGTAGAACCACTGGAAAAAACCAAACTATGTTAAGCAATGTAACAATACTAGGATTCAGTTCGTAGTAAGGACTTTAGTCCTTTTCTGTTCGCGGAGCGTGTCGTAGACAGACGCTTGCGCGTAGCTTGCTTAAGAGTAGGGGTACACTACAAACTTTTAATTATTTACCATGTTCTACTTACAAAATTATGCTCTTCATAGGCAAAAATAACTTTTATGTCTATTTATCAGCAAATCCTAATTTAATTATGCACACCTATATTAAATCATTTAAGTACAAAAAGACCCCCGACTTTTTGAATTTGTCGGGGATCTTTGACTAAATATCTTCACCTATAAAATCTGATTAACCAACAGAATCTAGATTGATTTTAACAACCTTATTCTTTTCTTCTTCCGCTTTCGGTAAAGTCAAATGCAAAATACCATCTTTGTAATCGGCTTTGACATTAGTATTTTGAATGCGTGCAGGTAGAGGAATTACACGTTGGAATTTACCATAGTGGAATTCACTCTTAATTTTACCTTTCTCTTCAGTCTTGGTTTGAGATTTCCGTTCACCGCTAATATATACAGATTTGTCGGTGACTTGCAAATCAATATCTTTAGCTTCCACACCAGGAATTTCTAGTTTTAAGTAGACTGCATCATCTGTTTCTTGTAGTTCCGCAGCAGGAACTTTAGTTGCAGTCCGATCTAAAATTGTTGTGCTTAACATATCTTCGTCAAAAATGTGATTGAGTTGACGTTGGATGGTGTTCAATTCTTGTAAAGGATTCCAGTGAATAAGTGCCATATGTTTCACTCCTATGAGAATTAAGTTGGTGTTTAACGGAATGTTTATTGTTTGATTTGTTCTTATCTTATTCAGGAATACTGTAGGTGTAAATTCGGTTTTTATCACCTGTATCATGATGATTACCGAACTCATCTAAACGTTACGGTAAACCAGTTTTATCTTGTTCGGTAAACCCTACAAAGTTATAAAACCAAGTCGTATCTCTCTATATATAGAGATACGACTTGTTAACAGAAATAACAGTTATTAAGTAGCAGTCATAAACTGCTTACACAAGAAAACATAAAAAAGTCTTTCCCTTACACCCCTATACCCTTACACCACTAAACTCCTTTTTTAAGTCAGAGAAAATAGGGATTTACTGAGATATCATTAATTCATGTTTAATTAATTCTCTGTCATCTAAATAGCAGAACTACTTACTAAAACTTTCATACAGTAGAGATTGACGATAACAACGATATTCTTGTCAAAGATTCACAACACATATGTTAATTAATTGGATTTACTTAATGGCAGCAATATTGTTTGAAGTTTTAGGCACAACCTGCATGAAACTATCTGATGGCTTTAGAAACTTAATTCCTTCAATATTGATATTTGTATTTTATGGTTGTGGTTTTACTTTCTCTACTCTTTCCCTAGAGAAACTTGATGTGGGTGTAGCTTACTCAATTTGGTCGGGTTTAGGAACAATGTTAATCGCTGGCATTGGTATTATTTGGTTTCGTGAATCTATGTCACTCACCAAATTTATTTCTATCGCTTTAATTGTGATTGGTGTCATTGGGATTAATGCCAGCAAATAATACTAATTTTTACAATAAAAAACCTCATTCATCCCAAATTGAACGAGGTAATGAACAGAGGAAATCAACAAGAGTTTATCGATTTAAAGTGCATATTCAGCACTTTTAAGTAGCAAGCAACGCCTCAAACCATAGCAGCAGACTTAATCTAGTCTGGCTGCTTTTTTTGGAGAGCAACCAGGATATGCTGCGCTAGATTGAAACAAGCGATCGCTTAACTGCCAACACTCTATCAAAACCCATTTAATCTTTGTCGCCACTTTGACAAATTTTCTCGCTATAAAAATTCAACAATCTTTTTGTAGATATCACCAAAGATAGAAAATGTATAAAATTATTAAAGATTCCAGCAGTCTTGAGATATGAAGCTGTAATAAAATAACGAAACCTACCTGTTGATTACAGTTAACCAACACGCAACTAGTCATATCCAAGGGATTGGAGACTGGGTATTGGGGACTGGGGAGACAAGGAAGACAGGGGAGAGAAAACTAATAACTATTGACTATTGACTATTGACTAATAACTAATTAAAACAATGTCTCCATTCGGTATTGCTACCAGCCATCTTACTCACACCCTAGAAACAGGAGCAGCGAAGCTCTGGTTGTTGCTAGTGGGAGTCAACCAATACCAAGATGAGAGACTTCCCTCGCTGCGTTACTCGGCTGTTGACTGTCAAGGGTTGGCGGCGGCTTTAGCTGATGCGACACAAGGCTTTCCCCATAAACAAGAATGGGTTCATCACGATTTTTTCCCCCAACAGCCCCTATTATCTAAAGTCCGTGATAGTTTAAACCAAATCGTCAGCACAGCCCAACCACAAGACACCATATTATTTTATTTCTCCGGTCACGGAATGCTGGAACCAAACTCCCAACAGGCGATTTTGTGTCTAGCAGATACCCAAACTGATGATTTACTCCACACAGGTTTAAGGTTACAAGAACTTTTACAACTGTTAGGGAATAGTCAGGCACAAACTCAATTAGTTTGGCTGGATGCTTGTCATAGTGGTAGCCTCACCTTCAGAGGCGCAAGAGGCGACACTAGCCAGTCTGCTGTTCCTAACCCCACTCCCCAAATAGTGGAATTACTCCGCCATAGAGCCAAGCAAAGTAAAGGTTTTTACGCTCTACTATCCTGTGACACTAATCAACAGTCATGGGAATTCCCAGAATTGGGACACGGAGTATTTACCTATTATTTGATGCGGGGTTTACGGGGTGAGGCGGCGGATAGTCAAGGTTTAATTGATGCAGACGGGCTTTATCGTTATGTTTATCACCAAACTAAACAATATATAGAACAAACTAACCAGCAATTACGCTTAATTAACCAACAAAATCGCACCAGAGGCGACAACAAACTTTATTCAGAATACCCCCTACAAACGCCTAAACGCATTGTGGAAGGAGTAGGTGAGATTATTTTAGGGGTGAAACCTGCATTACTAGAAGTTGCTGACAGCCGACAAGCGTTAATTATAGAAGGATTAGCTACCAATCAGACTATTTTGGGGTTAAGTAAGCTATTGCAGGCTGTGGGTGGTTTTGAAATAGATTATTGGCCGCGCACTCATACCACCCAAGATTTACAGACGATAATTCAAACTTGTTTACACACAATAGAATCAGAAAAGCAAACTCAACCGCAAAGCTTAACCACGGTGCTGTTCTATTTGCGGGGACGTTTAGCTACCACGGAAGCGGGAGAACCGATGATAGTGCTGGGAGAAGATACCCGCTTGAGTCGTTCTTGGTTAAGACAACAACTCAGACGTTCTCCCTACAACCAACAAATCATTATTTTAGATGTGCTGACTGATAGTCAAGGAACTGTCAAAGATTGGGTAGAAGACCTACAACTGGGCTTTGAGCAAGGACAATGTATTATAGCGGCGGCTTCATCACCAGAAAACTCCGAACAATTTGCCCAAGCTTTATACTCTACTTTACAAGCAGCCCAAGCACAACCAAGTTTATCAGCTGCTAGCTGGATTAGCCAGTTGCAACAAATTTGGACAGCAAATTTACTCCCTTTACAGATTTGGCTATCTGGTACTCAGGGAGTGATTGAAATTATTCCCACCCATACAAGTCATAGGAATAATCAGACACCAGCTAGCATTGATTTAGGCATTTGTCCTTACTTTGGATTACAAGCCTTTACTGAAGAAGATGCACAGTATTTCTATGGAAGGGAAACCCTCACCCAACAACTTATAGCTGAGTTAGAGAAAAAATCCTTTCTGGGGATAGTCGGGGCTTCTGGGAGTGGAAAATCTTCTTTAGTACAGGCGGGTGTGATGGCGCAACTGCGTCGAGGTAAACAATTACTGGGAAGTCAAGATTGGTGGGTGAGAAGCTTTCGTCCTGGAAAACATCCTCTAGAAACTTTATCGCGCCGGATGGTAGATAGCGGAACTGAGCGAGAAAAAGCTTATCAGCAAATGCAGTTAGAGGGGATTTTATATCAAGGTGCGGAAGGATTCAGCCATTGGGTGCATCAGCGACCCGAACCAATGGTAGTTTTAGTAGTAGACCAATTTGAAGAATTATTCACCTTAGCAGCTAGCGAAGATCGGCAAAGATTTCTAGAAATTGTCTTGGGAACAGTCGAGAAAATCCCAGAGAAGTTTAAGTTAATTATTACCCTACGGGCTGATTTTATTGCTTCTTGTTTGGAAGTCACAAAATTAGCTCAATTATTACAAAAATCCAGTGTTTTATTACCACCTTGCTTAACTAAAGAAGAATATCGCCGGATTATTATTCATCCGGCGGAACAAGTGGGTTTAACTGTAGAACCGGAGTTAGTAGAGGTATTATTACAGGAATTAAATTACTCTCCTGGCTATTTACCATTATTGGAATTTGTTTTAGAACAATTATGGGAATATCGGGAAGGTGGTGTAATTACCTTACAGGCTTATCAGCAACACTTGGGTGGAATTAAAGGGGCGTTAGAAAAGAAAGCCCAAGCAGTTTATGAAAGTTTAGAACCGGAAGTGCAAGAATGTGCTAGATGGATTTTTTTAGCCCTGACTCAGTTAGGCGAAGGAACTGAAGATACTAGGCGACGGGTAGGAAAATCAGAGTTAGTAGTGAGTAAATATCCGGTGGCTTTGGTAGAGAGGACATTGCAGATATTGACGGCGGCTAAGTTGGTAGTGGTAAATGTGGAAGAGGGACAAGGGGGACAAGGTAGACAGGGGGGACAAGGGGAGGTTTCTACATTATTTAGTTCATCGCCTGTGACGATTGAGGTAGCCCATGAAATTATTATTCGTCACTGGTCAACGTTACGCTGGTGGTTGGAGGAAAATCGTAGTAGATTGCGATCGCTACGTCAAATTGCACAAGCTGCTAATCTCTGGGTACAAAATGACCGTCAAGCCGACTTTCTTTTACAAGGTGTACGGTTAGCAGAAGCGGAAGAAATTTATATCAATTACACCGATGAACTATCTTTAGATGTCCAAAATTTCATTGCGGCTGGTTTACAAGCTAGACGACAACAGCAACTCAAAGAACAAAATCGCCTCCGACAAGCACAACGGGCTGTAGCGATTATCAGCACCTTGGGGTTAACGGCTTTCGGTTTAGCTGTACTTGCTTACCAACAAACTCAAAAAGCCCAATTACAAGAAATTCAAGCCCTCAATTCCCTTGCAGCTAACTACTTGCTTTCTCATCAGCAATTAGAAGGGCTGTTAACCAGTGTCCAAGCAGGTAGGGAAGTACAGAAAATTAACCTGGGCTTTCCGCCAACAGTCCGCGGACAAACTGCAACTATCCTGCAACAAGCTGTCTACACTACCCAAGAACGCAACCGTTTACTGCATAATTCTTGGGTGACAAGCGTGAGTTTTTCCCCTGATGGGGAAGTTTTAGCCTCTGCTAGTGCAGATAACACAATTCATCTGTGGCGCAGTGATGGGAAGTTACTCAATACTCTTACAGGTCATAGTGATGGGGTCAATAGTGTAACCTTTTCCCCCGATGGTGAAATTTTGGCTTCCGCTAGTGCTGACGGTACAATCAAACTCTGGAATCGTAGCGGTAAATTACTCCATACCTTGCAAGGCCATACTCAAGCTGTTAATAGTGTGAGTTTTTCCCCAGATAGCCAAACTATAGTTTCTGGTAGTGCTGACAACACAGTGAAACTATGGAGTCGTGATGGTAGATTAATACTTTCTCTGCCTGGACATACTGGGGCTGTGAATGCTGTTAGCTTTTCGCCAGAGGGTGATACTATCGCCTCAGCTAGCGATGACGGAACTATGAAACTGTGGAGTATTGACGGACGGACATTAACAACTATACCCGCCCATACCAAGGAAGTAAACAGCATCAGTTTTAGTCCTGATGGTAAAACCATTGCGTCCGCTAGTGCAGACCACACAGTCAAACTCTGGAGTCGTGATGGTACTTTACTGAGAACCTTGGAAGGACATCAGGAAGGTGTGTGGCGAGTGATTTTTTCGCCCGACGGACAGATGATAGCAACTGCCGGTGCGGATAAAAAAATCATCCTCTGGTCGCGAGATGGGAGTATTTTAGGAACATTTTTAGGACATACTCACGAAGTTAACAGCCTCAGTTTCAGTCCAGATAATCGGGTTTTGGCTTCGGCTAGTGATGATAACACCGTCCGACTTTGGAATTTAAATAGAACCATACCCAAAACATTTTATGGACATAAGGGTAGTGTGAGTCATGTAAGTTTTATTAATAATGGTGATACGGTAATTTCTTTGAGTGCTGATAGCACCATGAAGTTTTGGAACTTAGACGGACAGATAACCAAAACCTTAATTTCACCCATTCCTGATGTTACCAGTGTGAGTTTTAGTGGCGATCGCAATTTAGTCGCCTTAGCTAGCAATAGTCAAGGTATTCAAATTCGCAACCAAGACGGGACTTTACTCCGCACTCTGCAAAGTCCTAACCATTGGGTAACGACGATGAGTTTTAGTCCAGACAATCAAATTCTCGCCTCTGGAAGTGCAGATAAAACAATTAAATTGTGGAGTGTGGACGGTCGTTTACTCCGTACTCTGTCTGGACATAACGGCTGGGTGACAGATATTAAATTTACTCCCGATGGGAAAAACATCATTTCCGCCAGTGCGGATAAAACCATCAAAATTTGGAATTTAGATGGTCAATTACTGCAAACGCTCAAAGGTCATAGTGCTAGCATCTGGAGTGTGGCGATTTCTGCTGATGGTAAAGTGATTGCTTCAGGTAGTCAAGATGCGACCGTAAAACTGTGGAGTATCGAAGGTCAGCTACTATACACCCTACAGGGACACACAGATTTAGTGTTGAATGTCAATTTTTCCCCCGATGGTAAAACTCTCGCTTCTGCTAGTGATGACGGCACTATTAAACTGTGGAATGTCACCAACGGAACTTTATTAACTACCTTGCAAGGACATCAAGGCAGTGTCAGGAGTGTGAATTTTAGTCCTAACGGTAAACTATTAGTCTCAGGAGGACAGGACACAACAGTTAAATTGTGGAATTTAGAAGGGATAGAACTGCAAACTTTAGATGTAGATCAATTACTCAATCGAGCCTGCGATCGCCTCAATGATTATCTCACTACTAACCCTAGTGTGACTCCTGAAAATTATCAGTTGTGTTTCGGAGAGTAGGGAGGTAGAGGCAGGGGGCAAATGAGGCAGGGGGGCAGGGGGCAGGGGGCAGGGGAAGAAACAAAATAATTTGAAGATTTAAAACATTAGAATTCCCCCTTCCCTAGTAGGGAAGGGGGTTAGGGGGTTAGGTCTAGCGTTACTTGATAACGTGAAAATTTGGCTTAATATCCAATCAAATGCAACACATCACGCAGAACACTATAACCTGCTAAATCCCAAAGTAAATAGGCGAGAAAACCAATCATTGCCAACCGGCCATTCCAAATTTCTGATTGGGGTGTCCAACCAAACAAAAATGCGTTGCGGTCTATACCGTTATAAGCATTAGCAACTGGTGGTAAATCTGTATTAGAACGAGTTTCCATTGTTGTCTCCTAACTATTTAATCTATCTAGACTGTTGTGATTACTAAATGCAGCAATAATGCAAAATTCATCACCAGATTCCAACTCAAAAAACCTGAGAAAATCTGACTGATTTTGAATTAGTATTAGTAACCAATTAGATGTAAAACATCACGCAGGACGCTATAACCTGCTAAATCCCACAATAAATAGGCGAGAAAGCCAATCATCGCTAACCGACCATTCCAGATTTCTGATTGGGGTGTCCAACCAAATAAAAAGGCGTTGCGATCGCGTCCGTTATACTCTGTAGCAATTGTTGGCAGATTACTACTGGAAGAACGTGTTTCCATTTTTTTACTCCAAACAATTTGTTACTTAACTTAACTTTAGCTAGCGATTATGTGATTGCTTTCCGTCAATAGATACAATCTCTGCACACTTCTTGCGGACGATTAGTGGCAGCATTTGTCTAGTATCAAATCCATCTTCTGGAGGTGATGGATATCATATTTGTAAATAAATATAAATTTTGGTATGTAACTGTAATAAAGCCAGTTAATTCCTAAAATAAATAATTACTGGAAAATTATCAAAAAATAACCTTTTTGTTCTGAAATATTCGGCTTTATTTAGTTATTTTTTCCCATTTATTGAAAATAACCCGACATAAGAAATAAACTTCTATCTCGCGTCAGATATGCTTTCAATCTTTAGGGAGATGATTTTAGCTGTTAATTTTCAGGATTCTAATAATAACCAAAAATGTAGCCAAACCCATAAAGACATACTTAAACCACCATTGCTACTCACAAACTAATTAACCAAATTTTCTAACCGACTAGTGCAAGGAAATACAATGTTTTTTCAAAGTACAGATATCATTACAACACTCTACAAGCCTCTATGGTGGGTGGCACAAGTCCCAATTGATCCTAATCCCTCTAGTGTGTCACCAGCGCAATTATCTTTGTTGACTTCGGGGCCACGCTTTTTTGTGGCTTTACTGTCGGGCGTAATTTTAGCCTTTGCTTTCCAATTGGTATTAACTAATCTCTCCGTTGCGGCGGGGATTTCTTATTTGGGTCGTCCCTCTGATTCTAGTGGTGATTCGGAGGGCAGTTTGGGCGGTACAATTCGCAAAATTGGCACGGCTGTGGGACTTTGGACATTGATTTCTGTCACCATTGCCTTATTAATCGCCTCATTTCTCTCCGTCAAATTAAGCCTTTTGGTATTTGACCCCAGACTAGGGGCAATTCTAGGCTTGGTCATTTGGGGCGCGTACTTTCTCTTATTAGTGTGGGTGAGTTCTACTACCGTCGGTTCATTAATTGGTTCGGTAGTGAATACCGCCACCTCTGGTTTTCAGGCGATTATGGGGACAGCTACCGCCGCCTTGGGTGCTAAAGCTGTGAATCAGCAAGTGGTCGCTACAGCTGAAGCCGCCGCCTCTGCGGTACGTCGAGAGTTAGGCAGTGCCATTGACCCCATCAGTATCAGAGAAAACATAGAAGATTATATTGAAAAGCTGCGTCCACCAGAATTAGACGTAACTCATATTCGTCGGGAATTTGAAAATTTACTCCAAGATCCACAACTCAGAGGCATTGCTGCTAGTTCTGACTTGCGTCATATTGACCGCCAAAAGTTTGTGGAGTTAGTTAGCAGTCGCACAGACTTATCCAAGCGAGATGTTAACCGCATTGCTGATAGTTTATACAGTGTTTGGCAACAGGTGATGGGTCAGCAACAACCGATGCAAGATAGCCTGAGTGAACTGGTGAACTATCTCAAAACTCTCCCAGCAGGACAAACTAAAACTGATGAACTCAATGCCAAACTCGACAGATTAATTGCAGAACTGCGTCCACCTAAAGGCGAGGAACAAAAGGCAGCCCCAGGAGGAATTCAAAGTACACTACAGCAGGGACTATCGGCCTTAACTGGGGTAGTTTTAGGACGGACTGATTTATCAGATTTAGATGTGGAAAAAATCTGGCAGGCTTTGACCACAGCTAAGGAAAAAGCTACAGCCCAAGCTGATAAATTGGGGCTACCCACACCTTCGAGACCCTACAGCCCCATTCGCGCTGATGTGGAAAACTATCTACACACCACCTATGCTTGGCAACTGAGTGAAGAAAGAATTGCCCAAGAATTTCGGGATGTGATCTACGACCCAGCCGCCGACCCTGGAACAGTGCGGCGGGAACTAGAAAGACTCTCTCGCCAAGATTTTGCGAGTATTCTTCAAGATAGGGGATTACTCACTCAAAGCCAAATTCAACATATTAGCGATCGCCTAGAAGCAGTCCGTCAAGAAGTATTATTACTAGTGACGGCGGAGGAAGAAAGGGAAATATCTCAGGACTTAGAACGGCGAGTCGAGAGTTATTTACTGGTGACAGCTAAGGCTGATTTGACCCCAGAGGGAATTGAACGGGATTTTAAACCCCTGATTACAGACCCTAATGCAGACTATGAAACCATTTCCAGACGGTTGGCGATTCTTGACCGTCACGAAATGCAAAAAATCTTGCTGCAACGCAATGATCTTCAGTTTTATGAAATTGAGAGCGTTTTGGATGAAATCGACAAACAACGCGATCGCGCTTTGATAGAATCCAAAAACTTGGGAGAACAAGCCAAATATCAAGCTGAAACTCTCTGGTTAAATATCGAATCATATCTGCGTAACACCGATAAAGCCGAGTTAAACCCTGATGCTATTCGGGCTGACCTGAAAACTTTACTCGCCGACCCCCAAGCAGGTATTGCCGCCATCCGCGCTAGGTTGTCTCGGTTTGACCGTGATACCTTAGTAACATTACTGAGTCAACGGCAAGATATCAGTGAGGAACAAGCACAGCAAATCATCAACACAGTAGAAGACTCTTGGCACAGCATTCGCCATACACCCCAAGCCGTAGTTGACAAAGCCAAAGCACAATATGATTCTGTAACTACCACCATTGCCGATTACTTACGTAACACAGGTAAAACAGAACTCAACCCCGAAGGGATTCAACGGGACTTAAATCGACTGTTTGAAAATCCCAGTGAGGGAGTTGTGGCTTTGCGGCGGCGGTTGTCGCAAGTAGACAGAGATACCTTAGTGAAATTATTGAGTCAGCGTCAAGACTTGAGTGAAGCCCAAGTAAATGAAGTCATTGACTCTGTGCAAACTTCCCTTCGCAATATCGTGCGCGCACCCCGTCGCCTTGCTACCCGCACCCAGCAAAGAGTCCAGAACTTTCAAACTTATCTGGAATCATATTTACGGTACACTGGCAAGGAAGAATTGAACCCAGAAGGCATCAAGCGGGATATACAATTACTTTTGCATGACCCATCTGTGGGGATGGAAAGTTTAAGCGATCGCTTGTCACATTTCGACCGTTCCACAATTATCGCCCTGTTGAAAATTCGCGAAGACCTCAGCGACCAAGAAGCAGCGCAAATTGCCGATAATATCATCGGTGTGCGTGATCAATTTGTGGAACAAGTGCGGAGTATTCAACGCCGGATTCAAGATGTGATTGACGGAATTTTTGCCAGAATTCGTAACTATCTCAATTCCTTAGAGCGTCCCGAACTCAACTATGATGGGATTAAACATGATATCCGTATAGTATTTGAAGACCCGCAGGCAGGATTTGAAGCCTTACGCGATCGCCTCTCATCCTTCAATCGTGAAACTCTCGTAGCCATCATGAGTTCCCGCGAAGATATTTCCGAAGCCGATGCCAATCGGATTATTGACCAAATTGAACGCGCCCGGAACACAGTCCTACAACGTGCTGAACGCCTACAACACGAAGCCCAACGCCGTTTAGAAGAAGTCAAACACCAAGCCCAAAGACAAGCCGAAGAAACCCGCAAAGCCGCCGCCTCCGCCGCTTGGTGGTTATTCGCCACAGCAGTAGTATCCGCTATTTTCTCAGCTTTCGGAGGCGCGATCGCTGTTGTCTGGATTTGACATCTATTCCCCCTAACCGCTTGCACGGTGTAGTGGAAGATTTCAATATCGCTAATGAACTACTCACCCCGACTTCGTTGAGGGGTGAGTAGTTCATTATTCATACCATTTCACGAAAAACCTGATACAGATGTAAACCCTGAAAGTTTTGCTGCATCTAAGTTTTTTAATTGCGTTAGCGTAGCGGGACGTTAGTCCATTGCGAATTGCGAATTGCGAATTGCGAATTGCGAATTGCGAATTGCGAATTGCGAATTGGTATCACACTTCCGCCGGGTGATATTCCTGCTGTCTTTCTACAAAGGTTTGCACCCGTGAACGATAATCCCTCACCGTCTCATCTACCCAATCACGTTCATTGCTGTTAGCATACAGATGTACTAAAGGTTCACTGGCATCTGGTAAAACTAATAGCCAACTGTCATCAAAGGGCTGCCGAATTTTCACGCCATCGATGAGTTCAAGGTTTTGGGCGGGGTGAGTTTCCACTAAGTAGCGCATCAATGCACCTTTAGCCGACCAAGGACAGCGTATGGTGTGGGTTTTGTGGATGACGCGGGGTAATTCTGATCTTACCGTAGCTAGCGATCGCTCCTGAATTGTCAGCATTTCGATAATCTTGGCAATGCAGAACATGGAATCAAAGCCTGGGTGCAAGTGCGGGAAGATAAAACCAGTGTCACCGCTACCACCCAACACCACATTAGAATTTTTCTGGCAAGCTTCCATTAAGGCTGTTGCATTGGCTTTGGTGCGAATTACCCGGCCATCATGACGACGGGCGACTTGTTCCACTGCACTCGATGAATGCACCGGTACAACTACCGTACCTCTGGGGTTAGAGGTGAGAATCATATCAACCATCAGTGCGGTTAACAGTTCACCGCGAATGGGGAAACCAGACTCATCAACTAAGATCAGTTGTTCGCCGTTGGCTGATACCTGCACCCCAAAGTTAGCTTTTAAGGCTTCCACCACATGACCCAACTGAGTTAATAATGCTTCTCTATCAGTTGTAGATACAGCATTTTTATTCAAGCTGGCATTAAGAACCACCGCATCAGCCCCAAATTTGTCTAACATTTGCGGTAGAACTGCCCCAGACACCGCATACACGTAATCAATTACCACCTTAGCCCGACTGTTGCGGAGGGTGGAAACGTGTAATAGTTTCTCAAAAGCTGTGCAGTAGAGGTCTATGACTTGGCTGGGGTAAGCGACATCACCAATTTCGTGGCTGAGGGCGCGGCGCATATCTTCTTTAAAGAAAGCCCCTTCGATTTTCTTTTCTTGGGCTTTGGAGATATTAATCCCTTTTCCATCCATGAATTCTATCAGGATGTAGTCTGGGCGATCGGGATGCACCCGCACATGAATTCCCCCGGCGATTTTCATGGTGGGAATGACTGTCCGCGCAATGGGAATAGCTGTAGAATCAAGGTTTTGGACATCTACACCCACTGACATTAACCCCGCAATTAATGACCTAGTAATCATGCGGGAAACGTTGCGTTGGTCACGGGAAACGGCTACTTTGGATTGGGGTTTTAAAGTTGAACCGTAAGCAGCCCCCAATTTCACCGCAAATTCTGGGGTAATGTCAATGTTGGCTAATCCTTGTACGCCCCGTTGACCAAATAAGTTACGTTGGGCAGTATTACCCCAAATTAAGTTAATGTTTAAGATTGCGCCGGATTCAATTTTTTTACTCGGCCAAACTCTGACACTGGGGCTAATTTGGGCTTCTTCGCCAATGGTGGACAAAGAACCAACCACCGCCGCTTCTAAGACATGGGCGCGACGATCTACACGGGTTCCACGGGAGATGACACAAGCACTCAATTGGGCTTCGTCACCAATGATTGCACCATTCCAAATAATGGGACGTTTGAGATTAGCATCTGCACCTATGGTGACATTATCCCCAATGATTGTTCCGGCTTCAATTTGCACTCTTGCACCAATGCGACAGTTACTCCCAATCATCGCCGGGGTTTCGATATGGGCTGAGGGGTCAATGTAGGTGTTTTGTCCTACCCATAAGCCGGAGGTTTCTTCTTTATAGGCGAAATCTAGTTTGACTTTTTCTTCTAAAGCATCGTATTGAGCTTCCCGATAGGCATCTAAGTGTCCGACATCACACCAGTAGCCTTGGGCGATGTAACCATACATTGGTTCATCTTTAGCTAACAGCAAGGGGAATAAATCTTTAGAAAAGTCGCATTCTGTATGGTCTGGGAGATATTCTAAAACTTCTGGTTCGAGAATATAAGTACCAGTGTTAACAGTATCAGAGAAAATTTCGCTAGTTGAAGGTTTCTCTAAAAAGCGTTTAATTTTACCTTCAGCATCTGTAATTACTACACCAAATTCAATGGGGTTAGGAACTCTGGTTAAGATTAAAGTTGCTTTTGATTGTTTTTGTTTATGAAAAGCGATCGCAGCTGTTAAATCAAAATCTGTGATACTATCGCCACTAATTACTAAAAAAGTTTCATCCAAAAGTTCGGCAATATTCTTTACACAACCTGCTGTCCCCAAAGGTTGGTCTTCTTCTACGGCGTAAGTCATTTGTACGCCAAAATCGCTGCCATCTTGAAAATAATCCCGCAAGACATCAGGTAAGTAATGCAGTGTGGCAATCACTTCTGTGATTTGATGTCTTTTGAGTAAATTGATAATATGTTCAGCGATCGGTCGATTGAGAATCGGCACCATCGGTTTTGGTAGATCGCAAGTTAACGGGCGAAGTCGCGTCCCTGAACCGCCTGCCATCAGCACTGCACGCATAAATCCTCCTTAACTTTTTGCAACTATTAGCTGCTTGTAAACCCGTGAGAGTGTATTGTGTTTTTATCCAGTTTCCTACAAACACTGATTGATAAGGAACTTCCGCTAGAAACATCTAGCAGGTAATAAGTATCAGTGCTGTTTGTATAGGGTTGGCGATACTTACGGTAGACTGTGCCTACCCTAAAAAATCAACCTTATACAACACTCGCTACTAAATGAAATTCCTACTACTCAGGTTTAATTATGTTAGCTACCAGCAGCTTACCAAGCAACCAGGCAGAAGGAAAAAGTAATATAGAAAGTCTTTAACACTGTGCTACAAAATACACACAGTAAAAGAGAAAACCCAAAAACAGAATATTTTGGTCTCTCTATTATGCCCTATGACGGCAGTTGCTCCACTTGGGGAGACCCCAAAACCGCACTGCTTCTCCCATACCCAATTCCAACCGTCTTCTGTATTAGAGATAGAATATTTACATAATGTAGTATGTTTTAGCTTGAGTGTAGTCACTAACTAACGGAGTTAATACCCATGCCTAAGTTAATTATTTTGGGTTTAATTGTAATTTATGTAGGTGGTGTTTGGAAGTTTTGGAACGGTTTCACCAGAACTAATTTCAACCAATCTTTTGCCAATCGCATCAGTTTAGCTTTGCTATGGCCGGTCTTATTTATAGCTAATAAATCTTATCGTAGTAACTTCAGAAAAGCTCTGAAGGGTTAAATTAGCAGGGTAATGATTTTCTAATTTCAGACCCTATCTTCCACAAGAAAATAGGGTCTGAAAATTGGATTATTCTATTTTAGTTACACAAAATCAACAATCAGTTTCAGTGTTGGTTGCAGGGAAATTATCGTCTAGGTCTATTGTTACGCCAGATATGCACTGCTGTACCTGCGGCTGCACCGTTGACAGCATTATTTAGTGGTTTGTTGCATCGACCTCTACCACCAATTACTACTCCTGTCAATGTACTAGCACCAGCACCAACGGCAATATCTTGGCCTACATTACGACGACGGGGATTATTTCTTAAACCATTAGCACCATTTACCGCCGCACCGGCTGCTGCACCCTTAGCCGCATTTCTAACTACATTACAGCCCGTCAACAGTCCGGTAACTGCACCAGCACCAGCACCAACTAGGGTATCTTCTACAATTCTTCTATCAGCAGCAGCAGGCTGTGCTGGTAGTAAAGTCAGACTGGCTAAACTTGCAGCCATGAAGCTGGGTAAAAATGCACGTTTGAGGGTTTTTTTCATAAGTCTCACCTTGTGGGAACACCTACATTTACAGCAAAATCATGCTTTTGCCATTGCAGATGTATATAGATGTTGTTATTCAGAGTATAGACAACTGCGACTATTTTAATGTAGTCACTATATCTCATCATTGCAATTACAAAATAGCAATTTCATCTACTAAAAGCCAGAGTTTTTTAATATTTATTAAAAGAATATTCTTTGATGATTTTAAGCACATCCTGAAAAATGTATATTTTGCTGGGGTTTGAGCAATACTTAACTCTTAATTCTGTGTTAATTTGACGGTTCGGCGCAAAATCATATTAACAAGTGGACAGTAGTAAAACTGGCACATAAAAAGATATTTTATGCGCCGACACTATACCAATTATCCAAAATTAAGCAACAGATGCAAAGCTTGAAACCCATATAGTATCTGACTTTCTTAATTGTGAATTGCGAATTGCGTTAGCGTAGCGGGACGTTAGTCCATTGCGAATTGCGAATTGCGAATTGCGAATTGGTATTATGAGTTGTAGCAGCTTTAAAAAGCTTGAATCCACTCTTTTACTGAGTATTCAGTCCAAATACCATTTTGCCAGTAGGGATCATTTTCGACTAATTGGCGTACAGTAGCTTCGTCTTCTGCTTCGTAAAGAGCAAAAACTTTGGTGACATCTTTGGTAGGGCCAATTGTAATTAGCACACCAGATTCTTTTTGTTTAGCTAAACCGGCTAGATGTGCATCACGATAAGGTGCGCGTTTTTCGAGAACGTCTTCGCAGTAAGAACCCCACATAACATATTTGGGCATGATGTCTTTAGATTGATTAACTACCTGTTGTCATCTTATGGGAAAACGGTATTTGCGCGAATAAGCTATTTTTTATGTATTGCTTTTCCTTGGTTTTAGCCAGGCAAAAATCTGTGTAACAGTTAAATTCAATTCTAAAAATTCCGGTACAGGTAATACTTCATCGCCAGTCATTTCTATAGGTTGTTGTCCTGGCAAAAAGACTAACACCAAACGTTCATCTGGATCTATTAACCAGCCTAATTTAGTGCCGTGTTTTAAACAGTGGAGAATATTTGTAATTACCTTGGTGGTATTTTGTTCTGGGGAGAGAATTTCAATTGTCCAGTCAGGATAAATTCCAAAGGTATTTTCAATTTCCCCGTTCACATCAAAGGGAATTCGTTCCCAAGCAAATACGCTAACATCTGGCACTATCGAACGTCCACCAAACGTACAACGTAATTCTGGGAAGGCTAGGGCAATTTCTTGTTCTTCAGTTGCTTGGTTAACTGCATTACAAAGTTTTAGTTGTAGGCGGGAGTGTTTGCCTTGTGGCATTGGTTTCTGGTAGATACGACCATCTATAAATTCACTAGCAGGTTTAGTTTCTGGTAGTTTAAGGAACTCTACTAATGAGATTGATTTTTGCAGCGCGGTTGACATAGCTGTGCCAATGCCATATTTAGTTAAAATCCTAGCATTTTTCAGTTTTGGATTTTTTGGGTGTGCCTATTATATCCCTGTGCTGCAACGGGCTACAATTTTGGGGGATGAGGAAGGAAAGGGTGATAAGTAACGCTGTGTGCAACTTTTTCTCGAACCTAACCCCCAACCCCTTCCCTACGAGGGAAGGGGAGCAAGAGTCAAAGTTGATCTCTTTGCAGGCTACAAAGAGGGGTTGCTTTTAACTTCTGAGGTTAACGCCGAATTTCTCAACTAAGGCTTCGCGGACTTTGTTGTGAACCGGCTCAACTTCGGTATCGGTGAGGGTACGATCGCTCGCCCGATATACTAGACGAAAGGCTAAACTGCGTTGTCCTTGGGGGACGTTCTCACCACGGTATTCGTCAAACAGTTCTACAGATTCTAGTAAGCCTTTACCAGCTTTGTTAATTGCTTTTTCTAGTTCGGCAACGGAAACTTTCACCGGTGCGAAGAAAGCAATATCGCGATCGCTGGCTGGGTAGGTAGAATAGGCTTTAAATGCTGGTACAAGTATTTCGTCTTGGTCTACTGCATCTAACAGCACATTTAAATCTAGCTGGAACAGGTAAACCGATTCTGGTAAACCTTTATCTCTGCGAATTTGAGGATGGAGTTGTCCGAAGATACCTAAACTATTACCACGAATCCATAATGAGGCGGTGCGGCCTGGGTGCAAGCGTGCGTCACGGCAATCGGGCTGATATTCTACTTGTATGCCTAATTGCTGGAAGACGTTTTCTAAAATTCCCTTGGCTTCAAACCAGGTCATGGGTTGTTCTTTACTGCCCTTTGACCATTTGCCCAGGGTTCTGTCTCCGCCCATGATACCAGCGATCGCATCTTTTTCTAACAGACCCTCTTCTTCTTGCCAGAAAATTCGCCCAATTTCAAACCCATTGAGAGAACCGTTACCTTGTTCGAGGTTGTATTGGAATGCGTCGATTAAACCAGAGATTAAATCGGTACGCAAGGCGGAATATTCGGTGAATAGGGGGTTACTTAAAACGATTTGTCGGCTATCCCCTGGTTTAACTAAGGAGTATTGTATTAACTCTGTTAAACCTTCAGCCCGTAAGGTGGCGCGTAACTTGCGGGTTAATTCTTGTTCTACGGGTAAATAACCGGCTTCGGCTTTGTCTGGTAATGTATCACAGAAGTTATCGTAACCGTAGAGACGGGCGATTTCTTCAATTAAATCAATTTCCCGTTCTAAGTCGCGGTAGCGATAGGGGGGTACAGTGACGTTCCAAACTTTTTCGCCTGTGGTTGTGAGTTGACAACCCAAAGCGGTGAGAATTCTTTCTACGTCTTGTGCTGCTAATTCCCCAGTGTCACCTGAAATTACAGGCCCCAACAGTTCATTTACCCTGTCTAACCGCAGAGAAATGGAACGACTCCAGGTAGAGGGGTCAGGACGGGTATCTGCAATTTCTTGGTGGATGATCACACCATCGGTTAATTCTATAATCAGTGACAAAGCGCGACGACAAGCCACTTCTAATTCTGCACGGTTGACACCGCGTTCATATCTTCCTGACGCTTCGCTTCTTAAACCGACATTGCGGGAAGAACGGCGAATGGCGACGGAATCAAATAAAGCTGCTTCTAAGACTAGGCTTTGTGTCCCGTCGTGGACTTCTGTTTCTTCGCCACCCATTACCCCTGCTAAAGCCACGGGTTTATTGTTGGCAGTAATTAATAAATTTTGGGTGGTTAAATTGCGAGTTTGTCCGTCTAGGGTTTTGAGAGTTTCACCGGAGTTAGCAAAACGCACACCAATACTGAAGTTTTCACTAGCACCGACGGATTTTAAACGGTCTTTGTCAAAGGCGTGTAGCGGTTGTCCCCATTCTAGTAATACATAGTTGGTAATATCTACGACATTATTAATGGGACGCACTCCCGCAGCCCGCAGACGTTGTTGTAACCATTCGGGAGAAGGGGCAATTTTCACATTATCAATGACTGTGCCGATGTAAGCCGGACAAGCTTGAGTATCAGCGATTTTTAAACTCAACGCCCCAGGGTTTTGAGATATGGAGATTTCCCCTGGTGCGGGAATGCTTAACTTAGCTGTAGTTAAAGCTGCAACTTCCCGCGCTATCCCTACCATACTCAACGCGTCTGCACGGTTGGCGGTGGCGGTGACATCTAAAATTACGTCATCTAAACCCAATAAAGGACGGACATCACTACCCAAGGTCATATTTTCTTCAGGGAAAATATGAATTCCATCGACATCGGTGGGTAAACCGAGTTCTTTTAAAGAACAAATCATTCCTTGGGATGGAACACCGCGCAGTTTAGCGGGTTTTATTTTTAAATCAATATTGGGTAAATAAGTTCCTGTCGTCGCTATGGGAACGTAGATATCAGCCCGGACGTTAGCAGCACCACAGACAATATTTAAAGTTTCCGCCGCACCGATATCGACTGTGCAGACACTTAGTTTATCAGCGTTGGGGTGGGGTTGACGCTCAAGCACTCTACCCACTACAACGCCGTCAGCCCATGTGCTGCGGTCTTCAATGTCTTCGACTTCAAACCCTGCCATTGTCAAGGTTTCGGCTAGTTCCGTGTGGCTTAGTTTTATCTCTACCAGTTCCCGCAGCCAATTTAGAGAGATTCTCATGGAGTGTGCTTGTTTTCAGACTTTTACTCTAATGTTAGGTCGCCTCTGGTGTTTTGAGGTTTTCCCGTTCACCATCGTACTACGTTAGTTATTAGTCAATGGTCATTAGTCAATAGTCATTAGTCACTAGTCATTTATGTGGGTTGAATGATTTCTAATATCATCTCGTAGGACAAGCTATCTAACTCTGATCTCTCTACTACTACCTCATAACCGAAATCATAGGCATCAAAGCCCTCATCCGTTAAGCTTATACGGTACTGAAAAGCCTCAATAAAATCCTCAGTTTCGTCTCCGTTCTCATCTTCGGGGGTAATGAAGTCTATGTGCTGGGGTTCTATATCGTACATACCGTTGATTGTTATGGTAGTCATAGCTGGTTAAAGTTTTTGTACCCTTGCTGGGAAGAGGCGATGTTTAACTCGTTTACCTGAGTTTGAACTCAAAGATGGTGCTTGGTTGTTTTCATCCCCTTGCGGGGAAAGGGTAGTGTGTAACCGTTGAATCAGCAAAAGCTAAACTTAAAGCTGATGGTGGGATCAAACTGTTTCCGTCCCCTTGCGGGGAAAGGGTGGTGTTTAACCTTTTTCTTTCTCTCTTGGTGATCTCTACATATACCAAGAGGAGAAAGGTTTCCGTCCCCTTGCGGGGAAAGGGTGGTGTTTAACAACTAGAAGCCGAAGTTGACCGCGATTTACATCATTATGCGTTTCCGTCCCCTTGCGGGGAAAGGGTGGTGTTTAACTTGTTGAACCTCTAGGCGTGTAGTAATAAACTCTTGATCAGTTTCCGTCCCCTTGCGGGGAAAGGGTGGTGTTTAACTTGCGATCGCTATGGAGTGCATAGTACATACCCAGACGTTTTTCAACCAGGAAATATGTTTCCGTCCCCTTGCGGGGAAAGGGTGGTGTTTAACTGGTTTCTTAAGATGCACCGAGAATACAGCAAGGGTAATTTGTTTCCGTCCCCTTGCGGGGAAAGGGTGGTGTTTAACTTATGAGCATTTATTCATCGGTGTTTTTGAAGGCGATCGTTTCCGTCCCCTTGCGGGGAAAGGGTGGTGTTTAACAAACCTGGAGAAGAAGAGAAAGCAAGAGCTAGAAGTTTCCGTCCCCTTGCGGGGAAAGGGTGGTGTTTAACACACTTCTGACAACAGCCCAAATAGGTTAAGACCAGGGAATAAAACGTTTCCGTCCCCTTGCGGGGAAAGGGTGGTGTTTAACAAATTAAGAATTTTAACGGTAACAACTGGAGACTGAAGTTTCCGTCCCCTTGCGGGGAAAGGGTGGTGTTTAACGGTGCTGCGGCAGGTGGTGGCGGAGCAACGGCCGGAGCTGGTGCTGCGTTTCCGTCCCCTTGCGGGGAAAGGGTGGTGTTTAACTTCGCGGCAGTCCGCTCACGACCACGCTATCGAAACGCACGCCGCAGTTTCCGTCCCCTTGCGGGGAAAGGGTGGTGTTTAACCTTATGAATTCTTTAGCTTGCTGAGGAGATTCTACTTCTTTCCGATAGGTTTCCGTCCCCTTGCGGGGAAAGGGTGGTGTTTAACTCCCGCCAGGGTTTCTGGCAGCCGTTCATAATCTCGTACTAGGCGGCGGAAGTTTCCGTCCCCTTGCGGGGAAAGGGTGGTGTTTAACTCTCCAATATTTTTAGGTTTGCTTAATCAAAAAAATAGGAACCTTGTTTCCGTCCCCTTGCGGGGAAAGGGTGGTGTTTAACTTAGCTCTAGGAAAGTTTAAGGGAAAAATAGGTAGAGGAAAGGTTTCCGTCCCCTTGCGGGGAAAGGGTGGTGTTTAACGGCAGTCTTACAAATGTGATTCCTCACAGCAATCTAGTTAGAAAAACAAAGTTTCCGTCCCCTTGCGGGGAAAGGGTGGTGTTTAACATTATCAATGCCGGCGCGGCAAATGCTTTACAGCTAGAGTGTTTCCGTCCCCTTGCGGGGAAAGGGTGGTGTTTAACGGGCGATCGCTCGTAATTTGGATAACATAGGACTATTTGTTTCCGTCCCCTTGCGGGGAAAGGGTGGTGTTTAACCTTCTACTACTCTCAGGTTGTTTAGGTGTATTAAGTTTAGGAGTTTCCGTCCCCTTGCGGGGAAAGGGTGGTGTTTAACCCTACCCTGTGGAAACTATTGATATATTTAGTTTTCAAGGTTCGGTTGCGCCGGAGTACGGAAAACGGCGATGTATCAAAAAAAATAATTACTGAATTGCAGATAATTTTTTCTCAAAAATTAGCAACACAAACAATTTAACGAAAAAATGCTAAGGAGTCAAGACTAAAAACCTATATTAGCTGCTAATTTTTGCAAATTACTCTTAAAATCTTGTAATAACTTGCAGCGACAAATTTCAATTCAACTTTACATTGCGTAACATACCCTCAAAAGCTTATCAATAAGCTATTTTCAAAATTGACAGCACACCAACAAACAACAGCTTTCGTTACAAAAACAAACAATTCACCTTGAGCCAACCCCTTATTTTTATCTCGGTGCCTCATGAGTTCACATACTTCGCGCTCTGGCAAAATTTTAGTAGTCGATGACTCTCCTGATAATGTGTTTTTAATTAAAACCATATTGGAGGAAGAAGGCTATACCATCGCTACAGCAGAAAACGGTTATTCCGCACTAGCACAACTGCAAGCATCTCCTTGTGACTTGGTGTTGCTAGATTTAATGATGCCAGGAATAGATGGTTATGAGGTAACTAGGCGCATTCGTGGGGAAATGCAATTACAGCAATATATCCCCATACTCTTAATTACCGCCCATGATGCACCGAATGTAGCCCAAGGATTAGATTTGGGTGCTGATGATTTTATCCGCAAACCCGTAACAGTGGATGAATTATTAGCCAGAGTGCGATCGCTGTTACGGTTAAAGCATAGTATGGATGAACGGGATGAAATCGCCCGTCAGCGAGAGGATTTTGTCTCTCGTCTCACCCATGATTTACGCACTCCCCTAGTAGCAGCTGACAGGATGTTGACGCTATTTGAACAAGGCGCGCTTGGTACATTATCACCACAAATGCAAGAAGCGATTGTGATTATGGGGCGTAGCAATAGTAATTTGCTATCGATGGTGAATACTTTATTAGAAGTTTATCGCTTTGAAGCTGGGCGAAAAACCTTGGCATTTCAACCGGTGAAATTAAGTCAATTACTCCAAGAAGTAGCGGGAGAACTCACAACCTTAGCCCAAGCTAACAGTTTAAGCATCCATCTAGAGTTTGATGATAGGGAAAATTCTACCACCGTGACAGGCGATCGCTTGGAATTACATCGTCTATTTACCAACCTCATCGGTAACGCCATCAAGTTTACTGAGTCTGGTTCAGTGACTATCCGCCTCAAATCTTCTCCCTATGACAGTAAATATATAAATATAGAGATAGCAGACACGGGAAGGGGAATTTCACCCACAGAACAAGCCACACTCTTTGAAAGATTCCGCCAAGGGAGTCACAAAATTTCTGGTAGTGGTTTGGGGTTATATCTTTCCCGGCGCATCGTCGAAGCTCATCACGGTAATATAGTTGTCAATTCTGAATTAGGAAAAGGTAGTGTATTTATTGTCTCTTTAGCGAAGGGATGAGTAGCACTAAATAAAATTATCTGTGAGGAAACAATGATTACAATTGCAAAATCTAACATTCCAGAAATTTTACAAAAACAAAGAAATTTCTTCCAAACTGGTAAAACTAAAGATATCAATTTTCGCCTCGAACAATTACAAAAGCTCAAGGAATTAGTCATCAATGAGCAACCGTTAATTATCAAGGCTTTAAAAGCAGATTTACACAAACCAGAGTTTGAAGCTTACGCTACGGAAATCGGCGCAGTTAAGGAAATTAGTTACGCTATCAAACATCTCAAAAGTTGGGCTAAACCGAAAAAAGCAGATGTACCTTCGGAATTTTTTCCTTACTCCGCTAAAATCTATCCAGAACCTCTGGGGAATCTGTTAATTATCGGCCCTTGGAACTATCCTTTTCAATTAGTTATTTCTCCCTTAGTAGGTGCGATCGCGGCTGGTAATTGTGCTATTGTTAAACCTTCAGAACTTGCACCACACACGTCTAATTTATTAGCACAATTATTTAGTAAATATTTCCCCCCAGAGTATATCACCATAGTAGAAGGTGGTGTGGAAACTAGTCAGGAATTACTCCAAGAAAAGTTTGATCACATCTTATTTACTGGTGGTACAGCCATCGGTAAAATTGTGATGGCAGCAGCCGCAAAACATCTCACCCCTGTTACTTTAGAATTAGGTGGGAAAAGTCCCTGCATTGTTGATACTGAAATTAATCTCGAATATACAGCAAAAAGAATTGTCTGGGGTAAATTTCTCAATTGTGGACAAACTTGTATTGCTCCTGATTATCTGTTAGTAAATCGCCAAATCAAGCAGGATTTAATAGCAGCTTTGCAAAAAACCATCAAAGAATTTTATGGCGATCGCCCAGAAAACAGTCCTGATTATGGCAGAATTATTAACAAAAGACATTTTGAGCGATTGACACAGTTACTCAATCACGGTGAAATCATCCTGGGTGGTGATACTAATCCTGAGCAATTATATATCTCACCCACATTAATTGATCGTGTCTCTCTGGATGCT
Source organism: Nostoc sp. CMAA1605 (assembly GCF_021596505.1). Taxonomy (GTDB): domain Bacteria; phylum Cyanobacteriota; class Cyanobacteriia; order Cyanobacteriales; family Nostocaceae; genus Trichormus. The sequence continues at coordinate 22,257 of NZ_PJIZ01000026.1, read as the reverse complement.
CCTGTGATGCAAGAGGAGATATTTGGGCCGATTTTACCCATCTTAGAATACACAGACATTACAGAAGCGATCGCCCTGATCAATTCTCGACCAAAACCCCTGGCTTTATACCTATTTTCCCAAAACAAACAATTGCAAACACGAATTTTGCAGGAAACTTCATCCGGCGGTGTCTGTCTGAATGACACCATTATGCAAGTCGGTGTTTCATCATTACCCTTTGGTGGTGTGGGTGATAGTGGTATTGGTAGTTATCACGGTAAAACCAGTTTCGACACTTTCTCACATTACAAAAGTGTCTTAAAAAATTCCTTCTGGCTAGACTTAAACTGGCGATACGCACCATACAAAGATAAATTATCTTTACTCAAGCGAATTATTAAGTAGACGGTGCGTTAGTTAGAACAATTTAGGTTTAACCTAACCCCCTAACCCCATTCCCTTGTAGGGAATGGGGAATTTTTCGGGTTACTATCGGTGCGTTTATCACTTCCAAAAAATCTATAACTTCTCCCTACACCCTTTATACCCTTACACCCTCACACCCCTACACCCTTACACCCCTGTGTTGCTTAGAACATCATAAGCAACAAAATATTGCTTTTACTTGATTTGCGATCGCTAACCACGATACAACCTTAAACGCATAACACATCATTATTTTTAGCCCTTTACACTCATGCGTTATCAAAAACAAATCTTAGGATTAATTAGCTTTACTCTCCTCATGCAAGCTACTCCTGCATTGTCTGCACCTATTAATTCCTCTGGTATTTGCTTAAAAGAAGCTTATCAATTTCCCCCTTTGTTTCTACCAGCACTCCCCCGTATTCAAGTCTCCCTAGCACTCAATGAGACAGCTTTATTAAATCAAGCTTTGGAATTAGCCAGCAATGGAAAACTTGACGAAGCATTACAACTTACACAAAGTATTTCTGATGGGGAAAAACGCTTTTATATTTGGAATGAAATTGCCAGAAGTTTAGCTGCTGCTAATCAGATTTCTACATCTGTCACCTTTGTGCAGAAAATTGCCGACCCTGCTATTAAGAACGAAATTTTTGGTAATCTGACTAGAAGTATCGCATCAGTAGGCAAAACTCAGCAAGCTTTAGAAGTTGCAGGTAATATTGACAACTCAGGTCAACGCGCTTGGGTGGTGAGTGATATAACTAATCAACTAGTAGCAACAGGTAAACTCTCTGAATCATTAGAAATAGCTAGAAATGGCCAGAATAATTCTGACAAATGTTCAATTTTAAGAAGTATAGCTGTTAAATTAGCAGAAGTAGGTAGAATATCTACAGCTTTGCAGATAGCTGACACAATGGAAGACAACTTTTGGCAAAGTTCTACATTGAATAACATTTCTAGCAAACTGTTAGAGACTCAAAAAATATCTCAAGCTGTAGAAATAGCTAAGAAAATTACCGATGAATACTATCAGAATTCTGCATTAGAGGAGATTGGCAATAGTTTAGCGCGCCAAAATAAATTTCCCCAAGCTTTAGGAATTGTGAAAGTTATCAATAGTCCAGAATATAAAGCTAAACTTTTAGTGACAATAGCAACACAATATAGAAAAGTTGCACGCAACCCTGAAGCTTTAGCTATTCTGGCACAAGCTCTACAAATAACCAATGAGAATTTAGAAAGTTACACTCAAATTTCTTTATGGCGTGATATATCTGACGAATACAGAAGGTTGAAACAGGTTGATAAATCCTTGGAAATTTTGTATAAAATAGATGCTCTAGAAACTCTCTACTAAAAATCGGATGTTCGATTGTAGAGATGTTGTGTTGTCAATTCTCTACAATCAATTAAGACCAATTTAGGGTTTTCCTTTTAAACTTCCTACACCCAACTAAGCCTAAAAACTATAACGTTCTTGCGCCCAAGGTTCACCACGACGATGATAACCGTTGCGTTCCCAAAAACCTAATTCTTCTTTGTCTAAAAACTCTAAACCATTAATCCATTTCGCACTTTTCCAAGCGTAGAGATGGGGTACAACTAGCCGCAAAGGCCTTCCGTGTTCGTGTGGGAGAGGTTCACCAAATAATTTCACTGCAAAAAAGTTTTCTTCTCTCACAAAATCCGCCATTGCAATATTAGTGGTGTAACCGCCATAGCAATGTTCCATAATATGGACGGCTTTAGGATCTACCTCAATTAAATTCATAAAATCTGTGACTTTAATCCCCGTCCACTTGACATCTAATTTAGACCAACGGGTGACACAATGGAAATCTGCGGTGAATTCGTGCTGTGGTAGATTCATGAAATCTGACAAACTCAACACCACAGGTTTAGCTAAACCCCAAACTCGAAATTCCCATTCTTCAATATTGATGTTTGGTGCTTGACCGTATGTTAACACAGGAAAGCCTGTTGCTAAGTGCTGTCCTGGGGGGACGCGATCGCTATTTTCTGGATTTGATTTCTGAAAGAATTTCCCTAGCATAATCCCGTTTTAGGTAGAGGGTGTAAGGGTATGGGGTGTAGGTGTGTAGGGGTTAAGATTACTAAAACTTATATACATCAATTTCAGGCAGTGAATATTATTAATACTATTTTCTTACACCCATACAGCCGTACACCCATTTACCACCAAATATTAATTTTGTTGAAAATAGAAAAATCAGTGACTATATATACTTTACTGTTGATGTGATTATTTGATCATCAGTCATGGGTAAAAGGTGATGAGTAGTCGGACTAGTCCAATTACTCATCACCCATTTTCTCTTATTCTTCTTCGTCTTCTTCTTCAGCAGTAGGATAGACAAATGTAGAACGTCCAGTCAAAATAGATTTACCCAAGGAAAGAGCTTTTTGTGCTTCAACAGCAGCTTTGTGTCTCCAGGTAGCCCGACGTTTATCTCTCTTAGATTTCGATGTTTTCTTCTTAGGAACAGCCATGATAGCCGATATTGCAATTCTTGACAACCTTTCTATTCTAAGCGATCGCTAGCCGAAGTCAAAGAAATTGCGAATAGGGCATGGGGCATAGGAAATTGGGCATGGGGAATTGGGCATGGGGAATGGCTGTAGAGATAGTTGTTACTGAATTTTGAGGAATTTATCTAAAGCTGCAACCATGCTGGGAGGCCAACGGCGGATATTTTTCACCCAGTTCATGTCTTTATAACGGCTATCCAAGCCATAGGCTGCTACCCAATTACTTTCGGCTTCGCCCTTTTGGCCACTTACCCAATAAGCGGCTGTTAAAGCTGCACGCACATCTGCAAAATTAGGATATTTGCGGGTAATATTGCGTAATTCGCGGATTGCTTGGTCTTTTTGCCCATTTTCATAGAGTGCTAGGGCATAATTAGCACGGGCGAAGGCAAAGTTAGGTGCAATTTCAAAGGATTTTTGATAATCTGCGATCGCTTCTGACCATTCTCCTAAACCTGCTTTAGCATTACCGCGATTGTTATACGCCATTGCATCTTTAGGGTCGAGTTCTAAGACATGATTATAATCTGCGATCGCCTCTGACCACTTACCCAAACCTTCTAAAGCTGTACCACGATTTAAATAAGGATCGGTGACATTCGGGGCTAATTCCACCGCTTTATTATAATCAGCCAGTGCCGCCTCTAATTTATTCTGACTAACTCGCGAATTCCCCCGATTACTCCACGCCCCTGCATTCGTGGGGAAATTCTCAATAATTTTCGTCCAATACTTTTCTGCCGTGGCAAAATCACCTTTATTAGTCGCCGCAAAAGCTTGATTTGCCCATTCATCACCCTGGGCTAATTGCTCTTGGGTAATTTTAGCTTGTTGGGTTTGCGCCATCACGGGTGTACCCCAACCCAACACAAGAAACAGACTGAGAACTATACTAATTAATTTAATCATCATCTAGGTTGAGATTTTGTTGTGTGTGGAGGGACTGGGGATTGGGGACTGGGGACTGGGGACTGGGAGACAAGGTAGACAAGGTAGATTTTATACCGATGCCCAATGCCCAATGCCCTATGCCCCATTCCCCATGCCCAATGCCCCATGCCCCATTCCCTATAGTAATGACATCTGCTCATTTGGCGGAGTAAATCCCATGTGCTTGTATGCAGCTTTTGTGGCTGTTCTTCCACGGGGAGTCCGGCTTAAATAACCGATTTGCATCAAGTAGGGTTCGTAGACTTCTTCAATGGTTTGGGTGTCTTCTCCGGTAGCTGCGGCAATGGTTTCTAAGCCTACTGGCCCACCATTAAATTGTTCAATAATCACACTCAACATCCGGCGGTCTGTCCAATCTAAGCCACATGGGTCTACCTGAAATAGTTGTAGAGCCTCGGCTGCAATAGTTTCATTAATTTCACTATGAGCTTTTACTTCCGCATAATCACGGACGCGTTTGAGTAGTCGATTAGCTATCCGTGGTGTTCCCCTGGAACGACGAGCAATTTCCGCCGCACCATCTTCAGTGACTTTGGTTTGCAGTAACTGGGAACTCCGCAGGACAATTTTGCTGAGTTCGTCAACTTCATAAAAGCGCAGTTTTTGAATTAAACCGAAGCGATCGCGCAATGGGGAAGTCAAAGCCCCGACGCGGGTTGTTGCCCCCACTAAAGTAAATTTAGATAAGGGTAAACTGCGAATTTTCGCGCTAGAACCTTTACCCACAGTAATATCTAAACGATAATCTTCCATCGCTGGATACAGAATTTCTTCTGTCATCCGTGAAAGTCGATGAATTTCATCAATAAATAAAATATCTCCTGGCTTGAGGTTAACTAGTAGCCCTACGATATCTCTAGGTCTTTCTAAAGCAGGCGCACTAGTAATTTTATAGTTGACTCCCATCTCCGATGCTAATATCATTGCCATTGTTGTTTTACCCAATCCTGGAGGGCCATACAGTAGCAAGTGATCCAAAACTTCACCCCGCGACTTGGCTGCTTTGATGGCAATCTCTAGAACATCCTTGAGGTCTTTTTGTCCAATGTAGTCGGCAAATTTTTGTGGTCTGATACTCTCTTCTTGTTTACCTTGTTCATCAACAGCAGCTTCAGGTTGCAAAATCTTCTCGTTGGGGGCTGTTTTTGCTGACTCCCGACGCTGTTGTGGTTGTCCATTGGGTTCTGGAGGCTGTTTTTTCGAGGAGATGATCGCCATAATTCAGCTTGCAACCTTACGTTTAGTTCTGGAAGTGGCTTAATCTCCGCCTTAATCATGCGTATCCATAAGCTAGCTAAGATTTTCGGCGGGAATACCCACATCAATTTACAATTTAAATTCCGGACAATTACCCAGGAGTAAAAAAATATATGTTATCTAAAAGAATCTTACCCTGTTTAGATGTCAAGGCGGGGCGGGTTGTTAAAGGAGTTAACTTTGTCGATCTCAAAGATGCTGGTGATCCGGTAGAACTGGCGAAGGTTTATAACGATGCCGGCGCAGATGAGTTAGTATTTCTGGATATTACAGCCACTCATGAAGACCGCGATACGATTATTGACGTAGTTTACCGTACCGCCGAACAGGTCTTCATTCCCCTGACTGTGGGTGGTGGTATCCAATCCTTAGAAAATGTTAAAGCTTTGTTACGAGCTGGGGCAGACAAGGTTAGTATTAACTCTGCGGCAGTACGTGATCCTGACTTGATCAATCGGGCTAGCGATCGCTTCGGTAATCAGTGCATAGTAGTTGCTATTGACGCGAGGCGAAGAGTTGACCCGCAAAATCCAGGTTGGGATGTGTATGTGCGTGGAGGAAGAGAAAATACAGGCTTAGATGCCCTACTTTGGGCGAAAGAAGTCGAAAAGCGTGGTGCAGGAGAACTATTAGTGACCAGTATGGATGCCGATGGCACTCAAGCTGGTTATGACATCGAATTAACAAAAGCAATTGCTGAGTCTGTTGAAATCCCTGTGATTGCTTCCGGTGGTGCGGGAAACTGTGAACATATCTATACCGCACTCAATGAAGGTAAGGCGGAAGCTGCTTTATTAGCTTCGCTCCTACATTATGGGCAGTTAAGTGTATCTGAAATTAAGAATTACTTGCGCGATCGTCACATACCAGTACGTTTGTACGCTTAATTCTAAAGCCATTATAGAGATTGAGTCACATTCCCTTTCCATTCAAGACAGTTCTGCAAAAGGATGTTAGGATTGATTTACAAATATTAACTAATATTAAGAAATATGTTGATTCCTATTTTGTTATTTGATGTGGCTCTGGTGGCATGGTCACTACACCTGATGGAGAAAGCAGTAGAAAACAAAGAATTTTCCCTTATGCTAGCGGGTACACTAGTTGCCCTCGCCGCCGCCGCTATGTTAGTAGTCTATTTTCTCATGGGACATTGCATGAGTTACTTGTTGCAAGTGAACTATTAACTATAATCGAATAACCTTGAGCTATGTTCATATTTCACCTAAATACTTGACATTATATTCAGTCACAAGTTATGCTAATTTACGCGAATTAAGGGGTTATAGCTCAGTTGGTAGAGCACTTCAATGGCATTGAAGGGGTCAGCGGTTCGACTCCGCTTAGCTCCATTTTTACCTTAAAAGCTTACGAGTCGTGAAGCGTAAATCCCCCGTCATTAATGCGGGGAATATTAAGTGAACAGGATGAATAAATTCATCCGTGATGTGGTTCATTGATATACTATAAGACTTTCTGAGTGCTAACCTTTCCTGTAGTGTCAAACATATACGAATGCGTCCACAAACTAGGGAGCTTCATTAGCATTGCTGCTAAATATTGCTTAACCTTATCAAAATCAAAAGACTGAGTTCTATAGGAATCATATTTGAGATAATAATAGAGGCATAACCTTTAAATGCCAGCCCTGTAGGATTTTTAGAATAGATTTAAAAGGTGTAAACACTCTTCTACCTTATCGCTTGTACACCCAATTTACACCACTTTTTGGTCTAAAGGTATTCAAAAATATCCAATATTTAGCTCAAAAATAGAACATTAGTTCTATTTTTATTAGGGGTTAGAAATTTAAAAACCCTTGAGAACATTGGTTTTCAAGGATTTTATAGATATGCCAGGAACCAGACTTGAACTGGTGACACGAGGATTTTCAGTCCTCTGCTCTACCGACTGAGCTATCCCGGCTTGGCGTTTTTCTTAGCCACGATTAATAAATGTAGCAAACAAAAAATGATTTGGCAAGGGGTTTAAGAAAGAAAAATCATTTTTATTTATGGAATAGCTTCATCAAGCTGAACACAGCCATGAATAAGATAAACTGAACCAGCACGATACTAGGGCCAGAACCCAGGTTAAAAGCTCCAGACACCAGAATCCCTGCTAGGCTGCTAGTTGCGCCCATGATTGTGGATAAAATTAAAAAACTACTAAAGTGGTGACTCACTAATTTAGCTGTAGAAGCCGGAATGACTAAAAAGGCGTTGACCAGTAAAATACCCACAGCTTTAATAGCCACAGCTACAGCTAGTGCTAAAAGCACCACAAATCCATAACGGTAAAACGGAACTGCAATACCTTGCACTTTCGCTACATCTGAGTTCAGCGTTAGTAAGATTTGCTGTCGCAAGGTGGACAATAGAAAAATGCCGCTAGCTATGAGTATGATGATTGTTAGTATCAGGTCAGTAGTATCAATAGCTAAAATATCGCCGAATAAGACGTTCATTAAGTTACCTCGATAACCTTTAATGAGGCTGGTCAGCATCACACCGATCGCTAATGCGCCAGAAAGCACTATACTGAGGACGCTATCACTAGCTAAATCGGTCTGATCAATCAGATAAAGGACAATGACTCCAAAGGCTAAGGTAAAAGGTAATAATGTCCAAGTGGGATTGATCTGTAGCAGTACCCCCAAGACTATACCTACCAATGCAGCATGACCAACCGCATGGCTGAAAAATGATAACTGACGCAAAATCACAAAACTACCTAGCAAACCTCCCATTATCCCCATGAGAATAGCACCGGCGATCGCACGCTGCATAAATGGGAATTGCAACAAATTGATTAAATCTCCACCCGTGGCCAACAATAACCAGTGGTGATTGCCATCATATATGAGAGCCATAATATTAGTTTTTACGATTTTTAAAATTATAAATAAAGTATATAATTGTTATTGTTTACAGAATTAATTATCTAAGTTCTTATTATTGAAACTCCAATATCATCTCCTATATAAAATTCCACACCAAGCACCTACAATGCTCCCATCAAATGCTAACTTATCCCTAATTGACAACCAAATTGATCAATCCATAGCGACTGAGATTTTGACAATAGAAAAATCTCAACGCATGGCAGATTTCTTCAGTTTTTTAGGAGATGCTAACAGATTGCGAATTCTCTCTTTTTTGGCAACAAAAGAGTTTTGCGTCAGCGAGTTGGCAGCATTATTAGAAATGAGTGAATCGGCGGTTTCTCATCAGTTGCGGAATTTACGAGCTATGCGTTTAGTAAGTTATCGCAAACAAGGACGTAATGTATTTTATCGCCTACACGATAACCATATTTTTCATCTTTATCAGGCCGTGGCTGAACATTTGGATGAAAAAGATGATTAATGATGGTGTTGGTAGCGGCTAAATCCTGGCCCGTAGGTAGCTAACAGATTTTGGGGTGAAAGAGCGATTTCTGGTTGTCCGGTACAAACAACGGTTTGGTTCAGACAAAGGACGCGATCGCAGTGGTGACTGACCATATCAATATCATGAGAAACTTGCAAAACCGTCCAACCTTCTTCTTGTTTTAATTCATGTAGCAAAGCATAAAAATCCGCCGTACCTTGCATATCTACACCGGCAAAAGCTTCATCTAAAATCAACAATTTCCGAGGAATCACTAAACAATAAGACAGTAATACACGTTTTAGTTGACCGCCACTCAGCGTTCCAATAGCTTGATTTCGCAGTTGATAAACATCTGTTCTTCTTAAAGCTTCAGCCACAGCTAAGGACTTTTCCTGGCTTTGCATCTTTAATTGAGAGAACAAGGAGTATCGGTTCTGCACTTTCGCTACCCATCCTAAACCCACCAACTCCTTAACGGAAATCGGAAAACTGCGATCAAAGATGAAATTTTGTGGCATATAGCCTATAAGATGGCGTAAACTTCCCAACTTATTTAGAGGAAAACCGAATATTTCAATACTTCCCGTTCTGTGAGGCATCAAATCTAGCACAGCTTTAACTAATGTACTTTTCCCGGCTCCATTGGGGCCAACTATAGCCGTATTAGTTCCTGCTATTAACTCAAAGGAAACATCCCTCACAGCTAAATAATTCCCTTGATATACAGTTAGTCCCTCAACTTTTAAAATAGGCGATGTCATAATTAGTCATTAGTCATTAGTCATTAGTCATTAGTCATTAGTCATTGGACATTAAAAATAAGATTCTCCCCTGTCCACCTTGTCTACCTTGCTTCCCCCTGCCCCCTGCCCCCTATCCTATTTACAGGCTGTCTCTAGGGTTTGTAAGTTAGTTCTCATAGCCTTAAAGTAATACTGCGGGTCTTGTTCTCCAGTTTCTATCGAATCTAATGTTTGCACGCCTAGTTTTAGGTCTTGAGCTAGACTAGTGAGCAATTTATTATCTACTCCAGGTTCGCTAAATAAGGCTTTAACACTATACTTTTTGACTGTTTTGACAGTATTCTGCACATCCGCAGGAGAAAGTTGATCTTCAGGAATCTGTACTACGGCTACTTGTTTAAGGTTATAACGTTGCGCTAAATATGGATAAGCGTCATGAAAAGTTATAAAGGTGCAGTTAGGCGTTTTCTGTAGTGTCTGTTGAAAGTCACTATTTAATTTATCTAATTCTTGAATGTAAGCACTGGCATTAGCTTCATATTTATCTTTGTTAGCTGGATCAGCTGCTATTAAGCCATCCCGAATATTGGTGATTTGTTGCTTTACTAGTATAGGGTCTAACCATACATGAGGATTACCTTCTGCATGGTCATGATCATGGTCGTGGTCTGTTTCACCTTTTGTGGCTTTCTCCACAGGGGAAATTTCATTTAATGGCTTGATTCCTGCACTAGCATCTATTTGCTTTAACTGAGAATTTTGGGCATTTTTGATAGTGTCTGTTAAAAATTCCTCGATTCCCAAACCATTTTTAACTAACACATCTGCTGTAGCGATCGCTTTTACATTATCTGGTGTGGCTTGATAATCATGTACTTCTGTCCCTGGAGACACCAGAATACTTACATCTGCTGCGTCCCCGGCCACAGCCTTGGTAAATAGGTAAACAGGTAAAAATGTTGTGACAACTTTAATTTTTTTTTGCTGCGCTACAGGTGTAGATACCGCCTCTTTAGCTTGTGGTGAAGATGATGCTGATGTGTCTTCTGTACTACTAGACTGGTTACAACCTACTGTCAATGACAACATCAGCAAAGCTGCTAAGGATAAAATTCTATTTCTTGTAATGTTTGCTTTCCCCATCTGAACTGTTCCCTCCGCAACTATGCTGATGTTGTTTCAGTTTATATATAAGTTTTAATGATGAGAATCAGTTTATGTTATCTATAATAATAATTCTCATTCTCATTCTCATTTTTAGGATAACATGACTCTGCAAAGGCCAAGAAAAAATATTGTTACAGTATGACTACTTAACCTTGACATAATCAAAAATTTATAAATTCTTGACTTCTACTGTTACAAAATCTGCGACCTACTGGTAATATTTTGAGAATCGTTTTTCAGAGACAACAGGCTCACAAAAGCTTGGTATTTGGTGTGGCCAAGAGAGTAAAAGCCTAATTAAGTGTGAGGAAAAGATGTCAAAAATGTGGAAGTATCTACTAGCTAGCCCAGTATTTTGCGGCACAGTCTTATTTTTTGGGACTTCTGCCTTAGCAGGTGAAACACCTGTACCATCAGAAATGAGTGAGCCAGCAAATGCAGCTCCCATCGTCAAAGCTGATGCGTCTTCTCAAAATCAGGTAATGTCACAAGTTACCTCTGTATCACAATTATCAGACGTACAGCCTACAGACTGGGCATTTCAAGCATTACAATCATTAGTAGAACGATATGGTTGTATTGCAGGTTATCCTAACGGCACATATCGCGGTGAGCGTGCGATGACACGGTATGAATTCGCCGCCGGGTTAAATGCTTGTTTGGATAGAGTTAATGAATTAATAGCCACCGCTACGGCTGATTTAGTCACAAAAGAAGATTTGGCGACATTGCAAAAACTCCAAGAAGAGTTTTCCGCAGAATTAGCGACACTCAGAGGTAGAGTAGACGCATTAGAAGCACGTACATCTGAATTAGAAGCTAATCAATTTTCCACCACAACCAAATTACAAGGACAAGTTGTTACCGTAATTAGTGATGTACTGTCTGGCGATCGCGTCAATGGTGCAGATATCACAGATAGTAATACCACTTTAGGATACAGAGCGCGTCTAGAGTTGGTAACTAGCTTCACTGGTAAAGATACCTTGTTTACCAGAATCCAAGCTAACAATATCGCTAGTCCCAACATTAACACCACAGAAGGCAGACTATTTTTTGCCAATGCCGAACCAAGCAATGATGCTGTCATCGACACCGTTTGGTATAAATTCCCTCTAGGTGAAAAGACACAAGTAATTGCCATTGGGACTGGTGGTGCAGCAGATGACTTGACTAGCACTGTCAACTTGTTTGATGGTGATGGTAACTTTGGTGCTTTATCTACCTTCGGTACACGCAACCCCATTTATGGTCAAGTAGGTGGTGCAGGTATAGGGATTACCCATAACTTTAGTGATAAGTTAGCACTAAGCTTAGGTTATTTAGCTCCTACTGCGAATAGCCCAGTACAGGGATCTGGTTTATTCGATGGTGCTTATGGTGCATTAGCACAGCTCACCGTCAAACCAAGCGATCGCATTACTGTAGGATTAACATATATCAATTCCTACAAACAGCCACTACTCACAGGTAGCAACGCTGCCACCTTCCAAGATTTAGATGCAGCATTTTCCAGCAATTCCTACGGTGTGCAAGCATCCATCGGTATCACTGATAAAATCGTCTTAGGTGGTTGGGCTGGTTATACTACCAGTCGGGTTGTTACAGGTGGTGATGGTGGAGATATTGACATTTGGAACTATGCAGTCACTTTAGGCTTCCCCGACCTTGGTAAAAAAGGTAACTTAGGCGGTATTATCGTCGGTATGGAACCCAAAGTCACCGATTCTAGTGTTGCTGCGATTAGTGAAGATGATGATACATCTTTCCACGTTGAAGCATTCTACCAATATAAAGTTAGCGATAACATCACCATCACACCCGGAGTTCTCTGGCTAACTGCACCAGATCATAACGATAACAACGATTCCGTAGTCATTGGTGCATTGAGAACCACGTTTAGTTTCTAAATTTCTCGATTTCACCTCAAAAGACGCAAAGCTGTTATTTGCGTCTTTTTTTTGCTATCACAGCACAATTAATCCCAATTTAAGTCTAATTTGAATTAAAATCGGGCAATTACACAGACATTTGTAGGGACAGATTCACCAAGATCATCGTTAATTGTTCATGATCAGCTAATCTTCATTTAAATTGCATTATTTTCATACTAGCAAAAGCTGTAATACCAATTCACTAAAATTCTGATACAGATCCAAACCCAAAAACCCTTGTCAAGTCAGGATTTATCAATTGCGAATTGCGAATTGCGAATTGCGAATTGTGAATTGTGAATTGCTATAAACCCTCTCCCTTGCCCCCCGCTCCTCTGCGGCCTCAATGTGCTTTCTTATATGCTGAACAGCTGATTACTTATGAGGCTGTTCAACGGGAATTGTAATGATAAATTCTGCTCCCTGTTGAGGAGATGAAACACACTGTAACGACCCCCTGTGCTGTTCAGTAATAATTTGATAGCTAATTGACAAACCTAAACCAGTACCTTTACCCACATCTTTAGTAGTAAAAAAAGGATCAAATAACTTTTGTCTTACTTGTTCAGGAATAGCAGGGCCATTATTAACGATCCGAATCACTATTTGTTGAGCATTTAGTTGTTGAGTACAAATGTGGATTTGTGGTTGGTTATGTGTAAGTGTTCCTTTAATTAATGAGTCTTCTAAAGCATCGAGTGCATTCGTCAAAATGTTCATAAATACTTGATTTAACTGTCCGGCATAGCACTCAACTAAAGGTAAATCACCATATTCTTTGATGACCTGAATCTGCGGATGATTAGCTCTGGCTTTGAAACGATGTTCTAAAATCATCAAAGTGCTATCAATACCTTGATGAATATCTGCTGATTTTAACTCAGCTTCATCTAGGCGTGAGAAAGTACGAAGAGAAGTCACAATTTGACGAATTCGTTCGGCACCGACTTTCATAGAATCAAGCAGTTTGGGCAAGTCATTGATTAAAAAATCCAGGTCAATATCTTCAATTTCCTCTTGAATTTCCTCTTGAATTTCAACTAAGAAATTTGGGTAATGGCTGCGATAAAGTTGAAGTAAATTTAGTATTTCCTGGGTATAACTTTTGGCGTGAGTTAGATTGCCATAGATAAAATTAACTGGATTATTGATTTCATGGGCAACTCCAGCAACTAGCTGACCCAGGGAGGACATTTTTTCGCTCTGGATGAGTTGGAATTGGGTGGTTTGCAGTTCTTGGAGAGTTTGTGCTAGTTCTATTGCTTGCTGTTGAAGTTGAGCTTCAGCTTGTTTGCGAGCAGTAATATCGTTACGAATAGCTACATATTGTTGAGGTTTACCTTGAGCATCTAGCAAGGGGACAATCGTTGTATCTACCCAATAATATGTACCATCTTTGGCTCTATTTTGAACTTCTCCGTTCCAAACTTTTCCTTGGCCAATAGTTGACCACATCTCTTTAAAGAAGGCTTGAGAGTGATAATCAGAATTAACAATTTTATGAGTTTTTCCAATTAACTCCTCTGGCTGGTACTGTGAGATTTGACAGAACTTATCATTGACATATTCAATAATTCCTAAATTATTAGTTACAGCAACAATAGATGATTGGTCTAAAGCAAATTTGATATCTGCCACTTCTTTAAGAGATTTTTGCAGAGCGATTTCCGCTTGTTTGCGTTCGGTAATATCGTTACGAATAGCTACATATTGTTGAGGCTGTCCTTGAGAATTTAACAAAGGAACAATAGTTGTATCTACCCAATAATATGTACCATCTTTGGCTCTATTTTGAACTTCTCCTTTCCAAACTGTTCCTTGGCTAATAGTTGACCACATCTGTTTGAAGAAAGCTGTAGAGTGATAATTAGAATTAACAATTTTATGAGTTTTACCGATTAATTCTTCTGACTGATATTGAGAAATATGACAGAACTTATCATTAACATACTCAATAATTCCTAAATTGTTAGTCACTGCAACAATAGAGGACTGGTCTAAAGCAAATTTTATATCTGCTAATTCTTTGAGAGATTTTTGCAGAGCGATTTCTGCTTGTTGACAAGCATTAATATCTGTATGGATACCAACTAAACCGATAATATTACCAGTCGAATCTTTGATTGCATCTGCCCTTAACTCAACTTGTATTATCTGCTCTGTCGAACTTTGCATGGTGAGTTGACCACGCCATGATTGACCTCGCTTGATAGTAGTGAAGACATTGTGTGCTAGTTGAGGATTTTTGTAAACTGCGACTGGGCTACCAATAACATTGAGTTGTTCAACAGTGTAACCAAACAAATTGATAAAGGCAGGATTATAATAAATTGCCTGACCTGTAATATCAGCGATCGCAATAGCATCACTAACATTTTCCATAGCCTTGCTAATGCTTAATAAAGTTTCTTCTGCTTTTTTTTGCTCGGTCATTTCATTATTAAGTGCTTTATTGATAACTTCTAACTCGCCTGGGTTAGATAGTATTGGCACTTGAGGTATGAGATAAATTAACGTCGATGCAGTATATATGGCAATAATCGCAGTGAAAGCTTTTAAAATACCTGCAATCCAGTAATCAGGATGCCAAAGCGTCCAAATATCCATCAAGTGTCCAGTACCGTAGGCAAGGATAAAAGCACCAAATAAGAGAAAAACTCTATTGAAATGAATATCTTGACGTTGTGTAATAAGGTAAATTAGTAATAGCAAAATAGAATAATACGCCAGAGCAATAGTAGCATCAGAAATAATGTGCAGCCAAACTATTCCATGCTCATGAGCAATAAAAGTGTTTGAATTCAAGGAAGAGTTACAAAATGCCAACGCCATGCTAGATATTGATGATATTGTCCTAGATGATTTAACTTTAGTATTCCCAAATCATCACTAAAACTAAACTGGCATTTTCTAATCATTGATTTGGCAATTTAGCAGATATTACTCTTTGAGATTTGAATATAATAAAATCCACTAAAAAACTTTAAGTATTATTATATAAATGACTATTAACCTAGATATAAATCCTAATTAGGGCTTGCTAAAAAAGTCTCTTAGTGGAGGTAAGGAACTCTTAATAGGGGACAGAGAACAGCTTTACCCTGATTGTTTGCCTCCAAAAAACTGGAGATGCAAGCTTTTTAAGCCTCCTATCCCAATTCTCTTGTACTTCTTTCCGAGAAATAGCCGCGAATTGGTATAACACCCTAACCCCTATCCCAAATGGATTATCGGCTGGTAATTCTCTGAATACGTATAAGCGTTCATGCTGGAGAAATGCCCATTCGTTATAGTGTGGGTTCCTGGTGTGGTACTGATTAGCCTTCAGGTAGGGTTGCGGGAGAAGCGATCGCTTGTTCATATCGTACCTAAAAGGAAACAATATTCAAAAAAAAGACCAGCCTCCCACAGCTGGTCTAAAAATATTCATTCGCGTTGTCTTCTCAATTAGAGTGAAAGCCCTATTGCGCGTTCCCAAAGCGCAACGAGAAACTTTTCTTAACAATATTGTAACAGCCAACACAGTTTTTTTAGAAAAATTTACCAAAAAAAGATATGACTACTAAAATTCACCTCTATCTTTGAGAATATTTCAAAAAACTCTGGGGAGAGAGAAAAACATCACACGATGGATAATACCAAACCTTCAGAAGCTAGTGAAGCTTGGGGAAAGGCAGATTTAACTTCTGTTTGCACCATATCTAGAAAATCATCATGATCATCTGGATGATGATGGGAAATTACTAACTGTTTGACATCTGCCTTTTGTGCTATTTCCACCGCTACTTGCCACAGAGAATCAGCACATTCATGATCATGAGATGTGGGAGGAGTGTAGGTAGCATTAGCCACTAATAAATCTACACCCTGAACAAATTGCAGGATGTCATCGCGTTCTATTTGATCTGCGCGGTTACTTAAATCTGTAATATATGCAACACTGTAGTTTTTCCAGTTGACCCGATAGCCTATGGAACGTTGAGTTTGATTAATGATTGCTGTTTTAACGGTAACATCGTCAAGTTTAACTTCACTGTTAGGAGTGATGTTTTGGAACTGTAATTCCGACTGCATGACCTGTAGGGGGTAGGGAAAGTGGGGTTGCAGCATTTGGTCACACAGACATTGTTTGATAGACGCACCATTAGAAGCTGCTGCACCGTAAATATAAAAGCAATTTTCGGGAATAAATGCAGGTGCAAAAAAAGGAAAACCCTGAATGCGATTTGATTGAGAATTAGTAAAAAATAAATGGGCTTCTAGTGGTTCTTGCAAATGCTGCCAAGTTTTACCCAGTATGCGTAAACCTGTACCACCGTCAAAAATTAAATTTTTACCAGCTACGTGTATTTCCACACAAGCTGTGTTACCACCGTAGCGATTCGTGTTACCGTCTGGGGTAGGAATCAAACCCCTGACACCCCAAAATTTTAAGACAAAATCACCCATAATGCTAGTTGGCGAGTTGGCTGATTTTTCAGTTAGGTAGACCTGGGAACTTGACAGCTCAAGATTTGACATTTTTTTGTATTTAGACCTTATTGAGCAGGTCGTCGTAGTGGCGGACTTCCAAAATTTGGTTGTGTTCATCCACAAGGACTACAGTAGGAGTGTAACTTTTGATCTCCTCTGGCGTAAACTGCCCGTATGTCATTATAATCACGCGATCGCCGATCATGCCTAGACGGGCGGCAGCCCCATTTAGTTCAATAATTCCTGAATAGGCTGGAGCTGGTATAGCATAAGTAATGAAACGCTCGCCATTAGCACTATTCACTACTTGCACTTGCTCGTAGGGTAAAATCCCAGCCTTTTCTAACAAAATTTTATCAACGCTGATACTACCCACATAATTAATGTTCGCGCCTGTGAGGGTGCAATTGTGAATTTTTGCTAAGAGAAAGTTACGCAGCATTTCTTTTCCAGTTATGTGGCAATTGGTATACTTGGCAACAAACACAAATTCATTAGTGCTGTCAGCATCACGGGGCGTAAACCTGTGATGCTAACAGCACTCATCAAGCAATCAGTTCTGGAGACTCTCTACTTTTTACTTTAGTCTGACCCAATAACGATTGCCCACTATCCCTTATAAGCTCTGATAGATTTGTCTACTAGAGCTGCAACCTTGTCCACATCCTGCCAACCGAGAATTTCAGTGACTTTCTTTTCTAAATTTTTGTAACTGCGGAAGAATTCAGCAATTTCATCCAAGCGGTGTGGTGCTACATCTCGTAGGGATTTGACTTGGCTGTAACGTGGATCTTTGTCTGGTACACACAGAATTTTCTCATCGCGATCGCCACCATCCACCATTTCTAAAAAACCAATTGGTCTAGCAGGAATGATACAACCAGGAAAGGTGGGTTCATCCATAATCACCATACCATCTAGGGGATCGCCATCTTCCGCTAGTGTGTTAGGGATAAAGCCATAGTCATAGGGATACTTGACTGAAGAATATAGCACCCGGTCTAGAGCAAAGGCTTGCAGGTCTTTGTCAAACTCGTATTTGTTTTTACTACCGCCAGCAATCTCAATTAAAACATTGATGACACCGGGTTTTGGCTGGGCTGGAATACGGGATAAGTCCACAAGAAATTCCTCTTTTGTATTTCACTCAAAATTTATTGGGGACATACTCCCCGTGTAAAATTTTATGGCCAAGATGGACATTCTTCCCAAGTATTATTTTGAACTACATTAGTTTTTGATAGTAAAAAGCGTCGCCATATCTTGACAGCGACGCTTTTTACTAACTTTTTCTCCCTAATCAGGGATTTCCCCATTCGTAATGTCAAATTCTAAAGGTTTGAGCTAATAATGCAGATTTAGCTCAAAGTCGTATATACAGGAGTGCTGCTAAATCAAAATTTTTCTCCATATGCTTGAAACTGCTGGCTGGTGAAATTTCATAATTGATGATTTTGCTTATTGTTCACCTGCTGGTAGTTCATAAGTTATGGGTTGTTGACTTGTTGGAACATTGGTGGAATAGTAGGCAATGACAAACACAGGTAGTGTTAGGGTGACTACAGCTATTAATGTTCCCACGAAATCTGCCAAGCGATGGGAATACGTGTCGGGAGGTTTGGCAGACTGACTATCTGAATTCATACAGAATTGGAGTTACTCGCAATTAATGATGGTTTTGCTCTCTAGTAGAGAGTCTCGATCCTATTTTAGCTACTTTCTATTGTCAAATGTGTAGCCGTGAAAAACCTCAACCAATTAGGCAAGTGTCATAATTGAGTATTTCATCCTGGGTACGCTTGATACATAATTGCAAACCAATGTTTTCCACTTGATTGAGTGCATGATATGTCACATCAGGTTAAATTTAGGTTAACAAAATCATTCAATGGGCGGAGATATGACTCTTGCAACCAATGAATTTTTTACCTGAATTTTGTTTATTAAGAAGTATTTTATCATTTCCAAAAGCTTTGTCTAAGCTATTTTTATCGATTTGGCTGGTTATTTACACTGGTGTGTTAACCGAAATTATGCTGAAATTAATATCGTTTTTGATTCATCAGAACATATAAAGACGCAGTTTCTCATACTAGTATAAGAAACAGGCTAGCAGATTTCTATTCCTGAAAAATCCTACCGCAGAAATACATATAAATTACTGATTTTTGCCATTGCCCATTCAGTAATCACACGAAAAATGATATCTATATTCTCAATTAATAAATTTCAGTAATCTTACTTTAAATTTAGTCAACTGATATATAAGTATGTAAATCTTGACTAATGACTAATTGGAAAAAACCGCCACTAAAGGGCGGTCTAGTTAAGCAATCGGAGGGTAATCTATAGACTAACCTCCTGATTGCAAGATTGCTGTAGCAGGTTTTGCACTCGCTTTTGAGGGAATGCTCACGATAAACTACTGTCTACCATAGGCACTCATTGGTTCTTTGATAAACCGAATATATAAATGTTTAAAAGTAGACTTAATTACTCTCGGCATGGCAAAATCAATGGGCATTAACTGATCTGGCAATCGCCAATCTGTGATTTGGAGTAAATCAGGGTGTAAGTTGGGAAAATCAATCTCCGTCAGTTCTGGACAAACGCCTAAGCGTTGAGAAGCAGCAACTGTAGGGACTTGATGCGGTGGAACATTGAGAACTTCCACCATAGCCCTATCTAGGGCAAAAACATTGGTAGCTGCGGCTAATATGCCTAAGTGCCGAGGTTCGCCACCACTGGGGCCATTACCTTCATGACCAATGATCCCATCTAGGATAGTTAAATCAGGATTAATGGCTTTGGCAGTTTCCACTAACATTTCCCCAAAGCGGTTAGCATCTTTACCCGCTTCCATATGCCACCAAGCTTTCATTTTGCCAGGAACGCAACCAAAGAGGTTTTTAACGCCCAAAGTTAAGGTTAATTGGCCATGAGATTTAACTTTAGGTAAGTTAATCACCACATCTGCTTCTATGGCTTCCTTGCTGAGTAGGAGATGATTAAAGTTCTCACTCACAGTTTGATAACGCTGTCCGTGAAACTCTACGATAGGCAGATTTAATTCTTGAATGATGGGCTGATAACCATTGGCTATAGCTACGCCTTTAGCACTACCAAAAGCGGGACTATCGCCTAAAAATGGTTTTCCACCTGCGGCGATGACCATTTGAGCAACGGCATAAACCAATTCAGGGCGAGTGGTACACTCTTTTTGAGGTCGTGAACCGGTGAGTAAATTAGGTTTAAGTAAAACGCGTTGTCCTGGCTTGACAAAAGCCGCCATTCCGCCAAAAGGTTCTAATAAGATGGTTAAAGATTCTTTTAAAGAATCCTTGGCATAAGAATTAGCCCGGATAAGGCTGACAGATGGTTTTAAATTTTGCATGGTAAATAAGTGCGAGTAAGTGATGAGTGCTGAGTAATGAGTGCTGAGTGCTGAGTGCTGAGTAATGAGTAATGAGTAATGAGTAATGAGTAATGAGTAATGAGTAATGAGTAATGAGTAATGAGTAATGAGTAATGAGTGAAGTTTTTCTTCCCCAGTCCCCAGTCCCCAGTCCCCATTCCCCAGTCCCCATTCCCCATCCCCTATTCCCCATTCCCCACAATCATGCTCATCTGTTCTAGATTTAACACAGTAGCTAAGTCAGCTTCACTCATCAGCCCTTTTTCTAAGACTATCTGTCTTAAAGATTTGCCTGTTTCTAGGGATTCTTTGGCGACGGCGGCGGCGTTTAAGTAACCGATATGGGTGTTGAGGGCGGTAACTAAGGCTAAACTGCCTTCAGCGTAGGCTAAACAACGTTCTTTGTTGGCGGTAATTCCCTCAATACAACGTTCTGTGAGGGCGGCGATAGTATTACCGAGAATTTCTGCACTGTGAATCAGGTTATAGGCAATTAACGGCATCATCACATTTAATTCTAATTGTCCGGCTTGGGCAGCAAGAGCGATCGCATTGTCGTAACCCATGACTTGAAAACATACCATTGATGTCATCTCTGCCATGACGGGGTTATATTTCCCTGGCATAATCGATGAACCTGGTTGTACTGGGGGTAGTTGAATTTCTTTTAAACCGGTTTTTGGCCCTGAATCCATGAGGCGCAAATCGTGGGATATTTTAGCTAAATCTTGGGCTAGGTTTCTTAATGCACCGGAAACATTCACAAACGCGCCCATACTCTGCATTGCAGCCATGAGATGGGGCGCAGGTTGCAAAGGAAGATTGAGTAATTCTGAGAGGACTTCTACCACGCGGAAACGATATTGGGGGTGGGTATTTAATCCTGTTCCTGCTGCACTTCCGCCTAAACCTAATACCATTAAGTCCCCAGAGGCGGCGTAGAGGCGGTTTTGATGTTCGGAAAGGATTTGCGCCCAAGCCCGGAAGTTTTCGCCTAAACGTACAGGTACAGCATCTTGGAGGTGGGTTCTGCCAGATTTAACGATATCTTGAAATTCTACAGCTTTGGTTTCTAAGGCAGCGATCGCTGTTTCTAATGCTGGGTGCAATGTCCTTTGCAGTGCTAACAAGCCACCAATGCGAATCGCTGTCGGAATCACATCGTTGGTAGACTGTCCATAGTTGACATGATCGTTCGGACTCACCCGTTTGTAATTTCCCTTTTCATCACCGAGAATTTCTAAAGCCCGGTTAGATAAGACTTCATTAACATTCATGTGGTGAGAAGTTCCAGCACCGGCTTGATAAACATCTACCACAAATTGATCACGAAATTTACCCGCTAGAATTTCATCGGTGGCTTGTACAATTGCTTGACTAACATCTTGGGGAATACAACCAAGTTCACCGTTGACAATTGCTGTAGCTTTTTTAATTAATAGACAAGCATCTACGTAAGTAGGTAATGGTTTAAGTCCGCTAATCGGGAAGTTTTCGATAGCTCGTAGAGTTTGAATACCGTAATAAACATTACTCTGGATTTGGCGATCGCCCATTGAATCGCGCTCGATGCGAAAATCTGTATTGTCGCTCATATTATTGTTTAGATGATCTCAAAATACAGATCATGCCATGCAAATACACAAAAAAACTTGATTATTCTCAAGATATTATGTTTCTTGAAGAGAATAACTCAGACAACATGGCACACTAAAATAAGAATGATGACTACTAGTAATTAATAACTGAACCAGAAAATATTATGATTAAAACACCAACGCGCAAGATATCTTTAGAAGAATTCTTGCAATTACCAGAAACAGAACCAGCCAGCGAATATATCGATGGTGAAATCATTCAAAAACCTATGCCTCAAGGTAAACACAGTAGACTTCAAGGCGAATTAGTCACTACAATTAATGGTGTAGTCAAAGCAAATAAAACTGCTCTAGCTTTCCCAGAATTACGTTGTGCATTTG
>NZ_PJIZ01000025.1 GCF_021596505.1 Nostoc sp. CMAA1605 | reverse complement strand
GTTTGTTTAGACCCAGGCGACGTGCTAAACGGTGGGAACGTACCAGGGGAGTCATACCTGTTCCCACATCAATAACGTTCTCTGTTGCGACGGGTAGAAAGGGACGATAACGCCAAATAGAATTCGGGCCGGCTTGAATTTTTTCACGGGTGACAGACAGGCGTAGAGCATTGTAATCATACTTAACTTCCAACGGGCCAAAACAGAACTCACATACATGAATGGCTTTGAGTTCATATTCCGCGCCACATTCTTTACATTTCAAAGCACTGAAAGCGGCGTTGGAGGTTTGATTTGGTGTGGATATTGCCTGTGTCATAGTAACTATCTTTCCCTGTCTATCCGTCAACTGTGGCTGCATAGTATCACGAGTAAAAATACCAGTCAAACATACCCGACAAAAATAGTCGGATATGTTTATCCGTTGGATATTCACAGACGACAACTAATCTTCATGATCATTTACCTCAATATCACTGAAGTCATCAAGAAGTTAATGTCTTAATCGCAACATTTAGTATTTCTTACCTAAGTAATAAGACGCAATTATTTTAGTCTTAAAGTTTTCAAATACTGGTATTTCAACTGTTTTTCAATTGGAGACGCTCGATCTAATGTTGTATTATTACGATACCTATTTGTGTCAATCAGTCAACTCTATATTCAGTAAGTCAAACGTAAATAGAACATAGCAGGACTCAGAAATCGAACATCAAGCAGTTTTCTGATAGGAACTTAAAGTTGAGTTTTTGTAGCTTGCCCTAATTCCATCTGCTAAGGGTAAACCAGAACTGCCAACTACAGACATAGTCAGCGTGACATCTATAGTCCAAACCAGACTAGTAACTTTTAAGTGATTTTTATAGCCTTGAAGTCATTTAACGAGAAGCGTCTTGGGGGCAAAGTTCACAGCGTGTAACTCACCTTCTGCACTTTGAACTCGGCACAAGGTCAGTCCCAGTTTTGTGACTAATTTTTGTTGAGTTTCCCAATTATTTAGCTAGAACCTACCATACCAAGAAATTACACCCAATGAAATCTCTCTCTAGAGTTAAAAAGACCAAACAGTACGGAATGTACCGTGCATTCATCGCCGCTTCATTCCTCATTAATGGCATTTTCTCATTTGTTGCCCCTGTCTTAGCTGAAGGAACTGCGGGTGGTCAATCTATCAGTAACACCGCAACAGCCACCTACGAAGATCCTAATAATCCCAACACACCGATAAACAGCACATCCAACACAGTCACCGTCACTGTGGCTGAAGTGGCTGGTATCACTGTTACCGCTTCTGGGATTACCAATCAAACGACTCCTGGCGGTACAGTCGCCCCAGGAAATCAGTTGGCTTATACTTACACTATTACCAACATCGGTAACGACCCCACTAAATTCCGTCTTCCTAACCAAGCGACATCCAATGGGCCAGGCACCATTGCTGGTACCTTACCCGTAGATAAAAACGGTCAAACACCAGCTAGTGGACAACTGCAATACAGTACCGATGGTGGGGCAACTTGGACAAACGTAACTGCTGGTGGTATTGATTCCCCTTCCGTTCCCGTCGGTGGAACAGTGTTAGTCCGTGTGCCAGTAACCATAGCTGCTGCGGCACAAAACGGTGATGTAGTTAGCATTACTCTCGGTAACACCCAAGGCGATGCTCAAAACGTACCCAGAGTAGCTGATGGTGGTGACGTTTATACTGTGGATAATGCCGATGGTACTGTTGCTGGTGAAGTACCTGGCGCACCAGTGAACGGAGTCCGTGAAGCTAGTATCACCCAACAAGCGACAATTGGTGGCGGTACTAACACAGTTGCTCTAGCTACAGTCCTCAAAGTTCGCACAGGTTATGCTGCGGGTGACACTTCAGTCCTGAATGACGACGTATTAACCTATGGCTTGAGTTTGCGAGTTGAGAGCAGTGACCCCACAAATCGAGGCTATATACCCGCAGCTTTAGCAGGTACTAACCTGACAGTTGATGGCAACCCGGTGACAAGAATCTTAGTCTCTGATGCCTTACCTGCTAACACCACTCTGAATGCTGTACCAACTCCGCCTCCAGGATGGAGAGTAGTCTACTCCACCGATGATCCGGCAGTTAACCCAAACACAACAGCAAATCAAGTGTCATGGTCAACTACTGCTCCTGCAAATCTAAGTACAGTCAAACGCATCGGTTTCATTAATGATCCTAGCACTGTCACTTCCGTCGCTACAGGAACAACTGTCACCGGCTTTACCGTACAAATCAGGACTACTAATATTTCAGGCTCAACAGCTACCGTCAATAACGTTGCTCAAGTATTTGGTAGAACAGCCGGAGACCCCAATAGTCCCCTGATTGTTGACAATTCAGGTGACCAAAACCCCGATAACTACAACTCCACAACTGGAAATATTACTACTACCCCAGATATTGGTTACTATCCCGTTGCTGGTGTAAATCCCATAGATACAGCCAATAATAACCAAGCTGCGGCCTCTACAACAGGCGCACTCAACCAATTTACCATTTCTACTCCTTCACCCTACTCAGTGTTGAACGGCCCACAGGGTGCGCCAGATGCTACCGGGCCAGATGGGACAACGAATACTGATTTCACCAACAAGTCTTCCTTTGTACCTCCTAACACAGCACCTGGTAGTACCCTAGATCCTCAATCCGTTGGTTTCACTAATACCATTAGGAACAATGGAACTCAGGCTAGTGATATAGTCATAACTCCAACAACACCAAGTAATCCTGCGGATTTACCAGATAATACAAAAGTGACTGTGAGTTATCAAAATCAAAGTGCTGTTTATAACTATAGCGGCGGTACATTTACTCTCACATCTGGTACTCCAGTGAAAATTACTGGTGTGGCGGCTGGTGCTAATGTTACCTATGGTGTGGAAGTTGATTTACCACCAGGAACTCCCCTATCAACTGATACAAACATTCAACGTGGCTTCCCAGTTAGCGTCACAACTACATTAGTTGATGCCAGTAATAATCCCAGATTAGATGCTTCCAGCAACCCAATTCGCAACATTACTATTAATCGCGTTTACACTGGCTTCTTACAACTGTTGAAGAAGTCACAAATCTTGAAAGGTACTGGTCCAGATGTTCAGGGAAGTGATGGCACATTAAACACTGATCCTAAGAAACCTGCTCCTGGCAATATAATTCAGTACGTAATTGAATACAGGAACATTTCTGAACCACAATCTGGCGTAGGAAACGTGATTTTAGAGGCCGATAAACTGGTGATTACTGAAGATGGAACAATAGGAGGCCCTAATGGCAATAACTGGGCTTTAGACAACGATAACAACTCGCAAATTGATACCAGTAATATTATTGGTTCAGCTCAGGACTCTGGGGCAGCAAATATCATCTTCTATAATGGCAGCAATACTCCAGGTAGCGATATAACTGGTACTACTGCAACTACTGATGTGACGAAGTATGTAAATACTGTCACTGGAAAAGTAGGACCCGGTGTGGGTAGAACCTTTAGATTCCAACGGAAAGTGAACTAAAGGAAAAACAAAGAAACAGGTGAAAGGTTGAATAAGATGTATTGCATCAATAGATGATCATCCTTAACTCTCTTCACCTGTTTCCTTTTTCTTATATTTGGTAGTGTAAATTCTCATAAGGTGATAAAAATGAAGCGTTTTTTAGCTGCGGGAATAGGAGCAGCTTTAATTGTTGTCACAGTACCTTTTGTTTCTTCAGCGCATAGTTGGCACTTGAGTAGTGCAGTTGCTCAAAATCCTCGAACTCAGCAGGCTTTACAGTTGGTTTTGGCAGCAGAAAAGCAGGTGACGACAAAAGATCAACAGGGTAAGCAAAAAGTATCTTGGCAGGCTTTAACGGGAGCAGTTAAAGTCATACCAGGAGATGTGCTGAAGTATACATTGAGTGGGGAAAATAAAAGCGATCGCCCGATTAAAAATCTGACTCTCAATCAACCCATCCCTCAAGGTATGGCGTATGTGCTGAACTCTGCCAAAATTGCCAGGGAAGATGCCAAAATTACCTACAGCATAGATGGTGGACGTAGTTTTGTAGACAACCCCACAATTAAAGTGACTCTCGCTGGTGGCAAAGTAGAAACCAAACCAGCACCAGCTACTGCTTACACTCACATTCGAGTACAACTTCCCTCGGTAGCAGCAAAAACTACAGTTAAGCTAACTTATCAAACTCAGGTACGCTAACTGACTGTTTTCACCCGGCTTTTGGGCAAGATTTATTTATTAGTCAGCCGTTGTTTTATGTTTAGTTGGACAACATCGGTTGACTAAATAATTACTAATTGAGCATTAATTGAAACTTACCGCTTTTGAATGACAATCTTGTCACTTATAAATAAATGTTTTTATTAACAAATATTATGGCGTTTATGAGGAGATAAATTTAGTGAGTCGTCCTCTTAAAAAACAGAGAAACTTAGGTGTTAACTGGGGCAAACGGTTAACACCAATACTTTGTTTACTTGGCTTTTTGCATACTACCGCACCAATAACAGCGATCGCACAAGAAACTCGTGTAGTTAATATCGTTAACCAAGCTACTTATACTTATACTTATACTTATCAAGGTAAAAGTACTTTATATGAAGGAAGTAGCAGTCAACTGGGTGTGAGTTCTAGCCCTTTAGTTGACCCACTAGGAAGAATTTTAGGTTGTGCAGGTGCGCTTTTACCAGACTATACAGGTTTTTCTGTGGGTGTGTATGAACCTAATCCCAGCGACCCCACAGGAACAGAACTAGGCCAATTAGTGGCTCTAACGCCTACAGAACTACCTGATATTGCTAACAATGATATTCCTGGTGGTAAAGCCCCAAATATTCAAAATGTCAATCCTTATGCCATCACCAATGACCCGGCTGGTGTCTATAATTTCTTACTTGATCCCAATAAAGGTCAAACAGATCCGGGAAAAATATATATTTTTGTAGTTAATCCTCCAGCTAATTCTGACTATCGACAACGTCGGATTAAAATTGAAATTCTCAACAGCACAGGTTCCGAAAATAATAATGTTGTGCGATATATCGCTACTTCTTTAGATGGTCAACCCATTAGTCTGACTGGGGAAACCAGAGTAGAAAGCACAGTAGTTTTAGTTCCAAACGCAGAAGTTGTAGGACTAGACCTATTAGCCTTTGAATTTACGACTAATATGTGTCAAGCCAGTCAGATGCAGATTGTTAAAACAGGCGATCGCTCGGCGGCTGAACCAGGAGATACTGTAATTTATCGTCTATCAGTCCGTAACTTATCAGACGCAGCTTTAAATAATGTTGTTGTTACCGATAACTTACCTTTAGGATTTAACTTTTTATCTAAATCTGTCAGGGGAGAAATTGATGGTCAGTTAGTCCCCATTACCGCTACCCGTAACGGTAACACAGTAACCTTAAGTACAGATGCCAGTATTCCGGTTAAAAAAGTATTAAATATTGCCTATGCTGCTCAATTAACAACGGACTCTCTGCGTGGTACAGGTAGAAACAGTGCGATTGTTAATGCTTTACGTGCGGACAATCGTTTTAGTATCAAAGACGGGCCAGCCACACATAAACTAACTATACGTCCAGGTATAGTTTCTGACTGCGGTACAATCATTGGGCGAGTGTTTATAGACAAAAATTTTGATGGGGAACAACAAACAGGAGAACCTGGAGTTCCCAACGCAGTCATTTTCCTACAAGATGGCAACCGGATCACTACAGATCCGAATGGGTTATTCTCAGTAGCTAATGTCTTACCAGGAAGTCATGCTGGAGTATTAGACCTAAGTAGCGTTCCTGGCTACAAATTAGCCCCCAATAAGAAATTCCGCGAACGTAATAGCCAGTCTCGTCTAGTGCGCTTAGAACCAGGCGGACTAGTGAGAATGAACTTTGCAGTCACTCCCATCTCAGAGGAGGTAGTTAAACCATGAAACCTGTAACTAATTTCCATTTGAGGTTAATGGGAGTGATGGTAGGGGCTATTAGCTGTGTATTGTACCCAGCGATCGCTCATGCTGAAAGTATTGAACAGTCACAGTTAGAAAACCCTTCTTCAAATACTCCTTCTTCAGATGAAGAAGTGTTTCATGTTCCTTCTTCTATAGAAGATAAAGAGGTTGAAAAATTAGGTCAAACTACTGAAACTACTAATGAAGTTACAGAAGTACAGAACGAAACTTCTATAACTCAGACAGAAAGTTCAGAGTCCTCTCCAACAGCAATTACACCATTTGAACCATCAACAGAGGTTGTAGTCCCCCAAGCCTTAAGTAAACTCACAGAACCAGCCCCCACTACACCAAAAGAAATTCCCACCTTTACACCCGCAGCAAATACACCCTTACCCCGAAATTTACGTAAGTTAATCGCAGCAGAATCAGACGAAAATAACCCAGTCCTTAATCCCCAATCCCCAATTCCCAGTCCCCAATCCCCAATCCCCAATCCCCAATCCCCCACCGTAAAAATTCTCTCTCCCACCCCTAACAGTGTTGTCGATGTACCAGCCACTGCGGTGACAGTACAGTTTCCTGTAGGTAGTCAGGTAGAATTACGCGTGAATGGCGTACTAGTAGATGCTTCCTTAATAGGACGTACAGAAACCGATGCGGACACTAATTTAGTAACGCAGACATGGTATGGCGTTCCCTTAAAAGATGGTGAGAATAGTATTTCTGCACAGATTATCGGTAGTTCTGAACCACCGATGACAACAAAGGTAGTAGTACGAGGAACAGCCAGCAAACTCACGATCGAAACTGTAGAAGCTCGTATCCCTGCTGATGGACGTTCCACAGCGACGATTAAAGGGCAACTACTAGATATTAATGGCAATCGTTCTAATGAAGATAACGTTGTTACTATCATCCCCACAGCAGGAGAGTTAATAGGAACAGATTTCAAACCAGAACAACCAGGATTTCAGGTAGAGGTAAAAAAAGGCGAATTCACCACCGTTTTACGTTCAGAGATCAACGCCCAAACTGTCAGGATTCGCGCCTCAGTCAATAACTTAGAAGCTTTTACCCAACTGCAATTTGAAACAGCACTGCGTCCTAGCTTGGTGACTGGGGTGATAGATTTGCGCTTGGGTGCAAGAGGCACAGACTATTACAGTAGCTTTCGGGATTTTATCCCTCCCAATCGAGATAATAAGACGCAATTAGATTTTCACTCAGCAATCTTTGCTACGGGGACTTTTGGCGAGTGGTTGTTTACTGGTGCATACAATAGTTCTCGTTCTCTCAACGAAGATTGCAACTGTGATAATCGCCTGTTTAGGAATTATCAATTCAACGAACAAAATTATCCTGTTTACGGTGATAGTTCTAAAGTTGAAGCAGTCACGCCTTCGATTGATAGCTTATATTTACGTTTTGAGCGTTCTAGTAAGCTTCCTGGGGTGTCTCCTGATTATGCGATGTGGGGAGACTACAACACAGAAGAATTTGCTCGTTCTTCCCAGCAGTTTACCGCCGTGACTCGTCAACTGCATGGTTTTAAAGCTAATTACAACTTAGGAAATCTCCAAATTACGGGTTTCTACGGTAATAATCTCCAGGCTTTCCAACGGGATACTATCGCACCTGATGGAACTAGTGGTTATTATTTCCTTTCCCGACGGATTTTAGTTCCTGGGAGTGAAAATGTCTTCATTGAATTAGAGGAATTAAATCGTCCTGGTACGGTATTGGAACGCAAACAGTTAAGTAGAGGCCCCGATTATGAAATCGATTACGATCGCGGTACTCTATTATTCCGCGAACCTGTTTTGCGTACTGATGTTGATAGCAATGGACAAGTTTTGGTACGACGCATCGTTGTTAGCTATCAATATGATGGTGATAACTCTGATAGCAATATCTATGCAGGTCGTTTACAATACAACTTTTCCAGCATCCTCAACCAAGAGAGTTGGTTAGGTGCGACTTACCTGAGAGAAAACCAAGGAGTCCGCGCCTTTGAACTTTATGGTGCAGATGCGATGATCTCTCTAGGTTCGCAAGGTAAGTTAATTGCCGAATATGCCCATTCCACCAATGATTCTGACATTATGGGTAATGTCAGTGGTGAAGCGTACCGTTTAGAAGCCCAAGGGGAGATTTTCAAAGGCATACAAGGCCGTGCTTATTATCGCTACGCTGATACAGGTTTTGCGAATAATGCCACAGTTAGCTTTGTTCCTGGTCAAACTCGCTATGGTGGACAGTTAACAGGGAAAGTTTCTCCAACTACAAATATTCGCCTGCAATATGACCACGAAGATAATTTTGGCATTGCGCCCCAACCTCTAGATACGTTTGAAGAATTATTTTCCCCACAATCGCAAGCTACACCAGGTACTCAAGTAGATAATTCTCTCACCACCATTTTGGCGGGTATTCAACAGAGATTAGGGAAAGCTACTGTTAATGTCGATTGGATTCACCGCGATCGCCAAGATAGAATGGCAACTACTAACGCTAATACGACATCCGACCAGTTGCGGAGTCGTTTGACCTATTCTTTGACTGATAACCTCACCTTCCAATTCCAAAATGAGATGACGTTATCATCTGACAAAGATAGCGTGTATCCAGATCGGACTATTTTGGGGCTAAATTGGGCGGTTGTCCCTGGTATCAATATTAGCCTTGCCCAACAATATTACAGTGGTGGTCAAAATGCCGGTAACTCAATTACTAGCTTAAATATTAATGGGGAACACAAGCTTGGTACTGATACTACCTTAACTGCACGTTATTCTATTCTCGGTGGAGCCAACGAACTCACAACCCAAGGTGCTGTAGGTCTCAATAACCGTTGGATGATTGCACCTGGCTTGCGGTTGAATCTCGCTTACGAACACATTTTTGGTAGCTTCTTCAATCGTACCGCCGCAGGTCAACAATTCGCTCAACCTTTCGCCTTCGGACAAAGTGCTTCTAGTATTGGTTTTAATGGTGGTGATAGTTACAGTGTAGGTTTGGAATATTCTGATAATCCTGACTTTCAAGCTAGCGCGCGTTATGAATATCGTACCTCTTCCAGTGGTTCTAACACTGTAATTTCCGCCGCCGCCGTGGGTAAAATCTCTCCAGCACTCACAGGTTTATTCCGCTATCAACAAGCCAATTCTGCCAATCAAAAACTTGTAGGACTAGGAGATACAGTCAACTTAAAACTGGGTTTAGCTTATCGCGACCCCAAAAATGACAAATTTAACGCCTTGTTGCGTTATGAATACCGACAAAATCCCGCAACTATTCCCGACACGATTCTATTAGGTAGTGGTACTGGTTCTCAAGACCATACCTTTGCACTAGAAGCTATTTATGCTCCTAATTGGCAATGGGAATTTTACGGTAAGTATGCTTTGCGAAATAGCACTTCCTACTTAGCTAATGATTTAGTCGGTACAACTACGGTCAATCTCGGACAATTGCGTGCTACTTATCGGCTGGGCTATACCTGGGATTTGGTAGGTGAGGCGCGTGTCATTGGGCAATCTAATTATACAGAAACAGGTTTTGTAGTAGAGGCTGGTTATTATTTAAGTCCTAATTTGCGGCTAGCAGGTGGTTATGCGTTTGGGAAAGTCGATGACCGTGATTTTTCAGGTACGCGTTCCGCCGGTGGTGCTTATTTGGGTTTGACGCTAAAACTGAATGAATTATTCGATGGATTTGGACTACAAAAACCTGTGGCGCGTTAACGATAACTAATGAAATTTTTATTTAATGATTTACAGGCGATCGCTAAAATGAAACCATCTTTATTTAATCGCTACCAAAAACAATGCTGGGGTAGTCTTGTTTTTCTGCTCTGTATTTTAGGACAGGGTACACAACCTAGTTGGGCAGAAGGTAGTAAAGAATTAATAGCAGATGGGGGCAACAGACCTTACTTAGAATGGTACAATTCGACGACTGCGGGAATTACTCGCCAAACTACAATCAAATTCTACGCTCAATCTGGGGAAACAGTGTATCTTGGCTCTAGTGTCCCTACAAGTTATACTGACCCCAAAGATATCGTTATTCTTGATAGTGCCAACAATGTTGTACAAAACTGTGATGTTAACGCCTCCACAGGAGCAGGTTTTATTGACACATTAGCTAAAGAGATTGCGGGACCTGCTCCTTTAGCCTCTGGTGGTTACACACCTTGTATTTTTACTCCCTCTAGCACTGGTATTTATCAAGTCCAATTTCATGCGCCTGAAAATAGTTCTACAAGTAATCCAACTGTCGTACTTACAACAGCGCAATTCCCCACCAATGCTAACCAACACAATGGAGTAGCGGCTTGGGATGTCACAGTAGTTAATAATGGTATAGCCCAAAAAGGGCGAGTATTTACTAATTACATCGCCATGAATATGGGTAATAATAACCTATCTTTGAACTCAAAACTTTACATTCAAACTAAAGATGGGTATCGCTATGAAACTGATATGAATCGAGTTGATCCTTTCGGATTTATCTTTTTTGCTAATAACCGAGGATATATAGATAAAACTAACAACAGTACGCTGTACCGTAGTGCTGGCGGTGCTACCGATAATCAACTATTATTCACTGGTAATATTCGTGTTCAAGACCCCACTGTCGCTGATACGGCGACTGATATCACTCACCTAGTTTTCTTTAATCGTCCAGCAAACGCAACATTATTAGCCTTGGGAATTCCCCTAACTGCAACACCACCACCAACTCCCCAGAATTTTCTCTTCACAGGTGGGACTGGTGGTAGTGGGAATCAAACTTATGTTGGTGTGGGTGGTAATTTTAGTTTTACTGTAAATTCCAGTGGTAGCTATCAAATTATTATTGATACTAACGCAGATGGTACTTTTGACCCCAGTACGGACAGAGTATTGCAAAATATTATGTTGTCCGGCTTCAATACAGTATTTTGGAATGGGAAGGATGCTAGTGGTAATAATTTACAACCCAGAGCAAACAATGCTCCTTATCTCGCCCAAATGACTACTAGAGCCGGGGAATATCATTTTCCCATGTTGGACGCTGAGAATAATCCGTCGGGTTTTAGAATTACTATGGAAAATGCCCCAGGTTCATTTCCTGCTATTTTAGATACCAATAACCAAAATATTAACGCGACAACTGTCTATTATAATGACTCCAATTACACCACAGCTAATGGTACATCTGTCAGTTTAGATCCTACTGGGAGTCAAGTAGCAACAAACCCTCGCAATGCTGCCAGAGGTATAGATAGTGCCGTCGGAGAGCATGAATTTAGTGGTGTCTATGGGGACTTTAAGGGTATTGATACTTGGACATATTTCCCTAGTGGAGCATTTACTACACCTATAGTAATTACTACTACTAATACAGCCAATGTGAGAGGCACTAAATCTGTACGTTTCTCCCAAGATCAAGATAATAATGGTCAGGTTTCTGTAGGTGATCGAGTAGAATACACTATCACTTACTCCAATTTGAGTCCAGGCAATAGTAATGCTATTAATTTTATTATTAATGATAATTTGCCGACACAATTAACTTATGTTTCTGCCACTATAACTAATCAGACATCAGGTAATAATATTACTCTTAATTCTAATTACAATGGCACTGGAGCCTTAACTAATTCTGGTATTCTACGCGTCGGTGATACTATAACCATAACTATTGCCGCTACAATTAACAATGCCAATAGTGGCAATCCGATTATTAACCAAGCAACGCTAACTTTACAACACCTGATAATTCCAATGGAACAGTAGGTACGGTGTACACAGATGCAAATTCCGCAGGTGCTACAACAAATCCTCCAACCGTGGGAAATTATTTCGCACAGACTGCTGATGATAGTTCAAATTTAGGTAATGATCCTACTAGTACATCTGATGATGATCCTACACTGTTTACAGCTGTGCCTACCGTTGTTAGTAATCCACCTAAATTATTATTAGTCAAGCGGATTACCCGTATTAATAACCAAAGTTTAACTGATCTTGTGGATGGACGTAGTGATGTGGCTACAACTGATCCTAACTATGTAGCTGTTCCGCGTGATACAGATGATAATGACTCTAAGTGGCTGACTAATTATTTACGTGGTTTAATTAACGCTGGAACTGTTAAACCTGGGGATGAATTAGAGTACACTATCTATTTTCTTTCTAATGGTCAAAATAATGCCACTAATGTCCGGCTTTGTGATTTAGTACTAGTAATGTGACTTTTCTGCCGACTGCTTTTAATAATCAGACTCCTAATGATGGTGGTTTAGCAAGTGCAGATAAAGGAATTGCATTGAGTATAGGAGCAAATACAGTCTTTTTAAGTAATGTAGCAGATAGCGATCGCGGCACTTTTTATCAAGCCAATGACCCCAATACACCAAGCTTCTGCTCTAGTAGTAATACTAATGGTGCTGTAGTGGTCAATATCACCCGCAATCCAGATTTGCCTAATCTACCCCAAGCCACTGGTGCCGGCACACCAACAAATTCCTATGGTTTTGTTCGCTTCCGTGCCAAAGTGAAGTAGTAGTCAATAGTCAATAGTCAATAGTCATTACTCATTACTCATTAGTCATTACTCATTACTCATTACTCATTAGTCATTACTCATTAGTCATTAGTCATTACTCATTACTCATTAGTCATTAGTCATTACTCATTACTCATTACTCATTACTCATTACTCATTACTCATTACTCATTACTCATTATTTTTTCTTCCCCTACAACCTCTATCCACCGCTAACGGGTGGAATTAATACCACTTCATCGCCGTGTTTTAACACTGTGTCTGGTTGGACAAAGATTAAATTAATGCCGAAGCGGGTGATTTCGCGCCATTTGGCTAATTCTGGGTGTTCGCTAATTAGGCGATCGCACACAGCACTCACAGGTGTACCATAGGGAAACTCTAAAACTAACTCTGGGACTCCATAGGTTTCTTGATAAACAGCGAACAACTTTACAGTAATGCTGATGGCAGAATTGCACATATAGTTCTTATCGTCCGGTTTTGACGGTACGAGCTTCGTTAACTATGCAGACTATGGTGACAAAGTTTCTCACGATCAGATATTGATGTGCAATGGTATTTATGATGATCACTAGCAAAAAAGCTAACGTTTCTTTTTAATGGTTGTTATATACACCTTTGCACAATTTGTTTAATTCCTGCGAAAAATGCCATCAGAATTCAATTTTTTTCAGCATTGGTACCCTGTATCACCTATTGAAGATATAGATCCCCAAATACCCACCCCTGTGATGATTTTGGGGTTGCGTTTGGTGATTTGGAAGCCTAAATCTTCCGATACCTACCGAGTATTTTTAGATCAATGTCCCCATCGCCTCGCACCTTTGAGTGAGGGACGGGTTGATGACAAAACAGGAAATTTGATGTGTAGTTACCACGGCTGGCAATTTGATGCTGAAGGCGTTTGTACTCACATTCCCCAAGCAGAGAATCCAGAAATTGTGGTGAAAAACCGAGATAATTTTTGTGTGCAAGCCTTGCCAGTTCGACAAGTAAATGATTTACTTTGGGTCTGGCCAGATATTAATTCCCCAGAATTAGCTGAGAAAACACCTTTACCTTTATCTCCTCAAATAGATGCTAGTCAAGGCTTTGTTTGGAGTTCGTTTGTACGGGATTTAGCCTATGATTGGCAAACTCTTGTAGAAAATGTTGCCGATCCTAGTCATGTACCATTTGCTCATCACGGGGTGCAAGGGAATCGCGACCAAGCCACACCTATTCCTCTGGAAATTTTGCAGTCTACACCTGAATTAATTGAAGCCTTTATGAATAGAGGCATGAAAAGCACAATTACCTTTGAGCCGCCTTGTCGTTTGGAGTATGCGATGAGCTTTGGCAATGAAGGAAAACAAGTAGGATTGATTACTTATTGTATTCCTGTATCTCCAGGTAAATCTCGTATTGTGGCTCAGTTTAGCCGTAATTTTGCTAAGGGTTTATATCGGTTGACACCTCGGTGGTGGGATCACCTCTACAACCGAAACCCTGTTTTAGATGGAGATATGATTTTGCTATGTCAACAAGAACAAATTCTCCAGCAAAAACAATCACAGGAAAGCTGGAAAACGGCGTACCGAATGCCCACAAGTGCAGACCGTTTAGTGATTGAGTTTCGCAAGTGGTTTGATAAGTATTGTCAGGGAAAATTACCTTGGCAAGAATTGGGCATCAATGTTGTTAACGACTCCACTATCAACTACGATCGCTCTCTAGTATTAGACCGTTACAAACAACATACCCAGCATTGTAGTAGTTGCCGTAATGCCCTGAAAAATCTCAAGCGATCGCAATTCTTTCTCATGGCATATTTTGCCACTGCCATTGCTGTTGCTGCCATCCTTCCCGATAGCCTCAGATTAAATTTAGGTTTACCCCTAGCAATTAGCGGACTATTAAGCCTTACTGTTTACGCCTGGTTAAAATTCAAGCTAATTCCGCAATTTTACTTTGTAGACTACATTCACGCGAAAAGGTAGGGATTGGGGATTGGGGATTGGGGATTGGGGATTGGGGATTGGGGATTGGGGATTGGGGATTGGGGATTGGGGATTGGGGACAAGGTAGCACGGAAAAAACTAATGACTAATGACTAATGACTATTGACTATTGACTAAAATATCTGCTCTAGTTTTTGGAAGTCGCGTTGCACTTCTTCCCATAAGGCTTTATTGTGGGGGTCTGTTTTCAAGGCTTTTTTGAGATAAACTCTTGCTTTGAGGAGTTGGTTTTCATTAATCAGGGCGCGTCCCCAAATTTGATAGGCGATCGCTTGCCATTGACGAACTTCTGCGTCTTTGGGTAAACGTGCGGCTAAGGCTTCAGCTAAGGCGATCGCTTGGGGAAATCGTCTTTCTTTTAAAAATCGTTGTAGTTGTTCGTATGTCTTCCACTTTAGCCTTTGTTCTATTTCCGCAATGTTGGGTGGTTGGGTGGTTGGCGGTTTTTCTGTTGTAGCGGTGGCTGTAGTGGTTGTTTCCGTTGTAGTGGTTTTGGTTTCTGTGCGTGGAGATGGATTAGTAGGGGGTGATGATGCGCCCACATTAGACGATGAGCTACGTCCCACGGTAGGCGATCGCTTTGTTTTTATGGGTGTCTCTTCTGGGGGAACGACAGTCAATAAATATCTATATGCCTCAGTTAAGGCAATAAATTTATCTTTCGCTTTCTTATCACCAGGATTAATATCTGGGTGATATTGCTGCGCCAATCGTCGGTAAGAGGTTTTAATGTCGGAAAAAGAGGCCCCCGACCTTAAACCCAATAAACGGTAGCAATCTCCGAGATCCATTTTGATCTGCATAAGTAGTGAATATCCAGCTATCAGCTACTAGCCGCCAACTGAAAGTTTTAATAATAATGAATAATCTTATAATTTATAGTTCATAATTGACAGATTTTGTTATGTCTTGGGAAATTGGGAATGGGGCATTGGGAATTGGGAATGGGGCATTGGCACAAAAATCTACCTTGTCCACCTTGTCCACCTTGTCCTGATTCCCGATTCCCAATTCCCGATTGCTCAATTCTACACGCGCTCGTCAATAACGCGATCGATTAGACCATATTCTTTGGCTTCTTGAGCAGACATGAAAAAGTCCCGATCCATGTCTTTTTCAATTTTGGCTAAAGCTTGACCGGTGTTGTCAGCATAAATTTGGTTTAGCTGATGACGAATTCTGACAATTTCCGCCGCTTCAATTTGGATATCGGTTGCTTGTCCGCGAGTCCCGCCGGAAGGTTGATGAATCATGATGCGGGAGTGGGGTAAAGCCAAGCGTTTACCTTTTGAACCAGCCGCTAAGAGGAAAGAACCCATAGAAGCTGCTAACCCAACGCAAATCGTCACCACTTCGGATTTAATGTACTGCATTGTGTCATAGATTGCCAAGCCAGCAGTTACAGATCCACCAGGAGAATTGATATACAAATAAATTGGCTTTGTCTGATCATCAGAATCTAAATAGAGTAAGTAAGCGACGATCGCATTAGCTATACCATCATCTACCTCTTCTGTCAAGAAAATAATGCGTTCCCGAAATAGACGATCTTCGAGATCAATCCATTGCTCATAATTGCCGCCGGGAAGGCGATACGGAACTTTGGGAATACCAATAGGCATAGGAAAATTTGATTTGAGACTATAAGATAAAAAATTGTCGAAGTCAGAATTTGACTAATTTAGGGAGTTTAACTAAGTGGTATGGGGCATAGGGCATAGGGCATGGGGCATTGGACATCAATCCAAAATTCTCTGCCCTGATACCCCTACACCCTGACACTCAGTCTTCCCAGAAAGTCTTTTGGGGTTAGCCTAACGGATTTAGATCACGCTGGAGTGGGTTTTGGTAGTTGTTTGGTACTTTCCAGCACGCGGTCAATTAATCCGTATTCTTTGGCTTGTTGGGGAGTCATGTAAAAAATACGCTCACTATCTTTAGCAATTTTTTCCTTTGACTGCCCTGTGTTTTGGGAGAAAATGTCAAAAACTAAGGCTCTTTTTTGCAACACTTCTTCCGCATTCACTTGAATGTCTGTCGCTTGACCACGAGTTGCGCTGCGGAATTGGGTAAGAGCAATACTTGTGTGGGGTAGGCTGACTCGTTTCCCTTTCGCTCCCGATGATAAAATCAAGGCTGCCATGCCGACTGCTTGACCGAGACAGATGGTGACAATTTCTGACTTGATGTATTGCATGGTGTCATAAATTGCTAGACAAGCTTTGATCGACTCCATTCCCGCCATTTCATTGCTCATACCAGCCATGACAGGATCACCCAAGGAATTGATGTAGAAGTAGATTGGTTTACCTTGATCCTCTGAGTCAAGATACAGCATGAAGGAAATGAGGAAATTTGCCAGGTCGGTAGTCAGTGGCTGGTTCAAGAAGAGAATCCGTTCTTGAGCCATACGAGTATAAATATTGACCCATTGCCAGGAGGTACTACCAGGAATGTTATAAGGCACCCGAAGTGCTGCATCAACAGGCATAGAAATAATGAGAGGGGGTGAGGGATGATTGTAAGCAATTTAAGCCATCATGGGTAAGGGCTTGGGTAGGTCTTTCATGCTGTCTAAAACGCGGTCTATCAGTCCATATTCCTTGGCTTGTGGTGGGGTCAGATAGAACATCCGTTCCGTGTCTTTGGCAATTTTTTCAGGGGTTTGACCAGTATTTTTAGAGAAAATATCCAAAATAGCGGCTTTATTGGCTAACACTTCCTTGGCGTAGATTTGAATATCCGTGGCTTGACCGCGTGTACCGCTTCGGGGTTGGTTGAGTACGATAGTGGCATGAGGTAAACTAGCTCGGAAGCCTTTAGTACCGGATGCTAAAATCAGTGCGGCTGTGCCGATTGCTTGACCGATGCAAATTGTATGCACAGGTGTCTTGATATAGTTGATGGTATCGCAAATGGCAAAGGCTTCTGTTTCGTAGCCGATCGCATCCCCTGTGTACCAAGATGTCCCCGTGGAGTTGATGTAGAAAAATATCGGTTTATCTGGGTTATCAAATTTCAAATAGAGTAACTGGGCAATAATCAGCTTGGTGACATCCACACCCATTTGACGCTTATACTCATCTGGGGATACCAGAGGCATTCCCAAATAAACTATGCGTTCTTTGAGGAGTAGGGAGGGTAAATCTGGTGGTGGTGTGCGGTAGAGGTTGTCTCCGTAGTAAGAGGCTTGCACAGCCTTAATGGGGGATCTTTCCATAGCAGGTGATAGCCTGAAATTATGCCGTTAACTGTATTACATCCTAGCGTGACGCTAGCTATCTGCAAGTGCGGTTTTCTCGCTCATCGCCACTATAGCTTGGCATCTGCCAATAATTGGCTTCTAAGATATTCTGAATATATTATCTGAAAAATATTAATAGATTGCTTTGATTAAGTTTTCCGTAGGACTATTGTAGCGATTTGAAGTTATTCAAGAATATGTAATGAGTTAGGGGTATGGGGGTATAGGGGTATAGGGGGATAGGGGATGAAATTTCCGATACCCTTACACCCCTACACCCTTACACCCTTACCCCCCCTCTTTTTAGTTAAATATCCTTGGAAGTTTGGGTCATGAAAGTTAATTTACAGCCTGTTCTCAATGATGCTAATCTGGACGCGAACCAAGCTAGTTCTCAGCGTCAGTTGGCAATTTCGGTTTCAGCTGGTGCAGAACCACAAGACCGTACTGTTCCCTTAAATTTATGCTTAATTCTCGACCATAGTGGCTCGATGAATGGAAGACCGCTAGAAACGGTCAAAAAAGCAGCAAATCAATTAGTAGACAGACTTAAACCGGGCGATCGCCTGAGTGTGGTAGCCTTTGATCATCGAGCTAAGGTCTTAATTCCTAATCAAGCGATTGAAGACCCAGAAAAAATCAAAAAACAAATCAACCGTCTGGCGGCGGATGGCGGTACAGCTATCGATGAAGGTTTGCGGTTGGGGATTGAGGAATTAGCTAAAGGTAAAAAAGAAACAGTTTCCCAGGCGTTTTTGTTGACTGATGGCGAAAATGAACACGGTGATAACAATCGCTGTTTAAAATTTGCTCAGTTGGCAGCTGGCTTCAATTTGACTTTAAATACACTCGGATTTGGTGATAACTGGAATCAAGATATTTTAGAAAGAATCGCTGATGCTGGTTTGGGGAGTTTATCTTATATTCAAAAACCAGAACAAGCTGTAGATGAATTTGGCCGTTTGTTTACTCGGATACAAACTGTAGCTTTAACTAATGCTTATTTATTATTTTCCCTCATGCCCAATGTGCGGTTAGCGGAACTCAAACCCATCGCCCAGGTTTCACCGGATACGATTGAGTTACCTTTACAGCCAGAAAGTGATGGCCGCTTTGCTGTCCGCTTGGGTGATTTGATGAAGGATGTAGAAAGGGTGATTTTGGCAAATATTTATCTGGGACAGTTACCAGAAGGTAGACAGCCAATTGTGAATGTACAGGTACGCTACGATAATCCTTCTCAAGATCAAACTGGGTTATTTACACCCAACACCCCCGTTTATGCCAATGTTGTGAGGGTCTATCAACCAGAACCGAATCCACAGGTGCAGCAATCGATTTTAGCTTTGGCGAAATATCGTCAAACCCAGTTAGCAGAAGCCAAATTACAGCAAGGCGATCGCGTCGGTGCAGCTACTATGTTACAAACGGCGGCGAAAACTGCTCTGCAAATGGGTGATACTGGTGCGGCGACAGTTTTGCAAACCTCAGCCACTCAATTGCAAGCAGGACAAGATTTATCAGAAAGCGATCGCAAGAAAACCAGAATCGTCTCGAAAACTGTCTTGCAAGATACCCCGATTAAATGAAAGTCAAATTGCTCTCAGCCTTAAGTGATCACAATCTTGATGCGGCTCAACTTACTAGTCAGCGTCAATTGGCAATTTCCATTTCTGCGATCGCTGATCAATTCGAGCATAATTTACCTTTGAATTTATGCTTAATTTTGGATCAAAGTGGTTCGATGCACGGTCAGCCGTTGAAAACCGTGATTCAGGCTGTAGAGCGAGTATTAGATAGACTAGAACCTCGCGATCGCATTTCTGTTGTCGCTTTTGCGGGTTCTGCTGTGGTCATTATCCCTAACCAACCAGTCCTTGACCCCAAAACCATCAAATCTCAAATTAACCAAAAATTAGCCGCTAGTGGTGGTACTTCCATTGCTGAGGGGTTACAACTGGGAATTACAGAGTTGATGAAGGGGACAAAAGGTTCTGTTTCCCAAGCTTTTCTGCTTACCGATGGTCACGGGGAAAGCAGCCTGAAAATTTGGAAGTGGGAATTTGGTCATGATGATGGTAAGCGGTGTTTAGAACTAGCAAAAAAAGCTGCCAAAATTAATCTCACTATCAATACATTAGGATTTGGCAACCACTGGAATCAAGATTTACTCGAAAAAATCGCTGATGCTGGTGGCGGGACTCTAACTCATATTGAGCGACCAGAACAAGCCACCCATCAATTCAATCGTCTATTTACACGGGTACAGTCGGTAGGATTAACCAATGCTTATTTGCAACTATCCTTACAACCCCATGTCAGGTTAGCAGAACTCAAACCCGTTGCCCAAGTGACACCAGATATTATTGAGTTACCTGTGGAAAAACTCAGTGATGGTACTTTGGCTGTGCGTCTGGGGGACTTGATGAAAGATGTAGAACGGGTAGTGTTAGCAAATTTGTACTTAGGAAAGTTACCACTAGGAGAACAGGTAATTGGCAATGTGCAGATTCGCTATGATGACCCAGCTATGCAGCAAGAGGGTTTACTTTCACCCATTTGGCCTGTGTATGCCAATGTTTTAGCAGCTTATCAACCAGACTTCAATTCTCAAGTCCATCAGTGGATTTTAGCTGTGGCGAAATATCGCCAAACTCAGTTAGCTGAGACTAAATTACAACAAGGCGATCGCTCTGGTGCTGCTACTATGTTACAAACTGCGGCGAAAACTGCTTTACAAATTGGCGACAAAAACGCCGCTACAGTTTTACAGACTTCTGCTACCCGTCTGCAATCAGGTCAAGAACTCTCAGATGCAGACCTGAAGAAAACTCGCATTGCGGCTAAGACTATTTTACAAAGTTCTTAATCAGTGGTGGAAGACTAAATTCTCTATGAATTTGT
Organism: Nostoc sp. CMAA1605; assembly: GCF_021596505.1. Classification (GTDB taxonomy): domain Bacteria; phylum Cyanobacteriota; class Cyanobacteriia; order Cyanobacteriales; family Nostocaceae; genus Trichormus. The sequence goes on along the minus strand of NZ_PJIZ01000025.1, from coordinate 36,184 downwards.
ATTAAATACAATAGGCTGTTTGTATAAATATTTTTTGTTTCGCGCAGAGGCGTAAATAAGGATGATATGAAAATTAGTGGTATTCATCACATAGCAATTATTTGTTCTGACTATGAACGCTCGAAAAATTTTTATGTAGATGTTCTAGGTTTTGAGATTATTCATGAGACATTTCGCGCTGAGAGGAATTCTTATAAGTTAGATTTACGTATTAACGAAAATACTCAAATTGAGTTATTTTCCTTTCCTTCTCCTCCGCAACGAGTCAGTAATCCTGAAGCTTGTGGTTTAAGACATTTAGCTTTCGCGGTGGAGAATATAGAAGAGGCTGTTGCTTACTTAAAATCTCATGGTTTAGAGGTAGAAAATATCAGAGTTGATGAAATTACTGGTAGAAAATTTACTTTCTTTCAAGACCCAGACAAGTTACCTTTAGAAATTTATCTAACTTGCTGTGAAGACCCCAAGTGGAACGAAGTGGAACTTGGGGATGAAAGGCATCTTATAGCGAGACATCCCTTGAATGACTTCTTGCAAAGCAAGAACAGTGAGAGGGATAGTTGAGCATTTAACAATTTTAGGGATTGTACTATTCCCTAAAATACTATAAAATACCATGAGGTCGATAAGGTAAAAAACAATGATTGTTTTCGAGTTCAAAGCTAAAGGCACTTTGCGACAATATCAACAGATAGATGAAGCATTGCGGATTACTAAATTCATCCGTAATAAGTGCTTACGGTTTTGGATGGACAATCGTGGTGTTAAACCTTACGACTTGAATAAATACACTGCTGTTATAGCTAACGAGTTTGATTTTGCTGATAAATTAAATTCCTCAGCAAGACAGGCAGCAGCAGAAAGAACAGCTTTTGCTATCAAGAGATTTTTCGATAATTGCAAAGCTAAAATTGCAGGTAAAAAGGGATATCCAAAGTTTCAACAAGATAATCGCTCAGTTGAATATAAGCTGAGTGGATGGAAACTCTCAGATGACCGCAAGTACATTAAATTCACAGACAAATGTAATATTGGTCAACTGAAGTTAATAGGGACTAGGGATTTACATTTTTACCAAATTAAACAAATCAAGCGAGTCAGAATAGTTAAGCGTTCAGATGGCTACTACGTCCAATTTTGCGTAGACGCAGAACGCAATATAGATACTCAACCAACAGGTAAAACCATAGGTTTAGATGTTGGTTTGAATCACTTCTACACTGATTCCCTTGGTAATACGGTAGAGAACCCTAGATATTTACGCAAGTCAGAGAAGGCTTTAAAAAGACTTCAAAAACAAGTTAGTCGCAAAAAGAAAGGGTCTAATAACCGCAAAAAAGCTATTAACCGTCTTGGTAGAAAACACTTGAAAGTTTCGCGTCAGCGTAAAGATAACGCAATTAAGCAAGCGTTATGCGTGATCAAGTCTAACGACCTTGTGGCGTATGAAAAACTGCAAGTGAAAAACATGGTTAAGAATAGTAAACTTGCAAAATCAATTAGTGATGTTTCATGGTCACTGTTCACCCAATGGCTAGAATACTTTGGGAAAATATATAGCGTTTCTCAATCTAGTGAGGTACATTTTTAAAGCTGCTTGTTTTGATATAGAGGGTTTAAGTGTACTTCGGTTGCCTGGGAAACGCTATATGGTCGAGTTGTTATACCTGTTGACCCAAAATTCACTAGTCAAAACTGCTCATCCTGTGGTGAAGTCGTGAAAAAATCTCTATCTGTTCGCACTCATATTTGTAAGTGTGGGTCTATATTAGATAGGGATTTGAACGCCAGTATTAACATTTTGAACAAGGCACTGAAACAAACTAATTTAGACATGAGTACCGTCGGGCGGACGGAAACTTTTAACGCTTGTGGAGAAATGACCCTCTACCCAGATTTGGCAACAAGTCTAGGCAAGGTTGCTCAGTGAAACAAGAATCCCCTTATGTAGCGTTCGCGCAAGCGTCTCGTAGAGAAGCGAAATGCGGGGAGCGTCAAGAATCTTAATCATTAAATGTTTGTAGTGAGAACTTTAGTTCTCTCTTCTCTACGATAGGCTGCGCCCTAAGCGTAGCTATGCCGTAAGCTTTACGAGACGCTCCGCGAACAGAAAAGGACTAAAGTCCTTACTACGAACTGAATCGTAGTATTTTTACATTATTGGAAATATTTTGTTTTTTCTAGTTGTTCTAATTACTCTGATTTAGATGTAATGATTTCTGTAGGACGTAAAACTTTTTCCCCTATCATAAAGCCTTGACGGACGATTTTAGTGATTGTTTGTTCTTCTACATCGTTTCTAATTTCTCTATCTACTACCCGACATAAATTAAAATCGGGTTGGTTTGTTTGTAATTCTATGGGTACGACTTGACGTTTACTTAATACGCTGAGAAATTTACGATGAACTGCGCCTACAGACCTGGGTAGGCGATGAAAAATTTCTGGACTGGGTTCGGGATTATTTTCTAGGTAGTTTAGTAAAGATTCAAGTGCGTCGGTAACTTCTAAAAGTTCTAAAAATAAATCTTCGCTATTAGCTGTAGCTTTGGTTTGTTGTTCTCTTAATGATTGCTGGAGGACGATATTTTGCTTTTGTAAGTTGCTAAATTCTTGAATTAGCAAGTCGCGTTGTTCTTGAGTGAGAAGATAACGGTTTTGGCTGAGGGAGATGACATCTGGGGAAGATGAGGAAATTTCTGGTTTTTCTCCCAGCAGTTTGGTTTTTAGCCAGTTGGTAAGCTGGAAATAAATTGATGGTTGATTAGACACGAGACATCCCTGATAACATTGGTAAGGTTTTATCTGCCCAAGTTTTGACTTGGGGGTGAGAATGATTGACTAACATCTGACAAAGGGCGATCGCTCTTGGTAACTGTCCGCCCATCTGATAAGCTCTAATTAGCCACATTTGGGCTTGAATGTAAGTTTGGCTATTATGCTCTTGAGAGTGATGGCAATAGTCTTCTAAGTATTTGATGGCTTTAGGATAACGTCCTTCTTGACAAGCTGTCACACCCTCGTTGAATAATTCCAATGACGGTAGGTTGAGGGGTTCTCGTTCGCGATTTTCTTCTTGGTTAGCTTGGGCGATCGCTTGTTCTAAGCCGTCAAATTCTGGCAAAATTGCTAAGGTGGGGGCTGACTCTGCCAAGGCTGATAAGTCACTATATTTGAAACGTCTAATGGGTGGCAATATAGGACGTAAATAATCAGCCATGATTCTTTCTTCTGGCTTCATTAAGCTTTTTTGCGCTTTTGCAATCACATCTACAGGATATTGCTTGCGCTTCATCGCTTCTGCTACGGCTTTGGTAATTTCCGCTTTTGATGCTGCTGGCGATACCCCCAAAATGTCATAAGGATTTTTTTCCATTTCTCACCTTGATTGAAATAGATTTAAATAATATTGAGTCGGCGGTAAATTTCTTGATATTCAGGATCATCGGGACACAGTTCGTAACACCAGCGACATAATTGATACACTACATTACTAGACAAAGTGTTATTTTTTACTCCATTCATCGCAGTAATCATAAAATAGTCAGCAACGTACAAACGAACCGCATCGTATTCTGAATATTTAGCACGGTAGACAGCTTCGTCAGAGCGATCGCATTGGATGAGATAATTAATATCTCCGATTTCTTGGCTAACTATATAAATATCTTGCACCTTGGGATGATCAGGACACAGTTCATAAGCCCATCTTCCTAACTCAGCAATACTCCCAAATCCCAAATTCCGGCTTTTAAATCCATCAATTAATATATCAATATAGTATTCTGCTAATCTAGCTTTAACCTTGGGTTGACCATTTTGTTGAGCATAATTAACTGCACCTGCAAAATCATTTTTTTCTAATAGCTCTTGAATTTTATCTAGTGCGATAAAATCTTCTATTACCTGAATTAAATCTAAGACAATGGGGTTTTCTGCGTCGATAAGTTTGATTTTTTCTAGTTTTTGGAGGGCTTTCTGATTAGATATTTGTTTATTTCTGAGTTCTTCTCTAATTTGTTCGGCTTGATATTCTGCTAAATAGGCTCTAGAATTGGGGCTGTCTAAGGTATCATACCAAGATTGGGCAAACTCTAAATGTTCTTGTAACTCTACAATATTTTTACGTTGTACAATACAAAGTCTATCGACTTCTTGTTGCCATTCTAAATTGTCAGCAATTTCTGATTTCGCTTGCTTTAAATTACTCATAGCTTCACGCCATTGCTGTTGTTGTAAGTAATGACAGCCTTCATAGTAAGCGACGAATTTATGAGCAAATTTTTCTAAATCATCCTTGAATTTAGTTGTCGGTTTTAATTTTACTGCTCTGGGAATATCCCCAGCTATACAAGCGGCTACTGCTAAACCCCAATTTGTGTATAAGCTATGCAATATTTTTTGATGAGGTTCTATTTGTTGTATAGATGCCGTTTGAGCTAGAGAAGTATAATTTTGATAACAACCAGGAGTGACAAATACATCATTGATTTTGACTCCCTTGATTGCTGGTTGTCTCATTAATTCTAAGGCGATGGATTCTAACCTCCAATAGTCACGAAATTTTAGATAACTATTGATATCTTTGTCTTTGTAGGTATCGATTGTTGTTTCTAGTAAGTGTTTTAGTTGATGAAAAACCAAGACGAAATCAACGGATTTATTGCCTAGCCACGGAATATCTTGGAGAACTGTATCTTGAGTTAAATTTGCTAAACCCGTAGATAAAGAAATAATTAAATCTATTAATTTATTGTCATCTTTTTGAGCATGATAGTAGTTAGATACTGCCCAATTATGTAATGTAGTAATATTCGGATTTTCTAACCAATCTTTTGCGGTTTGCTCAGTAACAATTTGCCAATCTGCACTTTGCCAAGTGGCTGCTGCTAATCGGGGTTGGATATGTTGGGTGAGGTTGGTTTCTACTAAGGGATATGCACCAAATTTTTGCAAGAATTCTGTACTACTGTTTTTTGCTTGTTCGAGATTTTCGGCTGTAACTAATGCTTCGATATTTTGTAGGGAAGTCAGGCGTTGTCTGTGGCTGAGAATTTTGAGAATTTCTTGTTGCTGGATAATATTCGGACTGGATATTTTTTGCCATTCTCTATAGGCTAGCTGTAAATTTTCCTGTTGGGCGTAAGCAAATCCTCGGAGATAGGTAGCCTGTTCACCTGGTAAATCGTCTAAGTCAGAGAGTGCGCTTGACCAGTCTTGAGTTTTAATTTTTACTAGTGCTAGTCGAATCCGGCAGTTAGTGGTATCAGGTAAAAATGGTTGAGCATTTTCATAGTAAGAGATGGCTGAGGTAAAATCACCCATTTTCTCTGCGGCTAAACCTTGACGAAAAAGTTCTCTACCTTGGAGGATTGATTGTAGTTTTTGCAGTAACTCTTGTCCATCATTGCGGGGAAATTTAGCTAAGGCTGATTCTAAAAGCGCGATCGCACTACGTAGTTTTCCTGCCTTTTCCCCTTGTTCCACTGTTTGCAGGCTGTTTTCATAGGCTTGTTCTTGAATCACTTGGGCGGTAGCGTTAGCAAGGGCTTTGGTGATATCTGCTGTCGCATATAGTTGTTGAGCTTGAGTATAAATGGCGACTGCATTTTTAAAATAGCGGTCTTCCGCCTGGGCTTGGGCTTTTATGTATAAGTCTTGAAACTGTCGGCGTTTTTTTAGTTCCTGCTGACATTGCTGAATAGTTTGCAATATACCTGCATCGTGAACAATTTTGCTACAGCGTTGATAAAAGTTGATGGCGTTGGCGAAGGCTTGTGTTTCCCAAGGATCACCGATATCTTGTTGAAGTAAATTTTTGGCTTGGGCTGCTAATTTATCGGCTGTTGCTACTTGTTGGCGACATTCTTGTAATTGCTGATTCAGGCTACTTAATAAATTACCCAAGAGTAAGCGACAAATCCAACGTTCCCAAAAATTAGGATTCCTCGACCAATAGCTGAGGGTGGTTTCAGCGATGGTGATGGCTTCCCGTAGGTGCTTTTTTTGGGTAAGTTGTCCGATTTTTTGGTTAGCTGCTTTGGTTTGGCCTGCTTGTCGCCAAGCGTCAATAATTCCTATCCCGAAAATATTTCTGGTGAATTGATTTAAGCCTTGCAAAAAGCCCATTACATCCCCTCCTGACACTGAGGAATTTTCAGCACCTCGCCCACATCTATATAGTTTTCTCGTCCTTGCAGTTGGGGATTGGCTTTTAGCATGATTTGCCAAGTTGCTTGCTGTCCGCAGAATTTTTGGGCGATCGCACTTAAATTATCTCCCCGTTGTACTTTATATGTTTTGGGTTCTGGCGGTTTGGGGGGAATCACCGCGACTGGTGCAACTTTTGTTGTCTGTGTGGGAGTCGGATCAGCAACAACTGCTGTATTTAGTTGTGGTAGTGAAAGTCTCCAAAAGATAGCTACCGCCAAACCTAGCCCGATGAGGATTAATATCAACAGAACAATGTTAAATGGTCTGGCTGATGGGGTGGGGGCTGGTGGTAATTCTTGCAGCATCCGAATTACCCGCAAATCTGTATCACAATTAGGACAAGTATCACCTGTAACATCTTGGTAGCTGCACACAGGACAGTTAAGCTTTAAGGTCATCGCGTTATCCCTGTGGCGATAGTATTACTGGGTAATTCTTGATTTAACCAGCGTTCGACATCAGGTAGTAATTCTTGCCATAAACGTTCTGCTTCTTGGCTATTCCCTCTTTCTAACTCGTCAAGTAACCGAAATAGTTTGTCAGACATCGCACTGGCTTGGGTGGGTGCGACTTGCTTGGCTTGGCGGATAGCCATCAAAGCAATTTGAATCAGTTGCACTTCATCAGGGAGGGTTTTGAGTTCCCGTCTCGCATCTTCACTGTAAGATTCCATGCGGGATAGGTCATAGGCGTTGATGGCGGTTCGTAAATCTTGGATGAGTTTTTGCAATCTTTCTTGTTGTGGTTCGGGAATGAGAAAAGGACAGACTTTCAGGATGCGATCGCATTCATTCATCTGGTATTCTGCTTCTAGAGATTCCCTAGACATCGAAACTTGTAGTTTTTGCAGACTGGCTTTAGCACGGGTACTTAAATCTGTACGTTCTGTCCCTGTGCGATAATCAAAAATTTGGTTAGCTGACTGTACTACGGGGACTGCTAATTTTAACGCTTCTTCTACACCAAGCTGAGTCAAATCTTGGCTGTTGAGGTCGGCAATTGTTGCTTCTAACTCTTGATAAATCTTCTCATCTGGTTTCCCACGGGAAAACGTACAACTGACTTTAACGGAAGGGTCATTTTTTAGGGTTGCAGTCATCGTCAAATCACTATTTTTCTCATCCAATTCTAAATTGACGAGAATTTCCGTACCCTTGGGATAAGCCGCATCTAAACCCAACCACATATCCCCAATACTTTCTTTCTTATCCACCCCGTCTAATTCCTGTTTTACCTCGTTAGAGTTAAGAAATTTAAAATGAATTAGCCGTTGTCCATCGGCCATAGTTTTGAAGGTGTGGGATGTTTTCACTGGTAGAATTTCGTTGCGCTTAATTACCTTATAATCGTCGTCTACCAACCTGATATAGTAGTCGCGGGATACCGTTGTAACTTTATCAGTTTGTCCAGACGCAACGATCGCTGCACCCTCTGCAACTGCATACATAGGGCGAGGATGCACAACTACTTTCTGGCTGCCAAAAGCCTCTTTAACTTTGCGTTGCACTAGGGAATTTGGGAAGAACCACCAACTAATAGCACTATATCCACCATTTCCAGGTGATATTCCGCATCTTGTAAAGCGAGGCGACAAATTTCTACTGAACGGTCTACCAGAGGACTAATCATCCCCTCAAATTGCTCCCGTGTGATGTCTACTTCAATGGGGATAGCAATTCCTAATTCATCTAAAAGTTGCGTTGCGGGGCTAATGGTGACTTTCGCTGCACTGCTTAACTCCACTTTGGCGCGTTCGACGGCGATTTTCAAATCAGCGTTAAATCTCAGCCGTTGATAGTATGGCATTTTAGCAATTAAGCCATCGATATCAGCAATTTTTTCTTCCTCAGCCACTCTGGTTTTAACAAAGTTAACCAATCGAGTATCAATGTCATCCCCACCTAACCATAAATCTCCAGCTTTCCCCTGTTCAATAAAAGAAGTACCGGCGGCTGTAATCAAAGAAGCGTCAAATGTCCCGCCACCAAAGTCATACACCAAAATCGTTTTCACATCTTCGCTATCTGGTGCAAAGCCATAGGAGATAGCCGCAGCCGTCGGTTCTGGTAGTAGTTCTAAGGGGGTGAGTCCTGCTTTTAAGGCGGCGGTGCGGGTTGCGTAGCGTTGTTGGTCATTGAAGTAAGCCGGAACGGTAATTACAGCTTGGTCAACGACTTCTTCTTTACCAATTCCTTGGCGATAGGCTTGGGCGTTGCGTGCCACTTTTTTGAGAATTTCGGCGGAAATATCTTCTGGGCTGTATTCTTTTCCTCCCAGCCAAACCGCAATGCTATTATCAGTCCCCTGACTGGGTGCGGTAATTTTATAACCAACTTTTGATTGCTGTTCCTTGACGGCTGAATCATTAAAACCCCTACCCATCAACCGCTTAATCGAGATAATCACGTTTTCTGGGTCAGCCCGCAACTGATTGTATGCTGCATCTCCCACTAATAATTTATCTTGGTCAGAAGCTACGAGCGATCGCGTCAGTTTTCTATCTGGCGGTGTATTATCATTAGCTGCCACCACTTCTACTTCCGCTAACTTAAAAGCACCTACAGAATTAGTCGTCCCTAAATCAATACCTATTGCCTTACCCATAGTTGACTCAAGACTTTTTGTATAAATTATTAATTTTTTCTAAGCATTTACACGAACAACACGCACAGAAGTTATGACTTTTCTAACTGCTTAGATATCACTAAATCCCCATTATACAAAATATATTGTAGAAAACCACAGCAACTACACGGTCAAGTAGTCCTAAGCATGAGCAGGGCGAAAGATACAACTTATACTAGTTCAAAGCTAAAAATACTTTACGAAGTCTGGCTACAAAAATCTATAATTTTGCTTTTAACTTTTAACTTGATTTCACCCCCACACCCTCACACCCAAAACAAAAAACCCCAGCTTGACGACTGGGGTGATTAGGAGAAGTCCGAATGACGATGAGAAACTTTAACCGAGTTTAAAAATTTTAGCTCACACCTAAAGCAACTAACACTAAAGTGGCAACGAGCAATGTAGCGTATGCGGCTTGTAGGGAGTAGCGACGTTGCTGTTCTTGGTTGGGATAGGTAGCGTAATAGATTTCAGGTTCTTTTGCGTAGTTGTTAAGGATGCCTTCTTCGTTAATGGTGGTATACATATGTTTTTCTCTGTTTATTAACTTATGTAAATAAATTTAACAACTTTGTTACAAATTGTCAACCTGACTTGACAAAAAAAGGCTGATAGATTTAATAACAGTCTCTTATGGGATTGGGGACAAGGTAGAAGTAATAAGTAATGAGTAATAAGTAATGAGTATTGACTCAGCACCGACTAAACGCCGCGCTACCGCTAACAGCACTCACCACGGGCTAAACGCCCCGCTTCCGCTAACAGCACTCACTACTCAGCACTCACTACTCAACACTCAACACTCAGCACCGGCTAAACGCCGCGCTACCGCTAACACTACTCAGCACTCACTACTCAGCACTCACCACTCAGCACTCCTGTTAAGATGACATCAGGCGACTGACTTGAGAACATGGGAAAATATTGGAAAGTCCTTAGACTGTTTTGGAGTGCTGCGATCGCAGCTGAATTAGAATATCGAATTAACTTCTTAATTGCTACCCTCAGCAGCTTGGGTAATTTAGCGGGAAGTCTCTTTGGATTGTTTTTGTTTTACCGCACTGGCTATACTTTTGCTGGCTGGTCGTGGGAAGCAGCTTTGGTAGTTTTGGGAATTTTTACTTTACTGCAAGGCTTTTCGGCTATTTTCCTCGCACCTAATCTTAACCGCATCGTCCGCCATGTCCAAGAAGGGACTCTAGACTTTGTTCTCCTCAAACCTATTCGGTCTCAGTTTTGGCTTTCCACCTATACTATTTCCCCCTGGGGAGTTCCAGACTTAATTTTTGGCAGCATAATTATTGCTTATGCAGGTCAACGCCTGGGGTTGAAGGTAGAAAACTATTTTCTTAGCCTCTTACCCCTATTTTGTGGCTTGCTGATTCTTTATAGTCTCTGGTTTATGTTGGGGGCGACTAGTATTTGGTTTGTAAAAATTTATAACGTTACCGAAGTATTACGCGGTTTAGTGGAAGCAGGCAGATATCCCATGATAGCCTACCCTGCAACCTATCGATTTTTCTTCACCTTTATAGTACCAGTAGCATTTTTAACTACTATTCCCGCAGAAATTCTGTTAGGACGAGTGCAAGTTAATTGGTTGATAGGTACAGCCTTATTGTCGGTAGCTTTATTTTGGATATCTACGTACTTCTGGCGGTTTGCATTGCGGTTCTATACCAGTGCATCTAGTTAGGAAATGAGTGCTGAGTGCTGAGTGCTGAGTAGTGAGTGCTGAATGCTGAGTCAATAGTCATTACTCATTACTCATTACTCATTACTCATTACTCATTACTCATTACTCATTACTTATTACTTATTACTCATTACTCATTACTTATTACTTATTACTCATTACTCATTACTTCTACCTTATCCCTAATCCCCAATCCCCAATCCCCAATCCCTAAACCACCATTCGCGTAACTTGTTCTGGAGTCAGTGGTTTACGCTGGAGGCTTTGAAAATGATCAATTTTTTGCAGTTGAGAATTGGCAGTATTAAAGTTACTTAAATTTAGCAAGACTATATCTTCATAAACAGCATCTTGCGGAATTTTTATATCTAAAATCAGTTCCTGAAGATTATTTTGCTTGATGGCAAGATTAAGATACTTCAAAAATGATTCTCGTTTTTTGGAACGAACATTAAGTAAGTACCAATTACTATTAATAGGTGCTGGAGATGATGATTCTACAGGTGATGATGGTGGCATATTGGCAGCTTTACAGATATAAAGTATTTGGTACTATCAAATTTTTTCAGAGATTTTTTAGTTTAGCAAGGAAATAATTTTTGTTCAACAATTTTAATTGACAATTTTGAATTCTTGTTATATTTGGCATCCCCAAGATATATGTCATAATTTTTGAGTAATTATAGCCAAGTTATGGGGGCAGCTTTTTTCATGTGATACCATTTCACGAAAAACCTGATACAGATATAAACCCTGAAAGTTTTGCTGCATCTAATTTTTTTAATTGCGTTAGCGTAGCGGGACGTTAGTCCATTGCGAATTGCGAATTGCGAATTGTGAATTGGTATGATACTTAGATCAAATTAAAATAAATCATAAAAAAGTGATTTATCACTCAGATTTCTGTGGGCTAGGAACACAAAATCATTAGCAGGGAATACTATTGTGTTTCCTGATGATTCCAGTTTTGACTTGCTGTAGGAGTTCCAGAAATTAAACTATCCAAATTGGATAGTGTAGATTGTTCTTTGGTAGTTCCTCAAATGGCTGGTATCTCAATTTTGTGGTCTTAGTTGAAATGTTGATGGTTGTAGATGAACATAGGAATAATTGAGCCTTACAGTAACGGATTTATAGAAGTTTTACCAGAGGGTGAAGGTAGCGACTATTGGTATATTGCAGCTATCCATATTGATGGACAAGCCTACTGTCCTACTCCTCAGCTTTATCGTTCAGAAAAAGTGGCATTGAAAAAAGCGGCTAAAATTTACGATTGGATAGTTGACAATGAAACAGAAATCAATCAGGAAACTTGCTATTGTTCTACATTAAAACTGGTTATCTGGCGACAACCCAAAGCATCTTAATTAGAATAGACGAGGAATATATCTTTGAATATATTCCTATATGGATAGATTTCATTACTAGAACTTCAGCAATTAGATACTAGAACAAAGAGTTATTAGAATGTTTTAATATATGAGATAACTATGATGATGTAAAGTCATGGAAAATACATTAATTGATAAAACCTTTCGTGATAGTGATGGCAATATTGTCATTGCTCAAATGCCTAATCTACCGCTTATTGTTTGGGTAGTAACTAGTTTACTCGCTCTAGTTCTCACCAACGGCAAAATCAATACCATGTTAGAAGTAGTGGCGAATGGCTCCTTATTTACTTGGGCGTGGATGGAATTATTTCAAGGCGTTAATTATTTTCGCAGAACACTAGGTTTTGTTGTATTGATTGCTCTGATTGCATCAAAAGTTATGTAATGAAAATTTGATGAAAAACTGAATCACTAACACCAAGTTTGTATAACTTGTCCGGTTAATTCTTTTCCTAAGCAGGGGGTATTGCTAGAAAGACTGTGCAGATTTTTGCTTTCTACTTGCCAAGTTTTTTGAGGGTCGAATAAAGTGAGTTCGGCTAGATGATGGGGAGTGATGGGATTAACCTTTGTGTGTAGACATTCGGCTGGTTTTGTACTCAAAGCTTGCCACAATTCTAAGGCTGTAAATTCGCCAGTTGTGACTAAATTTTGCCACAGCAAGGGTAATGCTAATTCTAAGCCAATTGCCCCTGGTGGTGCTTCAGCGAAGGCTTGGACTTTTTCTTCGTAGGTGTAGGGTGCGTGATCAACGGCGATCGCATCCACAATACCACTGCGTACTGCTTGGCGCAAAGCCTGTAAATCACTGGGATTACCCAACGGTGGATCTAAATGCAGGCTGGTGTGATAACTTTTCACTGCTTTGGTATCTAACAGCAAGTGCATCCAGGTAGTGCTGGCGGTGATGGGTAAACCTTGCGCTTTGGCGGCAGCAATTAATTCTACACTGCGAGCTGTAGAGACGCGCATAATATGTATAGGTGTGCCGATGTTGGCTACTATCTCAATTAAAGACGCGATCGCACTGGTTTCAGCACTCACCGGAATAGGTGGTAAACCGAAGCGTAACGCATCTGCACCTTCTCGCATCACCCCATTAGATGTCAAATTGCGATCGCAAGGCCAAAAAGCTACGGGTTTTCCCAATGGCTGCACATATTCCAACAACCGCCTGACTAATCCTGAATTATTCAAGGGCAAACCATCAGTAAACCCTACAACCCCCGCCGCCGCTAAATCTGCTAACTCTGTAATTTGCCCTCCCGCCACATCTAGAGTAATTGCACCCCAAATATTTAAACGGGGAAGACACAAAGATGAGGAAGACAAGGAAGAAATTCCCCCTTCTCTTCCTATTTCCTTCTGCAACTGCGCCACCAATGCAGGGTGATCAATGGCTGGTGAAGTGTCGGGTAGAATGCTAACTCTAGTAAAACCACCAGCCGCAGCCGCTTGTAACAAAGATGACAGCGTTTCCCGTTCTTCAAACCCTGGTTCGCCAGAGTGACTATACAAATCTACTAACCCAGTTCCTAAAACCAATCCCCGACAATCTCGAATTTGAGTTTCGGGACTGATTTCAGTAATCTGTGTGGCGACTGCTTGGATTTCGCCATTCGTAATCAACACATCAGATACTTGGTCAGTTTGGGAAACAGGGTCAATCACCCTTACTTGTTGCAGAAGTTCAATGGTCATTTGAGCTATGTTTACGTGGGTTGGCTGTTACTTATATATTGTCATCACCTATAATGCCCCAGCTGCGGTTTTGTCCAGTACACCACCACTTAAATGAGAAGTAATGTTCATCGCTTGTAATACTGGTAAACCGTTCAGTCCAGCAGGGTAGTCAATAACACTAACAGCACCGTTACCTTGGCGGAAATTCCAGAAATTATCCGCCGGTAAACCGAGAATATGACACAGTAAGGTTTTATTAGTAGCGTCGTGAGCTACGATTAATCCAGTTTGGCGTTGATTGGCTAATGCAGATTCTACAATTGCTTGCCAAGTGGCTGTACTCCGTTCCCAGACTTGCTGTAAATTTTCGCCTTCTGGCATCTGCACGGTAGCCGGTGCTGTGCGCCAAAGATGCAATTCACCAGGGAATTCTTGATCTATTTCTACTTCTAATTTTCCTTCCCACAGTCCGTGACTGATTTCTCTTAAACCTGCTTGCAATTCTAAATTCACATCGGGGTGATGTTGCAAAATAATTTCGGCTGTTTCTTTGGGACGTGCCATAGTGCTGCTGACAGCAAAATCAATGGCGACATTTTGCAGAAATTCTCCGGCTTTTTGGGCTTGCTGTCTACCGTTGTCATTCAAAGGAACATCGATTTGTCCTTGAAATCTTGTTTCCCGATTCCATTGGGTTTCCCCGTGACGTACAAGTAACAATCTCACACCCTGATGATGAGGCCGCAAAGAAGGCAAAGTCTCACCCATGTGTTGCGTCTGGTTCATCGATTCTAGTTGTACTGGTTCGCCCAAACCCCCAGCAAAGTTTAAGACACTAATGCAGCAGTTGGATTGTTGCAGGGAATGGTAGCGACTAGGGTGAATACCCAAAGCCGTACTAATCAGGGCGCGATTAATGCCGTTATGCCCCACAATCAGAATAGTTTCACCTTGATGATGGGGTAAGACTTCTTGCCAAAACTGCCTTGCTTGTTCATACAAAGCCAGCACCGGAAAATGTTCTTGAGTTTCCCCAGCTTTGTTAACTAACATTTTCAGTTCGTCGGGGCGTTCATGCCAAATGCGATAATCTTCGGCAAACTGCTGTTCCACTTCAGTAGTCAGCATAGCCTCCCACAGAGGTAAATCAATTTCCAACAGTTGATCAGAAGTTTGCACAACGGCAGATTTACCCACATCAGAGGTTAATTCGCTGTGAATGATCTCTGTTGTTTGTTTAGCACGCTGGAGTGGACTGCAATAAATCGCATTAAAGGAAATATTACTGAGGGCTTTGCCTACTTTACTAGCATCACTGCGACCTTTTTCAGTTAACGTAGATACGTCAGTGCGTCCTTGAATCCGTCTTTCGATATTGTATGTGCTTTGGCCATGGCGCACGATGATGACACGGGTCATCTTTTTGCCCTCCTCTATCTAAAGGATTAATTTTACTGCATAGTGTAGGCAGCGTTATTGATTTTGGATTTTGGATTAGTCAATAGTCATTAGTCAGCACTCATTACTCAGCACTCAGCACTCCCCTTTTCCACAGGAGTTACTTTTTATCCATTCTGCATAGGGAGCATAGATATGTTCTAGTTTGAAGGCGTGAATGGCGGGGAGTTCGTAAGAATGGAGTTGTTTTATTGCTGCTTCAATTGCTTGGTAGTTTTCATCAGTAGTCTTAAAGAGTACGCGAAACTCTTTTTCATTCTGAACAGCGTTGTCCCAAACGTAAAAACTTTCAATCTCGGATATTTGAGCGCAGGCGGCTAATTTTTGTTCTACGAGAGTGCGCGCCATGCGTTGCGCCTCAATGAGATTACTAACAGTGGTGACAACAGCGATGTAATTCATGGGTGATGGAAAACACTAACTTGAGTTTCAGGAGCAGAGTCATTAAACAAATTTTACCTGTTTCTTTCCTCTAACCCATGCCCTATGCCCCATGCCCATATTACCGAATGGGAATGGCAATGAAAAACTCTGTTCCTTGTCCGGGTGCAGAAATACACTTTAGAGAACCGCCATGTTTTTCTGTGATAATTTGGTAACTAATCGATAAACCCATGCCAGTACCTTTACCAACGGGTTTAGTGGTAAAAAATGGGTCAAATAACTTTGATTGCACTTCTTCGGGAATGCCTGTACCATTATCCGCGATCGCAATCACAACATTGCTTCCTTCTTGACTGGATGTAATGCAAATTAGGGGTTCGGGACATAAACCTTGATCAAAAGCTTCTTCTAAAGCGTCGATAGCATTGGCTAAGATATTCATAAATACTTGGTTTAATTGCCCTGCAAAACACTGAATATCTGGTATGTCGTTATAGTGTTTCTCTATTTTAATCTCTGGACGTTTGCCTTGGGCTTTAATTCTGTGTTGTAAAATTAGCAAAGTGCTATCAATGCCTTGATGTAAATCTGCTGTTTTGAATTCTGCTTCATCTAAACGTGAAAAGATTCGCAAACTCAGGACAATTTCCCGGATGCGACTAGCCCCGATTTTCATAGAAGATAAAATTTTTGGCAAATCTTCTATTAAATATTCCATGTCTGCTTCTTGTTGAGCATTTTGAATTTCTGGTGCTGGATAAGGGTAATGCTTTTGATAAAGCTCCAGTAATGACAACAAATTCCGAGTATAATCTTCTGTATATTTGATGTTGCCGTAAATAAAATTTACTGGGTTGTTTATTTCGTGAGCAATACCTGCAACTAACTGTCCCAAAGATGACATTTTTTCCTGCTGGACTAGTTGTGACTGGGTAGTTTTCAGTTCTCTTAATGTCTCTTTGAGCGCAATATTTTTTTGCTGTAGTGCTTGCGTTCTCTCCTCTACTTTTTTCTCTAAAGTTTGGTTGTAAGCTTCTAATGTTTTGTTGTTTTCATATTGTTCTTCTAATAATATCTTGACTTGTTTAATTAACCGATTTAAAGAAATAGCTAAAATCCCAACTTCATCTTCAGTCATGATGGGGGCTTGAACATCAAAGTCGGATTCTTGAGTGACTTTTTGTGCAACTTGAGTCAAAGCTTGTAGAGGACGGGTAATTGTTCTAGCAATGAAAAACCCCACCATCGCTAAAATTCCACTCCCTAAGATATATAATATCCCGAAATGCTTCCATAGCCGCCATTTTGCCGTTTCTAGTGGTGCAATGGGATATAAAACTGTCACATTTAAAGATTGACTCACGCCGCTAAATTCAATACTTTTTGCTAAATATTTCTGCTTCTCAATTTCGATGCTAGTGACAGGTAAATTAGGACGAGGAAGTTCCCAAGGTTGACGCTTTGTAGGTACTAAAGTAGTAGCTACAACATAATTCGGTGTTTGGATGATTAGGTGTTTGGAAGAACCAGCAGCAATTTTCTGCACCAAGGTATCATCTACTTTTCTGCCAATAATCATACCTCCTAAGATTCCTGATGCTGATTTAATACTATTAGTTACCACTTGTAGGACTTGTTCCCCACTTTCCACATTGACTAAATCAATTAAATGCGCGCCTTTACTAACACTGTTAGCTATTGCTTGATCAATTAATTTACTACCATACAGAGAACTACTGCGTAAATCTATGAGAATCTGACCTTGAGCATCAATAACTTTAATTAAGTCTAATTTCAACACAGATTTTAAGGGTATTAAAATCTGCATCAAGAGGATTTGGTCTTGCTTTTCCAAGGCTTGAGTCAGCATACCCCGATTAGTAATTAGCTCAATTTGCGTTTCTAATGCTTCTTGTTCATATTGCAAATCTTGCTCAACCCGCTTGCTAAAAACTGCAATATCTTGACGCGTATTATTTTCTAAACTATCTGCAAACCAGTCTCCTAACACAAATAACCCAAATAAAAAGACACTGAGACAAATGGTAAGTAGGGGAATGACAATTTTTTGGCTCAGACTCAGCCGCCGGAAAAATCTCTGCATGGTAAAGTATTCAAATTATTTAGCGGGAACGAAGCCATTTTTCTCTAATATTTTACTACCTTCCTGACTGAAGACAAAATCAATAAAACCTTGAGTAGATGGAGATGGTTTTTTGCTCCAAATTATTTCTATATGGCGTACCATTTGATATTTTCCATTGGTGAAGTTTTCTATCTTGGGAGAAATACTATTAAGACTTAAACGATTCACTGGTAATTGATTAATTACAGAAGTTGCTAATGAAAAAGCACCAATGGTATAGGGTGTGCTTTGTAGGGTGTCAATTAATTCTCCTTCTTTGTTTAAAATTACGGCTTTAGTGGTGGTCTTTTCTTTGCCTAAATAATATTTGCGTAATAGTTTTTTGGCTGATTCATCTTCAGGTCTATCCAAAACTACAATTTTGGCATTGGGGCCACCTAATTCTTGCCAATTGGTGATTTCACCCCGATAAATGGCTTGCAGTTGTTGAGTTGTGAGGTTAGTAACACCTTTAACACTGCTGTGAGTCGCAACTAGTAATAAATCTGTGGCTAATTCACGGGATTGAATTTGGCCGTTATTTTCTTCCGGCTTGAGTTTGTGACTACTACCAACAATATCGATAATGTTACTTTTAAGAGATGCGATCGCCCCTTCAGATTGACTATTAGTAGTAAAATCTACCTTTACTTGGGGATTTTTGGCTTGATATTCTTTAGCCAAGAGTTTTAAAACTGTTGTGGTTGAACTAGAACCACCTATTTTGATGATATTTTGTGCTTGAGAATCTGTTGCTTGAGGCTTCTGCTCCAAAGTTGCAATATCAGATTCACTGAATTGAATTCCTATACAACCATACAGACCTAGTAATGTACAACTGATAATGAGGGAGTGAATGAGATTTTTCATAAGAGTCAGTTAATATCCCCAGAAAACAATGTATAATCCTTTACGTGATTTTAATATGCCCAGATTGTGATCAAAAGTAACTTTTAAATGATTTTTTCACAAAAATATCCCTGAATTTTCATATAATTCAGGGATATTTAGGTTCAGATTCATATTATTTATAGATTTCAACTAGCTTGTGAGTTTTGTTGCACTTTAACTAAAAATAACAACTCTTGGGTAGTCAGACTGCGTTTTTTCTGCATAGATGCTTGACGTACTGCATCTAAAACGGATTGCGTATCTTCTGAGTTGAGAATAATACCATGCTGTTCTAAGACATTGGATAATAAATGTCTCCCAGAATGTTTACCTACTACTAACCGCCGCGAACTACCAACTTCTTCCGGTGCAAATGGCTCATAGGTATGGGGATTTTGCAGTACCCCATGAGCATGAATACCTGATTCATGGGCAAAGTTATTGTCTCCCACAATGGCTTTCCACGGTGGTACACCGTAACCTGATGCAGATGCTACTAGTCGAGAAATTTCTATCAATCGCTGTGTATCAATTTTTAAATCATATTTATATAAATGTTTTAAAGCCATGACGACTTCTTCTAAAGCTGCATTACCAGCCCTTTCTCCTAAACCATTGACTGTAGTATTAATGGATGTAGCACCTGCTTTTACCCCAGCTAGGGCGTTAGCTGTGGCTAAACCGAAATCATTGTGAGTGTGCATTTCTATAGGAATAGCCAAAGCTGTTACGAGGTGTTTGACTTTGGTGTAAATGGTGAAAGGTTCGAGAATCCCTACTGTGTCACAATAGCGAAATCTCGATGCTCCCCATGCTTGAGCCGAAAGCACCACATCTTGGAGGAAGTTATCTTCGGCTCTAGAAGAATCTTCTCCACCGACAGAGACGAACAGCCCTTGATCAACGGCGAAACTCACACTATCTTTCAGTTTTTGCAGGGCTAATTGCCATTTTCCTTGAAATTTAGCGTTAATTTGGATGTTGGAAACGGGAATCGATATATGTACCCGTTGCAAACCGCAAGCAATGGAAGCTTGAACATCTGAAATGACGGCGCGATTCCAACCTAATAGCTTGGCTTGCAAACCTAACTCACAAATCGCAGCAATGGCGTTTTGTTCAGCTTTCCCCATAGCAGGAATACCGACTTCAATTTCATCAACGCCAATCGCATCTAGAAATGTGGCGATCGCAATTTTTTCTTCTATGTTAAAAGCAACACTAGCCGCTTGTTCACCATCACGTAATGTGGTGTCATTAATCAAAACTTGGTTCATTTTTATTGATGCTGATTGCTCATTATTTATCGTAATAGATTCTACTTCTGTATTTTTAGCATCGGCACAAAACAGTGGTTTTTCTGTTTCAAGCAAACAGTGATTAATAATTAACGGCTAGTGGGTAATATTTCCACATTCTCAAAGCTGTTGCCGATGATTTTGATACATTTCTGGCTCTTTATCATAATTTTACTTTTTGAGTAGTTGCAAATCCCACCCCTGGAAATTGTGTAATCAGAGGTTCAGAGGAAAAGAAGTGCGATCGCCAACTAGCAACGGAAAACTTCTTGTTTATCTTCTTTTAACAGGTGCTTGTACAGAAAAATCATTATAATCAGTCAATAAAAATGTAAAAATACGTATATTGATGAATGATTTAGTGGTAATACTTGATATAATTCGTGCTGGTAAGTCAAAAATCCAAAATCCAAAAGTACCAATAAATAAACATTAATAAGAAAATAATGGACGAATTTAGTTCTTCTAGATAAGGCTGTTTCCAATTACACAAAGTCGTATTTTGACTTCACATCTAATAACCAAATAAATCATCCCCATACTTTTAATTAAAACACATTGATAACTGCATGGTTCGTATTCTGCTGTTTAGTGAGCAACAATATATTAGAAGATACTTGCAAGCTCTATTAGATCCAGACTTGGATTTAGAGGTAATTGCAACAGATCAAAAAGTCAAGGATGCAATTAAGCAAGTAGAAAATTCACAGCCCGATATTGTCTTGATGGACATAGATATACTCGACATAGATGGGGTGAAAGCTACTCAGAATATATGTCAGCGATGTCCTCACACCAAAGTTTTAGTGTTGAGTAGTAATGATCGAGATGAATATATTCATCAAACCTTGGATGCAGGCGCAATGGGCTATCTACTCAAAGATGTATCTGTGGAGGAGTTACGAGAGGCAATTCGCTTTGTTTGTCAAGGTTATAGTCAATTAGAATCCAGCTTACTGGAAAAAACTATTTTAAAAGTTCCGGCATCGACTTTAGTATCATCAAATGTCACAGAAAGAACATCTAGTGTCACAATTCCTGTACAAGAGAACAAAGTCAAATTATCTGGTCAAAAATCTGATTTCCAATTATTCGGCAAATTAATACCTCATCCTAGTCCTAACCAGTCAGAACCATCTGGAAATAAACAAATTGCTTGGTATCAATTACTAATATTGCTCATCATTGCTGTTAGTTGTACAGTTGGTATTTATCTTATACGTCAAGTGCTGAGAAAGCCTCTACCAGCATTGAACTACTTACAACAAGAGTCAACACTGTTAGGAACAGAGTTTACAGGGAAAGTCAAGCCAGCGCAAACATTAAAAATAGCTGCATCAGCTCCTTCAGTGGTAGAAAAAATTAATATCCACATTGGTGATAAAGTACGACTTGGTCAACCGTTACTAGTTTTAAAAAACCCAGATGGTGACAGAGAAATTCAACAATTGTGGCAGCAACGGCAAAGTATTTTACAGCAGGAACAAGCAGCACTGCAACAACAACAAGCAGCTCAACAGCAAGTTTTCATCTGGGAGCAGAAAATTAAAGAGAGCGATCGCCAAGAAACACCACTAGCGACTAAAATAGCTGATGCTGATTTAGAGGTAGCTTTAACTCAAACTCAAGCCGATAGACTACCTTTACCGCAAAGACAAGATTCAGTAGAGAGAACCAAAGCAATTTACGAAAGGTCTCAATCACGAGTGCGTCGGTTTCGACAACTGTATCAACAAGGTGCGATCGCCAAAGACCAGTTAGAGCAAGCAGAAGCCGACCTCAAAGTAGCAAAAGCAGATTATCAAGTAGCCCAAACTGCTGCTGTGACTGCCAAAAATCTACAAATAGCCAAACAACAAAAGTTTCAGCTACAGCGTCAGGTATCCTTAGAACAACAACAGTCAAAGCAGCAAGAACTCAAAGCACAACTACAAAATCTGCGTTTAGAGTATCAACAAGCCACGGAAAGATTAAATCTCATCCGTGAACAATCAACTCAACTTTTACAGCGTCAGACACCATCAGTAAATACCATTGTGAAGTCAACAAGTGCTGGTGTAGTGGTGCAATTACCAGTAAAAATAGGCGACCAAATCTTCACGGGTAATCCGCTTTTAGAATTGGCGCAATTGAAATATTTGAATGTGGAAGTATTAGTCAATGCTCGTTTAATTAACGCTCTGCGTCGGGGTCAAAAAGCAACGGTGCAAATAGGTACAGGAGAAGCGGCTCAGAAGTTTGACGGCAAGATTGTCACCATTAATCCCTTACCATCTGAAGACATGAGCCACACCGTAGAAATCCAGTTTGAAAATCCTACCGATGCTTTACTCGTGGGGCAAATGGCAGCTATCCGATTTTTACCAGAGTGATTATGAACAGAGTCTCTGTATTATTAACCACTGAAGGCACTTATCCTTACCACAAGGGAGGCGTAAGTACATGGTGCGATGCCCTCACAAATCAACTGCCAGAGATAGATTTTCATTTGTTTGCGATCGCAGCTAATCCTTATTTAGAATTACGCTATCAGTTGCCGTCTAATATCAAACAACTGATGAAAGTGCCTTTGTGGGGAACAGAAGACCCTGTAGAATACTCTTGGCGATTCCCCTTTTCCCAAGCCTTTCAAAGCAAACTAGCCACCACACAAAAAGTCATCGCCACTCAATTCATCCCCCTGTTTGAGCGTTTCTTAACAGCAGTTCTCTTAGCCGAATCAGATATTGAACAGTTGGGCTATATTGTGCTGGCAATTCACAAATATTTTCAGCGTTATGACTACCACAAAACGATGGAGTCCAAACTGGTATGGTCAGCTTTTCGACGTTTAACTGCTACTGATTGGCATCCGTTGGTTAATCCTCCCGCCATCAAACTCATCGAACAAACGGAAGCCATGCGCTTACTATATCGGTTTCTGATTCCCATTCATCTCCCTGTTCCCCAAACCGATATCACCCATGCTTCAGCCGCCGCTTTTTGTGGCTTACCCTGTATCATTGCCAAGTTAGAACGAGGTACACCTTATCTGCTCACCGAACATGGGGTGAATATCCGAGAGCAGTATCTCAATTTAAATCGCAGTATTTCCTCCCTATTTGTACGCCAATTCTTGTATCGATTAATGGGAGCGATTGTTAAACTCAACTATCACTACGCCGATCAAATTTCTCCAGTTTGTGAATACAATGCTCGTTGGGAACGTTGGTGGGGTGTGCCTGAGCAGAAAATCAAGGTAATTTACAATGGGGCTGATCCCAACGTTTTTCATCCTACCGCGCCGGTAGCGAAAGAGCGTCCTCAAGTCATGAACATGGGCTTGATTTTTCCCCTCAAAGGTCAGCTAGATTTGATCGCCGCAGCCGCTATTGTGCGCGACAAAATCCCCAATGTGGAATTCCGCTTCTACGGTCGTCCTTCCGACGAAAAGTATTTTGCTCAATGTCAAGAATTAGTCCGCACCGAGCATTTAGAAGCCAACATTAACTTTGCCGGATTTACCAGTGAGCCTTGGCGAGCTTATAGCGAGGCCGATGTCGTAGCTATGTCGAGTATTTCTGAGGGCTTTCCTTATGCTCTGATTGAAGCTATGCTCTCCGGTGCCACCATTGTATCTACAGATGTAGGGGGAGTGAGTGAAGCTTTAGGTGATACAGGATTGCTAGTACAAGCCCATCGTCCTCAAGCCCTAGCGGCGGCGATTTTGCAGCTACTAGAATTACCCGCATCTGAAAGGCGCAAATTCGGACAGCGCGCCTATGAACGCGCCCTGAAGTTATTCACTCAACAAAAATTCCTAGATGCACATTTGGATACTTATTACAACCTTATCCAACAAGTAATAACTGACACAAATAGTATCAAAAAATTGGCGATCGCATCTTTGAACTAAAAATAGCAGTAGCCAACCTTCTTAGGCTCACCTGTAACCTGTAACCTGTAACCTGTCACCTGTCCCCCACTATATGAATCTTCATTTCAAAACGACAACAAAATTGATTATGGGTGCTTTATTGACAACCTCCCTCGCTTGTAGTGCGATTAAGCCAGAAATTGCCACTGCACAGGTGAAAATTCTCATTCCCCTCTATTCCTACCCCACCTGGTACAATCCCCCCACTTACACTTGGCCACAAGTCGCGGCGGCGGCGCGTCAAGTCCCCATCACAGCAATTATTAATCCCAATAATGGCCCCGATAACGGCCCACCAAATAGAGATTATGCCAGAGGAATCCAAGACCTCAAACAAGGAGGCGTAACTATCCTGGGTTATGTTGCTACTAATTACGGCAAGCGTGACATTAATCAAGTAAAAGCCGATATTGATATCTACGCTAAACATTTCCAGCTTGACGGCATTTTCTTAGATGAAGCCGCCAGTGGTTCAGACAAGCTCGACTATTACCAAAATATTTACAAACATATTAAAACTCAACCCAAACTGCAAATGGTCGTACTCAACCAAGGGACTCAAACCGACCAAGAATACCTAACCCGACCAGCAGGGGATACTCTAGTCATTTTTGAAAATTATTCCACAGCTTGGAATCAATACCAACCTCAACCATATCTGAAAAATTACCAGCCTCAGCATTTTTCCTGTTTAATTCACACCGTCCCCGATGCCGCTACGATGAAACAACATATCAATCAAGCTGTGGCACGTAATATCCAATATATCTATGTCACCGACGATAGCCCTGATCATCCTGACAAAGACCCCTGGAATAGCTTACCCTCTTACTGGCAAGAGGAAGTAAATCACATCCACTCCATAAATCAAAAAGCTCAAAAGTCTTCAGGAAAGTAACTTATCTTTCTGCGTTCTTCTTTGCGCCTTTGCGCCTTTGCGTGAGCTTTTAAATAGTATTGTTAGCAACACCAAAGTATTTATGCAACAAATCTATTCTTCCCCCCCTGCATAAGATATTTTTTTAGTTAGAACGCCCTCAAAGCTCTTCAGGAAGCCGAACTTGATAAATCCTCAAATCCTGATCCTCATAATAAATCGCCACATCTTGCTCATGGAGGCGACGATAAGTCTCACACATCTGTAATGTTGTAAATTCTAAACTCGCTCGACCTGCCGAGGAACGATAATAAAGATAAGTAGGGTCAGATAAGACCGAGTAGGGGAGTGATTGACTTGCCCTTAACCCCGTAACTAACGGTCGTTTTTCCACAAAGATAAACAGATGAGGTACTGAATAACGAAAGTGAAAATTAGGTTTACTGACTAGAGATGAATACTTCTCCACAAATAAACCCATATCCTCATACCAACCTGCACCATAACTTTCGGCTAGTTGTTCAATGGGCGCAACTATCACCCATCGCTTCAGGGGAAATCGGACTCGTAGTTCCAGGGTCTTACGAGCAGCCATATCATATTCTAGATAGCTGATTTTAGGAGGCAATGGCAACAGAAAATTAATTGCGATCGCCAGCATCAAAATCAACGATACAATCTCAGACCATACACCCAATATCAAACTCAACAGCCAGCTAGTGAGAGTTAAAAAGAGTCCCCAAAGCCAACTTAATCCTACAGGTAGTGTGACTAAAAAAGTGTTTGCCGATCCCCAGGGATTTTCCGGTAGAGCTAAGGCTAATGCCAATACTATCCAAATGATAGTCACTACAGTCAGGGCAAATCTGCCACCACCGATAAAGCTGATTCCTCCGCATAATGCCAAAATCAGCAACTGAGGTTGAATGATAGCCACAATTATCAAGCAACAGACTGCATCTATCAAGGCTATTCGACGGTGTTGAGTTCTAGAGGCTTCCCAAGCACGCCCTAAACCTAGAACCAAACATATCACCCCGATTTCTAAGTCACCCCCAGCCCATTGGTGAATTAACGAAGTATTCAAACTACCTGTAACTGTATTTAGCCATTGTTGTATCCAATTCGGCACAAATTGAGGAATTTCTATATGGGAAGTGAAAATATAAGCTCCTAAGCTATACATCGCCCCCATCACAGCTATTCTACTGTTAGTAATTACACCCATACTATAGCCAACACTCAGTACCAACAGACAACCCAACAGAGGACTGAGGAAGCGAATCACCTGCATAGCATCCATAGCACCCAACAGTGATAAGACAGCAGCTAACGCAGAAAAGGCTGGAAAAGACTGCATCTGTGCATTCACATCACCGGCAAGGATTTGTCTTGTAGTCAACAACAAGCTATAACTATCGGGATTAGTAAAACGTAGTTCTTGCCAAGGATATTCAAAACGAAGTAATACCGCAAATGTTAAAATTACTGTCAGTATGAGAACATCTTGGATATTTTGAGTAATAGCGATCGCAATTACTTTTTGAATATTCAGGAATTGTTTTTTGGCAATTTGCCCCATCCCATCAAGAGCCTGACTAATTTTAGGTAGAAAGCCTTGATCTAGAGCATCTAAAACAGTAAATGCTATCCCTTGAAATATCAGATTGTACTGTTGTTTCACACGCCAACTATGGCGATGCAACCAACTGAGGAGAAAACAACCGCCATATAAAATTACTAGAGTTAACCAGCTAAACAAATGCAAGGCACTCAAAAATTTCACCCCAATCAATGTCACTAGTAGCATTCGCGTCCAAACAGCTACTATTCGATTTACCCAAGGAATTGTATTGGGCAACACAAAAATGAGACTGGGTAGCCAAAAAAACAAAATTACCAGCAGTATTGCTACCCATATAGTAGTAAGCAAATCAAAAATAAAGGTTTGCAAATGTAACACAATTATTTTTACCGACAACAAAGTAGTTCATCAAATACTCAGCTAGTAGAAAATGATCGCTAAAATCTCATAATTATACACAACCAGACTGCTCTTTTAACTTAAATAAATATAAACCTATACTCTAGACTCTAAGTTTCTTGAAACGATAATCTTGCTAAATCAGAAAAATCTTACCATTAGCAAATAAATTAACTCTGAGTACCAATTTTTTTTTATAAAAATTTTATGTTTAAATTAAAAATCCTGATGTTTTTATGTCAATTCAGGACTTTTACTTATTTTTGTCAAAAAGTCTTGATGATTTGTTGCTTATTAGAGTAATTCGTGATACATAGAAAAGTAGTAGTTAACTTTACACAAAATTTAGCTACCCATTAAGCAAGAATCTGTAATTATTCAGAGTTAGATAATGATGCAAAAAGTATTTGCCTTATTTTCAATACTCTTGACTTTTCAGAACTATTTTAATATCTGCTTAACCCTAAGTTAATAAGTGTTTTCCTAGACTCGACAAGTTCCTTCGCTGTGTCCTGAATACTTGTTGAATATCGTAAATCCCTAATGAATGTTAAAAGCTAAAAATACCTTTATACAAAGATTTTAATGATGGCGATCGCGTTGCCATTAAAATTACTCAAGCCCAACTTGAATGCTAGAACATTTCTTTAAATCAACCCCTTTTTAGACAAAAGAATGGGCTAGTTTCTAGATATTAACATGGCAGTTGATGTTAGATCGTGAGCATTTTCACATCTAGCAAAGTTTATCTTGCACACATGATTTAAGCTAATCAGCATTTAAGTTGCGTAAAGCCAGAACTGTTTGCGGAGCATTACCGTAGGACAGCACTTACTATCATGACTCCGGCAAGCCTGATGGCAAATGTCAGTCGCTAATGAGGAAAATCTCCTAAGTACGCATCATTGATTCATACCAATTCACTAAAATCATGAAACAGATACAAATTAAGAAAACCTTGCAAAATCAAAAATACGGATTTCTTAATTTTGGATTATGAATTTTGAATTGGTATCACCTCCTGCCTCAGAACCAGTTGATTTGTATTTCATGTACATCAAAACTGCTGTAGTTCTTTAACAGTGCAGGCTCAAAAATATTTATTAACTTTCAGGTATAAAAAAATGACTAAAAAAATATTAGTAACTGGAGGAGCAGGATATATTGGCTCACATACAATCCGCCAGTTAGGAGAAGCCGGCTATGATATCGTTGTGTACGATAATCTCTCTACAGGCTCAGGCGCATCAGTAATTTATGGGGAATTAACGATTGGTAGCCTTGAAAATAAAGAGCTATTATTGCAAACTTTTAGCCAACATAAATTCGATGCGGTGTTGCATTTTGCAGCTCATATATCTGTACAAGAATCAATAGCCAAACCTCTGAACTATTATACGAATAATACTTTTAACACACTAAATTTATTAGATTGTTGTCAATTATTTCATGTTAAAAAATTTATTTTTTCTAGCACAGCCGCAGTTTATGGACAAACTCAACAAGAGCAAATAACCGAGTTATCACCGACTCAACCCATTAACCCCTATGGTCACTCCAAACTCATGAGTGAACAAATTATCCAAGATTTTGCTAAAACATCTGGATTAAAGTACGTCATTTTGCGGTACTTTAACGTTGCTGGAGCAGACTCTACAGGCAAGTTGGGTCAGTCTGCAAAGAAGGCAGAACACCTAATTAAAGTAGCTTGTGATGCAGCTTTAGGCCGTCGTTCCTCTGTCAATATCTTCGGCACAGACCTCCCTACTCCAGATGGAACTGGGATCAGAGACTATATCCATGTTGAAGATTTAGCCAAGGCTCATGTAGATGCCTTGCATTATTTAGAAGCAGGAAATGATAGCCAAATATTCAACTGTGGTTATGGTCAAGGCTACAGTGTACGGGAAGTCCTAAATATGGTGCAAAAAATCTCTGGAGTAGACTTTCCTGTAATTGAGAGCCAACGACGAGTAGGAGATCCAGCTTGTGTTGTAGCCAATGCTCATAAAATTCGCACTATTTTAGGTTGGAAACCCAAATATAACAGTTTAGAAACTATTGTCTCAACAGCCTTAATGTGGGAGCAAAAATTAATAACTCTAGCGACATTAGAAAAAAATATAGCCAGACAAAATTTTAAGTTAGGTGCTTTATTGTTAGAACATAAAATTATTTCCCAAACTCAATTAACACAGGCATTACAAGAGCAATCAGTAACCAAACAAAAATTAGGGGAAATTCTCGTACACAAATCAATTATTCCTCCACAGATGCTGGAAAAGTTTCTGCTGGAGCAAAATTGGAGAAAACAAGGAATTTGGTTACAAGTTTAAATCACAAGTAAGTAAGGCTAGTATTTGTATTTCCAGATAGATAAACAAAATAATGTAGTTATGTTTAATCGTTGATTTTTGTTGTTTTTTTGAAAAATTCACTTTTTAAGGAGTTATAAAACATGAGTGGTGATTTAATCTTAATCAATCTTCAAGAACTACTAAAAAAAGCTATCAACAATATTAGTGAGTTCTTTGTTTCTCCAGATTATTACCAAAGAATGAATCTAGTATTTGGCGATACTTGGGATGAAGACAAAGCTCAGGCTGTAATTCAGGGATTAATCAACTATACAAATATCCCGAATATTAAAATTGTTGACTCCTCAGCAATTAATGGTGGACAAGGGGCTTTTGATAGTTTTAATAATACGATTTACTTATCGCAGGCACTTTTAAGTGATGTTGATAAAAGTGTTGCTGTTTTAATAGAAGAACTCGGCCACTATCTAGATTCTCAGATCAATACCCAAGATACAAGGGGCGATGAAGGGGCTGTTTTTGCAGCCGTTGTCCAAGGTCAAGAGCTATCTCAATCTCAACTTGCAGCACTCAAAAGTGAGAATGATACTACTAGTGTCATCATTGATGGTCAAGCCAGAATCTTAGAGCTAGCAACTACCTACGGTAATATCAGCCTTGATGGTAGCTTAACTGATTGGACATCTGCTGATAGATTAGATTTTCTTGCTGGCACAGGGCAACCAGGATATGAACTCTATGGGAAGTACGCAGGAGACGCTTATGTTTTTGCTTTTAAATCAAATAGCCAAGCGATAGGTGCTGGTACGACAGTATGGCTAAACACAGATAGAAACACCACTACAGGCTATCAAATATTTGGTCAGACTGGAATTGGGGGAGCAGAATATAACATCAACTTCTTTACAGATGCTCAACCCTACCTCTACACAGGAGGAGCAGGACAAAATTTAGTCAGTGGCCCTTTAAACTATGCTTATGGTAGTAATAATCAAATAGTGGAATTTGCCGTTCCAATATCGTCCCTGAATGGCACCCCACAGGCAATTGATGTATTAATAGATATTAATAATCAAACATTTTTACCCGCTAATTATTCTGCTCAAAAATATTCAGTTTCAGTTTTACCAACAAGGACAGATTTAAGTAAAAAAGTAGGTATTGTTTTCTCAGAAACCACTGCGAAAAACTTCTTCCAAGACAAAGCCTATAATCAGCTTTTCCTGTCCATGCAAAGCCAAGCGATGCAGGCGGGTATTCCCTTTGATATCCTTACAGAGAATGACTTAACGGATATCAATAAAATTGTCAATTATGACGCGCTAATATTTCCTTCTTTCCGCAATGTGCCTTTAGCGAAGCTAGATGCAATTCAAAATACACTTACGGATGCAGTCTATAAATATAACATTGGGATCATTACTGCCGGAGATTTCTTAACAAACGATGAAAATAATAATGCTCTAGCCGGAGACTCCTACATTCGGATGAAGCAGTTGCTGAATTTGACTAGAACCGGTGGTGGTGGCCCTGTGAATGGGATTCTCAACGCAGAGAATATTACTCATCCAGTTATGCAAGGTTACTCTGCTGACGAGACAATTCGTGCTTATAATGGCATATTTTTTAATACATATGGTGATGTAGATACTACTGACAATAACACACCCATAATCCTCGCAGATTTTGCAGTAAATGGACAGAAAAACAATGCTGTTATAGCGACGCAAACCGGTGGCAGAAATGTGCATTTCGCTACTGAAGGATTCATGGGAGATAATAATTTAGTCTGGCAAGCACTCCAATGGGCGGTATTAGACAATAAACCCAAAGTGGCTTTAAATATGAGCCGAGATGCGAGTATTTTTATTTCTCGCAATGATATGGATCAATCTCAGGAAGCTGATGATGTGAATCCTGATGGAAATGCTCCTGGGATTTACGATCGCCTGCTGCCGATCCTGACACAATGGAAAAATGACTATAATTTCGTAGGCTCATACTACATCAATATCGGTAACAATCCAGCAAATGGGCAATTTACCGATTGGACTGTCTCCAAGCCTTACTATGACCAACTTTTAGCCTTACAAAACGAAATTGGCACCCATTCTTATACTCATCCAGACTTCACAGACCAATTAACGCCAGCACAATTAGAATTTGAATTTAATCAATCAAAATTAGTCATTCAGCAACAATTAGGGATTCAAGTCTCAGGAGCAGCGATTCCCGGAAACCCAGAAGGAGTAAAGGTTTCTCAAGAACTTCAGAAATACTTATCTTATGTTTCTGGTGGTTATGCCAGTGTAGGTGCAGGTTATCCCAATGCTTTTGGATTTATGTTTCCGGGTAGCGACTATGTGTATTTAGCTCCCAATATGTCCTTTGACTTTTCGCTAGTGGAGTTTCGCAAGTTAACACCACAACAGGCGGAAGCAGAATGGTTGAAAGAATACACTGGGCTAAAAAATCATGCAGCTCAAGCCATTATTCATTTTCCGTGGCATGATTATGGCCCAACAGTCTGGGATACAGATCCAACAGATAATCTTCCCTCGCCTTACACTGAGGCCATGTTCACTAATTTTCTGGCCAGGGCGTACAACGATAACACAGAATTTATCACTGCTAGCGATTTGAGTAACCGCATCAAAACTTTTGAAAAATCCAAGTTATTTATTGATAGTAATGGGAATACGATTACTGCCAATGTTGTAGCTACTGATGTGGGTAATTTTGGACTGAATATCGATCCAACTCAAACGATCAAAAGTGTAAATAATTGGTATGCCTACGATAAAGATACTGTCTTTTTACCTGCCAGTGGTGGTCAATTTACCATCAATTTGGGAACAGTTCAAGATGATGTTACCCGTATTGTTGACCTGCCAATGCGTGCTAAATTAACCTCTGTTGTCGGTAATGGCACAGATTTAGAATTTACATTCTTTGGTGAAGGAAAAGTTCTCTTAGATTTAAAAAATCCCACTGGACTAAATCTTGTTACTGAAGGTGCAAGCAGTACGAATCTCAACGGCGAGATTCTGACGATGAATTTTAGCGGTCTTACTCAACATATCGGCAGAGTAAGATTAAATGTGGATACCCCTCCCACAGTAGCCAATCCCATTCCTGATGTCAGCGTCAATGAAGATGCTGCAAATACAGTAATTAATTTAAGTAATGTCTTCACTGATATTGATAATGATCCCAGTAGCATTATCAAGACAGTTAAAACTAATAGTAACAGTAGCTTAGTCAATGCCAGCATTGTTAACAATAATTTAACCCTGTCTTATCTGCCTAACCAATTTGGGACAGCCACAATTACGATTAGTGGTACATCCAATGGCAAAACTGTTGATGATACCTTTACAGTTAACGTTGCACCTGTAGATGACGCACCGATCGTAGTTAATCCCATTGCTGATGTCAGCGTCAATGAAGATGGAGCCAATACGGTAATCAATTTAAGTAATGTTTTCACTGATATTGACAATGATCCCAATAGCATTATCAAGACAGTTAAAACCAATAGCAACAGTACCTTAGTCAATGCCAGCATTGTTAACAATAATTTAACCCTGTCTTATCTGCCCAACCAATTTGGTACAGCCACAGTTACAATCACTGGTACATCTAATGGTAAAACTGTTGATGATACCTTTATAGTGAACGTTGCACCTCTAGATAATGCACCGATTGTAGTTAGTCCCATTCCTGATGTCAGCGTCAATGAAGATGCTGCCAATACAGTAATTAATTTGAGTAATGTCTTCACTGATATTGATAATGATCCCAATAGCATTATCAAGACAGTTAAAACTAATAGCAACAGTAGCTTAGTCAACGCCAGCATTGTTAACAATAATCTAACCCTGACTTATCTGCCCAACCAATTTGGGACAGCCACAATTACAATTAGTGGTACATCTAATGGCAAAACTGTTGATGATAGCTTTATAGTTAACGTTGCACCTGTAGATGACGCACCGATTGTAGCCAGTCCAATTGCTGATGTAGTTGTTAATCAAGATTCTGCTAATACCATTATTAATTTAGGGAGTATCTTTACTGACATTGACAACGATCCTAACGCCATTACCAAGTCAATTTTAGCTAATAGTAATAACTCCTTGGTTAATGCCAGCATTGTCAATAATTCTTTAACATTACAATATTTACCCAATCAATTTGGTACTGCACAAATAACTATTCGTGGTACTTCCAATGGCTTAACTGTTGATGATACTTTTAGTGTGACTGTCAATCCTGACGGCAACATTATTAATGGTACTTCTGGAAATAACACTCTTCGCGGTACCAATGGTAGAGATATCATCAACGGCTTTGGTGGTGATGACCTTATTTATTCCTACGATGGTAATGATCTCGTTTATGGTGGCGATGGTAAAGATACTATCGTGGGAGGAAATGGAGACGACACTCTCATAGGTGGTAACGATGATGACACATTATATGGAGATACAGGGAACAACCTGATTTATGGGGATGCTGGGAACGATAAGTTATATGCTGGTTCAGGTAACGACACTCTTATAGGTGGTAGCGGTAACGACATATTATCTAGTAACGCAGGGAAAGATGTGCTTTATGGGGATGCTGGGGATGATGTGTTACACGGTGGTTCAGATAACGACACTGTTACAGGTGGTAGCGGTAACGACATATTATATGGTGAATCGGAGAACGATCTGATTTATGGGGATGCTGGGAACGATGAGTTACGCGGTGGTTCACATAACGACACTCTTACAGGTGGTAGTGGTAACGACATATTATATGGTGAATCAGATAATGATATTCTAATTGGTGTAAACCCTGATGATATTTTGGCAGGCGTAGGGGAAATAGATACCTTATATGGTGGTGGTGGCTCTGATTTATTTATCTTGGGCGATAGAAATAAAGCTTACTACAATGATGGGAATAATAGTACATCTGGAACAAATGATTATGGACTAATTGAGGACTTTAGTATCATTAGTGGTGATAAAATTCAACTTTACGGTAATGCCTCAAACTATAAACTTAGTAATACGTTATTCAATTTAACTTTCGGTTACTATAGAACAGTTTCTTTAACCACTGGTGGTCAAGATGAACTAATTGGTATTATTGACAGTCTTGATGTGTTGAATAGTAATTTTTTGCTGACGAATACTAGCATTTTTACTTATGTGAGTTAAACAACTCCTAGTGTGAGTTTGATCTGTATATTGTGAGATGATGAACTCTCATAGCAATGTTATGTGAAGTTGTTGTCAATCAATGATGTAGAGACGTTGTATGAAACGTCTCTACAGTATTAGATGAACAGGACTTACGCAACTGGCAGAATAGTAAGGTGCCTGTATCAACTTACTGACAGTTTCAATTAAACTAAATATAAAATGATGATTCCACAAGATGAGAAAATATGTGAGCTAGTTGTATCTATTGCAGAAGTTAGTTCAGAAATTGCCGACTTTTGGCAAGTAACAGCAATCATAGAATCATTAGGTTATACAGATAGAGTTATTCGTCAGGAATTTGGTTTTGCAGATGCTTTATCTTTAGGTAAGCATATTTATGAGCATTACCAATTATCTCCAAAACCAAAATCAAAACCAAAGCAAAAAATGCTTGGTGGTATCTACTTCATGAAATACAAATATTTATTGATCAATTCTCTCAAAGTTTTGTTTACGCTCTACCTTTGCTGTTGATATTGCTTTTAGAATCTTTTCATATCGATAACCAATCTCAGTTATTACCACCTGAATTAGCTTCACTAATCACTCTGGCAACGATGGCAAGTCTAACAATCAGTGGCGGATTTGTACAGATGATTAGCCGTAGAGGAGAATTTTATCTGAAGTTGGGTGAGCCAATGCAAGGTAGAAGAGTCTGTTTACCTATTATTTACTTGGGTACAGCTACTAGCATTATTTTAGGTTTATTTGGTCTCTGGTTTGGTTTTTATCAGGGTCAATTTGCTGATGAATATTTGATGTTAGCTGCTTTGTATTATCTGGTTTTGAGTTTACTGTGGATGTTACTAGCAGCATTGGGGATTCAATTACGCTGGTTTCCACCGTTAATTATGCTAGGTTTAAGCATACTGTTTGTGTTTTTAAGAGTTTGGGTAAATTTAGATGCGCTAACATCCCAAATTATCAGTATGTTTGCCACTTTAATAGTAGTCATCGGCTTAGTTGCTTTGGGATTGGGTAAAGATAATCGAACTAGTCAAAGCAGTAGTGCGAAAGCCCCTTTACCACGATTAAGTTCGCTGGTGTACTTACTGTCTCCTTATTTCTTTTACGGAATAGCTTATTTTAGCTTTATTTTTGGCGATCGCATGATCGCAGGCTGGGCTGTAAATCCGGCTTCTGGGCTAGTCTTTGCCATTGATGCCGGCTATCAGCAAGCAATGGATTTAGCTCTGGTTAATTTTCTGTTGCTAGTTCCCTTAGTTGAATATTTGAGTTATCAATTTATTCGTTATTGGTACGGTAATACCAAAGATATGAATATGGAAAAACTCAGTAGTTTTTCTTCTAAATTGTTTTATCGCTACTGCTTAACTATAGGCATAACTATTATATTTTTTGGACTATGTATGGCTGGAACATTGGGATTTCTAAAACCCGCTTATTGGAGTCTAGAAACAAATTTAAAGTCTTGGGTTGGCTCGTTAGGATATTTATTCTTTGTTATCGGCTTATTCAATGCAATATTATTGTTCAGTCTGAATCAAACAGTGACTGTAATTAAAAGTATTATCCCTGCCCTATTACTCAATTTGATTTTAGGTTACATCTTGGCACATCTTATTAGTCCAGATTGTGCTGTCATTGGTTTAGTAACTGGCGCAGCTTTGTTTATGTTGCGCTCAACTCTTAAAGTTCTGCAAGCAATGAAACAACTTGACTACATATATTACATTGCTGGATATTAATTCCTGATTTCATTAATCTGTAACTGCTGCTTCTCCATCCGTGAGCATCATCAGTAGTAAAATGCTGTTAGGGTTTTACTGGCAGTGCAGTTGCGTGCCAACCAGCCAACTCACAACAAGGTTCCTCGGCTGAAGAAATACGCCGATCTAAACATTTTTGGCTTAAAACGCTTAAGCTTAATTCAATCTCTGCAACATTAAGCCCCTCTGGTGACGCTCCTGCGTCGCTAACACCAGTTGCTACCCTACGGTAACGCTCCCTCCGCGAACAAGTCGGCAAAGCCGACGACTCTTGCTTCAACGAGGGAAACCCGCGCAACGCAGTGTCTCCTCAACGCACTGGCTCACCAAC
>NZ_PJIZ01000024.1 GCF_021596505.1 Nostoc sp. CMAA1605 | reverse complement strand
GATTAAAGATTACTTACGAAGATTTAGTAACAAACAATGGCTAAAAAAATTAGCTCCAGTTTTGAAGTTTTATCAGCCTTTATCACTTGGCTACCAATCTAATTTACAAGAGATTCGTAACGCATCAATTGTGATTGCATCGGGAGGAGATGTTTTCAGTTCCGACTATAGTGCTTTAGATAGACATTTGTATCCCTTAGAATTAGCCTTAGATGCTGGTGTAGCAGTTGTTTTTTTAGCTCAGTCAATTGGCCCATTCAAAACTCAAAAAGAGGCTGACAAATGGTTAGAAGTGGCGCGTCGATGTCAGTTAGTTTCGGTGCGAGAAGAACTATCTTATAAGTATGTTACTAAAGATTTAGGTTTAGATGCGGCATTAGTTAAGCATACTGCTGACCCAGCCTTTTTATTACAACCACCATCTTCAGAAGTTGTGGCTAAAATGCTGAGTAATTATGGGATTGAGATAGATAGACCAAAAATTGCGATCGCACCTAGTCAAGCGATTTGTCGTTATGCTGTTCAAGACTATGAAAAGCATATCCAGGTCTGGACTGAGGTAGTCAAGATGATGGTGAATGAATTTCAGGCTCAGGTGTTAATTATTCCTCATGTTCAGGAAATTAATGCTAATAATGATGATCGCATCTTTGCTACTCAATTACTACAAGAATTACAGTACAATTCTCAAGTTCATTTAGCTGGTGCAGATCATTCTGCGGCTGAATTCAAGGGTTTAATTGCAGCTTGTGACATGATTGTAGCTGAGAGAATGCACCCTGCGATCGCTGGTCTTTCTAGTGGTGTCTGTACCATGCCGGTTGGTTATTCTGTCAAGGCTGAAGGTATCATGGCTGATCTTTTAGGCTCAACAACACTTCATCATGAATTACTCATCTCAATTCAAAAATTTCTGAATGTTGATTTAGCTTGTGAAGCCGTTGCTAATGCTTGGAAACAACGTCATGAAGTCTCTCATCATCTCCAGCAGGTTTTACCATCAGCCAAGCAGGCTGCTGCTGCTAATTTTGACATGATTTCAAATATTCTCAAACCATAGAAATTTAGGTGTTGCTGAAATTAAAAGTTAGCAAACAAACATTGCAATTTTTAATCATCATCAGCAATACCTAGAGATGATATTTATCATATATTTTTCCTCATGATGGCACAAATCACATCAATTTTTCTACCCCGTGTAGACGGGAATCCATATCAAGAGCAATTAATTGACAACTTGAGAAAAATCGGGTTAAAAGTTGAAATTCAACAGCCATTTGCTTCCTCTACTTTTTTCTTTCCGATGGTGATTAAACATTGGAAACCAGATATTCTGCATTTACATTGGTTAGAACCATCATGTATTTCGACAAATGGGTTTTTATCCCTGTTGAAATCAGTTGCTTTTTTAATCCAGTTAGCCATACTCAAAATAATTGGTGTTAAGCTAGTGTGGACTGTACACAACCTCAAAAATCATGATAATTTAAATCTATTTTTAAATAATTTATGTACTAAAACAGTCATCAAG
Source organism: Nostoc sp. CMAA1605 (assembly GCF_021596505.1). Taxonomy (GTDB): domain Bacteria; phylum Cyanobacteriota; class Cyanobacteriia; order Cyanobacteriales; family Nostocaceae; genus Trichormus. The sequence continues at coordinate 67,550 of NZ_PJIZ01000024.1, read as the reverse complement.
TTTGCTGATGCAATTATCACTCACTGCGAAGCTGCACAAGAGGAATTAATTAAAACCTTTGCCATCAAACATAAAAATAAACTCTTTGTAGTTCCACATGGCAATTATGTAGAGTGGTACGAAAATAAAATTAGCCGAGAAGCCGCCAGCGCAGAATTAAATATCAAAACTTCTGAAACTGTATATTTATTTCTGGGGTTAATTCGTCCCTACAAAGGAGTCCCAGAATTAATTGAGACTTTTCAGGGATTAAATAGTGAAAATATTAGATTAGTGATTGCTGGTAAGATTAATAGTCAAGATGCAGATTTAACTGAATTAATTCAGCAAAAAATCTCCGATGATCAACGCATTAATTTTATTCCTGGTTATATAGAACCGGAAAAAATTCAAGTATATATGAATGCTGCTGATGTCGTTGTCTTTCCTTACCGAGATATTTTGACATCCGGTGCAGTTATGTTAGCTATGTCCTTCGGAAAAGCTTGCATTGCTCCCCGTAAAGGCTGTTTAGGAGAAGTGTTAGATAATCAAGGGGCATTTTTATATAATTTAGCTGACGAAAATGGCTTGATTCAAGCTATGAATCAGGCATTAGATAACCCAAAAGCAATACTAGAAATGGGTCAACATAATCAACAATTAGCTGCCAAATATAGCTGGAAGAATATTGCAGAGTTAACTTTAGATGTATATCTTTCTTGTCTTTAGGCTTGCAAAATTATTCACCAAAAAATTGCATTTTCGCCGTATCTAATTGATAGTAATTTTGTAATAGCTCATAAAGCAAAGGATGATTCTGCTGTAATTGCTGCGGCTTTTCAAAAAAAGTCTCCGTCGCTACAGCAAAAAATTCGGCGGGATTAATTGCGCCATAACTATCAATTACAGTCTTCATACCTTGCTGTACATCCTGACAAAGTTGTTGATATTCTGCTGTCATCACCCTAGACCAAATCGCATAATCTGACTGATGTCGCAAAATAGGAACACCTTCAGCTTTACCATCTTCTTGGTCTAACTGATGAGCAAATTCATGCAACACCACATTACGCCCATCTTGCCAATTTTGTGTATCTATTTGTATCTGTTGCCAAGATAATATTACTTGGTCTTTTGTCCATGATTCTCCTAATCTCGCATCACGCCTTTCTGTAACAATATAATTATCAACTGCCACAGTTTGATTGACAAAATAAGTGCTAGGATAAATCAAAATTGAGCGTAATTTAGGAAAGTATTCACCCCTTTCATTGAGTAGGAGTAAACAAGCGACAGCCGCAATCATAATTTTCATTTCTTCTGTCACCTGCAATCCTTGACAGCCAATGAATTGTTTCTCTGATAAAAATACTTGTATATGTCCTTGCAGTCGTCGCCGTTCCACAGGAGAAAGACAAAGATAAATTGGTAAATTATTTTCTATAACAGCATTCCACAACGCCGGAAATTGACGCTTTTGAATACGATTTCTGCGCTTTCTCTTGAGTATTGGACTCAGTAATATTCCCGCAAGAATCAGCCCAATGAGGATAAAAATAACAATTGCCTGTACCATTGATAATCAGCGATCGCTCTCCTTTAGCTTACTCAAATCTCATCCAGCATGGGAATAATTAGCGAAGCGGGTACACCAACACCAATAATCTTCAAAGTATTGGGGCAAACTTAACGTAGAATTAATATTCATCTAGCCCTTGCTCATTTCACCTACCCCATGCTTTGCGACTACCTAGTACAAATACTGACTGCTCGCGTATACGAAGTTGCTCAAGAATCGCCTTTAGAGTATGCCCCGAATCTTTCTGCCAGACTGAATAATCAAATCCTGTTGAAACGGGAAGATATGCAGTCTGTGTTTTCCTTTAAGTTGCGCGGTGCGTATAACAAAATGGCCAACCTCCCGCCAGATTTACTGGCACAGGGTGTCATTGCTGCTTCTGCGGGTAATCATGCCCAAGGCGTAGCTTTAGGTGCGCGACAGTTAGGCACAAGGGCTATTATCGTTATGCCTGTGACTACACCCCAAGTTAAGGTAGATGCAGTTAAAGCGCGGGGTGGGGAGGTGGTATTGCATGGCGATACCTATGATGATGCCTACGCCTATGCTAGACAATTGGAAGCAGAAAAGGGTTTAACCTTCATTCATCCCTTTGATGATCCTCACGTCATCGCGGGACAGGGAACTATAGGGATGGAAATTCTCCGGCAACACCAGCAGCCAATTCATGCCATATTTGTGGCTATTGGTGGCGGTGGCTTGATTGCTGGTATTGCTGCTTACGTCAAACGTCTCCGTCCCGAAATCAAAATTATTGGTGTAGAACCGGTAGACGCTGACGCTATGCACCAATCATTAAAAGCCGGAAAACGGGTGCGGTTATCTCAAGTCGGTTTATTTGCTGATGGGGTAGCAGTGCGGGAAGTGGGAGAAGAAACCTTCCGCCTGTGTCAAGAATATGTAGATGAAATTATTTTGGTGGATACAGATGATACCTGTGCCGCTATTAAAGATGTGTTTGAAGATACACGCTCTATTTTAGAACCTGCCGGAGCATTAGCGATCGCCGGCGCAAAAGCCTATGTAGAACGGGAACAAATCCAAGACAAAACCCTCATCGCCGTCGCCTGCGGTGCAAATATGAATTTTGACCGTTTGCGCTTTGTTGCCGAACGCGCCGAATTTGGCGAACGCCGCGAAGCTATCTTTGCAGTCACCATCCCCGAAACACCAGGAAGTCTGCATAAATTTTGTGAATGTATCGGCAGACGCAACTTAACTGAGTTCAACTATCGCATTGCAGACGAGAAAATAGCCCATATTTTCGTCGGGATGCAAATCCAAAACCGCGCCGATAGACTCAAAATGGTAGAAAATTTTGAAAATTGCGGTTTCGCCACCCTCGATTTAACTGATGATGAACTGACAAAACTGCATTTGAGGCACATGGTTGGCGGACACTCACCCCTAGCCCACAATGAACTACTCTATCGCTTCGAGTTCCCCGAACGTCCCGGCGCGTTGATGAAATTTGTGGTTTCCATGAGTCCTAATTGGAATATCAGTATGTTCCACTACCGCAACAACGGCGCAGATTACGGACGGATTGTCGTCGGAATGCAAGTCCCACCCCAAGAAATGACCGAATGGCAAGCGTTTTTAGATACACTTGGCTACCAGTATTGGGATGAAAGCCAAAATCCGGCGTATAAATTGTTTTTGGGATGATACCAAGGGATGGGCATTGGGCATTGGGCATTGGGCATGGGAATACATTTGCCAATGCCCCAAGAGACGGAGCAATGATGCTCTGCCCCGCCTTCGGCGATCGCTTAAGATTAGTAGGAAGTCTAAATATTGTCTATTTAACAGGGAACGAGAAGCAGTGATCAAGTGACTGATAACTGATATTCAATCATGAGTTATGTGGACGTATGTATACACCCAGGATGGTAACTTTATCCGTCAGTTTCCCAAAGATGACGGAACTACAGAAATAGAATTAGAATTTCTGTTTCATGACCTATTTTGGTCACGATTGTATGGCATCACAATTTTTTATGTTGCTTTTTACAAACGTCTGCAAATTGATTATGTAGTCAGTAGCTACACCTTTACCAAGGTAGTAGTAAAACAGAGTGATTTCGACGATCGCGCCCAGCAAGAACTCATTCAAATCATGCTGGAGATTAAAGAGAATAGTAATATGCTCTTGGGTATGGCGGAGAAATATTTGTTTGATCAGCCAGATAGTGGCAATGTAGAGACAAATCGCTATCAACCCCTGTTAAGTTACAAAGTTACAGAAGTCGAAGGAAAAGAGTTTCTGGAGAAAGTTGCAGAAAATCTGTGAACAATAATCTCAATGCTGGCGATCGCAATTCACTTCCAGATAATATAGTGCTAAATTTTACGCTAAGTCTACAATCAGCACCAAAATCTCTGGTAAATTAAAATGTATCAGCCGCAACATAGAACATCGAAAAGTGCTGCCAATAACTCTGAAACAACAACAAATCAATTTGCAACGCGTCCCTTTGTTATTCAGACTCAAACAGAGAAAACCGCAGATACAACCCTAAACCACAGTTAAAATCACCCGCAAGCAACCCATTCCTGAACCTGAGCATTTTTGCCCCTGGTTCTGTAACTCCACCACCACCTAGCATTCAGACAAAACTGACTATCAGTCAGCCTACAGATCACTATGAACGAGAGGCTGATACAGTAGCAGAGGAAGTATTACAAAGAATTCATGCACCGCAGACTTACAATTTACAGCGTCGGGAAAATTCATCACCAGAAAACTGGGCAATCAGTATAATTAACAGAGCCATCCTCAGTAGAGATATTGACCCCAGTCAAGTTAAAAATGGCACGACTAAAATTAATCCCCAAGATATTAGCTTAGAAAAAATCGGACATGGTTTGATTTATAACGACTCCTTGACTGACCAAGATAAAGTCTGGCTGAGAGAACAAGGATTTCAAGAACAATGGTTTCCAGATGGGAAGGTTACTAATGCAGGTAGCGGCTTAAATTACGGATTATTATTGCCCACGGCTGAAGGATTAGCAGCAGGAAAACACCCTATCCTAGCATTCCGAGGGACAAGTGATTTAGCTACAGTTTGGCAAGATTTGGATCTCAATTCTCCTGGACACGGGGGAATTCAGCAAATCCTCACAGGTTTTTCTGTCAGTTATGTCAAGGGTATTGTAGCGCAATCAGGTAAATTAGATGTTACAGGCCATAGTTTAGGCGGCGCATTAGCTCAACATTTTGTCGGGACTTTTCCCGATTTAGTCAGACGGTTAGTAACATTTCAATCTGCTGCACCCAACGCTAAACAATATCACAAGAATATAGAAGCTCTCCCAGAAGATGCTAGACCAGAGGTAGTTCACCACATTGCCAAAGGCGATGTTGTAGACTTAGCAGGAGGAGAACACCTTAAAGGTACGTTCTTTGAACATGATCTAGAAACATCAGGACTAGCTTCTGTATCTACCCTCGCCAGAATTAAACAAGCCCATACTTCGCAACTATTAAATACTGAAGATATTGTGGGCGGAGGTGGTCAAGGTCGCCATACTCAAAATATTAAAGTCACAGAAAATGCTACTCGTCCTTACACCAAATCCAGATTAGTGGAAGCGGGACGGATGATGGCCTTAAATAAAGGTACATTTGTCGCTGGAGGCCTGTTAGCTGGTGCGGCGGGACTAGCAGGAACAGCAGTAGAAGTTCCCACCAGATTAGCATACAAGGGTTTAGCAGCTACAGGTAGTGCGATCGCCAGTGGTGCATCCTCGCTATATAACACCGTGACTAATTTCTTCTCTGGGAAGAAGGAAACATCAGACAATTCCCACTAAAATCATAATTTATTGCTATTTACTCCAAAACCCAATCCGTTCGTAGTCAGGGCTTTAGCCCTTTAGCTTTTCAGACAGAAATAGGGAAGAATACTTAATCGCAACCCATCAATATAGATATGAGCAATGAAACAGTGGTATATGAGCGACATTTCATTGAAAAACTAGGTTTCTCCGTAGAAATCCCTAATAATTGGCAAAAAATCGAGGATTATCCCTTTATGGGTGCAGGAACAGAGGGATACTTTTATCCCACAAATTTAGCCCATGATCCCCAAATCTTTTTCAACAAAACTGTATTAAAACTAAGAAAACAAAATGATAATTTCTTTGAAACCTTCGCTGATCAATTAATGCAATCTGCATTAAAAGACTTAGCCTCAGAGAAGTTTGAAATTATCACTCAAATCCATTCAAAGATTGATGATTTTCCCGCCAGAATTGATGTATTTGTTTTTCAGTCACCTAATTTTGAAGTTCCAGTGACACAATATCAAGCCTGCTGGCAAAATCATCAAACTCTGTATGCGTTAATTGGTATGGTTGAATCAACCCAAGAATTAGAATATCTACCCATTTTTGAAACAGTAGCCGCATCAATTCGCTATCAAGCTTAGAGATGAATCAGAATTTAACGGTAAGACCCACTTAAATTATGCAGCCACCAGAGCGATCGCAGTTCTTAAGCAACGTCCAGACACAAATTAACCAACTTAACAATATTCTTCCTTCTCCCCTGCCCCCTGCCCCCCTGCCTAAACATCCGTAGGTTGAGCCGATTTCATCCGTTCTTCACCCACTTCCGCTTTAGCTTCTGCGATGATATCTTCCCAGTTGTCGCGCAATTCTTCTAAAGCCTCTTTATTATTTTCATAAAGAGCCAGGCCTTTTTTAACCACCGCTTTAGCTATTGGTCTACCAACACTACCGATAACTGGCAAGAATATGGGTAAAAGAATTATCCCCACAATCCCCGTAACGCCTAAGCCTTCCGTTAAATCTCCAAGGTCGGGTAAAAGCTTAACTGACATAGTGGTTTTTCCTTCCTTGTTGTACTTAAACTTATTTTAATGCAAATATCACTATTCAAACTGAGTGCTGAAGCATTATGCAATGTAATGTAACTTTTTCGTAACTGAAAAATTATTGTGTAAAACATATTTAACAAACTTTGCAACTCAAACCGGAAATCTTGATACAGCGAAATCTCACTAGGACTATTGCAACTGTTTATACGCGCTACATTATTATTTAAACTGATTTTTCCGGTGCGATCGCTCCTTTCCTATGACTAACGAAGAACTGCTGCGAATTATTGAGCAAGCTGCTAAAAACAAAGTTACGGAACTAAACCTTTCTTTCAAACAGTTAACCAGTCTGCCACCGGAATTTGGACAACTGGTCAACCTGCAATCGCTCTACCTCAGCAGTAATCAACTGAGCAGTCTGCCACCGGAATTTGGACAACTGGTCAACCTGCAATCGCTCTACCTCAGCAGTAATCAACTGAGCAGTCTGCCACCGGAATTTGGACAACTGGTCAACCTGCAATCGCTCTACCTCAGCAGTAATCAACTGAGCAGTCTGCCACCGGAATTTGGACAACTGGTCAACCTGCAATCGCTCGACCTCCGCAGTAATCAACTGAGCAGTCTGCCACCGGGATTTGGACAACTGGTCAACCTGCAATCGCTCGACCTCCGCAGTAATCAACTGAGCATTCTGCCACCGGAATTTGGACAACTGGTCAACCTGCAATCGCTCTACCTCGGTTGGAATAAACTGAGCAGTCTGCCACCGGAATTTGGACAACTGGTCAACCTGCAATCGCTCGACCTCAGCAGTAATCAACTGAGCAGTCTGCCACCGGAATTTGGACAACTGGTCAACCTGCAATCGCTCTACCTCAGCAGTAATCAACTGAGCAGTCTGCCACCGGAATTTGGACAACTGGTCAACCTGCAATCGCTCGACCTCGGTTGGAATCAACTGAGCAGTCTGCCACCGGAAATTGTCCAACTGGTCAACCTGCAATCGCTCGACCTCCGCAATAATCAACTGAGCAGTCTGCCACCGGAAATTGTCCAACTGGTCAACCTGCAATCGCTCGACCTCCGCAATAATCAACTGAGCAGTCTGCCACCGGAATTTGGACAACTGGTCAACCTGCAATCGCTCGACCTCCGCAGTAATCAACTGAGCAGTCTGCCACTAAAAATTGGGAATTTAAACTTAAGCAATCTCACTTTTGGTGGTAATCCTTTAGTTTCAATTCCACCAGAAATTAGAAAAAAAGGCTTTAGAGCAGTATTGAACTTTCTTAGACAACAGTCAGAGCAAGAAACCGACCGTATTTATGAGGCAAAGTTGCTCATAGTTGGAGAAGGTGGTGCAGGTAAAACTACACTTGCCAGGAAAATTCAAAATGAGAATTATCAACTACAACAAGATGAACAATCAACAGAAGGGATTGATGTTATTCAATGGAAGTTCCCGTTAGATAATGGTAGAGAGTTCCAGATTAATATATGGGATTTTGGTGGACAAGCAATTTATCATGCTACACACCAATTTTTCCTCACTAAACGTTCTCTTTACACCTTAGTTGCAGACACTCGTAAGGAAGATACTGATTTTTACTATTGGCTGAATGTAGTAGAACTACTAAGCGATAACAGCCCTATACTAGTTATAAAAAATGAAAAGCAGGAACGTAAACGAGAAATCAATGAGCGAGATTTACGGGCTAATTTTACCAATTTTAAAGAAACACTCTCTACTAACTTTGCTACAAATCGCGGCTTACCAGAAATCTTAAATAAAATCAAACACTATATTAGTAACTTGCCCCATGTAGGCACAGAACTTCCGAAAAATTGGGTTGAAGTCCGAAAAGCTTTAGAAAGTGATGAACGTCAGTATATTACTTTAGAAGAATATTTAAATATTTGCCAAAAACATGGATTTACTAAACGAGAAGATAAACTACAACTTAGTGGTTATCTACATGATTTAGGTGTATGCCTTCATTTTCAAGATGATGATTTATTAGGAAAAACCGTAATTCTTAAACCTACTTGGGGTACAGATGCAGTCTACAAAGTATTAGATAATACACAAGTTATTCAGAATTTAGGCAAATTTACCCGCAATGATTTAAACGATATTTGGAGTGAAAACAAATATGCTGATATGTGTCCAGAACTATTACGTTTGATGATGAAGTTTAAGCTATGCTATGAAATTCCTAGTTGTCCTAATAATTATATAGCTCCTCAATTACTCTCGGCAAATCAACCTGAATACGAATGGAATGAATCTAATAATCTTATTCTACGCTACAGTTATGAATTTATGCCCAAGGGTATATTAAGCCGTTTTATTGTCGAAACCCATAATTTTATTGAACAGCAAAAACTTGTTTGGAAAACTGGCGTTGTTCTCAATAAAAATGAAACCCGTGCTGAAGTAATCGAATACTATCACCAACGGGAAATTAGAATTCGTGTGTCAGGCATTCACAAAAAAGAATTATTAGCCATCATTAGACATGAACTAGAAAAGATTCATAATTCCTACGAACGCCTGAAGTATCAAGAACTAGTTCCCTGTAATTGTGATCAATGTAAAGACAGCCAAAATCCTTATTCTTATCCTTTGCAAGTTTTATCCAACTCTCTAGGAATTAATAATTATCAAATTCAATGCCAAAAAAGCTTTCAAATGGTAGATGTACGTGGGCTGATTGATGATGTGCTAACAACTAATTCTAAATTAAAATCAGCAACAGTTACACATATCAATAGAAATCAAGTTTTTATTAGCTACAGCCACTTAGATAAAGACTGGCTAACTAAATTACAAACCCACTTAAAACCCATGATTCGCAATCAAAAATTAGTAGTGTGGGATGATACAAAAATAGAACCTGGAAATGAGTGGCGCGAAGAAATTGAAGACGCTTTAGCAGCAGCAAAGGTAGCATTGCTAATGGTCAGCCCTAACTTTTTAGCATCAGATTTTATCGCAGAAAATGAGTTACCACCATTGTTAAATGCAGCCAAATATGAGGGGCTAAAAATTATTTGGATACCTATAACTTTTAGCTTATACGAAGAAACGGAAATTGCTAAATACCAACCAGCCCATGACCCCAAACAGCCTTTAAAAAGCTTGAGTGAATCAGAACAAGATGCAGCACTAGTGGAAATCTGTAAAAAGATTAAAACGGCATTTCAGTCTGCAAATGACTAAACATTTTATATTTCAATAATATGCCTGCCTACTTAATTAAAAGAATTATGCCGCAAAGTCTCAAGACAAAGCTCAAATGCTGTAGGATAAGTACAAAATAGATTTTACCAAGTCCTGTGAAGGAAACCGTTTATATTGAAACCAGTATTTTAGGATACTTGACTGCCAGATTAACAGACAACTTGATTCTGGCGGCAAATATAAAAATTACGCAAGATTGGTGGAATGTTCGTCGCGGTTCTTTTTTGCTTTATGCTTCTGAGATTGTAGAGGATGAAGCGGCTAGGGGAGATACAGCGATCGCATCTCAAAGGCTGAATTTACTACAATCCCTGACTTTTCTGGACTTAACAGAAGAAGCTATGGAACTTGCACAAGAATTTTTGCAGCAAAGCAATTTACCACCCAAAGCCGCTAATGATGCGTTACACATAGCACTTGCCACAGTTTATGGTTTGGATTACTTGCTAACATGGAACTGTAAACATATGGCAAATGCCCAAATCCAACGCAAACTATCACAGATTAGCTCTGGACTGGGATACGATTTACCCATTATCTGTACACCTTATGAGTTAATGGGATTTGATTCTTGAGGAAAATAAATATGTATGAGGACGATATCGTCAAAGAAATCCATCAGTACAGAGAGGAATATGCTAAGTCTTTAAACTATGACCTAAAAGCTATATTTAGCGATCTACGCCAAAAGCAAATTGTGAGTGGACACGAAGTTGTGAAACTTCCCATCAAGCGACGTTATCCCCAAAAACCACAACCAACAGCATCATAGACTGTTTGCGAGCATAGTAAAAAGATTAAAACGGCGTTTCAGTCTGCAAATGAATAGTCGCTTGGGTGTGGGGATGCTGAAAGCGGAGTTCTTTGGCGTGTAAGTGTAAGCGACTCACCCCAGCATTGCAACCATATAAGCGATCGCCTAATAACAAAAAGGATAAACCTGATTGATATGATTAAAATTAGGTAAAAACCAAATAAACATATGTCAGTTGTTGCACCCAAATCTTATGTAGAGTATCAGAATGATGGCTACTGGGTTGAAGGAACGAGAATTTCCCTTGACTCTGTTGTTTATGCTTTCCGAGGTGGGCTATCGCCTGAAAGTATTGTTCAGTCTTTTCCGTTGCTAACATTGGAACAAGTTTATGGTGCGATCGCCTTCTATCTAGCTAATCGTGTAGAAATAGATTCTTACCTAGAAGCCGAGGAAACTGCTTTTGATGCCATGCCCCAACCCCTAAAAACTACTGATCCTGTTTTGTACAATAAGCTGATAGCAGCTAAGTCAATAAGTCAAAAGGCTTGATCATGATTATTCGTTACCAAGCCGATGCTGACTTAAATCAGGCAATTGTCACGGGGGTTTTGCGTCGAGAAGCTACAGTTGATTTCCAAACGGCCTTTGCAGCTGGATTAGAGGGCGTTAAAGACCTCGAAGTATTAGCGATCGCAGCAAAACAGGGGCGCATTCTCGTCACCCATGATCGTAAAACCATGCCATCAGAGTTTGCTGAATTTATCATCAATCATCAGAGTTCAGGAGTGATCATCGTTTCTAGAAAAATACCGATTGAAATCGTGATTGAGGAATTGTTGCTAATTTGGTCTGTATCAAGTGCAGAAGAGTGGGTTGATCGGATTGCAAAACTGCCGCTATGAACCCCTTGAGAAACTGTAAACAATCTTACTCAAAACGGCGTTTCAGTCTGCAAATGAGTAGTCGCTTGGGTGTGGGAATGCTGAAAGCGGAGTTCTTTGGCGTGTAAGTGTAAACGACTCATCCCAGCATTGCAACCATACAAGCGATCGCCTAATATCACAACTCCCAATCCTACCAAAGCATGAACTCGCAATTGATGGGTGCGTCCGGTTAATGGTTCCAATTCCACACGGGTATAATTTCCTTCTCTCGCCATCACTCGAAAGCGCGTCACGCTGGGTTTACCAAGTTCCCAATTAACTTGCTGATAAGGTCGATTTTCGGGATTTCCCCACAATGGTAATTCAATTACACCCTCATCTTGAGTGACAACCCCTGCAAGTATCGCCTCATAAACCTTGTGGACTTGTCGCTGTTGAAATTGCTGGCTAAGTTGGCGATAGGTTGGTAAATCACGCGCTAGCAAGAGAATCCCAGAAGTTTGTTGATCTAAGCGATGTACAGCAGTTAAATTATCGCCATCAGGTAAGGAATTACGCAAACGACTAATGACGCTATCTTGAGTTTCTAAATAGCGTCCAGGGACAGAAAGTAAACCAGGGGGTTTGTTGACAGCAATTAAATATTCGTCTTCGTAGATGGTTTTGACCTCTCCCCAAACCCCTCCCCTTGTAGGGGAGGGGCTTAAAACTCCCCTTCCCTATAAAGGAAGGGGGTAGGGGGGTTAGGTTGCAAACCAGACAACAAAAACCCCATTAACGGCTGACAACGTTCAGCACAAGCACCATAAAATTCTCCCTGCACTTTATCGAAAGCGGCGGGAAACTCCATCCCCTTGCGGGTGGAGAAGGACAGCAGCCCCGCCGCATGGGGCATAGGGCATAGGGCATTGGTAGCTTCTTCCCCATGCCCTATGCCCGATTCCCCATGCCCAAAAACTCCATCCCCTTGTGGGTGGAGTTTTTTATCTTGATGGGATGTTCCCCACCAAAATTCAGCCATTGCTAGGGGTTTGAGTCCGTGGGTAGCGGCGTAGTGGAGTAACTTCGGCGCGCAACAGTCGCCTGTCCCCGTGGGTAAACCATTGGGCATTAATTGCTGTAATGATGAAGATTGCCCTAAAAAATTCATCAGGGAGTAAGCCGCGTGCATTTGTGTTTGTAATTGTCGAGATATGGCTTTACGCTGGTGTTTGAGTTCCTGGATGCGTGTATCTGCTGTGGCGATCGCTGTTTTTAATGTCGCTAAAGTCACATCACGCTGGCGTTTGAGGTGGCGGCGTTCTATCCCCTGTTGGCGGCTTACTTCGTCTAATTGCGTTAAAGCTAAAGTTAAAGCTTCCCCTGTGAGTGTATCGCAGAGTTGCTGGCGTTGTTGCTGACGTTGCTGTTTAGCATGAGCATGGCGATCGCTCATGATTTTCAACTGTTGGGCAAATTCCTGGGATAATCTCTCATACTCCTGTCTGGCGGGTAATTGCTGGAGGCTAATTAATTCTTGCTTAATTGCTGCTAATTCAGCTAAAGTTTGGGCTTCTTGTAAAGCTACTTGTTCCCTCCCTGGAATCGGCGGAACCCAGCTATCAACTATACTTTCACCATTGAGTAACCCAGAAAAAGCCTTTAATACTTGCTGTTCCCCCGTGGCTGATTCCACCAACAACACACCATACATTTTTCCCTCACGGGAATAACGCTCATCTTCAGCTAATTTTTGCATTAAACCACAGGCGATCGCTTCTACAAAAGATGTGCGTGGAAGTCTGAGTAAATCACCAGTTTGCAGACAACGCCCCTCATACCAATAACGAGGGGATTGATTAGTATTATTCCAATCAGAGTCTATAAAATCTGCAAGTCGATGTAGAAGCATTGACACTAAGGAACAAGGATTAGGAAAGCAAAGGAAGCAGAAGGGGAAAATCCAATCCCTAGTCCCCAATCCCCAATCCCCAGTCCCTCTTGTTAATCCACCCTAGCACGCAACGCCGGATAGGGGAACAAGGCTTGGAATCCTGCTTGACGCTCATCTAAAGATTCTGAAGAGTAGTTCCACATACTACTGTAGTAGAAAAAGGCTACCCCTAAGCCTCGTTGCTGGGTGGCTCGGACTTGAGACTTAATTTGTTGGATGGAAACGGGATTATTTCGTAAACCTGTCATCACCCCAATTGCGGTGGGAATGGTTTTTTGGGCTTCTTGAATTTCGGGACGGGAAATATTAGCCACAAAACTTTGCAAATCAGGACGGTAAACTTGCACAATTAACTCATCTATCAAGCCTTTTCTTAACCAAGCCAGCCAATCTTGTAGCTGAAACTTGTAAGCAAAATCATAGTAATTAGGCGAAACAGAAAAAATTACATTGGGTTTTCTGGCTTTGACGGCTTGATTTAGCTGAGTCATGAATGCGGTAATTTTATCAGCTCGCCAGCGCAACCAACTGGGGTCTTGGGGATTAGCGGGAGGACTTTTCTTAGTTTCTTGGGTGTAGAGAGCAATGGTGTAGCGATCGTAGCCAAACTCATGAGGTAAACTCATGTGATCATCAAACTGAATCCCATCAACATCATAGTTACTGACAATCTCTAAAACGAGATCACTAATTAACTTCTGAACTTGGGGATGAAAAGGGTTTAGCCATACTACTTCCCCAGCCGCACTCATAGAAGTTTTGCCACTATTGCGTTTTTGTGTCAACCATTCTGGATGATTCACAGCTAATTCTGATGTAGGAGGAGCCATAAACCCAAACTCAAACCAAGCATTCGCCAACAAACCCCGACGATGGGCTTGGTTAACTACATCTGCTAAAATGTCATGTCCATCTGAGCCACGAAAAACAAAAGGTTGAATACCAGCCCTTTGCGCTACAGCACTGGGATACATCACATAACCAGAATTCCACACCACAGGATAAACAGTATTAAAGTTCATTTCCTGGAGTTGATTCATCGCCTCTTGGACTTGGCGACGATCCTTGAGGATATTAAAATCATTATTCGTCAACCAAACGCCACGAATTTCTTGACGTGGTAATTGGGCAAGTACAGGAGTGAAATTACTCACCAACAAGACTGTAACAAACGATATCATAGCCAAGATGGGGAACAAGCGTCTTAGTTGGAGATTTCGCCGCCAAACTTGGCTAAAGAACATAAGTTTTACAGGTTTTAATGATGTGTGAATCAACGCAACACACCATTGCCAAATTTTGCAGTGTAATTTACTAGCCATACAGTCTCAAAGTTTGGATGCTGAATAAAGAATTGATTGATATTGATTTTTTCAGTAGAGCGCGCCAAATTTTCGCATCAGGCTAAATGACGCATACTTAGTAAAGTAAGTATAGTAGATGCTGTTAATGTTAATTGGTGTATGATGAACTGTTCTTTGTAATAGTCATCAATCAATCACTTGGATGTTACCATGTTATGGCTAATAGCTCAAATAATACTTAAGGTAGATGTAAATTAAATAACTTTAGTGTGAAGATAAAAATTTTTTTAGAGAGGTTGAGTCAGTAATCACCGTAGGTGAGTGCTGAGTGCTGAGTGCTGAGTGCTGAGTAAGGAGTAATAAGTAATGAGTAATGAGTAGTGAGTGCTGGGTTGAGAGATAAATTCTACCTTGTCTAACTTCCAGTCCCCAATCCCCAATCCCCAATCCCCAATCCCCAGTCCACAGTCCCCAAACTTGAAAACCCCAGTTTTTTGTATGAAACTGGGGTTATTAGCTAGTATTGAACCACACACAATATGATTATGAACTACCGAGCAGTGATGGCTTGAGTATTATTCGCTTCTGTATTGGCGAAAGCTGCGGTTTGAGGTTCGAGGTTATGAGGGCTGAGGTAAGCAAGCTTTGTGTCTGGTAATTGACAAGCAATCATGGTTTTAACGTGTTCCATCTCGTCATCACGGATGGCGACAAATACATCATAGAGATTTTCAATTTGTGGACGACGTTCGGCGGGGGTGTGTGCTGTTTGGAATTCGTCAAACATATATAAGTCGCCGTCACGATAATAGAGTCTAGCTACCTCTAGTGCTGGTTTAGCTTTTAATTCTGCTTCGTGAGATGTGAGGAATTTATCATAGCTGTTGTAGGCGTGTTTTTCTACCAACTCCATGAAATGGTAAGCAGCACCAGGAGAGACAATATACAACGCCGTAATAATCCAGTAATAAATTAAAGCAGTTGTGCGGGCTAAGAGGCGATCGCCCCAAAATCCAGCACCCCCCAATTCTTCCATAATCAATAGGTGGTGCAATTCATTCCAAGATTCTGCAAAGTGAACCTTCAACCAGTCAGCCTTACGCCATAAACCTAGAGTTTCGTAGAGGTGGAGAACCGAAAGATAAGAAAAATAAGGTACTCTGGCAACAGTTTCTAAAACATAAAAGCGAGGATAAGGGCGATCGCGGTAAATTGTATTAATTACAAAAACTAAGATACCCACAAGTAAGCGAATCATAGTTATTCTCCGTCAAGCATCAACAATTGAATCAGGCTATAATCCTGGATTTTCCGCCTTCATCGTTAAAGCAGTTATAAACAGAAAATTTGAGGAACTTGTGAGGAATGATACTTGGGGTTGGGGATTGGGGACTGGGGATTGGGGACTGGGAACGAAGAGAGACTTTAACACCAAATCGGGATAGGTAGTATTGTTTCGAGATTCTGGAACAGACTAAGAATCTAGGCTTTTAATCCAAAATCCAAAATCCAAAATCCAAAATTGTTATACCTTGTAAGGTGTCATCAAATTTTTACTATGAGTAATCTACTGCAAGACTATAATCCTAGTGGTATTGGCGAAATCAACGGTAATCTTTTGGGTTTACCGTTTGATTATGAATCTGCAAACTTAATTGTCTTTGCTGTACCTTGGGAGGTTACTGTTTCCTACGGTGCAGGTACAGCCAACGGGCCACAGCGTATTCTTGATGCTTCCATTCAACTGGATTTATTTGACTTTGACAATCCCGAAGCTTGGAAACAAGGAATTTATCTTGTAGAAATTCCTCAAGATATTCTCGAAAAAAATCAATATTATCGCGACTTAGCTGGACAAATTATTGAACGGCTAGCACAAGGAAAAGAACTAACAGATGCACCCGATTTAACACCTGTATTAACTGAAATTAATCAAGCTTCTCAACAGGTAAATCAATGGTTGTTTAACCAGTGTCAAGAAGCAATAAATCGGGGTAAGAAAGTTGCTGTAATTGGTGGTGATCATAGTTCACCGTTGGGTTATTTCCAGGCTTTAGCTGAAAAATATCCTGATTTTGGCATTCTCCATATAGACGCACACGCTGATTTACGTGATGCCTATGAAGGGTTTGAATTTTCTCACGCTTCCATCATGTTTAATGCGATGAAAATACCGCAAATTTCTAAATTAGTGCAGGTAGGTTTGCGTGATATTTGTCATGATGAAGTTAACATGATTGATGAATCAAATGGTCGCATTGTGGCATATTATGACCCAGCGATTAAACAACAACTCTATTCTGGGAAAACTTGGATAGATTTATGCCAAGAAATTATCAGCCATTTACCAGAATATGTCCATGTTAGTTTTGATGTGGATGGATTAGATCCCAAACTTTGCCCCAATACAGGTACTCCCGTCCCTGGTGGTTTGGAATTAGAGCAAAGTTTTTGTTTGTTTAGAGAACTAGTCAAAAGTGGGAGAAAAATTATCGGCTTCGATGTCTGCGAAGTTGGCGATGATGAGTGGGATGGCAATGTAGGCGCGCGAATCGTCTATAAATTAGCGAATTTGACGAATTTGTCTCAATAATGAAATGGGGCATGGGGCATGGGGCATGGGGCATGGGGCATGGGGCATGGGGCATGGGGCATGGGGCATGGGGAGAAAAATTTTTCATTTCTTCCTTGTCTACCTTGTCTCCTCCACACCCCTAAACCCTCACACCCCCACACCCCTACACCCCTTTTACCGCTTCCACTAGTTCCACAATCTCTTCCATTGAGTTGTAATGTACTAACCCAATTCGCAATAAGCCACCACTGGTTTCTAAACCTAGTCTTTCTGTTAAACCAAGGGCATAAAAGTTACCGTTCCAGGTGAAAATACCGCGATCGCCTAAATTTTTGGCTATACTTTCGGGGCTTTTCCCTGCGATTCTGATGGCTACTGTGGGTGTGCGCCAGTTAAAGCGATAGGGTTCGGTAATTCCATAGATGCTTAAGCCAGGAATTTCTAAGAGTCCCGAAATTAGTTTATGGCTGAGTTCCCTTTCATATTGCTGAATGGCTGACATGGCTGCAACTAACGCCGCACGCCGACTATGATAAGCTGAGGCAATAGCATCTGGGTGTTCTGATGTTAAAAAGCGTGGACATTGGAAATGTTCTAAGCCTTCCTTGTCGGCTTCCATCAACGCTTCTACTAATTCATTATTCATAGTGGGAGACACATGACAACCTAATTTTGTCAAGTAATTAATTGCTGCCACTACACCTGCTAGTCCTTCGTGATTGAGAGTACCGTTTTCCCAACGAGATGGTACTTCATTACTCGCAGGTTTAACTTTATAGGGTTGGAGATTTTCTAGATGCTGGCGTTTACCATACAAAATTCCAACGTGGGGGGCGAAAAATTTGTAAGCGGAACAAGCCAGAAAATCGCAGTCTAAAGCATGAACATTAATCGGGGCGTGGGGTGCATAATGAACAGCATCAACAAATACCCAAGCACCGACAGCATGAGCTAAACGCACGATCGCAGCTACATCGTTAATTGTCCCGACAGCGTTGGAAGCATAACTGACAGCTACTAACTTGGTGCGGGAATTAATTTGCTGTTCTAAATCGCTCATGTCTAAGGTGCAATCTGTGACATGAATATCCACTACCCGGATAATTGCGCCTTGTTCCTCTAAAGCATACCAAGGAGAAACATTTGCATAATGGTCTAAACGGGTAACAATAATTTCATCACCTGGTTGAATAGTGCGGGCGATCGCTCGACTTAAAGTCAACGTCAAAGTGGTCATATTCGCACCGAATACCACCTCATCACTACTGCAACCCAAAAAATCTGCGATCGCTACCCTCGCCGCCGTAATCACCGCATCTGTTCGCGCACTGGTAGCAAATGCACCATGAGCATTAGCATTTGACCTCACTAAATAATCACTAATTGCATCTAATACTGCTCCTGGTACTTGTGTCCCACCAGGCCCATCGAAGAATATAGCGGGTTGTCCGTTAATTTTTTGGTTCAGCGCAGGAAACTGTCCGCGAATCCATTTCAGATCCAGAGATTCCATAATCGACTCCTCGGTTAGTAAATTTTTACCCATACCTTGAGCCATAGCTAGAGAATGCAGGTATCAGCATCACCTCAAAAATATCAAATTAATTACTAGATATAGAACGATTTGAAAAAACCAAACTATGTAAAGTGATGTAAAAAAATTGTATTTAGTTCGTAGTAAGGACTTTAGTCCTTATGAGAGGACTAAAGTCCTTACTACAAACCTTTAATTATTTACACCGTTCTACTTATCTCTACTTGCGAAAACAGTAGTTCTAATTAAGTAAGCTCAAATCTTAGGAAAAACCTGTTTTGGCTATTGCTCTGGTATCGGAATTCTTTGATACCACAATTCTAACTAAATAGCTATGAGAATGCTGAGTCCATCACTGACGCTGCATAAAAAATCAGCTTCCGACATAGATAGTAAGTGAAGGTGTTAAACAACACTTTACAAACTTCACCACTGAATCTAAGGAAACTACTATGAATCTCGCTCGCACCGCCATGATGAGTATGACAATCTTAGCAACTGCCCTAGTTTCTACCGGAGCAATGGCTGCACAACCCCAAGCAGAAGTGATTTCTCGTAACTGTGCTGATGCTGTTCACGCGGCAAATTATACATTAGTTAGTGTACTTCCAGCCCCGACTAATACCCAAAGAGCGATCGCACAGCCTGGTGGTTCAACAGAACAGAAAACTTGTGAAACCACTAATGCACCTGCTACCAATAGTCAGGGAGTTAATGGAACTAATCGCTGTACAACTTGCACCTACTCTTCTAATGGTCATGTCACAGTTAATTGTATTTTCATTAAACCTAAGTAGAACAGTGTCAATATTTGTAGTGGGGATGACGCAGAAAGCACGTAATAAAAAATGCTTTCTCGTCCCATTCCCAATGCCCAATTCCCAATGCCCAATCCATATGACATTGCGCTAAATTCATAAGAGCAACTGTTAGTATTTTTGGATCGGTCTGATGGTTACAGCACAAGAACCAAAACAACAGGTAAAAATTGGCGCAACTCGGCTGCTAATTAATAATGAGTGGGTGGATAGTGTTAGCGGTCGTAGATTTGAGACAATTAACCCAGCCACAGGTGAGGTCATCTGTGAAGTAGCAGAAGCAGATGCGCCAGATGTAGACAAAGCCGTAAAAGCGGCGCGTCAGGCTTTTAATAGTGGAGAATGGTCGAAACTATCAGCGACTCGTCGGGGAGAGTTGCTTTATAAGTTAGCGGATTTAATAGCAGAAAATATTGATGAGTTGGCGCGGTTAGAAACCCTAGACAACGGTAAACCACTGCGCGATTCTGTAGAAGATTTAGAATTAGCGATCGCCTGCTATCGTTATTATGCAGGTTGGGCAGATAAGGTACAAGGTAAAACCATCCCCATTAGTGGCCCTTACTTCTGCTACACTCGTCATGAACCTGTGGGCGTAGTTGGTCAAATTATCCCGTGGAATTTTCCTATAGTCATGCAAGCGTGGAAATTAGCCCCAGCTTTGGCTACAGGTAATACAGTAGTTCTCAAGACGGCTGAACAAACACCATTATCAGCATTGCGTGTGGGAGAGTTAATCATCGAAGCAGGTTTTCCCCCTGGTGTAGTGAACATATTATCAGGATATGGCCCGACTGCTGGAGCTGCGATCGCTCATCATATGGATGTGGATAAAGTCGCCTTTACTGGTTCTACTCAGGTGGGACATTTAATTATGGAAGCGGCGGCTAAAAGTAACCTCAAGCGCGTCACTCTAGAACTAGGGGGAAAAAGTCCCAACATTGTCTTTGCTGACGCTGATTTAGACGCTGCCATTGAAGGCGCACAGAATGCCATATTCTTTAATCAAGGTCAATGTTGCTCTGCTGGTTCACGGCTATTTGTAGAGGCAAAATGTTATGACGAGTTTGTCGCCAAAACTGTAGAAAAAGCCAAAAATAGAATTGTCGGCGATCCTTTTGATAGCAATACACAACAAGGGCCGCAAGTAGACAAAGACCAATTCGATAGAGTCATGAGTTATATCGAATCAGGGATGCGAGAAGGGGCGCAAATTTTATGCGGTGGAAATCGTGTCGGAGATAGGGGTTTCTTTATTGCACCCACCGTATTTGCTGATGTCCTTGATGAGATGCAAATTGCTCAAGAGGAAATCTTTGGCCCGGTGATGAGTATTATCAAATTCCAAGATATCGAAGAAGTCATTCAACGGGCAAATAACACCATATACGGACTCGCCGCCGCCGTCTGGACAAAAGATATTACCAAAGCTCATGCGATCGCGAATAATGTCCGGGCTGGTACAGTATGGGTAAATTGCTACGACGTATTTGATGCAGCAGCACCCTTTGGTGGCTTTAAACAGTCAGGTATCGGGCGTGAACTGGGTGAATATGGCTTACAACAGTACACCGAAGTTAAGACTGTGACTATCAAGTTGTAGATTGGATATATCCAGGACTTACGCCAGCGTCAGTTAATTTAGTATCAAATATATCTCAGGGTAAAACCCTCTACTTACATCTTTACCCCAGTTGTTTATCTAACTTGCTGTGAAGACCCCAAGTGGAACGAAGTGGAACTTGGGGATGAAAGGCTTCTTAATGCGAGACATTCCTTGAATGACTTCTTGCTTTGCAAGAACAGTGAGAGGGATAGTTGAGCATTGAACAATTTTAGGGATTGTACTATTCCCTAAAATACTATAAAATACCATGAGGTCGATAAGGTAAGAAACAATGATTGTTTTCGAGTTCAAAGCTAAAGGCACTTTGCGACAATATCAACAGATAGATGAAGCATTGCGGATTACTAAATTCATCCGTAATAAGTGCTTACGGTTTTGGATGGACAATCGTGGTGTTAAACCTTACGACTTGAATAAATACACTGCTGTTATAGCTAACGAGTTTGATTTTGCTGATAAATTAAATTCCTCAGCAAGACAGGCAGCAGCAGAAAGAACAGCTTTTGCTATCAAGAGATTTTTCGATAATTGCAAAGCTAAAATTGCAGGTAAAAAGGGATATCCAAAGTTTCAAAAAGATAATCGCTCAGTTGAATATAAGCTGAGTGGATGGAAACTCTCAGATGACCGCAAGTACATTAAATTCACAGACAAATGTAATATTGGTCAACTGAAGTTAATAGGGACTAGGGATTTACATTTTTACCAAATTAAACAAATCAAGCGAGTCAGAATAGTTAAGCGTTCAGATGGCTACTACGTCCAATTTTGCGTAGACGCAGAACGCAATATAGATACTCAACCAACAGGTAAAACCATAGGTTTAGATGTTGGTTTGAATCACTTCTACACTGATTCCCTTGGTAATACGGTAGAGAACCCTAGATATTTACGCAAGTCAGAGAAGGCTTTAAAAAGACTTCAAAAACAAGTTAGTCGCAAAAAGAAAGGGTCTAATAACCGCAAAAAAGCTATTAACCGTCTTGGTAGAAAACACTTGAAAGTTTCGCGTCAGCGTAAAGATAACGCAATTAAGCAAGCGTTATGCGTGATCAAGTCTAACGACCTTGTGGCGTATGAAAAACTGCAAGTGAAAAACATGGTTAAGAATAGTAAACTTGCGAAATCAATTAGTGATGTTTCATGGTCACTGTTCACCCAATGGCTAGAATACTTTGGGAAAATATATGGTCGAGTTGTTATACCTGTTGACCCAAAATTCACTAGTCAAAACTGCTCATCCTGTGGTGAAGTCGTGAAAAAATCTCTATCTGTTCGCACTCATATTTGTAAGTGTGGGTCTATATTAGATAGGGATTTGAACGCCAGTATTAACATTTTGAACAAGGCACTGAAACAAACTAATTTAGACATGAGTACCGTCGGGCGGACGGAAACTTTTAACGCTTGTGGAGAAATGACCCTCTACCCAGATTTGGCAACAAGTCTAGGCAAGGTTGCTCAGTGAAACAAGAATCCCCTTATGTAGCGAAGCGAAATGCGGGGAGCGTCAACATAAAAACAACAAAACCCTTGAAATCAAGGGCTTTAGGGGTTGATATTTCTTGTACATTAACTAATTATCTGTCCAATTAACAAAATCTTGTCACAAAATAGATAAATAGCTCAAAGGCTGTCTTAACAAAGGTTATGGCAGGTTTTTGATTAGCTCAATTCTCACAACCTTATTTTGGCTGGATTAACAAATTAGATGTCCAATTCCTGAAATTTAACAATTTAACTGTCATTTCACAAAAACCGGAAAAATTCTTGAATTTTAGAAAAATTAACAGATTAAATGTCACTCTGTAGGTAAAATATACATATATGTTTCAATTAAACAATTATGTTTATGCAGGAAGCTAATTTTTCTGACATACCTGCAACCAAGACAAGCATCACAGACTCAAGCAGCAGTATCACCGAAGCAAATGTAATTGTCTCGGAACTTACAGATGAGGCAAAGTTAAAAATGGAGGTGATTCAAAGTCTACTAGAAGCAAGCGATCGCACAACATATGCTCAAAGGCTCCAACAAGCAGCAGTAAAATTGGGTAAATCTGTGCGAACGATACGGCGACTGATTGATAAATGGGAGCAAGAAGGGTTAGCAGGACTCACTCAAACTCAACGTGCAGACAAAGGAAAGCACCGAGTCAACGAGAATTGGCAAGAATTTATTTTAAAAACCTATAAGGAAGGCAATAAAGGCAGTAAAAGAATGACTCGTCAGCAGGTAGCTGTGAGAGTCAAGGTAAGGGCTGATGAACTTGGTGTTAAACCTCCTTCCCACATGACCGTATACCGCATTTTGCAACCATTAATTGAGAAGCAAGAGAAAGCTAAAAGCGTTCGCAGTCCAGGTTGGCGAGGGTCACGCCTAGCAATAAAAACCCGTGACGGAAAAGATTTATCCGTAGATTACAGTAACCATGTTTGGCAGTGTGACCATACCCGTGTAGATGTTTTATTGGTAGACCAGCATGGCAAAGTTCTGGGTCGTCCCTGGTTGACAACAGTTGTAGATAGTTACTCCCGTTGCATTATAGGTATTAATTTGGGCTATGACGCACCTAGTTCTCAGGTGGTCGCTTTGGCGTTGCGTCATGCCATTTTGCCCAAACAGTATGGTTCAGAATATGGACTCCATCAAGAATGGGGTACTTACGGTTTGCCGGAACATTTTTATACAGATGGCGGCAAAGATTTTCGTTCTAACCACTTGCAACAGATTGCAGTACAACTAGGTTTTGTTTGTCATTTACGAGATCGCCCTAGTGAAGGGGGTATTGTCGAGCGTCCTTTTAAGACCTTTAACACCGAATTATTCTCTAATTTACCAGGATATACGGGGTCGAATGTACAAGAGCGACCAGAAGAAGCAGAAAAAGAAGCTTGTCTTACCTTAAGACAGCTAGAGCAGCAGTTGGTACGTTATATCGTCAATCACTATAACCAGCGAATTGATGCACGTATGGGCGATCAAACTCGATTTCAACGCTGGGAATCTGGGTTGATTGCAGTTCCAGATGCCATGTCCGAGCGAGATTTGGATATCTGCCTCATGAAACAAACACGACGGCAGATTCAAAGAGGAGGCTACCTGCAATTTGAAAACATCATGTATCGAGGTGAACTTTTAGCAGGATACGCCGGGGAAAGTATTATTTTACGATTCGACCCTAGAGATATCACAACTATATTGGTTTACCGCCAACAAGGAAATCGGGAGGAGTTTGTTGCTAGGGCATTTGCTCAAGATTTGGAGACAGAGCAACTGTCTTTAGATGAAGCCAAAGCCAGTAGTCGTAAGATTCGAGAGGCTGGTAAGACAATTAGCAATCGCTCAATTTTAGCAGAAGTCAGGGAGCGTGAAACTTTTGTCAACCAAAAGCCAACTAAGAAGGAACGTCAAAAAGCCGAACAGATGGAACTTAAAAAAGCTAAACAACCATCGCTTGGTGAAGTAGAACAACTAGAAGTAGCATCTCCCCAAACTCAAGAAGAATCGGAGATGCCAGAGGTTTTTGATTACGAACAAATGCGCGAAGATTACGGATTTTAAAAAATGACTTTAAAACAAGCCCAAGCTGTTGCTCAAGAATTGGGCGATATTGCCCTCACTGATGCAAAATTACAAGCAGAAATTCAAAGATTGAATCGTAAAAGTTTTGTTCCACTTGAACAAGTCAAAATTCTCCATGACTGGCTGGAAGGAAAACGTCAAGCGCGTCAGTCTGGACGGGTTGTAGGTGAGTCAAGAACTGGTAAAACAATGGCTTGTGATGCCTACAGGCTCAGACATAAACCCAAGCAAGAACCAGGACAACCGCCTACTGTGCCTGTTGCTTATATTCAAATTCCGCAAGAGTGTGGTGCTAAGGAATTGTTTGGGGTGATTCTTGAACATTTGAAGTATCAGGTAACAAAAGGTACAGTTGCAGAGATTCGCGATCGCACGTTTCGGGTTCTCAAGGGTTGCGGGGTAGAGATGCTGATTGTTGATGAGGCTGATCGTTTGAAACCGAAAACCTTTGCAGAGGTGCGCGATATTTTTGACAAGTTAGAAATTGCCGTAATTTTGGTAGGAACAGACCGCCTGGATGCTGTAATTAAGCGAGATGAGCAGGTTTATAACCGTTTTCGGGCTTGTCATCGCTTTGGCAAGATGTCAGGAGAAGATTTTAAGCGGACTGTGGATATCTGGGAAAAGAAAGTTTTGCAACTGTCGGTGGCTTCTAATCTCTCCAGCAAGACAATGTTGAAGACTTTGGGTGAAGCAACGGGGGGTTATATTGGGCTGTTGGATATGATTCTCAGAGAAGCGGCAATTCGGGCTTTGAAGAAAGGATTACAAAAAATAGACCTGGAAACTTTGAAGGAAGTAACTGGGGAGTATAGGTAATGAAAGCCGAAGATATCCAACCCTGGCTGTTTCGAGTGGAACCGTATCAGGGCGAAAGTTTGAGTCATTATTTGGGACGGTTTCGACGAGCGAATGAATTAACGCCTACT
Organism: Nostoc sp. CMAA1605; assembly: GCF_021596505.1. Taxonomy (GTDB): domain Bacteria; phylum Cyanobacteriota; class Cyanobacteriia; order Cyanobacteriales; family Nostocaceae; genus Trichormus. The sequence continues at coordinate 41,948 of NZ_PJIZ01000024.1, read as the reverse complement.
GGGTTAGGTAAAGCGGCGCGACTTGGGGGTGCTGTTGCTCGTTGGGAAAAGTTTCGCTTTAATCCGCCTCCCTCACGTCAGCAGTTGGAAGCTTTGGCTATTGTGGTGGGAGTTGAAGCCAATAGGTTAGAGCAGATGTTACCACCTGCTGGGGAGGGAATGAAGATGGAGCCGATTAGGTTGTGTGCAGCTTGTTATGCCGAGTCGCCTTGTCACAAAATTGAGTGGCAGTTGAAGGTAACGCAAGGGTGTAAGCAGCATCAGTTAAGGTTATTGTCAGAGTGTCTTAATTGTGGAGCGAGGTTTAAGGTTCCGGCTTTATGGGTTGATGGTTGGTGTCAGCGATGTTTTACCCCATTTGCGGAAATGGGTAAGTTTCAGAAGCGTTATTGACTGGCAAGCTGTGAGATTCAGTAGCACTTTCTCTATGCCAACAGTAATTATCCACTCTTGCTAACCTTTTTATCTAAAAAAGGCAAATAAGGTTTAATATGTTGCAACAAAACATAGAATTAGTAGTTCGTGAGCAGAAATATATACTTATTTTAAGTTGATGCGTATGGGAGAAAATGAAGCATCCTGTGATAAATTTTCAATAAATAGCTATGTGTAATAACTTCTTTTCCGTAATACTTATTGTTTCACTGAAAAGGTTACTTGAAAATGTAAGTTCACTTGTAAATTCTCTAAAAGCCGTATTATAAAAACTGCGAAGAATAAAGGATATGAACGTACTTGGTGTAATGGGTGAACAAACAGGTATTCTACAATTTTTAAACTGTCCTAAAGTAAGATGACATTTAGGATGATCTATCTCTTTATAATTGTCTGGATCGTAATCAAATCTAATTGGTACTGGTAATATATTTTTTGCTATTATATCCGCATATATTTCATCATCTTCATAAAGTTCTGGCTCGTTTTGAAACATTTCTAATGATGGTGATGGGAAGAAAGCTAACCTATGTGAAATTAACTCAGACTTTTGATAAGTGTACAAAAGTTGTATTAATGCACCATCAATCATCTTTATATTATAGTTTTCACCTTTGTCTAGCTCATTATATATTTCCTTATAATTAATATTTTTCAATACTATTGATAAATCTTGCATACCAGGATAAGCAATTTCATAACAATCCTTACTTATACATAGACATGAAGGAAATTTTTGTTTGACTGATAAACCAATTTCTATTAATTTTTGAGTAATAGTATTAATTTCTTTGTGAATAACTTGATAAGTAGTCATTGTTAAAGGAGCTTATCTCTTAATCTTTCTAGCACGTCTTGGGGTAAATCTTCTTTGTGAATTTCACCTTTATCAAGAGCTTCAAGTAACTCTTTTAAGCTTTTCTGTTGCTTGGCAATACGCTCACGCTCCTTCGGACTCATATCTCTATTGATCAGATTCATTCTTCTAAGTTCTTCTTCAGTAGGATAGGTAAACTCAAGAACAAAGTCGTTCGTCTTAACTCTCTCAAACTCTTCTACTAAACCTTTCATATCTTCGCCATACCCTAATACTCTTATCCAAGCTTTGCTTCTTGTCATGGCAGTAAACAATATATTCCTTTTTCTAGCAAGCTCTGAACCAGAAAAGCATTCATGAGCATTTACAACATATATCATTGCAGCTTCATTTCCTTTTGCTCTATTAATACTTGTAAAAGTTATTACTTCTTCATTGAAAAAATCATCTGGTGAAGTTGTTACTCCTGCAAGATTAGAGTTAATACCCTTATCAAATAGTAAAGCTCTAGCTTCTCCAACAGCAGTTCTAGTTGTAAGCGGATTAGAGTGAATAACCATTATGTCATCTGCCTTTAATTCATCTATTTTCAAATTTTTCTCTATTTGATCTATCAGCCATTCTATTTGTTCTCGATTATTATTGAATGATTTAAATATAATTAAATCCTCAATTGATGAGTGAGATTCAAGGAATTTCGGACTAGTATTGCTTGTTCTATGAAGCTTGACAAACTTTCCATCTTCTAGGCTTCCTTCATCGACTTCATATCCAATATCTCTCCATAATCCAGCATATTCAAACATCTGGATTAATCCACCCTCTCTATAAATACCAAATCCCAAAGCGTGTGCAGAAGATAAAATTGGGCGAGAGTTCCTGTAGCATTTTTCTAATATAATGTCTTGTTTTGGTTCTCCTGGTATGTTCTGAAGTTGAACACGCGGTTTGCCGTGAGCATCTTCTCCAAAGATGACTTCTGGAGATTCCATCGTCTTTTTATTTAGATTTTGCAACTCATCATAGGCATAAACTATTCTTTTTGGTTCCTTCAAAATCTCATAACAAAGTCGCAGAAAATGTTGAGAAAAATCTTGTGCTTCATCAATTAATATTGCGTCATAATACTGCTCAAAAGTTGTAATTTTATTTAAAGCTTCTTCACACACTTTATCAAATTCTTGTCCGTATGTATCTGCCAATCTTTTAGCTGTATTTAAATCTCTATATTCAATATTATGTCTTTTACATACTTCATAATATATGCCTTCAATAGACGGGCTTCCCCAAGCATGAATAATTTTGACTTTATCCCAGTCTGGTTCTTCACTTGTATGTTCAATAGTAAAAGTATTTATAAGGTGCTTAAACTGACCTTTCAGAGAACGGGTATTAAAAGTAACAGCAATATCCCAATCAGGATGTTTAGCGTGTAAATATGCAACTTTAAGAGCTAGAACTATAGTTTTACCAGAGCCAGCAAGACCTCTAATCCTCTGTACACCTTCAACAGTTTCAATTACGGCAGCACTTTGATTCCTATCTAAGTTTGCAATAGAATCTTCCAGTCTTTGGAGTTTTGCACCTCTTGAATCTTCTCTTTGAACATAGCTGCGTTGCTTCCTTTTTCTTATGGAAGTCATAGCTTGTATTACTGAGTTGAGATTCTCGAAGTATTCACTATGTTCCCAGCTTTGAGAATTTAAATATTCATCTAATGACGAAGCACTAATTATAACAGGATATTCATCTGAAATATTGTTAGGTTTACCACTCCAAGCAGGTGCAAATGTTACTACACCAATCTCTACCATCAATTTTTTTCTGTCAGTTAGAGATTTATGCTGAAATAGTTTAGACTGAATTTTGTTAAAACTTTCATCCTGAACTTCTTCAAGATTAATATTGCTATTAGTCCCTTCAACAATGTTAAAAATAACAACACCATTTTCTCTAGATACCAAAAGTGCATCTATTTGATAACCCCCTTGAGAAGTTCCTATGATGGGATAGCCAAGATATAAACTCCCATCAATATCTGTTCTACTCTCAAAGTACTCAGCTAGTCTTCTGGACGAAACAGGTTTATCTACATCACCTCGTATTACATTAACCATAAGATGTTATTTTTACTCAAGTTTATACGTCTATTATCTTATAATTCGTAAGACTTGTGCTGTGTATAACTTAAAATAGGCAAGCTTACATGAATCATTTTTTTAATCTATAGCTAGAATCACACCTTTAAATTTCAATTCTACAATTTATACTTACAGCAATTATTTACTTTATTAAGCATAAACAATTATTTTCAATACTTAATTTTTCAATTTTAAGGCTATCTGCTGATAAATCTGATCTAACCACAACGGAATCACTGGTTTACCTTCCACTACGGAAGCGATCGCTTTTTCCCTGTCAAATTCTACTAAAGAAAGTGATCGCTCTTTTTCATTCCAGCACAACATAAAACGCTTTCCCTGACCAGATTTAAACAACTCCGGCTCCTTGTATTTCAGGGTTTTGACCGTTTCACCAGCCAAATCAAAACTCAACCCAGCTGACAAAAAATATACCATCACAGCCAATTCCACCAAATTGGCTTTTGAGTAATAAATACTACGCCCAGTTCCCGTTTCACTGATAACAGGAACAATCACCCCCTTCTCTCGCCAGTACTGAAGCTGACGCAGGGTACAGCCTGTGATTTCAGCCGCTTGTTTGCTCGTAAAAAATGTCTCTTGCATGAAATAATTTTACACACGGCTATTTATAAGACAAAATTGTTATTATTAAACATATATGTTTTAAAATGTCATGAGCCAAATCACGATTCAGTGTCGTTTGGTTGCCAGTGCATCTACCCGCCAATACTTATGGAAGTTAATGGCAGAGCAAAACACGCCTCTGATTAACGAGTTACTGGAACAATTGGGACATCACCCAGACCTGGAAAATTGGCGGCAAAAAGCTAGAATCCCTGCTGATATCGTCAAGCAACTATGTCTGACACTCAAAACTGACTCGCGCTATAGTGGTCAACCTTCTCGGTTTTATGCCAGTGCAGTTGCATTGGTGAATTACACTTATAAATCATGGCTGGCCTTAATGAAGCGGTTGCAGTCCCAACTGGACAGTAAAACCTACTGGCTGGAAATGCTCAGAAGTGATGCTGAATTAGTCAAAATCTGTGGCGCGTCCTTGGATGGAATTCGCACCAAAGCAACTCAAATTTTGGCTCAAATTGCTTCACTCGATACAGTTGTCACTCAACAGGCCAAGAGTAGCAAAGTTAAAAAGAGCAAAAAATCTGCACTTTCACAAACTGATGGTATCAAGCACGCACTTCCAACAAGCGATCGCCATCTATTTAACACCTTATTTGAAATTTACCGCAATACCGAAGACATTCTGACTCGTTGTGCCATTAGCTATGTACTCAAAAATGGCTGCAAAGTCACCGATAAAGAAGAAGACTGCGAAAAATTTACTCAACGCCGCCGTAAAGTTGAGATTCAGATCGAACGTATAAAAGAACAATTAGAAGCACGAATTCCCAAAGGTCGAGATTTAACTAATACTAAATGGTTGCAAACACTCTTCACTGCTACATACAACATCCCTGAAAACGAAACCGAGGCGAAATCTTGGCAAAATAGCCTTTTGAGACAATCTAGTTCTGTACCGTTCCCAGTAGCTTATGAAAGCAGCGAAGAAATGACTTGGTTTAAAAACCAAAAAGGACGCATTTGTGTAAAATTCAACGGCATCAGCGAGCATACCTTTGAAGTGTACTGCGATAATAGGCAGCTACATTGGTTTAAACGCTTTTTAGAAGACCAACAAATCAAACGCAACAGTAAAAATCAGCACTCCAGCAGTTTGTTCACTCTTCGCAGTGGTCGCATTGCTTGGCGGGAAGGGGAAGGTAAGGGTGAACCCTGGAACGTTCACAGTCTAACTCTCTACTGTTGTGTGGATACCCGCCTGTGGACGGCTGAAGGTACAGAACAAGTAAAGCAAGAAAGAGCAGAAGAAATCGCCAAAATCATCACCAGAACCGAAGCGAAAGGCAATCTCAACTCTAAACAAGAACGATTTATCAAGCAGAAAAATTCGACACTATCTAGAATCAATAACTCCTTTCCTCGTCCGAGTCAACCTTTGTACAAAGGTAAATCTCATATTTTGGTAGGTGTTAGTCTTGGTCTAAAACAACCTGCAACAGTAGCAATAGTGGACGGCATTACAGATAAAGTTATTACCTATCAAAGCATCAAACAGCTACTTGGGGATAATTACAAACTGTTAAACAGACAGCAAAGAGAAAAACAAACTTTATCTCACAAACGCCAAATAGCCCAAATATTTGCTTCACCAAAACCATTTGAAGAATCTGAGTTAGGGCAGTACATAGATAGATTAATAGCTAAAAAAATTGTCGCCCTTGCTCAAACATACTCTGCTGGTAGCATAGTCGTTCCTAAACTAGGCGATATACGAGAGCAGGTAAACAGTGAAATTCAAGCAATAGCTGAACAAAAATGTCCAGATTGCCTGGAAGCACAGAAAAATTATGCCAAACAGTATCGGCATAGTGTCCATCAGTGGAGTTATGGCAGATTGATTGAGTGTATTCAAACTCAAGCGACTAAAGCTGGAATTGTTATAGAACAAGGGAAACAGCCTATCAGAGGAAGTCCACACCAAAAAGCAAAGGAGTTAGCGATCGCCGCCTATAATTCACGCCAAATGGTTGATTGACAAAAACCTGAACCTTGAAAATAGAATAAGTAATAGCGCCGCAGTTCATGTTGTAATCAACCCCTGAACTGTGAAAAGTTTGGGTTAGTTTGACTGTGGGAACACAGTCGTGCTTTCTGACCCTAGTAGCTGCCCACCTTGAAACTGCTGTCTGTTGTAGACAGGAATTAGGTGCGCCCCCAGTAATAGAGGTGCGGGTTTACCGCAGTGGTGGCTACCGAATCACCTCCGACCAAGGAGGAACCCACCTTAATTATTTTTGAAAGGGGTTAAAGATTCGAGCAGTTTCAACTCCCGTTCTTAAATTAGGGGGTTGAAAGTTCTTAGAGGAAAAAATGAGTGCGTCTCTAGGTTGCTGTAAAAATTCTTTCCAAGAACATCTACAATATTTAGGTTTTAGTACAACTACTAAAACTTTGCTAAATTTATGGTGGGTTGAAAGGTAAGGCAGAGGTCTGCCTTTGTCATAGGTGTCCGTTTGTATTTGTGACAAAAAATCTGTTAACAGGACATCAATTTGTTAAAAATGACATCAATCTGTTAACAGTGACAAATAATTAGTTAATGTACATTCTTAAAGGCGACACCCGGATTTGAACCGGGGGATAAAGGTTTTGCAGACCTCTGCCTTACCACTTGGCTATGTCGCCATATCCATATTTATCCATATTATCAGATAATCAGCGAAATTGACATTCCTGCTCTAGAAAATTTTTCCTTTGTATTTCTGAAACTTCCCGATCTGCTGCTAGCAACTCTTAGCTGGGGGAAAATGTTTTCAGTGTGAGCTGGCTAGCAATTTCATGGACACTTAACAACTGCCATATCTTCCGACCGAAACCGGATTTACACTTCTAGTTAATGTATAAGTGTTGTAAGCTACAAAAATCACATAATTTCTATCTTAGGATAGATTGAAAAATTAAAAAACTAATATGGATAACAATTTATACAAAAATTTTGCTTTTATTTATGTGTTATTGCTGAAAAAAGGAAAGGTTGTTTTGAGGCGTTAAACATGATGCGTGAAGGTAAATAATGTTATTTGTGCTGTTAAATGTAAGTTTTATAAACAAGCTATTTTTTGACAACCGAGAAAAATGATATTGTCTCCACAACAGACAAAGGAGAATCACATATTAATACCCAAAAATCCCTAAACGTAAAAATGAATCAGGCTTCTCCTATATCAGTTGCTCAAGTGACGGATCTACATCTGTTGGCAACGGAAAATTGTCAACTACAAGGGATACAGACGACAGAGTCATTTCAAGCGGTGATTCAACGGTTGCAAGAGTTGAGAGAGGAACTAGATTTAGTCTTACTTACGGGAGATTTGTCGGAGGATGGTACGCCTCAATCTTATGAAAACCTGCAATATCAACTAAACACACTCAAAATACCAACCTATTGGCTACCAGGGGATCATGACTGCGCGATCGCAATGGATAAAATTTTGAATCAAGGAATGCTATCGCGACGCAAGTCTTTTCAAAGGGGAGGTTGGAATTTTATTTTGCTAGATTCTTCCTTACCTGAGCATTGGTATGGCTATCTGTCGTCTACAACTCTAGAGTGGCTCAACTCAGAACTACAAATTCTTGGTAACTACCCCACCTTAGTAGCTTTACATCATCCGCCTTTTCTGGTGAACTCGACTTGGTTAGATGCGAGTGGGTTGCAAAACCCTGAAGAGTTGTTTGCAATTTTAGATCGTTATCCTCAAGTAAAATTAGTTTTATTTGGTCATATTCACCAGGAATTTCAGCACCAGCGTCATCAAGTTGACTATTTCGGTACTCCCTCAACGTGCTTTCAGTTTCATTCCCAAAGTCCAACCTTTGCTATTAATCAAGATTTTCCTGGATTCCGTCTACTAAAACTCTACCCTGATGGTAGGTGGGAAACTAGGGTAGAGAGAGTACCTTATCCGTTTCCACTTACATCAGTAGCTACGGTATAAGGGACTTCCAACTAAAAAAATATACAATCGCTGTGGTGGGCAGGGGGGCAGGGAGCAGAGAGAACTCTGAGCGGAGGAGCAGGGGGAAAAATCAAAATATTCTCTTTCAGAAATTGAATAATTTATTTTCTGGAAGTCCCTAAATTTTATAATTTCAGCAAAGATGATGAAATTTACAGCCAGATATCGGGGGGTTATCTATGAAAATTCATTACTTGCAGCACGTTCCCTTTGAAACACCTGCCAGTATTGAGAATTGGGCATCAACGCATAAACATTCTCTTTTTGCAACTAGATTTTATGCTCAAGATCCCTTACCACCTATTGAGGATTTCGATTGGTTGGTGGTGATGGGTGGCCCGATGAATATTTATGAAGATGAACAATATCCTTGGTTGACACAAGAGAAGCGATTTATTGAACAAGCGATCGCAGCTAATAAGACGGTAATTGGGATTTGTTTAGGTTCACAGTTGATTGCAGATGTTTTAGGCTCTAAAGTTTATCCAGGAGAGTATAAGGAAATTGGTTGGTTTCCGATTGAATTAACAGAGGCGGCGCAAGAATCATATATTTTTGGGGATTTGCCACAGAAATTCACAGTTTTTCATTGGCATGGTGATACATTTGATTTACCGTCTGGTGCAACTAGATTAGCCTACAGTGCAGCTTGTCAAAATCAGGCTTTTATTTATAATGAAAAAGTTTTAGGTTTACAGTTTCACTTAGAGTCAACACCAGAGAGTGTAAGTCAAATCATTGAAAATTGTGGTGATGAACTTGTTGATGGGAAATATATCCAACAAGCTTCAGAAATGCTAACTCCAGCAGATAATTTTACTCAAATTAATACTGTGATGTTTAGTATTTTAGATAAACTAGCGAGTAATTCATGATGTTTCGTAGTGATGTAGAGATGTTGCATACAACGTCTCTACATCATTGACTTGGCGAAATTTAATAGAGAATTGGAATCAGGAATTATGTCCTTACTAGCATCCTATTCATCGGGGAGGAATATTGTTAGATTCACTCCCTAAACTTTGCGCTAATTCAGTAAAACTCAAAGATTGAACTATTCTTAAACCAAGAGAATTTCGAGAAATAGTTTTGGCATAAGCTGCACTTAAATAGGGGTTATATTGGACATTATTGGCTACATAGTTTTGAAAGAAAGGTAAACTCAAAGTATTGATGTAGCGGCGTGCTTGTGCTGCATCTCCTACTAACTCTGGTGGTAAAGGGATTTGCTGACTGCTGGGGTTACTATTCCCGATGGTGGTGAAGTGAGTTCCACCGACAAGTATGGCGAGATATTTTTGGGAATTAGCTAGCCAAGAAAAAGGTAAGATTTGTTCATACAGAGCAGGTGCAATGGTGTCTTCACTGCTGCTAATCAACATTACAGGAACTTTCACCTGATTCATTCCCGCTTTGCCAAAAATCGAACTAGTGATGGGATTAACAGCGATCGCCGCTTTGACTCGTTTATCTTGTAAACTATCTGGTAGGGATTTGTTTTTCATCTCTAAGGCGCGACACTGCACCAATAAAGACAAATTCCATGTTTTTTTGAGTTTTCCTGGTTGGCAGTCTCGTTGTAATTGCTCAAAGTTAATTTTTGCACCAGCTAAGGCTAAAGCTGTGTAACCGCCTAAAGATTGTCCAAACACACCTACTTGTTGCAGATTTAATTTACCTTTAAACTCAACATCAGACTGGTTTTTGACTTCCAGTTGATTTAAAACATACTTGATATCTAAAGGCCGATTTTGAAATTCTGCGGCTGAGATAATATCTTGCTGCTGTTTTGTATTTTCTGTGGGATGGTTGGGAACAACTACCGCCAAACCGTAAGATGCTAAGTGAGTCGCCAAATATTCAAAGTTACTACTGTTAGAACCTAACCCATGTGAAATCACAATTACAGGTGCGTTCTGTTTAGTTTGGGGAAGGTAAACATCAGTTAACAATAAGCGATTCCGTGTAGAGTCAAATAACCGCAGTGTATATTTCTGTGATGTGATTTTTCCAGGATTGCTTAAATCTGCTAGTTGGGTTAAACCCTTGCTATTGTAAATGTTAGCAGCTTCCTGATTCGATTTATTGGTAACGAGTGCGATCGCCTGTTGGGTTTTATTGACGATTTGTTCTAGTTCGTTGGCGATCGCTAAACTTTGGGGTAAATTAATGTAAACGCCGTTAGTAGGATATTTGCGTAATATATTTAATAACGTTAACCCTTCCGGTTCATTAGCTGCTGACACTAACGCTGAACGCAAGGTTTTTAAGTCGGGTTTCACTTGCGTAGTTCTGCTTTGAATGACTTCCCCCAAGCGTCGCAGTAAAAATTCTCCTTGGGATGTGTGCAGAAACTGCGACAACATCGCAGGGCTAACTTTGATAGGATTAGATAAGATTTGTCGTAATTCTTGAAATTGCTTCGCCGGCAAATATTGTTGATAAACGGCTAATTCTTCATTTACTGTACCTGTTTTGGCATAGGTTTCTAAACTAGCCACAGAAATAGATAATTCCAAACCAGAATAAGATGTAAATACCCTTTCTGCTGCCATTGCATGATGACTAACTCCCAAGGTGGGGAGTAATGTTGATAGAGCTAGCAATAGTGAATGTTGACTGACTTTGCTAGTCCACTTTTTTAATAGACTATTCATTGCTCAACTGTTTTGATGGTGTAAGGCTGATTTTTGGTAGAGATGCTGACACCCCAGTTGATTTATGCAATTTGCCACGGAAATGTAATCTTTTGTAGAGTTAGAACATATTGATAAAGTAAATACTAAGTAGTGGACTGAGATGACTAAAATGATGCAACAGACTTGGTTGGAATTAAACGCTGATGCACGCAGATAAACGCGGATATAACTTCTGCTATTGCACTATTTTAGCCTTGCCACGTCACTACAAATTTCAGGTTTACTTTATCAAGTAAGTAGAAAGGTGTAAATAATTAAAGGTTTGTAGTAAGGACTTTAGTCCTTATGAGAGGACTAAAGTCCTTACTACGAACTAAATGCAATTTTTTTACATTACTTTACATAGTTTGGTTTTTTCAAGTCGTTCTACTTATCTCTCAATGATATTCATTTCCGCTCAGGATTTAGATTTTAGTGATTACTTGAATGGTGTTCATTCACTGTAGAATATAGAGATTTAAATATTGATATTTACTTGTATTTTTATCTACGAACAGGAATAAAAAGCAATATAATAAATCCCAAAGTTGAAAACTAAAATCTAAGGTTTGAATTAATTTAGCAAGTATCTAGGTAGAAAAAGATTCACCCTTGCAGCGACTAGATTTGATGCTGGAAACTAACGACGTTAATAATAACAGATGTTAAAAACTGCTGCCTCAGTAGATTCGATGTAGCTTTCTAGCTACAATATGGCTATGTCTCAAACTCCTATTACTAAGCCCCGTTGGGGTGGGTGTGGGGGTGTAGGGGTGTGGGGGTGTAGGGGGAAGAAAGCGCAGCCAAGCTAACCCAAGGGTTAAAAGCCCTACTCCTTGGGGGAACTGTGTTAGGTTCTTTTTCAATCCCCGTCGAACACCTTCAACCCCTATACCCTTAAACCCTTAAACCCTTAAACCCCTAATGAATCAAACTACTACCCGTCCTACCTTCATCCTTGTAGATGGACATTCCTTAGCCTTTCGTTCTTACTATGCTTTCGCTAAAGGACGAGATGGGGGACTGCGGACTAAAACCGGAATTCCCACTAGTGTATGTTTTGGCTTTCTCAAATCGCTGTTGGAAGTCATGGATACACAACAACCGCAAGCAATGGCGATCGCCTTTGATTTGGGTTTACCGACTTTTCGCCACGAAGCTGACGATACCTATAAAGCTGATCGTCCAGGAACACCGGAAGATTTTGTCCCGGACTTAAAAAATTTACACGAATTATTGCAAGGTTTTAATATTCCTATTTACACCGCGCCTGGTTATGAAGCTGATGACGTGTTGGGAACATTGGCGCAAACAGCCACTGCGGCTGGGTATAAGGTGAAAATTTTAACAGGCGATCGCGATTTATTTCAACTCATCGACCCCGCCAAGGAAATCACTGTCTTAAATTTTAGCCCCGATGCACTTAAACGCGTTACAAATAATAATGGCATCACGGAAGTTAGTACAGAACAAGTTAAAGAAAAACTGGGTATTTTACCTACACAAGTAGTAGATTTTAAAGCCTTGTGTGGCGATAAATCAGATAATATTCCCGGCGTGAGAGGAATAGGAGAAAAAACCGCCGTTCAATTACTCAGTGCTTATGAATCGTTAGATAATATTTACGCTTCTATTAATGAAATTAAAGGCGCGACGCAAAAAAAACTTATAGAAGGAAAAGCAGACGCATATAAATCTCAATACCTCGCCAAGATAGTTACAGATGTCCCTCTAGAAGTAAATTTAACAGATAGTCAATTACAGGGTTTTGATGATAGTATTCTCATTCCTATTTTAGAGAAATTAGAATTTAATTTATATCTCAAGAAAATCAACGCCTTACAGCAAAAATTCGGCGGACAAGTTGCAGAAGCAGCAGAAGTATCTACTACAGATACAGAAGAAAATTCTGCCGATGACGCAGATTTTTACACCTTGGCGGAAACACAAGCCGCACAACAAGAAAAAATAGATTCCCCCATTCAACCGCGCATTATTCGCACTGAATCACAGTTAATAGAATTAGTTGCACTGTTACAAACATTTACTAATCCTCAAACTCCTGTTGCTTGGGACACAGAAACCAGTGATTTAGAACCCAGAGATGCGGAATTAGTAGGGATTGGTTGCTGTTGGGGAAATGCACCCGATGAATTAGCTTATATCCCCATAAACCATAAAATCGGAGAGAATTTAAATAAAGATATTGTACTGAAAGCCCTCAAACCAATTTTGGAAAGTGAGCAATATCCTAAAACATTCCAGAATGGTAAATTTGACCGCTTAGTATTTCGCACCCAAGGAATTAACCTAGCGGGAATTATTTTTGACCCCATGCTAGCTAGTTATGTTTTAAATCCCGATAATAGCCATAATCTCACAGATTTAGCCCTGCGTCATTTGGGCTTACAATTGACTAACTATGAAGAGTTAGTCCCCAAAGGTAAAACCATTGCGGATATTAGTATTCCTGCTGTAGCAAATTATTGCTGTTTACAAGTATATGCTACTTGGCAACTTGTGGCAAAAATGCGTGAGGAATTAGATAAGATTCCTGCTTTATCTAAGTTACTGACAGAGGTAGAACAACCCCTAGAAGCTGTTTTAGCCGCAGTCGAATATACAGGAGTTCGGATTGATTCTGAATATCTCAAAGAACTATCCCAGCAATTAGAAACAGATTTAGCAAAACTGCATGAACAAGCCACAGAAATTGCTGGTGAAAACTTTAATTTAGGTTCTCCTAAACAATTAAGTCATATTTTATTTGAAAAATTAGGTTTGAGTACCAAATATTCGCGGAAAATTCAGACAGGTTACTCAACCGATGCAGCCACATTAGAAAAACTGCAAGAAATCGACGAAACGGGGTTTGTCAATGCGATTATTGAGTATCGGACTCTATCAAAATTAAAGTCTACCTATGTAGATGCTTTACCTGCGTTAGTCCGCAAAGACACCCACAGAGTACATACAAATTTCAACCAAACATCCACATCTACAGGTAGGTTGTCTTCCTCTAATCCTAACTTACAAAATATCCCCATTCGGACAGCCTTTAGCCGCCAAATTCGCAAAGCATTTTTACCCGAATCAGGTTGGTTAATGGTAGCGGCTGATTACTCGCAAATTGAGTTAAGAATTTTGGCACATTTGAGTCAAGAACCTGTGTTAGTGCAAGCCTATCAACAGAATGAAGACATTCATACTGTGACAGCTAAACTAGTTTTTGAAAAAGAAGATATTACAGCCGATGAACGTCGAATTGCTAAAACGATTAATTTTGGTGTAATTTATGGCATGGGTTCGCTAAAATTCTCCCGTTCCACAGGGATTGATAAGAACATCGCCAATGAATTTATTAAACGATTTAATAGTCGCTATCCAGAAATTTTCGCTTATCTAGAAGGAGTGAAAAAACAAGCTATATCTCAAGGATACGTCGAAACTATCCTTGGTCGTCGGCGATATTTTGAGTTTACTAATCAAAGTTTAAGTAAATTCAAAAATATCAACCCAGAAGACATTGATTTGAGCAAATTAAAAAATCTAGGTGCTTACGACGCAGGTTTACTTCGTTCCGCCGCTAACGCGCCAATTCAAGGTTCTAGTGCAGACATTATCAAAATTGCAATGGTGCAACTGCATGAAGTTTTACGCAACTATCAAGCGCGATTATTATTACAAGTACATGATGAATTAGTCTTTGAAGTTCCCCCTGATGAGTGGGAAGAATTACAACCGAAAATTAAATCGGTGATGGAAGGTGCAGTCAAATTAAGTGTACCGTTAGTAGTGGAAGTCAGAGCAGGCGAAAACTGGATGGAAACCAAATAATCATAGAAAATAAGCAAATTTCTCAAACAATATGATGATTTACGGGGCTGATGAGATTACTTTTGCAGGTGTGAGAGGCGATCGCTATTGGTTCTATGAGCCTTATCCTTATACTGGGGTAAGTGATATCGATGAAAAATTAAGCGGCTTTCCGGTAGCAGTATTTTTACCACAACATCGCCCCAGACACCACACACCTTTAGTCATCGGTTTACAAGGGATGTGCGCGCCTTATGGCTGGAATGCTTTCATCGTTCCGACTCTCACCCAAATGGGTATAGCTGTAGCTTTATTCGATACCCCCTTAGCCGGTGAACGCAGTTTAGTACGCAGCTTTACAAGTTTGGCACAGAACGAAATTAAACCCTTACTTGATAGAGGAATTGCTTTTGATACCGCCATGCTGTTGTCGATATTTCGCAGCACAGCCAATGATATCGCCAAAGTCAGAGAATTTTGTGGCGATCGCTATGGACTTTCTGACCCCAGACTGGCATTATTTGGGGTGAGTATGGGCGTATTATTATCCGCCTATGCTTTCACAACCAATGGTTTAGGAGAAAGGTTACTAGGAACTATTGGTCATGCAGATTTGCCATCTTTCGCAAAAAGTTGGGGATATAATCTTTTACCAGATATTGCTGCATCTCCGGTAGGGGGAATAGCAGAGTCAATTTTAGACAGATTGCAACCTGATTTAACACCTGTAGTCAAACTTTTACAACTAGCTAAAAACCTCAAATATCAAGATGAATTTGCGTGGGAATGCAATCCCATGAACTATATTGACAGTGTAAAATTACCTCGGAGAGTGCGCTTTTTAATTGGTGCTAATGACCCAATGGTCAATATTAAAGATGCTCAAAATTGCGCCCAGAAATTTCCTGATGGTGCTTGTTATGTTGTTCCTGGAATGGGACATGGAACAAGACAATGGGGCGCAACTTTTGTTGATCATGTGCGTTATTTCTTAGTTACACAATTAGCAGACTGGCAAAGCTGAACTTCGTTAAGAAAATAGTTTGTAGTGGGGACTTTAGTCCTCATCTAAGGACTAATACCAATTTAATATGAAGCTGCATAGAAAATAACTTCTAAAATAAAGTTATAAGAAGAGATGGAAATTACCTGTTCAGAGTTTTTAACTCCTCTGTTAGTGCCGCGATCGCTACTTCATCAATTTTTCGTTTTGCTCCCGGAGCTTTTTTAATTTCTAATAATTCATCTAGTCCACCGACTCTATATCTTTGTAACCACCTTGTGACAGTTGATGTATCTATAGCCAAGCGTTTTCCAATTTCTTGCTGTTCATCAACCTGTCCGCTTTTTATCCACCACAGCATCATCAGTTTTTCTTTCTGCTTTCCTACGTTGGCTGTTTGTAGACGTTTCTTTAATTCTGCTTCGCTTTCTGCAATTTCAATCTTAAACGGGCGGCTCATGCTTATTTTTATTTATCCACTCTATTCCCCCTATTATATGCAGCTTCATATAAAATTGGTATCAAACAATTTTGTATATCATTGCGTTGATATAAAATAAGGGACTTCCAGATAAAAAATATCCAAACTGTAGGGTGCATCAGTATGAATAATCTCTTGGTATAGTTAAGTTTTCTCGCACTGACGCACCCTACTAAGCTGTTTATTTAGGATAATTTATTTTTTGGTGTTCTCTAAATAGCAATGAGTAAAATTTTATATGGTAAACAGATATTTTAGATATTGACAAAAGACATTTATTTCTGATTAAATTCCTGATTTGCATGACTTAAATTTAAAAACCTAACAACTTGATAAGCTGCGATTTATAAAAATTAAAAAATCAAGCTTATAGGTAAAAAAGCATTGATGGGCTGTTAGCAATGATAGATGTTTCATAGATTACCAGCGACTATTTCTAAAGACATAATTCTGGCAATAATGTCTAAAATCATGGGATTTAATACTTGCTTTTTAGGACTTAATTGCTAACAATAAAAGAGGGATTTAACAATCTCATAGTCAACTTAAGATCATTTGACCCTTCTACCCTAGTCCGCTAAAGCGGACTTTTTTTGTTTATTCAGCAATTTGAACTATTCACTAAAACAGTTCTGAGTGCTATTAGCGGTAGCGCGGCTAACAGCACTAATCAACCTCAACACGATACATATATCAAGCTTGAATACACGCTAAGGTTTTGTGAGAAAATATAGGCGATGAATGGAGCGATCGCCTAAAATCTTATGGATCATGATTTACTAGCCTTCTTTGCAGGTGTGGCTTTATTAATTACCTATCTGATTTTTTCAGCGTTAACAGAAATGGGGACTAAACTTCCCTGGAAAAAATGAACAAAACTAGGTAAGGACTTGTATCCAGAGTTTTTATATTGAATACAAGTCTCTTCTTCATCGTCTGATCAATCCTAGCTAACGCAGAGATTCAAATAAAACAGTGACAGTAATTAAGCACAAAAGTATCACGCCCAACGGTACAAATAAATGCTGCAACACAAAGATTAGTGCAGGAAGAATATGTAACGCACCTAAAGCATGAGAAAGGGCGTAAACAATAGCAAAGCCAAACAACATCAACAGAAAGTATTTCAGTGACTTAGAAGTAAAACGGAAGAGAATCGTGTCGTGATGGGTATTCATAATTGCACTCCTGGAAAATTGTCGGGAAGAAACTGGAAATATTCAATTATTGCTGTTGAGATACTGCTTCTGTCTGTTGATTATCGTTGTTTTGCTTATCCAAAATTACAATCACTTGAAAAGCAATAAATAGAGATAACAACAACATCAAGAATGAACCAAACCCAGAAGGATGTCTGTTAATTTCTCTCTCTACACCACATTTGAGACAAACATATCTGTTGGGATTCTTGGTATCTTGAGCAAAAGGGCAATAACTATGATTGCAATCTTGATGACAATCTTGATTCAACATTGTTGAAACTCCTGTAGGGTGAAGACTGACAGACTGTTTCAAAACACTCTCTACAGAATCTAGTTAGTTAATGCTGACTACTTATTAAGTAAACGCTACTGTTATTGATTATTCAGTTGTGGTAGACAATATTGATTATTCAGTTGTGATTGCTCATGATTCAATTCAGACTAGTAGCGATTTGCATCTTTCCTCAACCACGTTGGACACTTAACTTAACCTGCCTGTATTGATTACAAGCATAATACAAGTGGATATTGTTTTCAGTATGATTCGGTATGATTCAGTATATTCCACTAAGTAAGAAAAAGTAGTTTATGGTACGGAAACGGGAAAAGAATTAGTAAAAATATGAGTATAATAAACCAACAATGACACAGACAATGATCGATGGGTGCAGAAGAAGCCTTAGAGCTTTTGGATAAATTGGTTCTTGATCAAACCGGTAAACGACTCGACAATGTTCAAAGGGACATCCTACGCTATCTTTGGGAGGACAGAAGAAATACATATAAGAAGATAGCTGAACTTTGTCGTTACACAGAAGGACACGTAAAAGCAGTTGGTGCAGAGCTATGGCGAATGCTTTCAGAGATTCTGGGAGAACAAGTCACAAAATCAACTTTTCACACAGTTGTGCAGAGATTTTGCAAATCGCAACTGTCCCAGAGAACGAAAACTATTTTAAATCCAGCTCTCAATAATGGCAAGTCACAAGAAACAGAAGAGCATTTTGTGGGTAGAGAGCGTGAAATTACTGAACTTAACACCCGTGTTAATTGTGGTGCGAAAATTATTTTAATTCAAGGTAAAGGTGGTGTCGGTAAAACGACACTAGCTCGTAAGTATCTCAAGTCTCAGGGTTTTTACTTACTGGAACTTTGGATGGCGCAAGAAAGCCAAAATATCGTCACTGTGGAAAGTGTAGTAGAGGAGTGGCTGCGGGGAGATTTTAACGAAGAACCAGGTAAAGAATTTGGGATTAATCTAGAAAGACTGAGGCGCAAACTTCGAGATCCCAACAGAAAAATCGGCGTTCTGATTGATAATTTAGAACCAGCCTTAGATCAAAACGGTTGTGTGATTCCTGAACATCGTCCCTACGTAGAACTATTTAGAGTATTAGCAGATCCCACTGTACAATCACTCACCCTAATTACCAGTCGAGAACGCCTGTATGAATCTGGTGTAGATGTTGATTGTTATTTTCTCACAGGGTTAGACCAATCGGCTTGGCAAGAATTTTTTGCTATTCGTCAAATTCAAGTCAGTGCAACTGCACTAAGGGAAATGTGTCAAGCCTTTGGCGGTAATGCGAAGGCGATGAAAATTATCACGGGTACAATTAGGACAGATTTTGAGGGAAATGCAGATATTTATTGGCGAGAAAATCGAGGTAATTTATTAATTGAGCGTGGGTTAGAAAACTTAGTATCTAGTCAATTTAAACGATTGGAACAAATGGATAAAGCAGCTTATAAATTGCTTTGTCGTTTGGGTTGCTATCGTTATCAAGATATTAATCATGTTGATATATCAGGATTACAATGCTTGCTGTGGGATGTTACGGAACTACAACATAGAAGAGTGATCAAGTCTTTATTTGATCGTTTATTGATAGAATGCCGTAAGGGGAAATACTGGTTACATCCTGTAATTTGTGCAGAAGCGATCGCTAGATTAAAGCAAAGTGGAGAATGGGAAATCGCTAACCGCAAAGCCGCAGAGTTTTGGACTAACAGCGTTACAACAGTCACAGAACCGCAAAATGCACTGATGGCACTAGAAGCTTATCACCATTATATGGAAATCGGGGATTTTGAAGCAGCCGCCAATGTGATTATTCAACGCCGACCGAATAGATGGGATAATAGCTTATCATTGGGTGTATTGTTCAGTCGCCTTGGTCTTTTAGAAACTTTAATTGGTGCGATCGCTCCCCTAATTCCTCATTTAAAATCTGATTATCATCTGAGTGTTCTGTACAATATTTTAGGCAGAGCATATCACCAAGTTAGTAACATTTCCGCCGCACAAACAGGTAATATTTCTACAGCCATTGAGTTTCATCATAGAGCCTGCGAAATTGCCACTAGATGTAATTTTGTGCAGGAAAAAATATCTAGTATGTTTAATTTAGGTCTGTGTTACATAGATTTGTGGGAGGTAGAAAGAGCCACCCATATTTTGCATTCAGTCAAAAACATGGTCATTAAAGATGATGATTATTATCAATATGTAGTGTATTGTTTATGCTGTTTAGTTTATTTAGATTCGTCTGCCGGTTTTAATCAGAATATTACCCCGATATTAGAAGAGGTAAAAAAAGGCTTATCCAGTGAAAAATTAACCTCTTGGGGTAGAGGAGTCAGCCTATTATTTATCAGCTTAACCTATAAAAATTTAGGTATGATTGAAGCTGCCCTAGAAACCTGCAATCAAGCTATTCAACATTGTCAACATAATCAGTTTTCCGTTTTAGAAGCAAGGGCTACATCCTGTTTAGCTGCACTGTATCGAGAACAGGGGGAATTTACAATGGCGATAAGTAAACATCAAGAAGCCATCGCCAACATGAATAGGGTGGCTGATAAATGTAACTTAGCCAAAGCCTATTACCAGTTAGGTTTAACTTATCAAAGAATTGGTGGAACACAACAGAGCCTAGAGAATTTTAACAGAGCGATCGCTCTATTCAACGATATGCCAGCACCCAAACAAGTTGAGAAAGTGAGAAAGGCAATGGCAAAATAGTTATTGGTCAATAGTCAACAGTTGTTTCACTATATCCTTAACATTCAAAATGACTAAACCACCAGATAATCAAATTAAAATCGAAGCAGGGACAGTAGTTTTGATCATATCGGTTCTGATACTTTTACCATTGCTGTTTGCTGGGTTTTTCCTGCAATAACATCATGTCAAAATCCTTCTCAGAAAGCTGAGGGACTTGATAATAAAATCTATCCGTTCTTGAGTTTTAGCGGCGGTTTTAACTTCGCCTAGAATTTTCCGCATCTCCTGTAAGTTGTCTTGATTCTTTCCTATGAGAATCGGACGTAAAATAGCAGACTGTAAAGTGCCTAGAGCTTGTGTACATTCTTGTTCAGCGTCTCTAAGCTTTTCTGCTTCTCTCCATTTCTTATTTTTACGTGCATCTATTCTTTCAAATTGTAGCTGTGACTGAATATCTAATAAATCAGATTGCATTTGACGCAGTTGTTCGATATCTATGTCCGCATCTGGCTTGATTTTATCTACGATAGTTTGCAATTTCTCAACGATTTCATCATTGGTAGACATATGGATTTTTATCCTATTTAACTAACTATTCAATATGTAGAAAGATAGGGCTAAAGCCCTTACTACGAACTTTTAAGCAACTATCCTAATTCTTGGCATAATTTTGGCTGTGAAGTGGGTGTTAGTCTAGTTTTAATAGAAACGTCCCGCAGGAAATCTCGCAAAGTTGGATCTGAATTAATCGTAGTTTCTACAGTCCTCATCTTTGTTAAGACAGAACTATAATCTTTACCCGTAAGACTAGATGTTACGCCAACGATTTGAGTGACTCTCGTAGCGATAACTTCAAAATCTAAGTCAGAGTATTCATCGATTAATTTTGATAGTTTACTCCCAGTATCCGCAGCTATGACTAATTGAGTAATAGAATCTTCAATCAATTTTTTCTCAGCCGCATTAATCTTTAACCACTCATCAATTTGTTCTGCAACTTGGCGTTTAATTTCTGCGATTTTTGTGGTGTTGCCAGATGACTCTGCTTCACGATATTGTTGTTGTAAATCCTTTAATTTTAAGCTAATTAATACCCGTCGCGGATTGCTTGGTTTTGGTGGGTTTGCTTGAATTTCTTTGGCTAAGAGTAACATTTTTACAGTTAAACATCTAGCAGGTTGTGTAGTTTTAGCAACTATTTGGGAACTGCCATAATCAACATTTTCTAAATTTTTAAATATCTCTAATGCCGTATCATATTCTGCTGTTAAGTCTTCTAAATCTCGTTCAACTACTGACGGTGGTTTATCTGTTGTATCATCTTGAGTAATAATTTTATTGACTTGGTTAATGTTGCTAAAATCGATGCCATTATCATCCAACAATTGTTCCGTAATGGATTCACGAGATACGGAAGGTTCTAGAGGAACGTTACCCAATGTGTAAATTTCTTTAACTGATGTTATGGCTGCAATGACTTGTTCATGAAATTTTTCCGCAGTTACTCTCAGCATTGCTCGTCTTTTTGGTGTGCAGCTACTCAAAGTCAAGCTGACGCTGATAGTAATACCTAATGTAAAAAGTCGGTGCAGAAATTTTTTTTTAACATGGTTTTAATTAATAAATCAGCTATTTATAGCTATAAACATGAATAAGAGCTAGCCTAATTTATTAATTGGGCATTTTACCTATATTTGTCAATATTTCTGCTTAATAGCTTATTAATTTGTAATTATTTGGCGAATTTTAGTTAATATTCTTATCTCAACTATAGACTTTGTAGAATCAAATCTTGCACCATTTGTGGTGTAGGGTGGGCTTTTTCTTCTCCTATACCCTACACCCTGGTGTCTTGTTCTATTGCTTGGGTAGAACTTGCTCTAATGCTTCTATGAGTCTATCAACGCTTTCGGGACGGCTGTTATAACCCATGAGTCCCACACGCCAAACTTGACCTGCTAACTCACCTAAACCGCCGCCAACTTCTATGTTATGTTCGATGAGTAGTTGGCGTGCGATCGCCTTCCCATCTACACCAGCCGGAATGCGGACTGTAGTTAAAGTAGGCAAGCGATACTCTTTTTCTACGTGTAAACTCAGTCCTATCTCTTCTAAGCGTTGCCACAGATATTCTACGTTTTTCTGGTGGCGTTGCCAGCAATTGGCTAGTCCCTCCTCAGCAATTAAACGCAACGCTTCCCGTAACCCATAATATAAATTAATAGGAGCTGTGTGATGATAGACACGTTCGCTTCCCCAGTATTTAGCGAGTAAATTCATATCTAAATACCAGTTTGCTACCTTAGTGGAGCGTTTTTGCAATTTTTCCATTGCACGGGGACTCATAGTAAAAGGAGAAGCACCAGGGGAACAACCTAAGCCTTTTTGACTGCAACTATAAGCTAAATCTACTCCCCAAGCATCTAAAAAGATGGGAACGCCGCCCAAACTCGTGACTGTATCTATTAATAAAAGTGTGCCGAATTCACGGCACAATTCGCCCACCCCTTCTAATGGTTGGCGCGCACCGGTGGATGTTTCTGCGTGAACTAAAGCCAAAATCGCCGGACGATGAGTTTCTAAAGCGGTGCGGAGTTCGGCGAGTGAAAAAACTTGTCCCCAAGGTTTGGTAATGGTGCGGACATCTGCGCCATATCTTCCGGCCATGTCAACTAAACGATTACCAAAATAACCAGCCACACCAATTAATACCACATCCCCAGGTTCTACAGCATTGGCAATGGTTGCTTCCATTGCCGCCGAACCCGTACCACTCACAGCAATAGTTAGTGGATTTTCTGTCTGCCACACATAGCGTAGCAAAGATTGAATTTCATCCATCAGAGCTAAGAAAGCCGGGTCAAGATGACCTAATGGTGAGGTATTCATAGCTTGCAAAACTGCGGGGTGAGCATTAGAAGGCCCAGGCCCCAATAACAGCCGGTTAGGAACTTCTAGGGGTTGCAGTTGTAAGCGTTGGCTGTCATTGATAGAAATTGTCTGCGTCATAATTTTCGCCTATACGATACTTACCGAATCATAGAGCGATCGCACGACCCTTGAATAAGTGACTTGCAACTTTGGGAAGCAGGGGGGCAGGGTGCAGGGTGCAGGGGAGAAAAATCCCATACTCAATGCCCAATGCCCAATGCCCCATTCCCAATGCCCAATCACCTCTGCATAATCATCTGAGCTACCTTATCCATAACTTGACTAAAGGGGTGTTCTGGATGACGCAAACAAAAGAGATCACTACTTGCTAATTGAATTAGCTCCTCTGATAAAGGTAAAATACCTGCCACCTGCGCGTTATATGTCTTTTCTACTTGTTCACGTAAGGCATCAAAATCTAATGCTGGTAGAGCTTTATTAATTAACAGTAACATTTTCGGTACTTCTAATTTGCGGGCTACTTCCACGGTGACGGCTGTACCTTGAAAATCTTGGCGGTCAGGTCTGAGAATCAATACTAAAATATCAGAAATAGCAATAGAAAGTAAGGTTTCTTCATTTAGTCCAGGGTGAGTATCAATAAATAAATAATCTAAATTTAAAGTAGTTAATAAATCTTGAAAGCCTTCATTGAGCAAATTAAAATCAAAGCCTTCTCGTAAAACTTTGGTAATATCTCTCGCTTTAATGCTGGAAGGAATTAAGTAAACTTTGCTATTTTTACCGACATTTTTTTGTAAAACTGATGTGACATCATAGGCTGTATCTTCTATAGAACAGCGTCCCCACAGATAATCATTGAGAGAATATTTCATTTTCTGTTCGTCAAAACCAAACAAAACATGAATCCCTGGGGACTGAATATCAGTATCGACAATGCCGACTCGATAACCGTAACGGGCGACGATTCCAGCTAAATTCGCGGTAGAGTTTGATTTACCTGTACCACCTCGAAATGAGTGGATGGAGACGATTTTTGACATGATTGTTTAGGGACTGGGGATTGGGCATGGGGAATTGGGCATTGGGATGAATTTAGATGTCTAATTTATCCCAAATGTTTTGAGGTAGGCGGCTTTTTTTCGGGCTTTTGAAATGGGGTTGATAATACACAGTCTCCCCTTCATTGATAACTTGAATCAAACCTTGAGAAATAAAATCATCAATATGCTGTTGTGCTAATTCTTCAGAAATATTCTGATTGTTGACAATCTCAGGTAAAGTAACTTTGTGTTGGCGAATGATCCAATTCATTAATTGCCGTTGTTCATCGGGTAATTCTGTTAAATCTAAGATGGTTTTTGGTGTTGATGATACTTCAAAATCTGGTTCACTCATAATTCATCTGCCGATAAAGTATATATATTTCCCTTACACCCCTACACCCTTATACCCCTAAACCCCTATCATTAAAAACTTACTTTTTGTTTTCTCTAAGTTTCTTCCCCCGATTTTGTAATTGTTGCCAATAATCTGAATCCTCTTGTTCTTCTGCGGGGTTTGATGTCGGTTCTCCTGATTGATTGTTGATATCTTCTGTGTTTTCTGATGATTGATTTTTATTACGGCGATCGCGCACTGCTTGTAAATAATCAACTTCTAGAATATTGGGGGGTAATTCCAATTTTGGCTGGATTGTGGGAGCTAAATGTATATCTTCTGGGGGGTGCAAATCTGATGTTGGTGAATTTTCTCCTACAACATTAGATGTCTGTGAATTATCTCTAACTCGCAAATCCTTAGCTTTTTGCTGTAACTCTACAAAATAATCGCTTTCGGTAATTGCAGCTACCTCTTCATCTTTCTTGTCTTTGTCAATCTCAATGTTGATTTTTAAGAATCCTTTCACGGTCTTGACAATGGTGGCGGCATATCTATCTATCAAAACTACGCCAGCAGCCGTGGTTAAGAGTCCCAAGGCTGCTGGTACTAAGGGTATCCAACCTGCTTGGAGAAAGATGAGGTAAGTACCGCCGAGTAAGATAGCGATCGCCACTCCACCCCCTAAAATTAATAACCAGGGTTTGCGAATTCGCCACGCTAAAATCCCTCCCACCAAAGACCAACCAAACACCCAAAAGCCTTCTTGTGCTTCGTTCCAGTACCAAAATAATGGTCGTTTATTTAAAACAGCACTCAATATCTGACTGGCGTTTTGGGCATGAACTACCACCCCTGGCATTTTTTGACTATCATCCGCGCCACCACTATAAGGCGTGTAGAAGGTATCTTTGACAATGGCAGCTGTGTAACCAATCAGCACGATTTTGTCTTTTATCGAATCTGCCGGCACTTTATCAGCTAACACATCACTCAGGGATACTTGTTTAACGGCATTTTTGGCAGAACGATAATTCAATAACATTTGATAATCGCCCGTATCCACTTTGTGATAACCGCCTGCATTCGGGGTTAAGCGTTTTAGCACTGTGTTACCAAATTTGATTTCTCCCTTTGGGGTTGGTTCTGGTGCAATTCCATCTTCATTTAAGTAACGTGCAGCCACTTGAAAGCTAAGGGATGGTAGTTGATTTTCAGAGTTGGCGTAATTGCAAATATGTTCGCTAGGGACTGGTAGTTTTGAGGCTTGGGGAATCGTTAAAATCATTCCCTGACGCACAGTTCCACCCCGATCTACAGGAAAATCTGCTACTCCCACCCTATCTTCAGGAATTCCTGGGGCGGCGGCGATACCTGGAGAGTCAGCCTTGCTAATGGCACAGACAGCAACAATATTATCGTTATCGGTTAATATCTTCACTAATTCGGCTCTACCCTTAGCACTTCCTTGCTTGACATCCCTGAGAATATCTATACCGATGACTCGCGGTGCTTGCGCCTCTAATTTGGTCAACACCTGGGCTAATGTCCCATCTTCTATGGGGTATTCTTTACGAGTTTGAATATCTGCATCATTGATACCCACCACCAAAAAGCGATTATCTACACCCTCATCAGGACGCGATCGCATTAACCAATCAAACGCCCCTAATTCCATTCCCGCCAAACTACCTAACCCCCGCAACCCTAAAATTCCGCCAGTAATTGCTAAAGTTGTCAGCAATACTGTACTACCGAAGGTCAACACAGCTTGAGGGAAACCAGAGGGTTTTGGTTGAGGATTAGTCATAGCTGGGGTTTCTCCTGCTCTTACAATTAGGGCGTGAATCAATGGGATAGGCTTTAATTTTTCCCCCTTCCCTAGTAGGGAAGGGGGTTAGGGGGTTAGGTTTAACGTTGACTTTTCACATTATGTGGAAAAGTCAGATGAGGACTATCTAATTTGCCAAGATTCAGTATTTAAGTAATGTTAACTACTCAATTCCTGAGATTTGGGTAATTTTATAACATTTATTTGACCGTTTTTTCATAAATTACCGAAAGTTTTTATGGTATATCTACTGAGGTAACTGCAATATCGGAACTTTGTCGGTCATGATAAAGTCACTAGTAAGTAATTGTTGTTAATAAAACTAATTAAATCTTTGAGCAGCTTGGAGAAGTAACTTCACATAACAAGCTGTTTATTCAGTTAACTATCATCAAAAAATTATGCTAAAAAAGACCCTACTATTAATCACATTAGGTCTAACTTTCTCTACAGAAGTATTGTTAACTACAACAGCAGTAGCCACACCAGTAATTAACAATGCAAATTTAATTTCCCAAAATCCTCTGCCCAGATTTACCCCGCGTCGTCGTTCCCTGTTAAAGTTTAAAGTCCCAGGAATTAGAGGTTCTCGGAATTTAGAAGCAGGCGCAGCACGGGGTCAATGTACACCCCAAGCCATCAGCGCAGTCTTACCAGCTAAACCCACAGGGATGTCAACCACACAAATTCCCGTTGAATTAACGATAAGCGATCGCCCGACATTCTTTGTCAGTGTACCAGAAACTTCCGCCCAGCAAGCCACCTTTCTACTCAGAAACGAAGCCGGAAACGAAATACTCTTAGAGAAAACCTTGCCCCTCAACGCTAACAAAGGCATCATGAGTTACACATTACCTGCTGACTTTCCTGGTTTAGAGGTAGGTAAAAAATATCGGTGGCGATTTTCCCTATTATGCGACCCCACAGGCGGCGATCGCAGTGGTGATCCCGTCGCCGGTGGTTGGATAGAACGGGTACAACCAAGCACCGCACTAGCCACACAATTGCAGACATCCACACCCAAGCAGCGAGTATTTATCTACGCAGACAACGGTTATTGGTACGATACCTTAAAAGCCCTAACTGATTTACGTGCTGAAAAACCCAGTGACTTTACCCTAGTTCGCGACTGGATAGACTTAATGAATTCAGCAGGCTTGAGTGCGATCGCAAATCTTCCCTTAAATTCACTCAACACTACAACCACATCTCTAACCAATTAAATCAATTCGCAATGGACTAACGTCCCGCTACGCTAACGCAATTCGCAATTCGCAATTAAGTGTTGTAACGGGGATTTAAACCCCCTAAATTTTGTTAAATATCACTTCTAATGACGTAAAAAATTATCTGCGTTTATCTGCGTCCATCTGCGTTTAATTTTGACTGCTGTGCCTCACTGGAATGGGAATTGCTATACTTCCCAACCACAAATTCAAAGTCTCTCTCCTCGCAGGAGAGAGATTTAGAGAGAGGTTTTCCAGATCCCCTGAAAAGTCAGAACTACTTACGACGACGGAATAACCATCCAAACAAAGGTACAATTCCCAATCCCAGGATTGCACCAGGTTCAGGAACTAAAGTAGAACGAACTGCAAACGCTGTATCAGGATTATCACTAAATAAACCATCAATTCCAGTTGCGTAAAACTGTCTGTATTCTTCTTCTGGATTACCTTGCAAATTTGCAGGTAAGAAAACATTCTCATCGCGGAATGTCCATGCGTGAACCAACAAACCAGCCGCATGAGCATCATCAACTAAGCTGGTTGGTGATAACAGATTTCCACTAGCATCTCTAGGAATAATCAAATTCTTATTAGCACCAATCCCATTAGCATAGGTAGCAATTTCTGCTAAACCTTCAGGAGTAGCTAAATCACGATAAGTGCGAGAATCACCACTTACTACAAAATCATAAGGGCTACCACCATTACTGAGCAGTTGGACTATAGAAACATCAGTTAATGCGTTCAGGTCTTTAAGGTTAGCAACTTCAAAAGACTGAATGTAAACTGGTGCAGTTTCATCAGTATAGCCATTAGCATTTAAAACACTCACCAAAATTTCTTCCATTGACAACCCAATAGAATCAAAATAAGTCGGGTGTTTAGTTTCAGGATAAATACCAATAGTCCGTCCCAGTAGTGAGCTTTTTTCCTTTGCTAAATCAATCACTTCTTGTAGAGTCGGAACTTCAAAACGTCCATTAAAAGCTGTGTTAGCAGGGCGAATAGCTGGAATTCTTTCAATCGCACGCAGAGTTTTTAACTCAGCTAGGGTAAAGTCCTCTGTAAACCAACCTGAAATATTTTGTCCATCAATAACCTTTGTCGCAAAACGGTCAGCAAACTCAGGACGGCTAGAAACATCGGTAGTTCCAGAAATCTCGTTTTCGTGGCGCGCCACTAAGTAACCATCTTTAGTGGCGACTAAATCAGGCTCGATGTAATCAGCACCCATCTCAATAGCCAGTTTATAGGCTTCTAAAGTATGCTCAGGACGATAACCGCTAGCACCTCTATGTCCGATGACAATGGGGGGTTGACCTGTCAATGTTCCCGCTAGGACTTTTTCTGTAGGCATAACAGCTATTGTAGCCATTCCCAGCAAAAATGCTCCCAAGAAATGCCGCATGATTTCTCCTCACAAGTATTTGGTTACAGGCAAATTACTTAAAGTCGCCAAGTTTCGGTAAAAACACTTGAGTTAGGCTAGAAACCAAACGTTAACAGCAAATTAATTTCTAATTATGTAAGTTTTAAGTTTGCAATCACACATAAAAAAACCCCACCTTCACAAAGAAAGTAGGGTTATCAGTTCGTAGTGAGGACTTTAGTCCTATTAGAATAAGGACTAAAGTCCTTACTACAAACTACAAAATTTAATCACCAGTAATTGATAAACCATCAACCCAAATTCTCGGAGCAACACCACCAGGAGTTAACTCAACTTCTTTTTCTACATAGATAATAGATTTCAGCAGTTCCAAGAAATCGCCAGCAACCGTTGCGGATTCAATACTGGTTTTCTCACCTTTGTTAATTAACCAACCATCAAACGGTAAGGAAAACGAACCTTGTAAAGCTCTTACACCCGCATGAAGAGCGTGCAAATCATCAATTAAAATTACATTTTCCGCCGTTTCTAAGCTCAACTCTTGTGCAGCATTTTGTGCAGCAAACACATGATAAAAATTCGGGCCGACGCTTACCTTGGCACCAATACTAGCATGACCAGTTGGTTGAGCATTTAACCTTTTAGCAGTACCGGCACTGTGTAGAAAACTAGTTAAAACACCGTTTTCAATTAACTTAATTTGACGAGTAGGTGTACCTTCCCCATCAAAAGTTTCTGCACCTAAGTTAGCCGGATGTAGGGCATCATCATACACAGAAAGCAGAGGTGAAGCGATTTGTTTACCCAAATCATCGGGTGTAGATAGACTTTGTTTATCTAGGATACTTTGGGCATTAAACAAATTAGAAAATGCACCCAAAATACTTAAAAAAGCTTCCGGTGAAAACACTACTTGATATTTACCAGTCTTAACTTTTTCGTAGTTCAAATGACTGATAGTTTTCTCAGCCGTTTCTTCGATGCAACCATTAATATCTAAATCTGCTACATTGCGACTGACTCGATAAGCACCGGCACTGCGTGGTTTTTTACCTTCTTCCTCAGTTTTGCTATACAGATAAACCGAAGATAAAGACAGAGAATCTTTTCTCAAAGCCCCATCGCTATTGAGATAAAATCTATCAATATCTTTTGTGCTAAACCGTTGTAAGGTACTCCTTTAATAGCTGCATGAGATGCTAATAATTCTTTTCAGCTATTAGCAGTTTTTCGATTAGTTCTGATACAGGTGATTGAGGTGATTTTTCATCCAGTGTTTTTGCTAGCGGTAAAGTAGCTTCAGGACTAAAATCTGGTACGTGTTCTTTCACACCAAAAAAACTAGCTTCGTAAGCAGTTTTTAAAGCTAATTCTAATCCTTGGGGATCTACATCGGTGGTACTGGTGATACCGATTGTATTGTCTTCATTCCAAACGCGTACAGTTACACCAGAGCGATTAGAAGCTTGACTTGTTTGGGTTCACCTTGGTCAACTTGCACACTAGTTTCATCTACTGTTGAACCATAGATGTCAAATTTTCTGATGCCAAGTTTTTCTGCATTCTCTTTGGCGTAAGTTGCAATCTCATTAATATTCGGCATAGTCAATTTTGGATTTTAGATTGGAGTTGATGCTTGTTTCAGATACCGGACTTCTCAAAGAAGTCCGGTATCTATTGTTGCGAAAAAAATTTAAAATCTAAAATTCTATCGTCCTCCGACGGTAATAGAATCAACTTTGATGTGGGGTTGTCCTACGGTGGTGTAAATGCTGCCACTTACAGAACCACAAAAACCAGGTGCAATTTCTAAATCTTGGGAACACATGGAAATTTTATTCATGATTTCCTTGGCTTCACCAATCAAAGTAGCACCTTTAAGTGGCTTGGTAACTTTGCCATTTTCAATTAAATAGGCTTCGTCCACACTGAAGTTAAATTGACCAGTAGCACCTACGCTACCACCGCCCATTTTCTTACAGTAAATACCTTTATCGACTGAAGCAAATAAATCATCAAGTGTGTAGTCACCAGTCGCAATGTAAGTATTCCGCATCCGGCTAGCGGCTGCGAAGGTGTAATTTTGACGGCGACCACTACCTGTTCTGGGGTGTCCGGTGCGCCAAGAACCTGTTCTATCTGCTAGGAAGTTTTTCAGAACGCCTTTTTCAATTAATAGGGTTCTTTGTGCTGGCATTCCTTCGTCATCCATGTCGATTGTCCCGAAGGCATTATCGGCGCGTCCTTCATCCCAAGCTGTCAGGCTTTCGTGGGCAATTTTTTCGCCTTTCTTGTCAGCAAAGGGGGTGGTGTTGCGTTCAACTTGGGTAGTTTCTAGCAGGTGTCCGCAAGCTTCATGGAAAATTACTCCACCGAAGTGGTTCGCCATGATGATGGGGTAGTTACCTGATTCTACATAATCAGCGTAGAGCATTTTACCGGCGGATTCGGCGATGTGTTCGGCGGCTTGCTGGTAGTCCCAAGTTCTTAGGAAATTAGCATCGCTGGTATTGCCGGCGCGTTCACCAATGGAGGAACGATTTGCACCGTCAGCACAGAGTATGTTAAACCCTACTGATTGCGTCAAACGAATGTCACGGGCAAAAGTACCATCACTGGCTGCGACTAAAACTTCTTGCCAATCACGGAAATAGCTAGCACGGCGGGACTGGACATGGCTAGCTTTCTGATTGAGGTAAGCAGTACCATCTAGGAGGATTTCGCCCATTTCGCGGATAGAACTGCACAGAGGTAGCCAGCCATCTTTGCCTCGTTTGGTGGCGTAGTCTCTAAATAATTCCAGGTTAATTTCTGGGATAAAAGCGTTAGGGGCTGGTAGTTGTAACCCTAAAATAGATAAACCTTTTTCTAAGGCTGCTTTTAAGCCAGAAAATGATAAGTCATTGGTACTGACGTAGCAGTCGGCTTTGCCCCGAAATACTCTCACTCCCGCACCTGTGGATAGGCTGGGTGAAATACTAGTAATAGTGTCGTCTTCTGCAAGGCTACTAATGTAGTTGCGACGTTCTAAGAAGAATTCTATAAAGTCAGCACCAGCCGCACGTCCTAAACCCAAGAGGGTAGCTAGGGGATCACCCCAGGTTTCATCGAAACGCTCTGGTGTAGAAGAATATTTTAGTGTGGGCAGTTGATTAGAAAGAAGTAAGGTATTTATAAGCATGAATAGCCTCGTCTGCTGGCGTGATCAGAGATTTGACCGAAAAATCCTGGTGTGTTCAGGGTAACTGAAACCTCTATATATTCTAAGACCCTTCACACAAATGAAGGGTCAATGGTCATTAGTCAATAGTCAATAGTCAATAGTCATTAGTCATTAGTCATTAGTCATTAGGGAACAGGGAAAGTTTTTCTCATTTCCTACCTTGTCTACCTTTTCCCCAGTCCCCAGTCCCCAGTCCCCCTGCACCCCTGCCTCATGATCTATTGACGAAATAACCGACTATATTCGGGATCATATAGGCGCGATCGCCCTTTTGCTGTTGATAATGCTGGACTAATGACATATAGCGTTGTCCGCATCAGATTTTCTTGCTGGGTACATTCTGCCATTTGCTCAAGGCTGACTAGCCTAATTTTTTCATCTGGCCAGCCAATGCGGAAACAAATCGCCACTGGAGTTTCTGGTGGATAGTGTTCTAGTAATTTAGCTTGGGCTTTTTCTACGTGACGCGCACTCAGATATAAGCACAAACTAGCTTGATGGGCTGCTAAAGAGGCTAACTCTTCTTTTTCAGGTACTTCTGTACGTCCGCTAATGCGCGTCAATATGATAGTCTGTACCACGCCAGGGACGGTTAACTCGATATTCAGTTTAGCGGCTGCGGCTTGAAAAGCACTAATACCTGGGATGACTTCAAAAGGGATTTCGGCCTCAGCGAGAAGCTGCATTTGTTCGTGGGTTGCGCTGTAGAGACTGGGATCACCTGATTGGAGACGAACTAAGGATTTTTGCTGCGATCGCACCCGTTCAATCATCAAAGGTAAAATCTCTTCCAAGGTTTTATCAGCCGTGGGAATAATTTCTGCATCTTCCCGACAAAATTGTAAAAGCTGTTCAGGAATTAAAGAGTCAGCAAATAAAATTACATCCGCCGCCGCTAGCAATTTTTGCGCTTTAAGCGTCATTAAATCAGGATCTCCTGGGCCTGCTCCCACAATATAAACTTTCGATTCTAAAGAATTTTGATGAGCTTTCATACAAAAATTTTCATACAGCCTCAGTAATTACCAGGATAAATTTAGCCCCCCAAAAATTTTTTTGGAAATTTGCTCAGTATCTTTCCGGATTACCTCTATAGGAGTAGTAGAGAGAAATGGTAGATGCACCCTGGTTAAGCCCTGGAGAAAACTCTGGGGCATTTTTTATTTTTAGGCATTAGTCAATAGTCAATAGTCAATAGTCATTAGTCAACAGTCATTAGTCATTAGTCATTAGTCAACAGTCATTAGTCATTAGTCAACAGTCATTAGTCATTAGCTTCTTCTTTCTTGCTACCTTGTCCTCAATCCCCAATCCCCAGTCCCCAATCCCCAGTCCCCAATCCCTAATCCCCAGTCACCTGTCCCCTTGGCTGCTCTTTTACGGGGGATACGACATCAGGTAAAGGGCGTTTTAGAAGGTAAAGCCAAGCTAAACCGGCTAATCCTAATGTCATTCCACTGAGGCTGACTACTTGTGCAATTCGCAGAGGCCCTAACATTAAGCTATCAGTGCGAAGTCCCTCAATCCAAAAGCGTCCCATGCTGTAGGCTACCAAATAAACCATAAATAATGTTCCTAAGCGCAGGCGTGGCTTACCTGATAAGCTGCGAAAGAATAAGGTTAAAAGCAAGCCAAACACCATTAAGTTCCACACAGATTCATAGAGGAACGTGGGATGAAAATATTCGTAATTGGCTAGACTCAAAGGGCGGCGTTCTGGTGGAATGTACAATTTCCACGGTAAATTGGTAGGACGACCAAAAGCTTCAGAGTTGAAAAAATTACCCCATCGTCCGATCGCCTGTCCTAAAATCAGCGAAGGCGCAACTAAATCTGCTAATTGCCAAAAAGGAACTCGTTTGAGTTTTGCAAAAATTAAAGCTGCCAAAACGCCACCAATAATCGCTCCATGAATAGCAATACCTCCCTCCCATATAGCGATAATCTTGCTGGGCTGTTTAGCATAATCTGACCATTTAAATAAAACATAATAAATGCGGGCAGCAGGAATTGCCGCAATTACCAGCCAAATTGACAAATCATTCAATAAATCTGGATCAATCTGACGACGTTTTGCAAGGTATTGGGAAAGGCTGACACCAATTAAGACAGCCATAGCGATTAGTAAGCCATACCAGCGAAGAGGCGTAGAGCCGATTTCCGCGCCCGGAGAAGTGAATACAAACGCCAGAGGTAAAGCAGCAAAATCCATTACCATGTAAAATTCCCCAAATCGTCAATAGTCAATAGTCAATAGTCAATAGTTATTAGTCATTAGTCAATAGTCATTAGGGAACAGGGAACAGGGAACAGGGAACAGTTGTTCTCATTTCCTACCTTGTCTACCTTGTCTACCTTGTCTACCTTGTCTACCTTGTCCCCAATCCCCAATCCCCAATCCCCAATCCCTAATCCCCCTGCCCCCTGCCCCAATTCCTATATAATCTCCTCAGTAACTTCGATACCGTCAAAATTGTGATTGCTATTTATCCTGGTAGCTTTGATCCTATAACTCTCGGACACCTCGATATTATTCAGCGTGGTAGTCGTTTGTTTGATGGGGTAGTTGTGGCTGTATTGCGTAATCCCAATAAAGTACCACTATTTAGCGTACAGCAACGTATAGAGCAGATTCGCCTGACAACAAAACATCTATCTAATGTAGAGGTAGATAGCTTTGATGGCTTAACTGTTAATTATGCCCAGCAACGAAAAGCACAAGTTTTGTTACGGGGTCTACGAGCTATTTCTGATTTTGAAGTAGAACTACAGATGGCGCATACTAATAAAACACTTTCTACTCAAATAGAGACAGTTTTTTTAGCGACATCAAATGAATATAGTTTTTTAAGTAGTAGTGTGGTAAAAGAGATCGCAAGATTTGGTGGTTCAGTCGATCATCTTGTCCCCCCTCAAATTGCCCTAGATATATACAAATGCTACAACCACAAGTATCCAATAGCGGCGAATCCAATCGCAACGGAAGCTATCCCCCAGAGTACACCAACGGAATCTCTCCAGGAGAAATTCCCGAAGCCGGAAATGTAGATATTCAGCAAGAACTCGATCGCCTAGAAGAGTTCATCCTTTCTAGTTTCCGCATCCCTCTGACGGGACGCACCATTATAGATGAGGAAAAATTATTAGAACAGCTAGATTACATCAGGGTTTCTTTACCTTCAGTGTTTCAGGAAGCAGCCGCCATCCTAGAACAGAAAGATGAAATTCTTTTAGAGGCTGAAGAATATGGACAACAGCTTGTTGATGCGGCTCAAGTCAAAAGATCGCAAATCTTAGCGGAAAGCGATATTGTCAGGCAGGCTCAACAAGAAGCAGAACAATTGCGGCGACAAGTGCAGCAAGAATGTGATGCAATGATGAAAGAAACTCTGAATGAAATTGAGTTAAAGCGGCGTGCTTGTCAACAAGAATTAGAGGAAATGCGACAAACTGCGATCGCGCAGGCTCAAGAAATTGAAGGGGGTGCTGATGAATACGCTGATCATGTCTTAGAAGGTATCGAACAAGACTTAAAAGATATGTTGCGAATTATTACCAACGGCCGACAACAGCTGAGATCCGACAGCCAATCACAGCGCAACTCACACTCCAACAGAAAAAAGTAACCTAGTAACTATATATAACTACTGCAAAGTGCAGATTTAAAAAGAAAGACTGCGGTTATAAGTTTTGTTTAAGTGTTTGTAACAAACATATAAGCATTTGCCACAAATGTTGTAATGTTTTGCCTCAATATTGTAATGTTTCGGGTTAACCTTTAAATGTTTTGCCTTAATGTTGTAATGTTTTGGGTTAACCTTTGAATGTTTTGCCTTAATGTTGTAGTGTTTTGGGTTAACCTTTGAATGTTTTGTCTTAATGTTGTAATGCTTTAAGTTGACTTTTAAATGTTTTGCTTGAATGTTGTAATGTTGTGAACTAAGGTAATGTGGCTGTCACCTGCTTAGGAAAATCAAGTAAAAAACTATAATTTATCCTAAGCCTAATTTATCTCAGGGACTTCCAGAAAATAAACTATCCAATTTATTTTCTCCAAAACAACTGTCTTTCCCCCTGCCCCCCGTTCGGCTGACGCTCACGGCGGAAGCCTGCCCCCTTGCCATCAACGTGATAGCATATTTACTTCATTGGAATTCCCCTACTCCTGAGCGCAAAAATGGCAGAGGAATCTTTCAAGCTTTTTTTTTCTTACTCTCACAAAGATGAGACTCTACGGGATGAATTAGCTTACCACCTGAGTATATTGGAAAAGCAGGGTGTAATATCAAGCTGGCATGACCGTGAGATCCGAGCCGGAGAACAGTGGCATGATCAGATTAGCGACAATTTAAACACAGCCGACATTATTCTGTTGCTTGTGAGTGCCTACTTTTTGGCTTCTAATTATTGTTGGGATGTGGAAGTTAAGAAAGCGATAGAACGCCATGATAAAGGCGAAGCTTGCGTCATTCCCGTGATTTTGCGGCCTGTTGATTGGACTGGCGCACCATTTGCTAAACTGCAAGCTTTACCTAAAAATGCTGAACCTGTGATGTCAAGAAATTGGCATAGTCAAGATGAAGCGTTTGCGGATGTAGCTAGAGGTATCCGCGCTGCTGTGGAAAAACGCAAGCAGGAACGAGCAAAACTTCAACACAAACAACAAGAAGCTAAAGCTTTACGAAGACAAAGAGAACAGGAAGAAGCGCAAAGGTTAAAACGCGAACATGAGGCAGAAATATGGCGACGGCAGGAAGCAGAAAGACTAAAATACGAACAACAAGAAGCTGAGAAACTACGTCAAAATGAATTAGCCTCAGAAAGAGGTGTAGATTACACAAAATTGCGCGACTTACTAGCAGCACAAAAATGGCAGGAAGCAGACAATGAAACCTATCTTGTAATGCTTCAGGCCGTAGGGCGTATAGATGGAGACTTCATTAGACGTGAAGAATTCTTAAACTTTCCCTGTACTGACCTCCGTACGATTGACCGCCTGTGGGTAAAATATAGCAATGGAAATTTTGGCTTCAGTGTTCAAAAAGAAATATACTTAAGCGTCGGTGGTAAACTAGAGCGTGAGTATAGTACAGAAGCCTGGGAAAGATTTGGCGATCGCGTCGGATGGAGAGTGGAGGGAAGTTGGATTCACCACTATGATGTTACTTTTACACCTACAACTAAAGGATACCTCCCGATGGGGTTAAGGAGGGGTTCGGTTTTGGATTTATTTAGTGGTGCGTGGATTTGTGGGGCGTGGGGTTCTTTGGGGGCGGGGCTGTTCTCTTCTTTTGCATCAAGACTTGTAAACTGTAACATCTAAGGTTTTCCGACATTTATTTCGTATATGTCGCTGTAATTCCACAGAAATGTAAACCTTACGCCACTTTTGTTTTACCTTCTAATCTGTTTATTAAAGTTTGTAATAAGCACTTTAATCTTAGTTTTTAGATTAACGCACAATTACATTTGTTTGAGACTTATCTTGAACAGCATAAACATTAATGAGTGCTTTAGCTTCAGGCGATCGCAAAATTTCATTTACCATAAATTGAATCATGGGTTTAGCGATCATACACTGGAGCTTGCCGACTTCATCATAAGAACGTTCACTAGAAATTGCTTCTACAAGATGTAATTGATCACACTTTTGATCAAACTCACATTGACGACAGGTTGCTGCTCTCTCTAGGCGAACTTTTGTAGTGTTTGCATAAGCTGAAGAAGTAAAAATTTCATTCAGGGATTGTTGGAAAACATTTCCCATAAAACCCTCTGGTAAATAAGCATCACCATAAGAGTAAGTATCCCCATTTGTGTTAATAATTAAAGCCCATTCTTTTTGAGATGGATCATAAATAGGAAATTTGCGCCCTGTTAAATATCTCACGGCTGCCTCAAAATAATCTTTGAGAGGTAAAATATCAATGTTTGATGCAGATGCTAATTGTGCTACTGCTATTTTTTTTAAAGCTGTGACAATTTCTTCATGAGAAATTAGTAAATGCTTCATTCTCTCTGGAGACTCTTGGTAATTAAAAATTGGCATCACTCTAAAATCGATATTTAATTCATTGTAAAATTGATATATTTCCTCTACGTGATTAACGTTCAAAGCATGAAGAACAACTATCCCTGCAACAGCAATACCTCTGTCTAACAAACGTTGCAGATTACTTAAAACTTTTTCTTGTGAAACTCTCCCAGCAATATCAACTCGTTGATCACCGAAAACATCTAGTGAAAAACCCAAAGCAATGTCTAATTCTTGTAGTAAATCTATAGTTTTATTAGATATCTTAAATAAATTGCTCTGTACTACTGTGCGATGAAATATGCCCTGTTCCGTAAAATATTGATCACATAATTGACAAATGGTTCGTAAATAATCATGAGGTAGTAGCAGGGCTTCTCCACCATGAAAAATAATTTCTACTGGTAAAGTTTCCTTTTGATTCAGAATGTACTGAGCTAAATTTTTTAAAAAAAACTCAATCTTTTCTATGGGCATTTTTTCCTGATGAGATAACTCATCATACTCATAGCAATAAGTGCATCTTAGGTTGCATAGTTTACTTAATTTCATTACCAGATTCATACTCTAGTAATTCCTTTACAAATTTTTATTTTTATCTTAAAACTACAAGGAATAGATGATGTTAGCGACCCTGCGAATTTTAGATTTTGGATTTTGCGGAAAGTTCTGTAGGCGGGTTTCTCGCCGTAGGAACGCCACTGACTACAAGCCGGGAAACTATGCACGGCAGTTGCTCAACTTTTAAAGACGGATTTTGGATTATTTGGGTACAAGCCCCACCCCTAGTGGGTGGAAAAATCTGAAATACTCGCTACGCTGCATCCGCGACGCTCTAAGCACAGCTATACCGCAGGCTTTACGTCAATCCAAAATCCCCACGCTGCATCCCTTTATGGGTGCAGTCAATCCACTCATTCGCTCCTGCGTCGCTAACGCTGCGCTATCGCAAATCTAAAATCCAAAATTGATTGACTTAATTACATTGGGATGGAGGGGAGCAGAGTTTCCACTTTACATCTGCTGTAACGTTCGGATCGAAATCACGCGATGAACTGTAAGTGACTTTTCCTGATTCTATTTTGAGAATTGCACCAATAGAGAGCCGATAATAGCCATCCGGTGGAAGTTTTTGTTCTCCATCTTTATTCACGATTACAGCAGAACTACCTTCAATATATAATGTATTTCCTTCAGGTAAAGACACAAATTCTTCGGGTGATTGAGCAATGTAGATAGGATTGCCCACATTAGCCTCAGCTACAGGTAACAAATATTTTTCCAGACTCTTGGCTAATTGACTCGCTATTGCATCGCCAGCATTTAACGGAGCAAAACCAGTTAAAATAAAGGCTCCAGCTAAAATTCCTTTAGCTAAATTTTGACTTTGGTGATTTTCAGGCATTTTTACCTTCCTATTAGGTAGAAATAATTACCTTCACTGTAAAAATTACATTAACACATGGTAATTATTCTGACAATAGGACTATTTTCTATACAAACTATAATAATGATTCAAATTGATCAGCCTGAAATGATGCTGTCAAAATTTATAGGAATCCGCTTTGATTCCTGAAATCATTTGCGTAGTAGGGGAACAGGGAACAGGAAAAGACGTAACAGAGATGTACTGAGCTTTTTTCAGGAATCAAATATGATTCCTATACATTCGTATATTTTGTTTAGCCTTTACCTCTGACTACTTCTAATCCAACAAGACACCAATGCGATCGCCTTGTTGATTCGTAATATATTGCACTGATTCAGACATAGGTTGATTTGCCAATGTCGAGACATTTAATCGTAGTCTATCAACCAATTAATTCTCACTGCATACTACCTTCTTTCAACATCCCCATTAATTTGCGTTTACGTCCGTGAATTTCCATTAACTGTTCACGATAACTCGCCCAATCTGCTTTTCTACCAGATGCCATATAAGCGGCGCGGGTGTGTTTTAACCATGCGATCGCTTCACTATAATATTCTGCTTTCCCTTCATCCATAATTCTTTCAGCACGACGGCGAGAGTTGGCAATTACCCAGTCGGGATTGTGAGGAATGGCGGCTTTCATGACACGTTGAACTAAGGACGCATGATAATGACTGATTTCACTGACGGTGGTAATGGCATCATCAATTAAGCCTTCGTGTAAAAGTATATCCACTTTGTCTGGTTGGATTGCCCAATTATCACAGTTGTGGACAACTTTTAATAAATCGGGTTTAATAACTTCCCAATTTTCCCCAGCTAATTCTGCAATTTTTTGATAGTCAACAAAGTGGGGTTTAACTTCAAAAGCAGCTTTGAGTGCTAATAAAGCCGCTTCCTGATTATGCAACTCCAAAGCTAAATCACAAGTCCAAATCCCTAAAGCATACTGACAATTACCCCATAGCCTAAAACCAGTTTGGGCAATTTCTAAGGCTTGCGGTAATGAACCTTGTTCAGCCAGAGTTTTAGCTAAAGCGAAGGCTTCTTCCATTGAACTCATTTCCGTTTGGGCAGCTTGCACCGCTTCTTCTATTCTGCCTAAACGTCCTAACATGGTGAGATAGGCTTGGGTTTGTCCTTCTGCTTGCGCCAAATACAGGTATTCTTGATAACGTTCTTGCCGTTCCAGGATTTTCAAGCGAATCATCGCTAAATCATCGGCATAATAGGGGATTTCCTGACCCCAAACTCCCCTTGTACTGATATTTCCCTGGAGTACCTGGATGATTCGTGGTTCATCCCAGCCTTGACGTAAGGCTTCTAAAGCCATAGCAAAGTCAGTATTCCATTCGTCTTGCCAAACTTCCAAATTAACTTGAATATCAACTTTTTCTTCTGGAGTAAGTTCAGCAGAAAGAAGCACCTCACACCAAGCAATATTCAATTCCCAGGCGATTTCATCATTGTCTGCACCGTATTCTAATACATCTTCCCAATTTTCCGCACAGGTAGCAGTAATCACTTCCAAAACAGCGATCGCATTATCATTTTCGCCTCGTTCGTTAAACTCTAAAGCACCCTGCACTAAGCTAAATAACTCTTCCGTCAGGGGATCTTCCTCATACCCCTCCTCAAAATAATTCACCGCTTCCCGCAGAATCTGCTTGATTTGCCTCCGTAACGCCGGCAAATTGACGGTAATGTGTCTTTCAGTGTTGGTAGATAATGGCTTGGGTGTAGGGTTAGTCATCCAACTAACGTGCTGATCGATAATATCAATCAATTCGGGTGCTTCTGCGACTAACTCTTGAATTAACCTTTGAGTCTGCACATGATCTAAACGGTCGAGGAGTTTTGCAAGCGTAGGGCGTTGCTCAATCATATCTGGTTGACGAATCAATACAAGTGCCGTCGCCACCAAATGTTTACACCAACCATCAAAATTGTAGGCACAAGTACAGTCAGCCAAGGTTACAGCCTTGTCATCAAAAGTCAAGCTAACACGATAAGGCTTGGTTTCATGACCTTCCACTTCCGCCTGGAACTGCTGTCCACGTTGAGTAACTTTAGTAACAGCACCCGATTCAAAGTAACCCTCGCCACGTTGAAAAGACTTAGAGTTAGCATAGCGACGGACTGTAAATTCACTAATATTCGGAAAAGACATTAAGCGATCGCCTGGAAAAATCCTATAGGTGATTTTAAATCAAGATTACTGGTTCAGCGTTCAGTGTGCAAATACTTTCACGGCCATTAAGAGGCAGGGGGCAGGGGGCATGGGGAATAGGGCATAGAAATCAAGTTTCTTCTTATTTACCTTGTCCCCAGTCCCCCAGTCCCCAGTCCC